>DEKA01000048.1:0-37564 GCA_002353635.1 Lachnospiraceae bacterium UBA2734
CCGATGCCGCCCTTGCCGTAAATTGCGATTTTGATCATGTGATCCTCCAAGATATAACATCGGGGACTCCCCGGAAAAGGGAGTCCCCGATGAAATAAAGGCTGTGACAGCCTTCCTATAAAGCGATGTATGCAGACAGAGCGCGGCTTCCCCTATATATAAGGGGACCCGCTTCTCCGGCACCATTGCCGTTCTATCATCTGACGACGCCTTTCCTGCGCAGAACTGACTTTGCAGTCAACAGCTTCCATAAGACAATATCATATCTTCTCAAAATACAAAAGGGGAGAAGCAGCCCGCACACAAGACAGCAGACGTCCGCACCATGGGAGGCGGCGCCTGCTGTCTCTTTGCGTCGGACAAAAATACTGTCTGACATTCGGCGGCAGCCACAATCCAGTCCGCTGCCGCCATAATAAATTTACTTCGTGGACACATCCTTCATGGAATCCACGATGGACTGTGCGAGTGCATCCAGCTCGCCCTCCTTTTCCGGCTTCAGGGATGAGGCGAGGGAGAGACGCTCATTCAGGATCGTCATGTCCTTCATGTTGTCCTCAATGTATTTCTGCATGAGATCACCCGACTTGCATGCCCAGGACCCGTTCTCCACAATGGCGATTGTGCGGTTCTGGAGATTGAGCATCCGCATCTCGTCGAGGAAGTCGAACATTACAGGATAGATGTTCAGGTTGTAGGTAACGGAGGCCAGCACAATGTGCGAGTACTTGAACGCGTCCGCAATGAGGTACGAAACATGCGTATTCGAAACATCGCACACCTTGATGTTGGACATGCCCTTCTCGCAGATGCGGGACGCCAGTGCCTGCGCTGCCGACTCCGTGTTGCCGTACATCGAAGCATAGACGATCAGAACGCCCTTCTCCTCCGGCACGTATCTTGACCAGTGGTCGTACTTATCAATAAACCACATGAGGTCCTTTCTCCACACGAGGCCGTGCAGCGGAGCGATGATTTTGATCTTGTCCAGGACGCCGGCTGCCTTCTTCAGAAGAAGCTGCACGTGCGGTCCGTATTTTCCGACAATATTGGTGAGATAGCGGCGGGCCTCGTCCAGATAATCGCGCTCGTAGTTCACTTCGTCCGCGAACATCTTGCCGTCATTGGCAATGAAGGAACCAAACGCGTCCGCTGAAAACAAAACGCCGTCCTTCAAATCCAGCGTCACCATGGGCTCCGGCCAGTGCACCATCGGGGCCTCGATAAAGGTCACGGTATGTTTTCCAAAGGAATAGGTGTCGCCCTCCTTCACCGTAATGCACTCCTGGTTGTCCACCGTGAAGCCGAACTGCCGCGCGAGCATAAAGCCCTTCTCAGTGGAAATGAGCTTCACATCCGGCCAAAGGAGGAGAATCTCCTCAATGCAGGCCGCGTGGTCGGGCTCGAGGTGATTGATCACGAGATACTCAAGGGGTCTCCCGTTCAGGACGTGCTGGATGTTCTCGATCATCTGCCGACACGCGGACCAGTCCACGGTGTCGAAGAGGACGGTGTGCTCGTCCAGAAGGACGTAACAGTTGTAGGAAACACCCTGGGGAATGGGGTGGATATTTTCAAATAGATGGAGTCTGTGGTCGTTCGCGCCGCACCACCAGATGTCGTCTGTAATTCTGCGTACGTTGTACATTGCATGCCTCCTGATCTGTATATTTTATGGAAACTGTTTGGCACCTCATCTCGAATTGCTCCAAAATACGTCGCAATTCTTCGATGTGGGCGTTCAGAGGCGCTACGCGCCTTGTCCGCCCCTCGAAAAGTCAGAAAATCCGTCTGGTAAGCGAGCTTCCCATCCGAATTTTCGACTTTTCGAGGGGTGCTAAACAGTTACATTTTATGAAAGTGCCCTGATTCCTGCGTCAATGAAGTGTGCCTTCGGCTCCGCGCACTCCGGGCAGACCCAGTCATCCGGCAGATCCTTAAACTGCGTGCCGGGCGCGATATCCGCTTCCGGATCGCCCAATTCCGGCACATACTCGTATGCGCAGCCGGAGCAGATATAGCGCGGCCCTATGGGTTGGGGCTTCGGCGGAAGCGGCCTCTTCATCTTCACCATCTTCGGCGCCGGCTTCTTCTCCTCTGTGCCGAGCTCCTTCGTAAGGAGCGGCAGAATCTCATTCACATCGCCGACAATGCCGTAGTCACAATTTTTGAAAATATTGGCGTTCCCGTTCTTATTGATCGCCACGATCGTCGACGCGTCCTTAATGCCTTTCAGGTGCTGCTTTGCGCCGGAGATGCCGCAGGCAATGTAGAGATTGCCGGTGAATTTCTGGCCGGACATGCCCACGTACCGGTTCAGCGGCAGGTACTGGAGCGTCTCGGCGACAGGCCTCGAGGAGCCGATCGCAGCGCCTGCTGCATGGGCGAGATCCTCGATGAGCTTCATATTTTCCTTAGGTCCTATGCCCTTGCCCGCGGAGACTACGCGGGGTGCCTCTGCAATCGGTGTGTACGGATCGATTCCGACCGTGAAATCGTACCCGTCGGCCTTGAGCGCCGCCACGAGGTCCTTCACCTTCTGCGCCGCATCGCCCTCGCGGAAAATCTTTCCCTTCCGGATGCCTGTCACAGGTGCCGGCTTCTTCGCCGTGCTCCGGGAGCTTCCGCTGTCCTTTTTGCCTAATTTTCCAAGAAGGTAAGAAGCGATGACAACGCGCTGAATTTCGTTTGTGCCCTCGTAGATCGTGGTGATCTTCGCGTCGCGGTAGGCGCGCTCGACTTCCATGCCCTTCAGATAGCCGGAGCCGCCGAAGATCTGCAGCGCGTCGTTGCACACTTCAAGTGCAATGTCAGACGCATACATCTTCGCCATCGCAGCTTCCATGCCGTAGGACTCGTGCGCCTCTTTCTTCTCGGCGGCGGAGTAGACGAGGAACCTTGCGCAGCGAAGCTTCGTCGCCATGTCGGCGAGTTTAAACGAGACGCCCTGGTTGACGCCGATGGGCCTGCCGAACTGGATGCGCTCCTTCGCATAGGTGAGTGCCTGCTCATAGGCGCCCTGCGCGATGCCCAGCGCCTGCGCCGCGATACCGATTCTGCCGCCGTCAAGGGTGGACATGGCGATCTTGAAGCCCTGGCCCTCCTTGCCGAGGAGATTTTCCTTCGGCACCTTCACGTCATTGAAAATCAGCTCCGCCGTCGAGGACGAGCGGATGCCGAGCTTGTCATAGTGGTCACCGAAATCGAACCCCTTCCAGCCCTTCTCCACGATAAACGCAGAGATACCTCTCGTGCCGATGTCGGGCGTCGTCACCGCAAAAACGACGTAGATATCCGCCTTCGGCGCATTTGTGATGAAGATTTTTCCACCATTGAGCAGATAATAATCCCCCTTGTCCACAGCCGTGGTCTCTGTGCCGCCAGCGTCGGAGCCCGCATTCTCCTCCGTGAGTCCGAACGCGCCGATCTTCTCTCCCTTGCAGAGCGGAACGAGGTATTTTCTCTTCTGCTCCTCATTGCCGAACGCCGCAATCGGGTACGTGCCAAGGGAAGTGTGTGCCGACAGGATAACGCCCGTACCGCCGTCGATCCGCGCGAGCTCCTCCACGGCGATGGCATAGCTGAGGACATCGAGTCCCGCCCCGCCGTACTCCTTCGGGTAGGGAATGCCCATCCAGCCGTTCTCCCCCATCATCTTCACCTGCTCGGTCGGAAACTCGTTCTTCTGGTCGAGCATGAAAGCGACCGGCTTGACTTCCTTCTCTGCAAAGGCCCTGATCTTCGCCCGCAGTTCTTCATGTTCCGGTGTTGTTGTGAATAACATTTTGCTGTACCTCCTGTGCCTCATGAATCCCCAATAACTGTAGGTTGCGATTACTCTATGAACTTTTGATCACTGAAAATAGTGGATAAATGTCCGCTTTCTCTACACCATCAATGCTGCGATCTATCTCAGGTCTGATTGGACGGAATGAACTCCGCCAGCGTGTGTGCCTTCAGCACTGCCGACAGTTCCCTCTCCACTCCGGAAAGTCCTGCATGGACCGCGCACCCTCCATGCTGCTCCCGCCATGGGCACTTGTATCCCGGCTCGTAGCACTGCAGCAGCACATTTGACTTTTTGTCGATCATCTGCATGAGATCGAACAGCGTCACCTTCCGAAGATCCCCGTTCAGCCGGCACCCTCCCCCGTTGCCGCGCGTCGCGGTGACGAGTCCGCTGTCTCTGAGCTTCTGCAGAATCTTGTAGGCGAACTGCCCCGGAATCATCTGGCTCTCCGCGATCTCTTTGATGGAATGCATCTCTCCGTCCGAGAGTCCCCGGAAAATGCGCAGCGCGTAATCTGCTTCTTTGTTGATCAATGTCATTGTTGATTCAGACTTCCTTTTTTCGTAATCTTCAAAGTTGATAATTATTATCAACTTTGATTTTATATTAGGAGCCTTTAGGGAAAGAGTCAATCTGAAATATGATTGTTTTTGTCAAGTTTGCTTATTTTCAGCGAGGTGAACAAAAAAAGATGTGGCGGTTTGTATATCTATGTGACTGCATCTTCATTGAAAATAATCTGTCGTCCGGCACTTCTGTTATCGCACGAATCCCAGCACCCGCGCTACCAGCTCCATCCCCCCGGTGAGAACCATGACGAGAATCGGATCCATCTTGAACTTTCTCAGAAGGAAAAGGGCAATGATGAACAGCAGCAGCGGCCACAGCTCGAAATCGCCGTTGGTAAAGCCTGCGAACGAAAACGCTCCGCTTTTGAAAACAGCAGGCACCAGGATCAGCAGACCTGCCGAGAGGATCATCGCCACCACTGCGGGTCGCAGCATGCCAAGAATCCCCTGGAGAAGCTTCATCTTTCTGTATCTGGTGTAGATATAGGCGAGGATCGTCACAAAGATGCAGGAGGGCAGCACGACGCCAAGTGTCGCCACCACGGCGCCCATAATCCCCGCGATCTGTGTGCCAACGAACGTCGCCGCATTGACTGCGATGGGTCCCGGCGTCATCTGCGAAATTGTGACGAGATCCGCAAAGTCGGAGGCGGAGAGCCAGTGATACTTGTCCACAACCTGTGCCTGAATGAGCGGCATCGCGGCATACCCGCCGCCGAAACTGAACGCACCGATCTGAAGGAAGGCGAGGAACAATTCCCAATAAATCATGTCCTGCCCCCTTGCCCATCAGAGGTTTCTCCGCTCCCGGCAGGAGTACCTCCGTTTTGTTTTCTCCCAGCAGAGATGTCTTTTTTTACGTCTCTTCCGGCGGAAATGCCTTTGTTATGTTCTCTTTCGGCAGAGACGCTCCCACCGGTATCCTTATTACGCTTTTCTGACGCGACTGTAACTGCAGCCCCGAGAAGTGCCGTGGCAATAATGATATAAACCACATTCACGTTCAGATAGTAATTCAGGATAAAAGCAATGATCATCACAGCAATCCGGATCCAGTTCCGATCCTTCACAATTCCGGCGCCCATATCATAGACAACGGAAATGATCACTGCGCTCACACCGGATTTCATTCCAGTGAGAAGTGACTGCACGACGAAGTTGCTCTTGAACGCATTATAAAAGGCGCTCACCACCGTCAGGATGACAAACGGAGGGATGACCGCCCCCAGAACAGCTGCCAGAACACCCGGCATACCCGCGATTTTATAGCCGACAACAATGGCGCCGTTTACAGCGATGGCGCCCGGCGAGGACTGTGCAATTGCGACCAGATCGAGCATCTCATCATCGTCAATCCAGTGAAGTTCATCTACGAATTTATTCTTCAGGAGCGACACAATGACATAGCCGCCGCCGAAAGTAAATGTGCTCAGATACAGCGTCGCCAAAAAGAGCGTGCGGAGCCTGTGGAGGCTCCTGCCGCGCTCTTGGTTGGCCTGTTCGCCGCAGTCTCTGCTCTGCTCACTGCAGCTTTCGTCCGTTTTATTGCAGACCTTGTCCTGCTTACTTCTATCCTTGCAATCCTTTTCCCGATTATCGGAATCAGTACGCAATTTTCCACTCCTTAAAATCAGCTGTCCTGCAGAAATCTGATTTTCCGGACAGCTGATTCTGATTTAATATGCGATATTTCTCTCCCTGAGCATCTCTTCAACAGCCTCGACAGCTTCGTAGACCATGCCGTCGCAGTGCGGCTTCTTCTCCGCCGGCGAATGCACCTCGGCTGCCAGAAGATCATGACATGATGTCCTTCCCTCATGCAGATCGCGCATGCGTCTGAAGAATTCTGCAGAGTCTGCCGGCTGGTCCGCGCCATACAGGCCAAGCGCCATGAGGCCTCCCGTGATCGCTCCGCAGGTGAGGCCCACTCGCATGCCGGATCCGAAATTCGCAGTGATCCCCTCTGCCTGCTCCTTTGTCAGCCCCTTCCTCTCCGCAAAGGGAATGAATACCCCCTGTGCGCAGTTGTAATGCACATTATGATCATTACGCAGTTCTTTGCTACGCTCTAATACTTCACTCATGATGATGAAAACCCTTTCTATAAAGTACTCTGCACCGCCCGGCAGATTTTCAGATCAAACAAGATAAAACTGCACCGGGCGGTCCTGTTTTCAGCCCCGCACAGACATCTCTCACTTCTTCAAACTCCGCTCTTTCAGAACGTTTTCTTTTCTGTCACAAGAATACTCCTTCGCTGTAAAAAATCTGCGCGAAAAATCTATTTTCATTATAAATCATCGCGTGACCATCTTCCTCCCGATTCCGCAATGAGAAGGGAATACGCGCAAAAAAAGCCTGTATGCTCCGCTGTCTGTCAGCAGAACTATACAGGCTTTTCTTATGCCCCGGTGATGGTCCAAAATACATCTCTTTCTGTCAGAATCATTTCTGTATCTTTATCTTATTAAGGCTCTGTTCCCTGGAGTGTTGAACTCTTCCTGTGTCTTGAAAAAGTATGCACTTTCTGTTCCTGACAGTATCACCCCTCGGCTGCCACCCCATGCACCGCATCCGCCATGCTCTTCACATACTCGCCGACGTGCGGGGCAGCATCCTTTCCGTACTGATCAATGATCTTGATGATGGCGGAACCGACAATAGCGCCGTCCGAGCATGCAGCCATCTTCGCGGCCTGCTCCGGCGTCGAAATGCCGAAGCCTACGGCGCACGGAATCTTCGTGTTCGCCTTCACTACCTTCGTCATGGCACCGATATCCGTCGTGATCTTCGCTCTCGTGCCGGTGACGCCGAGAGACGACACCATGTACAGGAAGCCCTTGGCCTCTTTGGCGATCATGGCGATTCTGTTTTCAGAGGTCGGGGCGATCATAGAGATGAGATCGATCCCATAGCGCGAGAATACGCTGTCGAACTCATCCTTCTCCTCGTACGGCACATCCGGCAGGATGATGCCGTCGATGCCCGCCGCAGCCGCCTTCTCCGCGAACTTTTCTGTTCCATATGAAAATACGACATTCGCGTACGTCATATACACCAGCGGGATCTTGATGCTCCCGCGAAGCTTTTCCGTGAGCGCGAAGACCTTGTCCGTCGTCGTGCCCGCAGAGAGCGCCACATTGTCCGCGTGCATGATGACGGGGCCCTCTGCCGTGGGATCCGAAAACGGAATACCCAGCTCGATGAGATCCGCGCCGTTATCGACAGCTGCGTGTACTACTTTTTCCGTTGTTTCCAGGTCGGGATCCCCAACCGTGATAAAAGCTATAAAAGCCTTGTGCTTATTAAAAGCATCTGCAATCCGATTCATGGATGATTCCTCTCTTCACCTATCTATATCTGCTTCACAATCGAGTTTTGAAAGGAAGCGTTATTACCGGCTTTTCGGCGCAGCTTCTTCTCTCTGCGCGCATCCGGCGGGCTCTGCATCTCCTGATGCCCCGCGTATTGCCGCAGAAAAAGCAGTGCCGCGCACTCTGCCCCCCCTTAATCGTCCCTGAGATTCTGTCCGCGGTACCTCGCGATCGCCGCGCAGTCCTTATCTCCGCGTCCGGAGATCGTGATGACAATGATCTTGTCCTTGTCCATCTTCGGTGCTATTTTCATGGCGTATGCGACGGCATGTGCGCTCTCAATGGCAGGAATGATGCCCTCTGTCTTCGAGAGGTACTCAAAGGCGCAGACTGCCTCTTCATCTGTGACCGGAACGTACTGCGCGCGGCCGATGTCGTGGAGATGCGCGTGCTCGGGTCCGATGCCCGGGTAGTCAAGGCCCGCAGAAATCGAGTACACCGGTGCAATCTGCCCGTACTCGTTCTGGCAGAAATACGACTTCATGCCATGGAAAATACCGAGCCGCCCCGTATTGATTGTGGCCGCCGTATCAGGCGTATCGATGCCGCGCCCTGCAGCCTCACACCCGATGAGCTGCACCGACGGATCATCGATGAAGTGATAGAAGGAGCCGATGGCATTGGAGCCGCCGCCTACACAGGCGATCACGGCATCCGGGAGCTTTCCCTCCTTCTCCATAAGCTGCTGCTTGATCTCCTTCGAGATCACCGACTGGAAATCGCGGACAATCGTCGGGAACGGGTGCGGTCCCATGACGGAGCCGAGGCAGTAATGTGTGTCCGCAATGCGGGAGCTCCACTCGCGCATCGCCTGCGACACGGCATCCTTCAGCGTTCCCGTGCCGTCTGTCACCGGCACCACATCCGCGCCGAGGAGCTTCATCTTGTAGACATTGAGGGCCTGGCGCTCCGTGTCCACCTTCCCCATGAAAACAACGCACTCCATCCCCATCAGTGCCGCCACCGTCGCGGTTGCGACGCCGTGCTGGCCTGCGCCTGTCTCCGCGATGAGCCTCGTCTTGCCCATCTTCTTTGCAAGAAGCGCCTGCCCGAGGCAGTTGTTGATCTTATGGGCGCCGGTGTGGTTGAGATCCTCTCTCTTCAGATAAATCTTTGCGCCGCCGAGATCCTTTGTCATCTTCTCCGCATAGTAGAGGCGGCTGGGCCTCCCCGCATAGTTGTTGAAGAGATCTGTCAGCTCCGCGTTGAAGGTCGGATCATCCTTATATTTCTTATATGCCTCGTCCAGCTCGATGACGGCATTCATCAAAGTCTCGGGAATGTACTGCCCGCCGTGAATGCCGAATCTTCCTTCGGGATTTGTGCCCATTGTTTTCCTCCTTAATTCTGTGCGGTACCCCGCACCTGTTCCACAAATTTTCTGACCTTCTCAGAATCCTTGTGCCCGTCCGTCTCGAGCGAGGAGCTCACGTCCACGCCCCAGGGGTGCGTCATCTGAATGGCTGCCGCCACATTGTCCGGAGAGAGCCCTCCGGCCAGGATAAACGGCCTTTTGCACTTCTCGAGAAGGCTCCAGTCGAAGCTCTCTCCTGTGCCTCCCGCACCATGATCGAGAAGAATCAGATCCGCCGCAGAGACTGCCGCTTTTCGCACATCTTCGGCCGTATTGATCTTGAAGGCTTTGATGATAAGAAGAGCCTCTTGGCGATCTTCCCTGCCTTGGAATTTTTTCTGATTAGCTGGGTGCGAATCCTGAGATTCCCTCAGAGACTCCGTCTGCGTCTCCCCAAACTCTCTCTGGTAAGCCGCCCGCAGCTCCCGGATTTCTTCATCCGTCTCCTGCCCGTGGAGCTGCACCGCAGTGACGCGGCAGATCCGAAGGACATCCATGATCCCTTCCACATCTGCGTTCACGAAAACACCGACCGCCCGGATCCCCGGGTCTATCTGCCTTCTCAACGCTTCCGCCGCTTCCGGTGCGATATATCGCCTTCGCGTGGGATCGAAAATAAACCCGGCAAAATCCGGCCGCACTGCATTCACCGCTGTCACATCGCCCGGCGTCCGCAGACCGCAGATCTTGATATGCACGTGCTCATTCATCTGTCACCCCCGGAGCCTTGCCAGCTCCGCCTTCTTATCCTTCGCCCGCATCAGCTGCTCGCCGATGAGGACTGAGTGAATGCCGTGCGATCGCAGCGCTTCTACATCTTCCGCCGTCCGGATGCCGGACTCCGCGACGAAGATCACATCCGCCGGTGCCAGCTCCCGCAGGCGCAGGCTGTTGTGAATGTCCACAGTGAAGTCCTTCAGATTCCGGTTATTCACGCCGATGATCCTCGCACCCGCGCGGACGGCACTGCCGATTTCGTCCGCATCGTGCGCTTCAACAATGGCCGAGAGACCAAGGCTGTCCGCAACGGCAAGATAATCTTTCAGCTTCTCTGTATCCAGAATCGCACAGATCAGCAGAACGGCACTCGCCCCCAGGACCTTCGCCTGGTAAATCATGTACGGGTCCACCGTGAAGTCCTTGCGCAGGCATGGAATGTGTACGTTCGAGGCGATCTCTTTCAGGTATTCGTCCGATCCCAGAAACCACTTTGGCTCCGTGAGCACCGAGATCGCCGAAGCACCTGCTGCCTCGTAATCCTTTGCGATGGCGAGGTAGGGAAAATCCGGTGCAATCAGCCCCTTCGATGGCGACGCCTTCTTGCACTCGCAGATAAAGTGCATCCCGTCACCCGCGAGAGCCTTCTCGAGGCGGAAGAAACCAGGCGTCGCATATGTTGTTGGAACGGCACCGGCCATCGTGCCCGCGTCCGCCTGGTCCTTATTTTCAGACGACGGCCGCACCGCAATGCCAGCTGCCGTGAGCTCCCTCGCCGCTATCTCCTCCGCCTGCGCGCGGACCTCTGTCAGCGGGACCTTCTTTTTTGCTTCCTCTGTGCGGTACCTCGCGTATGATGCGAACTGCTCCAGAATATCTGTCATGGGCTTTCCTCAATCCTTGCTGTTCGAAACCGCGATCACCTTCTCCAATGTTTTCAGTGCTGCGCCGGAATCGATGAGCTGTGTGGCGAGCTTTACGCCGTCTGCGATAGTCGCTGCCTTCTGCCCGACATAGAGCGCTGCGCCGGCGTTCAGAAGAACGATGTTGCGGCGCGTTCCCCTCTCCTTGCCGGAAAGAATATCGCGCGTGATCTGCGCGTTTTCTGCAGGCGTGCCTCCGACAATTTCCTCCTTCTTTCCGCGGGGAAGGCCGAAATCCTCAGGCTGCACCGTCAGCGTGCGGTAATACCCATCCTTGATCTCGCACATCACAGTCGGCGCGCTGGCGGAGATCTCATCGAGCTTATCCTTGCCGTAAACGACGAACCCGCGCTTTACGCCAAGACTCGTCAGAACTTTCGCCACGGGCTCCACCAGATACTCGTCATAGACGCCGAGGAGGAACATCTCAGGGCTTGCAGGATTGGTCAGAGGTCCCAGAATATTGAAAACAGTTCTGAATCCCAATTCCTTCCTGATCGCGCCCACGTACTTCATCGCCGCGTGGTATTTCTGCGCAAACATGAAGCAGAAGCCCGCCTCATTCAGCATCTTCAGGCACAGCTCCGGGTCTTCCTGGATGTTGACGCCGAGCGCCTCGAGGCAGTCCGCCGTTCCGGAGAGAGAGGAGGCTGCGCGGTTGCCGTGTTTTGCAACCTTCACACCACCAGCTGCGATGACCATGGCACTCGTCGTGGAGATGTTGAAGGAGTGCGCATTGTCTCCGCCGGTGCCGACGATCTCAAGGACTTCCATGCCCGGGTGCGGAACGGGCGTTGCCAGAGAGCGCATTGCATATGCGCAACCGGAAATCTCATCGATCGTCTCCGCCTTCGCAGACTTCGTCGAGAGCGCCGCGAGGAATGCCGCATTCTGTGTGGGCGTCGTCTTGCCGCCCATGATCTCGAGCATCGTCTCCTTTGCTTCGTCGTAGGTGAGGTCTTCCTTGTTGACAATCTTAATAATCGCTTCCTTGATCATTGTTATCCTCCTTTTATTCACACAGCGATAAAAAATTCTTCAGAATCTCTCTCCCGTCCGGCGTCATGATCGACTCCGGATGAAACTGCAGGCCGTACACCTTCTTCTCCTCGTCTGCCACGGCCATCACCTCGCCGTCGTCAGCGGTGGCAATGACCTTCAGATCCTCCGGAAGGGTATCCTTCCGCACGGCCAGCGAGTGGTATCTCGCCACCGGAATCTCCTCTGGCAGTCCTCTGAAAACAGGACTCGCCCGGTCGAGCTTTGTCACCGACTGCTTGCCGTGCATCAGGTGGCGTGCATAGCCGACGGTCGCGCCGTAGGCCTCACAGATGGCCTGCTCGCCAAGACACACGCCCAGGATCGGGACCTTCCCGGCCATCTTTTTCACCAGCTCCTCGCAGATACCGGCATCGGAAGGTCTTCCCGGTCCCGGCGAGATCACGATGGCGCAGGGCTTCATCGCCTCGATCTCCTCCGGCGTCTTTTCATCATTCCGGATCACCTTGATCTCCGGATCTAGCTCTCCGATCAGCTGATACAGGTTGTAGGAGAAGCTGTCGTAGTTATCCACCAGCAGTATCATGCAGATCTCCTTTCGAATCTCGTCGTTCAGAACTTAAGTCTATTGCGTTTACGTTTTGTATCTCATCTGTCTCATCAAGGGCTTAATGCTGTGTCTGTCTGCCCTTGCCGCTGCCGGACATCAATCCTCAAGATCTCCCGCCGCATCGAGCGCATCCACAACAGCCCTGGCCTTATTGATACACTCCTGATATTCCTTCTCCGGCACGGAGTCAGCGACGATTCCGGCGCCGCTCCTGACGAAGACTTTGCCGTTCTTCCTGTATGCGAGCCGGATGCCGATACAGGTATCCAGATTTCCGGTGAAATCGATGTAGCCGATGGCGCCTCCGTAGATGCCGCGCTTGTTATTTTCAAGGTCATTGATGAGCTGGCAGGCCATGATTTTCGGTGCCCCCGAGAGGGTGCCCGCGGGCAAGACGGAGTCCACAGCGTCCAGCGCATCGAGGTCGTCACGGATCTCGCCCCGGACGGTGGAACCGATGTGCATCACGTGGGAGAACTTCAGCACTTCGTGGTACTGCTCCACCTTGACGGAACCAAACTTTGCGATTTTGCCGATGTCGTTCCGGCCCAGGTCCACCAGCATGTTGTGCTCGGCGAGCTCCTTTTCATCGGCCAGGAGTCCCTTTTCGATCTCGTCATCCTCTTCTTTGGTCTTGCCGCGCGCCCTCGTGCCGGCCAGCGGGAATGTGTGCAGGACGCCGTCCTCGAGCTTCACCAGCGTCTCCGGCGATGCGCCCGCCACCTCCACATCCGTCCCGGAGAAGTAAAACATATACGGCGACGGATTCAGCGTCCGCAAAACCCTGTAGCAATTCAGGAGGCTCCCCTCGTAATCCGCTTCAAGGCGGTTGCTCAGCACGATCTGGAAAATATCGCCCTCCTTGATGTGCCTTTTCGCCTTCCGAACGATCTCGCAGTACTGGTCTTTGTCCAGCATCGGACGGATCGGGGAGAGAAGCTGTCCTTTCGGCTCCTTTTTCATCTCGCCGTGCAGGATGAGGTCCGCCATGGCATCCAGCTCCCGCTCCGCTTTGCGGTAGGAGGTCTCCGGCTCCGAGAGGTCGATGTTGTCGATCAGGATGATCTTCTGTGCCACATTGTCGAAGGCGATGACCTTGTCAAAGAGCATCAGGTCGACGTCCCGGAAGTGCTCGGAATCCTGCGCATCGAGCCGGAGCGACGGCTCCGGGTACTTCAGATAATCGTAGGCAAAATACCCGACAAGTCCTCCCGCAAACGGCGGCAGGTAATTAAGGCGCGGCGCCCTGTATCCGGCGAGAACCTGGCGGATGCACTTATCCGGATTGTCCGTCTCAAACTCCAGATCGCCGACCTTCATGTGACCGTTGCGGCAGGTGATCTCGAGCTTCGGATCATAACCGAGAAACGTGTAGCGTCCCCAGTTCTCCTGTGCCTGCGCGGACTCAAGAATGTAAGTGTGGGTAGACACGTTCTTGAGCCGCCGCAGCACCTGCAGGGGTGTCGCCATGTCCGCGTACAGCTCGCAGCTGACGGGGTAGCGGTGGAAGGGGGCGGCGCTGTTCCGGGATGCGTTAAATCTTTCGATTTCTTCAAGTGATGGACGAAGCTGTCTTTGTAGTGCCATTGCATACCTCCTGAGAATATGAAAATCCCTGGCAAAACAAGAAAATGTTCTTGTTCTGCCAGGGACGAATGATCTCTTCGCGGTGCCACCCTGCTTCGCGGATTCTCTGAAAGATTGTTCTTTATTATTCCCTCTCCCGACTTCCTGCGATTCCTCGTCTCGATCTCTTTGGTCTGTTCGGTCTCTCGTCTTTCCTGATCACTGCCACAAAAGACAATCCACGAAAGGCTGTCACTGGAGAAAAGGCTATTCCTCAAAAGGCTTCTCCCTAAAAAACTTTTCCTTAAAAGGCTTCTCCTTATAAAGACTGAATCACCTGATCGAAATGAAGGAACTCCTGTCGGAAGACTCTCTCTTTCGAAATACATCTCCGCGCTCTCATGAGTACCAACATACTCACGGCAACTGACGTATGCCCTACGTCACATCATACTGGTTCATCCCGTGCTCCCCGTCCCGCCTCTCACTCCCTGTGAAAGACCTTGTCTATATCGGCAGCCCGCAGATGAATGTTCTGTGTGCCCTCAGCGGTCCATTTGCATGTCGGTGATCCTGCCGGCTCTCACCCGTTCCGGCTCTCTGTGCGTTCCTTGACACACGTTATCTCCGCTTCATCGGTTTAAAGCGATATTTGATTAAATTGTGATTATCCTACCCCATTTTTGTTGATTGTGCAAGCATAAATTTTCGCTGTCGGATTCTTATTTCAATCGAACATTATTTTCAATTGAACAATTCCTATTGAACGAAAAAGCCTCACGCGCTCAGTATTACCGGTTCAGATCCGGAAGCAGTCCTGCCTTCTTCAAAGGCCCCCGGACAGCCAGGTAAATCAGCACGGTTGCCACAACAGACAGCGCCGCATTCACGGTCGTCGTCATCAGATTCAGCGTGAAAATAGCATCCGCCGCGCTCTTCCCCATAATCAGCCTCTTATAGATGTAGCCAAGGCCGGGATCCGCGATGATGTTGATGCCAAGGCCGCAGGCAGAGGCCACAATCGTCTTCCAGACGAGCGCCTTTTTGTCATTCTCCTCACTGATATGCAGGAGCTTATGCCCGACAAAACCCGTCACCAGGCCAATGAGCAGCTTGCAGATGAACGTCTTCGGTGCATAGAAAATATAGACCGGATCCAGCAGATCTCCGATCGTCATGCCGATTGCGCCGCCAAGACCTCCCCAGAATCCGCCGAGAAGCAGCGCGCCGATCGCAACGACCGCATTGCCAAGATGAAAACTGGTCGCGTCGCCCCCTACATAAATCTTGATCTGAAGAAAAGTAAATACCACATAAGAAAATGCAGCAAAGAGTCCTACAAATGCGATCCGCACTGCCGCCTTGTGCTGCTGTGCGATTGTGCCGGCCGTACCAGCCGTATTTTGTGTCTTCTGCGCCAGTTCTGTCATGATGAAATCCTCCTCACTTCCACAGTTAACTCTTATTCCTACTGTTTCCCTGTGTTTTACGGACAGTATAGCATGAACTGGTATGGCAGAAAGTTCCAAATCGTGTAATTTTTATCAGTCCACTTTGTGTTGAAAACAATTGAACGCGTCTTTTTATCAGCGCACCCTCCGTCGCACTGATATCCTGGTTAATGCGGCGCTGGTAGTGGTTGACCACGATGCCCATGTTGAGGCTGATGTGACTGCTTTTCATGCGTCAATCCTCCTGCCTGTCAAACCCACACCCGACTTCCTGCAGATCAGCCGCTTTCACCCCCACGGATTCCAGAACCGATTCCCGTCCGCAAAAGTGATGATCAGCGCCGCCGCACTGAAGAGAACCGTCGCCGCAAGGACGGCATAGTCCATCGGCTCGAGCTTTCGATAGGCATACCACGTGCGCTTTTTCTTCTTGCCAAAGCCCCGCAGCTCCATCGCATTGCTGACCACATCGATGTGATCCATCGCAGAGAACAGGAGCGGGAAAATAATGCTCGACGTCCGCCGGATCCGATCCTTCAGCTTCGCCTTCGCACTCATCTCAATCCCGCGCGCCTCCTGCGCATTGCGGATGCGGCGATAATCCGACTGCACATCGGGAATATAGCGCAGCGCCAGCGCCACCGAATACGAAATCGTGTACGGAACCCCGATCCTGTTCATAGACGCAGCGAACTCGCTCGGATTCGTCGTCACCATGAAAATAAAGACCGACGGCACCACCGTAAAATACTTGATCATCACATTAAAGAGGTAGAACAGCTCCTCCCGCGTGATCGCATGTCCCGGCAAAAAGGCGGTCAGAACCGTCTTCGTGCCGTAAATCTGCGTTCCCTGATACGGCGAAAAAATGAAAATAGCGACCAGATTGAGCACCATGAAAACCATGATGAATCCGAACACCGTGCTCACCTGCTGCCAGCGCGTCCCCGACATGATATACAGCACCACACTCACCGCGATCATCACCAGCAGGACCCTCGTGTCATAGGTCAGCGCCGATGTGAAGCACCAGATCAGGAAAAAGAGGAGCTTCGTGATCCCGGAGAGGTGATGGAGCCAAGTATTCTTTTCTTCATAACTGAGCAGTCTGTTCATTATTTCCCTTTGTGCCGCACTTCCTGCGGCACCCTGAGTCGAAATCCGCGCAAGCGGTTACGCCGATAAGATACAGGATCATGCATCGACAGAATCTTGCCGGTCTTCCCTCTCTGCCGCGCTTTCTGCGGAGCTCCCCAGCGCATCCGCATGCCCGTGCTCCCGGTCGAATGCAATAAAGCGCTCCGCGAATTCATCCGGCCGGCCGATCCCACACTTCACTGCCAGGTCATACAGAGAAGTCTTCTTCAGGTAAGCGCGATTCGAGATCTCCTCGTTGGTCAGAATCCTTGCCGGCGTGTCATCTGCGAGGAGCTGCCCGTCCGCCAGAACAATCGCCCTGTCCGTGTACTCCAGCATCAGGTGCATGTCGTGCGTGATCATGAGAATTGTAAGGCCCAGCTCTCTGTTGAGTTTGCGCAGGAACTCCATGATCTCCGTGTAATGGCGGTAATCCTGCCCGGCGGTCGGCTCATCCAGAATAATGATCTCCGGATTCATGACCAGAATGGAGGCAATGGAGACGCGCTTTTTCTGACCAAAGCTCAACGCCGACACCGGCCAGTGCCGCATCGGATAAAGGCCGCAGATCCGGAGCGTGTCATTGACGCGCTTCTCAATCTCATCTGCAGGCACACCGCGCACGGCGAGCCCCAGTCCAACTTCCTCCGCGATCATAGGCTTACTGATCATCTGGTCGGGGGACTGCATGACAAGGCCGATCTTCTCTCCCCTCTCCTTGACAGAAAGAGGCGAAATATCCTTCCCATTCAGACGAATCATTCCACTCTGCGGCACATAGAATCCAAGAATCAGGGAAGCCAGCGTGGACTTGCCCGCGCCGTTTTTCCCGACGATGGAGACCATCTCTCCCTTCCGGATGCGGAGAGAAATGTGCTGCAGAACCGGCTCCCGCGGATTGTAAGCAAAGCTCAGATCTTCAACTTCAAGTGCATAGGGGGCATTATTTTCACGGACGGGCGTTTTGGTCTGTTCAAACCAGCCGCGCACCTTCTCCTTATAAGGCTCCACATTCATCGTCTCGATATGTTGTGGATGATCCGCGGGCGAAATCGTGCAGCCCGCATGCTTGATCGCTGTCACATAAAGGGGTTCGCGCACACCGATTTTCGTGAGAACATCCGTGCAGAGAAGATCATCCGGGCGCTGGTCCGCGACGATTCGCCCATCGTTCATAACGACGATCCGATCGACATCGCGGTAGAGCACATCCTCGAGGCGGTGCTCGATGATGATCACCGTCACCTTCTCCTGCCGGCAGATGTCATCGATCAGGGCGATGGTGGTCTTTCCGGTCGCAGGATCGAGATTGGCCAGCGGCTCGTCGAAGAGAAGAATCTTAACGTCGTCTACCAGCACGCCGCCCATGGAGACCCGCTGTTTCTGCCCGCCGGAGAGCTCTGAAGGGGAGTGGTGCAGAAAATGCTGCATATCCACGATATCCGCGACGCGATCCACCTTGTGAAACATCTCCTCCTGCGGCGTCGCATCATTCTCCAGCGCAAATGCCATATCCTCCGCCACGGTGAGGCCGATGAACTGCCCGTTGGTGTCCTGCAGGACAGTGCCGACGCGCTTGCTCATTCCAAAGACGCCCTCCTTCTCCGGCATCACGCCGTCTACCAGAAGGGTCCCCTTCGTCTCCCCGCGGAATGAGCACGGGTTGAGCGCATTGATGCAGTGCGCGAGCGTCGACTTGCCGCAGCCGGACGGCCCAGTGATCAGAATCTTCTCGCCAGGATTAATCTGCAGGTTGATGTCTGTAAGGGATGGCTCCTGCTGAGCGCGGTATTTGAACGAAAAATCCTTGAATGAAATGATCGGGTCCATCGATCCCCCTTGAAAATAGTGTGCCGCGCAGAGACTTACGCGCCGCCTGAATTGATTGATCATACAGAATGCCCGAGGAACACCGGCATCTTCCTTCTGTATAGATTTGCGCAGAAACGCACAAAGAGGAAGGAACTGCGCAAATTTACAGTTTCTTCCTCACGATTCTAATACTTTACATGCAGGCGCGAAAGCCCGCGCCCTACCTGTCTTCAGTCTTCCTTCTTCAGGCTCGAGGACTGTCCGGCAATCTTCGAATATGCGGCGAGAAGGATGGAACCCAGAACGCCAATGATGATGATATTGCCAAGGAAAGCAAATGCGCCCTGCACGAACACCTTATTGGCGGGCTCTGCATAGACGAAAATGTCCAGTACAGGAGCCAGCAGGATCCATGCCAGTGCATTGGAAACAACCTGCGCCACGTTGAAGAGCACAATGTTCTTCTTGTCGAAACCGCCGTCGCGCACCGCGAACTTCTTCGCGAAGATACCGATGCCAATACCGACTACAGCCTCCGGGAATACCCAGCTCCACCAAACGGAGCCGTAAAAGAGCGCATCACCAAGGGCATGTCCCAGAAGACCAATGATCGCGCCGACAACCGGTCCGAAAATAGCGGACAGGAAGGCCAGCACCGCCATGCGGGGCTGAAGAGATGTGTTGGGCACAAAGCCCAGTGGAATCTGCACCTCTGTCAGAACAACGAACAATGCCGTGCCGATACCGATGGCAACGACTTCTCTGATACCGAATTTCTTATCCATTATGTTCCTCCTCACAAAAATTAATCCATATAATCTGCTCCGCCTTGCACCAAATCACGCCGAAAGACAATAGTCTTTCATCGATACAAAGCGCTTAAAGCAGAAACAATTTAACATAGTGCACGTATAAAATCAAGTATTCCTATTGAATAGATATGAATTATGCGGAGCTCACATAATCAGCACCGATATCCTGCTGCATGCCGATCAGATACAGGTTCCTTCATGAAGAATGCGCGATAAAACGTCTTTATGGTGAATGCATGGGCGCATAAGTCCTTCCCTGCCTCGCTCAGATCAGCCCCATCGACCTCACCAGGAAGAGCCAGAACGTGAGTGAAAAGGCGCTGAAGAGCGTCGTGATCGCGACGACGCTTGACGTCAGAACGCCCTCGTGATGCATGTTGCGGGCCATGACATAACAGCTGACGGTTGTAGCAGAGCCCAGCATAACAAGGATTGAGACCAGCTTCTCACCAGTATACCCGAGCTTAATGGCGAGCGGCAGGAAGAGCAGATCATACCCGAACAGCTTCATGAACGACGCAAGAAGTGCCGGCTTCACCTTGCCAAAGGCTTTTCGGAAATCGAAGGTCGCGCCCATAGCCATAAGACCCAGTGGCGTAGCGGTGTCACCGATGTCCGAGCAGAGCTTCACGAAGATCTGCGGGCGCGGAATCTTTAAAAGGGACCAGAGAGCGCCCGCCACAATGCCGATAATAATCGGATTCGTGACGATCCCCTTCAGCGTGCGCTTCATCAGTGCGGAATCGACGCCTCTGCGCGCGCATATCGCCGCATCAGCGTCTCCCTGCGCACTCTCCTCGTCCGTCATGGTCAGCACAAGAACAGCGGCCACATTATAGAGTGGCACGGCGCCGACGATCATGAGGGAGGCCATTGTGGCCTGGCCGTAAATGTTGTCAATAAAGGCGATGCCGATGAGCGCCGCGCTCGAGCGGTAACTCGCCTGGATGAACTCGCCGCGGGTCCCCCGGTCCCTGATGAGGAGCGACAAAAGGGCGGCAATCAAAATGCTGAGGAGCGTCACAACGAAACAAAAAACGATGTACCCGGTATCCCACGCCTTCAGAATGTCCACGCCGGAGAGCTGCACAAAGAGCGTCATGGGCAGCGGCAGGCGGAAGACAAATTTGTTGAGCTTCTGCGCCAGATCATCGTCCATCCACCCGATCCGGTTGAGGAAATACCCCACAACCATGAGAAGGAAGATGGGCATCGTTGCATTCAGACTGAAAATAAGATTCTCCATGAACTCTCCTTCACCCGGCACGGCACTGTAATCAAAAAAATTCTCCCGACTATGCGCCGTAATGACTCTGGATCTTCCGATCCTGCACCGTAATGACTCTGCTGATCCCGGCTTTTCTCCACAATGACGCTTGCTCTATTAAGCAATATGATTACATACAATAGTATTTTTGTATTATTCTTTCAATAAACTATGAAAATTAAAATCCATCTGCCCGCCGCTGTAAAGACATGCAAGGCTGTATTATCGATGCCCCGCGGCGCTCGCTTCCTTATACAACTCATCCCCATCGGGCGTCCGCACCTTTGTCCGCCACAGCCAGATGCTCGCACCCCGTCCGGCTCCCGCGCTCAAAATAAGAGTGCGGGTGAATCATATGATCGTCCGACGTCGCATCCAGCGAGGACAGATACGTATCCCTGTACATGATCCCGCGCTGGATAGCGCCGAACCCGTACCGCCCGCGGATCACTTCCGTCATGCGGTCCGCCCGCAGGAGCTTCGCCCGCTTCTTCTCATCCACAAAGAGGTCCAGCTGACGCGGAGCCCACTCCGGCCGCAGATCCGTCACGCGCACGCCGATGCTCCGGATCGGCTTCTCCCACCGATACAGTTCCGTGAAAATCCGCACGGCCGCCACCTCGATCTCCGCCGAGATACAGGTCGGCGCCCGGAGCTTCCTCTGCTGATGAAAACAAGTAAGCCCGTTATCTCTCACATATACCTCCACGACCTGCCCCTCGAAGCGGTTCTTGCGCAGGCGCTTCGCCACACTCTCGGAGAGAAGATAGAGCACGAGCTTCACATCCTCGTTGTTCTCAAGATCCCGCGGCGTCGTTGTGCTGTTCCCGACGCTCTTGATGGGCACCGTCTCCCCATATTCGCTCACCGGCGTCTCATCGAGGCCCCGCGCGAACATGGACAGCATGAGCCCCACCTTCCCGAACCAGGTCTGCAGGAGCGCCGGATCAGTCCCTGCCAGCTCGCCGATCGTGCCAATGCCGTACTTCTCCAGCTTCCTCTTCGTCCGGCTCCCCACATACAGAAGGTCGGACGCGGGGAGCGGATAAATCAGCTCCCTGTAGTTGCTCCGGTCAAAGACCGTGATAGCATCCGGCTTCTTGTAGTCACTCCCGAGCTTGGCATAAATCTTGTTCCATGACACCCCGATGCTGACCGTGATGCCCAGCTCTCTCTTCACCCGGCCGTTGATCTCCTGCGCGACCCTCTCCCCGTTCGCAATCGTCTTCGTGTGATCGCCCAGAATTCCACAGCAGTCCGTGATATCCACCCAGCACTCGTCGAGGCCAAAGCTCTCCATCTTGTCGGAATACTCCCGGTAAATCCGCCTCGCCATATTCGAAAAACGAATATAGAGATCCATCCTCGGCGGCACGAAAATAACGTCCGGACAGGCCTGCCTCGCCTGCCACAGCGCCATGCCTGTCTTCACGCCTTTTCTCTTGGCAGGGTAGTTGGCCGTGAGAACAATACCGTGCCGCGCCTCCGGATCTCCGCCCACCGCCAGCGGCTTCCCCGCCAGTTCCGGGTGATGTAGCATCTCCACTGATGCGTAAAAACAATTGCAGTCGATGTGCAGGATAATCCGCCTCTCTTCGTTCACATTGCCATCTCCTCTTACCCATTCTCACATCCTGTGTCGGACAATATAAAGCGTCAGCCTTCTGACATGCTCCCCATTTCCAAAGGCAGGTATCCGCTGCGCGGCAGAATACGATCCTGATTCTGACTTCCTCCCAGCGCTGCATTTATCGAACGTATGTTCGATATTCAAAGCATAACTCAGCCCCGTTCAGATGTAAATAGACTTATCCGCCTAATTCTGCTCACCAAAAAAGTGAAAGTGCACAATAGCTGACAAGAGGATGCAAGAGAATAGAATCTGAAATGAGAACAAGAGAATTCCTCCATCAAAATACACGAGAATTAAGATCAGAAACGATGGCTTATAACAGAAAAGATTAATGTTCGAAATCATGTTGCCAAATCGCCAAGTCTTCGGTACAATGAACGAACAGCGTGGCAGTTGGCATAACTGAACTTCTGCGACGCGAAATGCGATCATAGCTCAGCTGGGATGAGCGTCCGCTTGACGTGCGGGAGGTCAGAGGTTCGAGCCCTCTTGGTCGCACTGCTGTGATCAGCCCCGAAACATTGAATCTCAATGCTTCGGGGCCTTTCTTTTCCGAAAAGTGCTTCCCGAGGGCAATTCAGCACCTCACTTCATAACGCCATTTTACCTGCCACCGTTTCAAAGGCCGTTACGGTTCCCACATTTCTTAATAGCGGCGGGCATTTATCCCTTTTCCCCGCCCAGGTACTTCTCCAACAGAACTAAATTCACCCCCGGAATCCCATTAAACACCGTGGGCACAACGCCCATCTCCTTAAACCCGAGCTTCCCGTACATCTTTCGCGCGACCGCATTCCGCTCGTTCGTATCCATGCGCAGTTCAAGGCATCCATGGTCCCGCGCATAGGATTCATAGAAATCGACGAATTGCCTCCCGAGCCCCATCCTGCCCGCGCGCGGAGAAATCGTCAGCGTGTGCAGCACACACACATGCTCTGCATCCGCCTGATGTTCCCATTGGCCCTGCGCGTACACATCCACCTGCATCTTATTGATGATGCCGGATCCCAGAAGCTCTCCATTATTTTCAATGACAAAGAGGTCGCCCCGCTTCAGCGCCGCTTCTGCCGTTGCCCTGACCGGATAAACGCCTCGTATCCATCCGGTTGTGACCGTTCCGTCTTCCTCTTCCTGATGGATCTCCTCATAAATCCGCGCCACAGCGTCAAGATCGGAATAAACCGCCCGCCGAATCATAACTTAATTCCTCATTCCCTTTATGCAAACTACACATGTCGATCTCCCTTTGAAAACAGATCTGTTCATCAGCATCCCTTCCCATCAACCCTGCACGCCGCTCCTTCGGCAGGCTTTGAATGCAGCCCAACCTCCTCCGGCGTCAGCGTAACCGTGCCGTCCTCCAGCACAAAGCAGGGAATGCCAACACCCTTCCCCCGCACAGCATCAATCTTCGCATCGCCCACACTGTCCATATGCTTCATGAAAGAGAGCAGGAATGGCATCTTGTAAGAGAGACTGTAATCTCTTTCATTCAGAAAATCGAAGAAGTCCTTGTGGATTGTCTGATCATTGTGCTCCTCGATGTGGTTCTCCTCGCGAATCTTCTTCACATCCTCCGGACTGAACAGATAAAGCTTCCTGCTGCCGAAGGGAATAGTGACGGCATTTTTATTGTAGTAATTAAGGGTTGCATTCATCATATAGATAAAATCCACCTACTTGGAATCTCATTAAAATGGGTTCATCTGATCCTTTATTGATTCCACTGCATAGGCTTTGCACATTTTAAATGTGCCTCACTTACAAATATTGTATTGTTTTGCTCAGGTCTTTTCCACATTGCTGGATACACTATGAGTTTTCTATTGTCCTGGTTATGAATAATCTCAATATCATTTTCGTGTCGAGTAACGATTACAGCATAATCGGGAGCTTCATATGATACCTCTTGATTATGCTCCATCAGCCGCCACCTCCTCCATTTCTGGCGTAGCATCACATTTGAGCAGTAAATTCCTTCCTGAGCCCTGAATACAATCGGCCGCCATCCAGAAAGAAGATCTGATGCTTTCTGAATGACGGCCACAATCCTTCTAAAATAAACGTAAATTCTAAACTAAAATGAAACCTTATTACACCGACTTTGCATTTTTATTTCTTCCAGCCACTGTACTGACAGCTCAAACCATAATGCCACATGCGAATCTGAAAGTCTCCCTTTATCCGGATCATCAAGGTCTGCCGTTGCAAGTGACATTCCATGCGGACCCTTCGGAAATATGTGTAATTCCGTTGGTACATGATGTTCAATAAGGGTCTGTGCAAAGTCGAGAGATGACTGCACCGGCACCTCTTCATCCTGCACAGTGTGCCAGAGAAATGCAGGCGGAGTATCCTTCGTCACATATTTGCGGACACTGAAATATTCATAAAGTTCACTGCTGTCTCCGCAGAGGCATTTCACGAGATCTTTGCCGTCAAATGCATGAAGATCAGTCACCGCATATCCCAGAATCATTGCATCTGGTCTGATCCTCCTCTGCTCTTCTGTTTTGAAAAGGTCCGGATCATTCCAGTGCACTCCGAGTGATGCACACAGATGCCCTCCTGCTGAAAAACCTGCCACGGCAATGAAATCCGGTCTTCCTTCCTGTATATTGTTCTCTCTTACGGTTCGCATCGCCCAAGCAAGCTGCCGCAGCGGGAGCGTTCCAAGAGGGGCATCCTGCATATCCGCCGTGTAATCCAGTACATAGGTCTGATACCCTGCTCTTGCGTAGGCATCAGCTACAGGCCAGTCTTCCCGCGGGCTTTTCCAGATATATGCACCGCCGGCACATACGATAACCGCACCTTTTCTCCGGCCGGGCGTTAATCTGTACAGCAACCTGGAATTCAGCTCATTATTGACATATTCATGAATTGCAAAGGGATCCTGCCCATGCCAGAATGAGTGCAATGATTCAGACATCTCTCCTTGTTTCCCCCTCACCTCTTACAAGCTCCAAGAAGCTCAAATCCTTCAGGCTTTGACATGAAAACCAAAGAATTTATTCACATTGTTGAAGCAGACGTCCTCAATGACCTCCTTCAGGTTCTCTTCCGAACCGAAGTACTCGCCCCGCTCACACAGTTCTCCCAGGTAATTGCAGAAGACTCTGCGATAAAGCTCATGACGGGGATAAGAAATAAATGATCTTGAATCCGTCAGCATACCCACGGAAAGCGACACAGGATATAGATTTGCGCATGAACGAAACTGTCTGTCAATGCCGAACTGCTGATCATTAAACCACCACGGAGCTCCCAATTGTACTTTTGCAGGCGTCTTGTTGTCACAGAATCCTGCTGCCAGAACGGCCCATGTCTCGATCTTTGTGCCATCCAGGGGATAAATGATGGTTTTAGGCAGTTCTCCCGCAATCGTCAGGCGGTTAAGAAGCTCGCCAACAGAAGTAACGGAGCACTGGTCATCCGTGCAGTCAAATCCAGTCGACTGGCCGACATTCTGAACACCCGTAGTATTGGCATCCAGATAGGTGCCGATATGGAGCTGCATCACATAACCATTCCTGTTGTACAGGCGTCCCATCTCATACAGAAAAGCACTCTGATACTGATCCACCTCATGAACACTCAGTTTCTCATTTCTTCTGGTCTTTTCAAAAATCCTCTCAATTTCATCATCGGTATAATCCACAAAGGTAAAATGCGGTATGCCATCATCTGAGACAGTTGTACCTGTCACCTTCTGAAAATACTGCAGGCGCTTCTCCAACGCGTCCAGCATATCCTTAAAATGATGAATCGGCGTATTAGCAGCTTCCGACAATGTATGCAGATACGCATCAAATGTCGGTCTCTCCAGGAACATTGCCTGATCCGGTCTGAATGCTGTAATCACCTTTGTCTTCACTGAAGGGTCTGCAGCGAGCTTCTTATGCCATTGCAGGTCATCAACAGGATCTTCTGTTGTTGAAACCAGCCGGACATTTGAATGCTCCATGCACCACTGTCTTGTCATGTGCTGCTCGTGGATCATCTTTTTTGTCTTTTGGTAGATTTCTTCTGCATTCTCGCCGGTCAGAGGTTCATCAATGCCAAAATACCTTTTCAGCTCCAGTGCACACCAGATAAAAATCGGATTGCCGACCATCTTCGGCAGAACTTTAGCAAAAGCAAGGTATTTATCATGGAAAGAAGTTTCTTTGCCGGTAATGTATTTCTCGTCGATGCCAAAGCAGCGCATTGCGCGCCATTTATAATGGTCGCCCTCAAGCCACATTTCACCGAGATCTTCAAATTCCTTATTCTCATACATATCTTTCGGAGAGATATGGCAGTGATAATCGATGATGGGCATCTTCTCCGCATATTTATGATAAAGTTCTCTTCCCGTTTCATTCGTCAGAAACAGTTCTTCTGAAAATCTATTCTGCAGCTTCATCCTTGTATCTCCTGTCTGCAAGTCATCCAACACATTCTACGTCTCGCATCCCGGCTTAAATCCGAATGCGACGATACCACATTACATGACATATACCGAAAAAGAAGGCTTTCTTTCTGGTATCTCTATCAGAATCCGATCAATGCACCGCCGTCTACCGGTATGCACGAACCCGAAATATAGCGTGCCGCTTTAGAGCACAGGAAGGCTGCAGTCATGCCGACATCCATTGGATCTCCGACTGATTTAGCCGGAATTCTTCCCATAATCTTGGCAAGACGCGGCGGATCATTATCTACCGCCTTATGGAACATCGGTGTATCGATCCAGCCAGGTGCGATCGCATTTACTGTAATACCGTACTCTGCCAGCTCAGCAGTCAGCGTATGAATCATGCCCAGATACCCTGCCTTAGCAGTAGAGTAGCCACACACCTGCGGCTGCCCGATATAGGATGTCATTGATGCCTGAAAAAGAATTCTGCCATGTTTCTGTTCTTTCAGATAAGGCACAACTGCCTTCGTCATCGCAAAAGCACCTACCAACTGGACATC
The DNA here is from genome assembly GCA_002353635.1 of Lachnospiraceae bacterium UBA2734. Classification (GTDB taxonomy): domain Bacteria; phylum Bacillota; class Clostridia; order Lachnospirales; family Lachnospiraceae; genus CAG-791. The sequence goes on from DEKA01000048.1 coordinate 26,977, forward strand.
CAATACATTGCGGTAATCATCTACTGACATGTCCCAGATGAACTTCTTGCAATGATTTCCGGCATTGTTAACCAGAATTGTGACCTTTCCAAAATCTTCAACGATGCGCTTAACAACTGCATCTGACTCTTCCGTCTTCGCGATATCATGCTGATAGAATCTGACAGCATCGCCGAACTCTTTCAGTACTTCCTTTGCCTTAGAGGGTTCTGCGCGGCTGATCACTGCAACCTTTGCTCCTGCCGATACAAGGCACCTTGTGATAGCAAGTCCTAAGCCCGTAGCGCCACCAGTGACAATGGCAACCTCGCCAGTCAGGTCATACCACTTCTGCATACTAAAACTTTTCTTTTCCTCTTCTGTAAATGCACCCATTCCATGCCTCTTTATTTCTTTATGATCAGAATATTATTCTGTGCTATTCGAAGTATCGGATCCCTTGCAGCCATCGTATTCATCAGTCCGTCATGTATTCAGATCATTCCCGCGAAGCGATTTTGCTGCTCCTATAAGAAATCATTTCGCCTCACATCTGTGCGCAACGCCGCTGTTATTCTGGTATTTATAGGGAATATAGAATTCTCTGTGTCCCATCTCCTCGGATTTGGTGAGCTTTCCTGACGCTATTTTGAAAACGTAAGAAGCCAGTAAATTGGCCATATCCTCCAGTGACTTGCTGCCATCCAGGACAGGGCTTGCATCAAACTCCATATCTTCTGACATTCTCTGGAATGTATCATGATTGCCTGTGATCTTGATACAGGGACCAACGGCACTTCCCACGACATTGCCCCTCCCCGTCACCAGAAAGACCAGATGTGCGCCGCAGCTTACGAGATCCATTAATCCTTCGCTGTCATTTGGATTCGTAATGCCGAACTGCATCCAATATGGATCCGGTGTGGAATCCAAAAGCCACAGTCCGCTGTGCTCAGGTCTCTGCGAAACCTTCAGCACACCCTGAATTGGCCTTGTTCCGCTCTTGACCAAAGCGCCCATGGATTTCTCTTCGATTGTGGAAAGACCTCCGGCAAAATTGCCAGGACTCACTGAATACTGATGAACACTCCTGCAGTATTCCAGGGCCTTATCATAAGTGTCCGAAATGTCTTTCTTCGCTTTGTCGTCAACGCCCCTCTTCACAAGCATATCTTTGAGGCCGATCGCTTCCACAATCTCCTCAAAAATGGCTGTCCCTCTCTGATCCACCAGGTGATCAAAAAATCTGCCGACTAAAGCATTTCCGGCAAGTCCTGACGTATAATCCGAGCCTCCGCACTCTGCTCCGATGACCAGATCGCTAAGCGTCATAGAGACTCTCTTCGTGTTCTTAAGCTGCTTCAGTGCCCATTCGACCCAGGCAGATCCTTTTTCTATAGTCGATCTCGTCCCGCCTTCATTCTGAATAAACATCCAGGAGGCGAGCTTGCCTTCATTTGCTGCAATATCTGCCAGCCATTCCGGCTGAATGTATTCACATCCAAGACCAACAGCCAGAACAGCGCCCACATTCGGATGGCGGATGAGGCTGATCAGGAGATTGACTGCATACTGATTATCCGTACATCCATCAAATCCCACCAGTTCCGTATCCTGTGAATGCGTTCTCTCAACAATCTCTCTGGCGACGAATTCCGAGCACTTAACGGTGTAAATCACCAGTACTCTGTTGCGGATGCCCGGTTTTCCATTCTTTCGGAAGTAGCCCCGAAATGTCTTATTTTCAATGTCTTTCATCGGCTGCTCACTCATAAACCGTGTCCTTTGGTGCTCCTGTGTGTTCGTCCATGGCGCTGGACCTCTCATCGTAATTGGAAGCCATATTGTGCAGGTGAACCCAGCTTCCTTTCTGAATCTGCGCCGTTGCGTGCCCGATCACAATTCCGTATTTGACTATGTCCGCGCCTTTAGCAATCCCGCACAGTGCAATCTTATGTCCTTTAGGGATGGCATCAATCGCCTCTATTTCTTTAAGAGCGGATTCTCCTATGACCGGCACCAGCTCACCCTTTTCGATGGTTTCCAGTGCAACAGCGACGTTATCTTTCGAATTGATTACATATGCGTTTTTCATAGGCTCCAGAAAGTCCTTTTAGAAAACCTGTACTCTCACAGAATGCCAAACACCTTAAAGGCTTCTGTAGCGCTCATACCACCCTCGATGGCTTTTCTTACCTTCTTCTCACCGCTGGCTTTGATAAGTGCCTTCTCCAGAACCTCATTCATCGCTTTTCTGGGAATGACCAATACACCGTCGATATCACCGAAAATAAGATCGCCGTCATGCACCGTCACCTGCCCGATCTCAATCGTGCAGCGCATATCACACACATAGGTTCTTATCGAACTGTCCTGTGCCCAGCACTGCCTGCAGAAAACAGGGAAATTCTGGGAGAGAACCTGCGGTGTGTCTCTGGAATAACCATCCAGCACCGCGCCGGCCGCTCCTCTTGTCTTTGCTGTTGCTGTCAGGAGCTCACCCCACAGCGCTGAGTTATGTGCCCCCGTCGCAACATACACTTCATTCGACTTCAGCTGATCCAGAGCCTCGGTAAGATACCCGAACGGCTTCTTTGGAGGTTCAAAGACGTCGTTTTCCAGAATGGTGCATGCATATCCGGCAATCTTTAAGCGGTTGTCCGCCTGCTGCCTGTCAATGTAAGCATCCGCAGGTACCAGTGCTTCCAGCGGTCGGATCTCTGACGGAAGGAACTGGTGGTTATACCCCATCTGATCAAGAATATCTCCGACAACCGGGGTATACAGCTTCTCTTTCATAAGAGAAAACATTTCTTCATCGTTATGCCATAACTGAGCCATTTGTTTATGCCTCCTGTCAGTACATCATATTCGGCAGCCACATGAAGGCCTGAGGGAAATACGTCAGGATGAGCAGTGCCACACCCATTACGATATAGAATGGAATCATCGCCTTCGACAGCTTCTCGATCTTGATGCCGGAAATAGCTGATCCAATAAACAGTGTAGATCCAACAGGCGGTGTGAGAAGTCCAATACCAAGATTCAGCACCATTACAACACCCAGCTGAATCGGAGAAAGCCCCAGCTGCATCCAAATCGGAAGAATGACGGGTGTCAGCATCAGAATCAGGCACGCCATCTCAATAAAGCAGCCAAGGATCAGCATCAGAACATTCAGCATGAGCAGAATAGCGATCTTATTAGAAGTAATGCTGAACAGTGCAGAAGTCACCATGGTCGGAATCTGAAGGTAAGTCAGGAGGTAAGTGAATGCACCGGATACACCGATCAGAATCAGCACCTTGCCCAGCATCAATGTAACTCTATTGAAGATCGCGGGGATCTCACGAATCTTGAATCCCTTGTAAATAAATGCGCCGACAATCAGGGACCAGACAACAGCTACTGCAGCTGACTCTGTTGTAGTGAAGACACCGGCAATAACGCCGACAACAACGATGAGCACTGCGAGAAGGCCCCAAATCGCATTAAGGAAGGATTTGCCGCACGCCTTCGGACTGAATCTTCCAGTCACAGGAATGTCATGCTTCTTTGAGTAGTACCAGGAATAAATCATCAGAACAATGGATAAGACAGCACCGGGAATATAGCCTGCTACAAAGAGCTGTCCAATCGATACCGTTGTTACACCTGCAGCTGCCAGTGTATAGATGACCATGTTCTGTGACGGAGGAACCAGAATTCCTTCGACAGAAGATGCCATTGTCAGTGCAGTAGAGAACGGTCTGTCGTATCCCTGCTCCTCCATCATCTTGATCTCAATGGGTCCAAGAGAGGCACAGTCAGCGGAGGATGATCCGGAAATGCCGCCGAAGAAAAAAGATGCAACTACGTTGACCATGGCGGCACCGCCGCGCACCCAACCGACCAGTTCCTTAGAGAAGTCGATCAGCTTGTCCGTAACGCCGCCGGAACTCATCAATTCGCCCATAGTAATAAAGAAGGGAACGGCGAGTAATGTATAGGAATTCAGATTTGACACAAATTTCAGTGCCATCTGCATCGGATTGATGCCAAGATAAATAAAGTCAACCAGTGACGCTACGCCAATGGCGTAGACGATCGGCACGCGCAGAAAGATCAGGCCGATAAAGACGATCATTAATAATGCTGTTGCAATTGCTGTCGTACTCATTTCTTTTCAAGCCTCCTCGTCCACTGTGTGATCAATGCAAAGATATAGGCAACACCGGTAACCGGAAGGGAGAGATACATATAGGCATACCGGATGTTAATACCTGCCATCGTGTTAGTTCTTGACTGGATCATCAGCTGAATGCCGTAAATAATCATGAAAACAGCAAATGCCAGCACGCAAATCGTTGCAAGTATATCTGTAGCAAAAAGGGCTCCTTTGGACATCTTTTCATCAAACATCGTTACTTTCAGATGCTCATCCGTCCGCAGAACCAGGGAAGATCCAAGAATACTCATCCATGTCAGCAAGAAAAGAGATAGAGGCTCGCCCCACATAGGAGAATTGTGCAGGACATAACGGCCAATAAAAATGTAGAAAACGATCGCAATCAAGGCACCCAACATGGCTGCACAGGCATACTCGATTGTTTTAAAGATCGCCTTGTCGATCGGTTTCCAGAAATCAATAAATTTATCCATAGGCCCTCCAATAAAAAGGGGGCGCTGCGTATATAATCACAGCACCCCCTGCTGCTCACTTCGCAGCTGTATTTGTTGTTGCATCATCAGGTGTCAGGACTAAAGCTGTCACTGCAGTGTAAGATTGACCAATTTTAGTTATAATCTCCGCTCTGGAGCTTTTTGATCATCTCCTGCTGATCAGACGGATAGGAATCATATACGCTCTGGCATGCGTTCTGCCACTTATCAAGATCAGAAACCTCGATCTCCGTCACGCCCTTATCCTTGAAAGAATCAAATGCGTCCTGCTCCTGCTTCTGGTTGTACTCATAGCATGCCTTGGATGCTGCATCTGCGGCCTGCTTCATCCAGCCCTGCTGCTCTTCTGTGAGAGAGTTCCACTTATCCTTATTCATAAGGATGACACCGCAGCCAAATGTGTGTGCATCGGGAATGAAATACGGAGCAACCTCGTTATAAGAATTGGAGAGATAAGATGTTACGCCATTCTCTGCACCATCTACAACACCCGACTGAAGAGAGGTATAAAGTTCAGAATAAGCGATAGGTGTAGCTGATGCGCCGAGCGCTTTCATCGTATTCACCATCAGATCTGTCTCAGGAACACGGATCTTGAGGCCCTTCATCATATCCAGTGTGAATTCTGAGGGCTTTCCAAGTTTGTCATACGCATCCTTTGTGAGGAAGAGAGATCTGGGTCCTTCAACCATCCATCCAAGAGCAATATATCCGCAGTCATCCTTGTCCACAGAATCCAGCAGTTCCTGGCCAAGATTGGATGTCGCCATCTCATTGAACTGATCCATGTCTTTAAACATGTAGGGAAGTCCGGTAAGGGAAATAGTAGGTGCACCATAGTTGGAAAGAGACGAGGCATTGCCACGGAAAATATCGAGCGTGCCCATCTGGATGCCCTGCATTGAGGTCTTCTCATCGCCGAGCGTTCCATTCTCGTAGAGCTGTACAGTGATCTGTCCGCCGGAAAGGTCATTGATCTGTTTAACGAATTCCTTGGCACCAACTGTTGCTCCGTAGTCATCGCCGTTTACTTCAGACCAGCGAAGAACAATATTGCTGCCCGATGAAGATGTCGAGGGTGCTGCCGCCTCTGCTGTCTGTGTGCTGGCAGCCGTCGCAGTTGAACTGCTGGCACCAGAAGACTGGCTCGTGGACTGTGAAGTTCCTGATGAGCTACCGCATGCTGCCAGCGATGCCGCCATCAGTGCAGCCATTACCCCTGCTAAAACCTTTTTCCTCATTTTTGAACCCTCCTTGTTATTGAATGCCTTCAAATATGCAATATAGCATATTTAATTTTTCTTGTTTTATTGTCACATTCAATAATAAAACGTTTTTGTTATCATGAGAACATATTACCTTTAAGCTAAATGTGAGTCAACATCTTCACACTATTTTAGTCGTTTTAGTTCAATTATTTGTGTGTTTTGTCCTTTGATATCCTTCTTAATTTGTCTAAATCATGGATTAAATACCACTGCATACTATTTTTGAATTGTTTTGAGGGGATTTCTGCTATACTTTACTAAAACGTTTTGTATGGCATTTCACTGCGAAGCATGAGCGGGGTTTTCCAATAGCCGAAACATCTTCTGTCAGTGAAATATCCTGAACAAGGCAGAGAGAACCTGCAACGGAGGACAGAATGATCGTCAGTAAATTTGAGAGCTGGTGGGTAGAAAGAGGAAAATGCCTCTTTGATGAAAAGCGAAGAGGCGGCGCCAAGATGGGCTGGGATGTTCTCGTGATCAAACTGACTACGGACACCGGAATCGAAGGAATCGCCACCTGCATGGCGGCAAGAAGCGGTGCTGTTTCCGAGTCATACCTGAATGAGACAATCGCACCGGTGGTCCTGGGAAGAGATCCGCATGACCGGGAAGCTATTTTCCAGGAACTCTGGGTTATTGACAGGCATGAAGCCTTTTTCCCAGTTTTCCTCCCGGGTCCTATTGATGTAGCTCTTTGGGATATTTGTGCAAAAGAAGCAAACCTTCCTCTGTATAAATATATAGGAGCATACCGCAACAGCCTGCCTGTTTATGCAAGTTCCAATTTCCTGCCAGGCGTCGATGATTATGTGAAAGAAGCTCTCTATTATAAAGAGAGAGGAATCAAAGGCTACAAAATGCACCCAAGCGGACCCGCCTCATTTGATATGAAAGTGCATCAGGCTGTACGGGATGCCGTTGGCGACGATTATACACTGATGACTGATCCTGTCGGCAATTACACTCTTGATGAGGCAGTCATGGTCGGGCGTCAGCTTGAACGCCTGCACTTCGAGTGGTTTGAAGAGCCTTTCCGTGATTTTGAGTTGTACAAATATACAGAACTCTGCAGAATTCTCGATATTCCAATTGCAGCCACCGAAACGACAAGAGGCTGTCACTGGGGTGTCGCACAGGTGATCAACCAGCACGCTGCCGACATAGTCCGCGCTGATGTCTCCTGGAAAGACGGCATTACCGGAACGCTGAAGATCGCTCATCTGGCCGAGGCTTTTGGGCTCAATGTGGAAATCCATACAACCACAATGAATTATATGGATATGGCTAATCTTCATGTCAGCTGTGCGATCAGCAACTGCAAGTATTTTGAGTATTTTGTACCGGAGGACAATTATCGCCTGCCTATGCTGGGTGATCTGCCGATCGATGATAACGGCATCATCCATGTTCCCGACAAGCCCGGTGTCGGTGTTGAACTTGACTGGGACCTGATCAAGAAAGCCTGCCGCCACTACGTGTGTCAGGAGGCGAAATAAAGAATATCAACGGCAATATTCCTTGTGCTACGGAGACAGCAGAAAAAGAAAGGCTTAGCATCACCTATTAGTAAGTCCCTGTAAATGCTCAATCAGCATCAGTAAAAAAACATCTGGCCATAATCTGCTTTTTCGTAGAGTGAAAGATTGCTACGAAATACGACATCAGCACCGACATAGATCTGTTGTGCATCCGGTTCCTTCCCGCTGACAAGATATTCAGCAAGGATCCGGATGCCAAGATAACCTTGGGCATATGGATTCTTTTGAATGACATTATTGAAAACTTTGCGTCGAACCCGATCTACTGTTTCCGATGACAGATCCGAACCAACTGCAAAGAGATCAGTCTTTCCGGATTCCTCGAGAGCTTTTCCAAGAAGAATGGTGCCCTGAGAATACACTGCCGCACAGGCAGCGATATCGGGGCGCATCACCTCCCGAAGGATATGAACATAATTGGCATTGTCGATGGACCAGGAATAGTCCTTATAGACCATGTTGGTGATGTTGTTCTCATTCAGGTAGGCATCAAATCCATCTACGATGCGCGAGTGGGATTTATAGCGGGGATTGCCGGCAAGGAGAAAGATACTGCCATACGGCTCGATATGCCCAGTAATGAGCTCCGCCATTGTGCGTCCTATTGCATCATAATAGGACTCCACACAGCACAGATAATCCTTCGTGTCCGGTTCGGAGTTCACATATACAACTGGAATGTGCCTCGTGCGCAGTATATCCTGATCATGAACAGGAAGGAGATCAACGTGTCCCGCTGTCAGGATGCCATCTATCCGCTCCTCTTTGATCAGCTGATGTGCTTTCTCCGCTGCCCTTTGACGGTCTGACTCAATATCGGCAAAAGGAAGCTCTGCAAAGCCCAGATTCGCATAATGACCTTTGATGTAATCATGGATACCTTGCCACATAGGGGGAAAGAAATATTTGTTATTGCCCTCTTCGCCAGGAAGCATAATCAGGATATTCTGATGTTTACGCTTCAGAGAGGATGCGTATTCATTAGGATGATAGCCCAGTTCCTTTGCGACCTCACAGATATGCTGTCTGGTCTCCTCACTTACACCTTTTTTGCCATTCAATGCAATGTGGACGGAGCTGATGCTGACGCCGGCTTTTTCAGCGACATCGCGGATGGTGATTTTATTCTCCATGACAGTTTCCTGGCCTTCCTGCCGTCAGATAGGTGCTGCGGCTGAACTTATGATACTACAACTGGTTCGTTATTTGACCAAAACAGGGATATCGATTAGCAGACAGTTAAGATGAAGATTACAGATCATTTTTCAGCGTCAGTCCCGACACAGAGCAGCAGTATTCTGGAAATGAGAGCAGCGGCTACATGATCGTGTCTGTATCCGGAATGGTGCTGTCAAATTCACCGGACAAGTGCCTTCGGCGCACCGGAATATTCAGTTAAGAGAAAAATGATGACACGTAAGGTGTCGATAAGAATAGGAGGTAATTATGGGAACATTAACAGGTTATGCAGGCATCGTCACCGGCGGATCCAGCGGAATTGGACTTGATATTGCCAACGCCCTCGCTGGAGAAGGAGCTACAGTATATATTATCTCGAGAACAGGGCATGTGAAGGAGGGGTATCCGGAAAGCGCTGCAGGCACAGTACATATCAAAGGAGACATCTCTGATAAAGAGGCAATGAAGAAGCTCGCCGAAGAACTGAGCGAGCGGCATGGCGGACATCTGGATTTTCTGGTGAACAACGCCGGCGCTACATGCAAGAAACTGGCACAGGATGTAACTGGAGAAGAATTCGACAGAGTCCTCAACACAAACGTAAAATGCGCATTTATCATGTCGCAGATTCTTTATCCATATCTGAAAAAGAGTCCTAATAAAGGCCGCATTATCAATATTTCGAGCATGAGTGCGCACCTTGGCTTTACTCTCGTCGTTCCCTACTGCACCAGCAAGGCCGCCGTATGCGGTATGACCAGAGGTCTTGCCATTGAGTGGGCTAACGACAATATTTGTGTCAACTCAATTGCCCCTGGATGGTTCCACTCCAAGATGCTCGATGATGTAATGGATGCAAAGCGCCGGCAGCAGATTCTCAATAGAATCCCTGTGCACGACTTCGGCGATACCAAAGACCTTGGTGCGCTGGCCGCTTTTCTGATTGGTCCCCACGGAAAATACATCAACGGTCAGGACTATGCCGTAGATGGCGGTGCATTGGCTTATGGATATTGATTTATAGATCTATGAGTCGGATTCAAAAATCCTGCTGATTGTATATCTATAAGAAACAAGCCTGAAGTATCTGCCCGGAAAGCAAATACTTCAGGTTTTATTTTCAAATCAGCGTATGCGCAGGACCGCCTCAACATGCATGATCCAAAAAAAGCATCCTGCAGCACATAGTGTGATGCAAGATGCACTTTCTTCAGATTTGAGGTTAACGGCACCATGGTAACCGTTGGAGAATATACACATCCCCAATCGTTTTGCATGATCACGACAGGTCTGAGTCCTCCCTGTTCTGATCCAAACGGATTGCCAAAATAGGCCAGAAACACATCACCCCGGTGATATATTCTTTCGTTGCCACCGCAGGAGGGGAAGCCCCTCCTNNCCGCCTCAACATGCATGATCCAATGTCTAGAAAAAGGCATCTGAATCAGTCCAGTTCCAGGCGCATCAGTACCAACTCCTGCCACCAGGAATCTCTTGTCCTGAATCCTCTGGGGTTGTGTCCATATTCAAGGAAACCAAGACTTCTGTACAGTCCAATTGCCCGCTCGTTGTCAGATACCGCTTCCAGTTCAAGTTGGCTGTATCCCGCCTGTTTCGCACATTCGATGCACGCGGTCATCAATGCCCTGCCAATTCCAAGTCCCCAGTAGTCCTTTTCTATACTGATCCCGCACGACGCGCGGTGCCTGATTTTTTCTCTCAACCCAATTGCATCTACCCCCGCCGTGCCGACGATTCTGCCATCAACGATGGCACAGATTTCTGCTTCAGAAGGACTGCATTCCTTGTTCTGAAGAAAATCAGCTTCCTCGCCGACAGTGAAATTCTTTTCATCCGGGTATGACAGCAGATATTCCGTCTCTCCATGTGTTTTGTTGAAGTTTACCAGAATCTCTTCCGCGTCAGAAGCGGATGCGCTTCTCAGCAGGCATTGATGAC
>DEKA01000048.1:37569-45561 GCA_002353635.1 Lachnospiraceae bacterium UBA2734
TTTATCATTACTTCTTTTCAGCACAGATCAGAAGCTGTAAATCATGATCCGACGAAGGTTTTCCATTAAAATCCGCGCAGCTTTCGGTTACACTCATTCCTCCTGCCTTCTCTATCTCTTTGTAAAGATCAGAGATCACATCACTGAGCTTGTGCTTTTTCAGGCTCTCTTCAAAATCTTTCTGCACATCCAGCAATTTGTCATACAGCGCGGCGTGGATATTCCGGCCGACCGGACAGAGAGGATTCGGATTCTCATGGAAATGAAAGAGATCTTCCTTGTTCTTCTCCACAGCCTCATAAACGTCATAAAACGTGATCTGATCCAGCGGTCTGTTGATGGTGATACCGCCCGGCCCCCTCTTGATTGCAATCAGTCCGGCATTCCTGAGGTCAGACATAAGGTTCCGGATAATCACCGGGTTGCTCCCTATACTTGATGCAAGGAAATCACTGGTCACCTTATCCTCCTTGCCAAAATACTCCACCGCCGCCAGGATGTGAATCGCTATCGTAAATTTAGTTGATACCTGCATGAAACTTCTCCCGCTTTCGCAAATTTCGTTGCTATCTGCATAAAACTGTCCCTCTGTCGTACATTACATCACTTTTGATCTTGCCCCGTCCGGACATTTGTACCCGACGGGTATAGGATTTCGCGATATATCTCCCGGTCGCTTTCCTTAAACACATTGAAAATAACTTGGCACACTGAGGTCTCCGGATGTGCGTCAAGCCATCCTCTTACCGTGTTCACTGCGATTTCCGCCGTCTCAGCCTGCGACTGCTCCACACGCCGCGCCGCAGAACTCGCAGTCCTTCAGTTTCTCTTCCGGAAGGAACCACATTCTTAATCTACCGAAGGATATCCAGACAGTTCTGTGCGTTCATGTATTTTCTCTCCTCCCGGAATTACAATGCGCCTTTCTTGTTGTAAGGTATTTTATTTCACCTATTTTGTCAACAAGTTTCCGGGATTTTCCAGGCACTTAGTTTCTACTAACAGCATAAATTTGCAGACTTACTTCCTGACTGTTAGATTTCTGGTTGTAATTTGTAAGAACGACGGCAACAGCTTTCAATACAAAATATAATGGAGTATCCCTGCTCCGCCGATTATATCTGATCGGGATGATTATCCTTGTCTTCCTGCTGATGTGCAAACCAGTGCTTGATCTTCCTTATCTTGTTCACCCTGCGCAGGAAAACCTGACCAGGATATCTCTTGAGTTTAATTTAGACTATTCGTCGTTCCACTATTTGAATGGGGCTCCGGATATAAACAAAGGAGCTTACAAATTCATTATTAACGGTTCCACTTATTATAAGAGACTTTCCAAGTGGGAATGCAGGACTGTGCATGTAGAATACCTGCCGCACACGAGACATGTGATAAGAATATCGAAATAAGACGAGGCTTCTGTTATAGGAAATACAGTGATTACTCCGAGATGTTTTTTTACGCGGTACTATATTGAATGTCGTGATTCTCATTATACCTGAAGGCTGAGCCTTTGGCCCTTTTGAATTATTGAATTTACACTATTATACGGGCGCAACTGTGATCGCAGTATTTTTATTACTGATCGGCATAATTCTGCTGGTGGTAAAGGGGCTGTCCGTAGAATATATCAATGCGGAGGGCGTACTGCATGAGAATTTCTTTCTGATACCGATAGGCTTCTTCTGCATCTTCTGCGGCCTGATCTCCTTTATTACGGTGGGCGTCAGAACACTTATCGGTAAAATAAAAAGCAGCCCCCGAAAGAGACAGGCATAATCCATTTCTCCATTCGCATCATCCTCTCCCGCGGTATATTGAATTCACCCCTGCAGATTATTTTCGAATTGCTGCAGGGAAAAACAAACCGGAATCATTCACCATTAGCTGGTGAACAATTCCGGTTTATTCTTTTTCTGCATCACTTCGGTGCTCTGTTCTTTCTTCTTAAGAGCAGAATTGCCACGGCCGCTCCGGCACTGACCACCATGATCAGTCCGAACAGCCCTATATGTGAGGTATCCCCAGTGGAAGGAACATTCTCCTTTGCCGTTGGAGGTACGCCATCCTTTGCGCTTGTCGCCAAGACTGATGTGGTCGTCTGCGGGTTCTGGACGTCTGGAGTCTGCGATGCTGTCGTCTGCGGATTCTCGACGTCCGGAGTCTGCGATGCTGTCGTCTGCGGATTCTCGACGTCCGGAGTCTGCGGTGTGGTCGTCGGGGGCGTCTCCGTCACTGTCTCCGGCGTTGTCGGGTTCTCCGGCGTCTCCTCAGACGATGTCCCTGTCGTCGGTATCGTTGTGTCCTCTGTTTCCGGTGTATGCTGATTGGTCAGAACGAATCCGTGCTCCTCGTCTCCCGAGCAGGTAACCGTGTATCCCTCCGGCACATCCACCTCTTCTACCGTGTAGACAACCTCTTTTCCGTTTTCGTTTTCAGCAGGCTCCTTCCAGACAGTATTCCATCCGTTTTCTTCGCTCAGCGTCACAGCATCACCGATGGGCTTCCCGTCTGCCAGGAGCTGGACCTGAATGCTTGCCGGCCGGATGCCATCCTTGTTATTCTCATCCTCCCAGGCTTTCGTCACGGTAACAGATGTGCTGTCTTTCATTTTTTTAATCCGGAAGGTCCTGGAAATCTCAGTGGTGCGGATAAGTGCACCAATCATGTTCTGGAATCCTTTTCCGTCATCCGCTTCCATCGCGGCGGGTTTATAGACCCTCAGGTCTCCTACCATCCAGGGCATCGTGGCAGTCAGCCGAATTTCCGTGAAAGTGGCCGGATCATCTGCCACCAGACTGAAGCTTCCGGTTTTATTGATCTGTGTCTGATCACTTTCTTCCCGCACTCCCTCCGGAAGGACAAGCGTGAAGTTTGTGTTGTAGTTGTCCGGAACCGAGATGGTAATAGGCCAGGTATGCCATTTGCCATCTGTCTCGTTGTAATAAAAGGACAGGTCTCCATCCAGGGAAATTTTATCGCTGGTTGGCTCCGAATCAAGAATGGTATAACTGCCGCTGTCTGCCGCATCCTTAAGTCTTCCGGTCAGCCCCTCCGTATTCTCTAAGTTGTTATAGGGTACGCCGGACGTATACAGAAGGTTCCACACAGCATCGCGCGTGGAAGCATATGCCTGCTCGTCCGTTACATAATAGCCGCTCACAAATGTTGCGTTGTAAAACTCCTTTGCGTCTGTCCCAAAATTAACCAGGCTGTACACGGCCTTCCAGAAGTCTGTGTTTTTAACCTGTGAATACGTCAGACCTGAAGAAGTTGTTGCCCCACTTAAATACAAGGTGTATGTTTCCTGGGAGAACGCAACGAGCTTCTTATAATTTTCAGTCCCTGGCATTGAATTCTCCAGTGTAAAGACCGTTGTCCCCAGGCTCTCCGGGAAGTCATCTCTAAGATACTGCGGAGGCGTCAGAAGTACGTTGTACTCTTCCTCTGTAAGTTCGTCTGCTGTCGTATCAACAATCTGATACTGCCCGAATCCATTGTACGGATAGCCGGCATACAGAAGCGCCTTAAGTTTTGCTGCCAAGTCCTTGCTGTCTTCCACGTGGTTATCCGCGCAGAATTGCTCCAGCGTTGTCTTGCTGTAAGTTGGAACGGCAGATATCGTAGGGGTCGTATGAGGCCAGTGCAGCTCATTGTTCATACAGTACAGAATCAGAGTGTCATCTCCATCCGTAATGGAATGAATTGTCGTTTTCTCATTATACTGAATCTGTATTCCCGTCTCATCTGCTGTCAAAAGAGAGCGTGCCGGTGCTGCCGTCATGGCATCTTCCGTTGTCTGCACTGTTGTTGAAGCGGGAGCCAGAGAGCTCTGCGTCTGTGTCTCGCCCTGAGCTGTACTGTCTGTCTGTGTCTGATCCGCTGTTCCGGATGCCATCGGCTGTATCTGCGCATCAGCAGAAGGCGCAGTGATGTCTGCGCCACTTTGTTCATCCTCTGATGCATCTTCTTCATGCAGATCATCGCTCTGATCGTCAGCGACTGCATCCTCTGTCCCGTCTTTCGTTACACCTGCGGGCTGATCCTCGTTTTCCTCAGCATCTGTGTCCGCCGGAGTGTCCTTTGCCGCTTCCTCGTCAGCCGTCTCCGACGTACTCTGCCCGGTCTCCGCTTCTTCCACAGAATCTGCCCGAACGGGAATCGACGCGGCATAGATGTTCGTCGCCATCATCACGCCGGCAGTCAGAACTGCCATGATCCTGGTTAAACTCTTTCTTGTCATCTTATCCCCCGTGCCGCGTTTTTGCGGCATCCGCGGAAGAAATGCCCGAATGGGCACTCTCCTCATTTTGTTTTACTCATCACTCACATCATGACGGCCAGCATTCCAGCCTGCTGCTGATTCTGCATGATCAGGAAAACAACGTCATATTCCGAACCGTCATACACTGAACCACCCGCATGTCAACGCGTAAATTTTTCCGCATATGCGTCCAGTTTGAGAGAGACGCCCGGCGATTCTTTGTAAAAAATAAAACACGGAAAATTCTTCTCCGTGCTCCATGATTCGTCTTCCCTACCCACAACTATGCGGAACATCACCGTTAGCACTCAGAATAACACAATTTGCCTGAACTAATAAGAGCTTCTCCTGCTTTTTTTCAATTTTTTGTCATTTGGTTTTCGGGAGAACAAAAAAAGAGGCCGAAAGCCATGCAAATACATGGTCCTCAGCCTCAGGATTCTTATTCACATAATAAGTTCATTCATTAGACCACAGGACTGACAGTATTCCGCCTTCACCGGAACGGGGAAATATCTGGATACCTGGGCGCCCCGCTTCATCACCGGGAACAGATTCATCTGAATAACCCCCACAGAAGGAGGCCACCTGCGCTGAAAATTAAGACTGTCTCGTCATTCAGGTCTTTCCATCTATGCCACCATCAGATGTTCCGTATCTGGGTCTTTATTCACGACGATATAAAATTTCCCGGTAAAAAAATACATCCGTGCTCCTCTCAGACCGCGGCTTCTCCGCATGCCGCGCCGCAGTACTCGCAGTCCTTCAGTTTCCCCTCCGGAAGGAAGCACATCCTGCGCTGTCTTACGACCAGCTTCCTCACAAAGTCTGTCGCCGGATTCTGAAGCAATTCCTTTGGCGTCCCGTACTGCTGGATTTCTCCGTGATCCATCACCAGTACCTTTGTGCCGAGTTTCAATGCCTCTTCGATGTCATGCGTGACAAACAGAATTGTGATTCCGGTCTTCTTATGAATCTCTTTCAGTTCATTCTGAAGCTGTTCCCTTGTGATTGCGTCCACCGCACCAAAGGGCTCATCCATAAGCAGGATATCCGGAGAGGCCGCAAGCGCTCTGGCAATCCCGACCCTCTGCTGCTGTCCGCCGGAAAGCTCCGAGGGGTAGCGTTCCTTCATAGACGGATCCAGTCCGATGATCTGCATCCATTTGTCCACTGCCTTTTCTGTCCTTTCCTTATCCTTCTTATTCAAGAGGCTTGGAACATAGGAGATATTCTGCTCCACGGTCATATTCGGGAAAAGCACACTACCCTGAATCGCATATCCGATTCCGCGGCGCAGCGCAATCAGATCCTTGTTCCGGATATTTTCCCCATCGATCAGAATGTCGCCGCCAGTCGGCTGAATCAGGCCATTGATCATTTTCAGCGCCGTTGTTTTGCCGCATCCGGAGGAACCGATGATGGTGACAAATTCGCCTTTGCCGATTTCAAGATTTAAATCCGGGATAACAACTGTATCTCCGTACGATTTCCGGATATGCCGGAACTCAATTGCTGTATCCATTTCTATTTCACCAGCCCTTTCTCCATCAGAAATGCCTTCGCCACGTCCGCAGGCTCCTTCTTTTCCGTTTCTACCTCATAATTCATTTCCTGCATATCAGCTTCCGTCAGGATTTTGTCAAATTTCTGAAGTGCTGTCTGAAGCTCCGGATACTTGTCAAGGATCTCCTGGCGAACGACGATCCCGCACTGATAGGACGGATACATCTGCTTGTCGTCTTCAAGCACAGTGACATCCGCCTGAGAGAGCTGTCCGTCTGTCGTATTCACCGGCATGATATCAATCTTTCCGCTGTTCATTGCCTGATATTTCAGCCCCATGTCCATGTCGCTGGTCGATTTAAAACTGAGTCCGTAGGTGCTGCAGAGCTTGTCATAACCATCCTGCCGTTCAAAGAAATCGTACTCCGCGCCAAAGTCCAGTTTTCCGTTAACTTTCTGCAGGTCAGAATATGTTTTCAGTCCATACTTGTCCGCGATCTCTTTCCGGACAGCTATACCGTAAGTATCATTGAAGCCCAGCATCACATCCCAGGTAAGACCCAGCCTGTCCTGATATTCCTTCTGCAGTTCCCCGAACTGATCCTCCGAATACAGGCTGTCCCGTTTCAAAACCATGTTCCAGCCGGTCCCGGTGTACTCCGGATAGAGATCAAATTCCCCGCTCTCCATGGCAGGCTCGATGTTCGATGTACCACCGCCGACACCCTGTGTCAGGTCTACGGTCAGACCCGTATCCTGTTCAATTACCGTTTTCAACATCTCTCCGAGGATGTACTGCTCGGTCATCGGCTTCGTAGCCAGATGAATCACCTTATTGCTCCTGCGTGGAAATGCCATGCCGACAATCAGGCAGATAATCAGAACCAGAACTGTCACAGCCATGATCCGGTTCTGTTTTTTGACCTTTTTTCCATGCAGTTTCATCCGCTTTTCCACAAAACCAAGCAGAAAATCCACAACAAGGGCCAGAATGGCAATCAGAAGGCTGCCCGCGATCGTCATTGCCGCATTATTGGTGGTAATGCCGCGGTAGATCGCGACGCCAAGACCGCCAGCACCGATAAAGGAGGCAATACCGGCAAGGGCGATTGTCATGGTGACCATGTTCCGGATACCGGAAAGGATCACCGGCATCGCCAGTGGAAGCTGCACACGAAACAGAATCTGTTTCTTTGTGCTGCCCATGCCCTTCGCTGCTTCCAGAATTGCAGGATCCACGTTGGTCATGCCTGTATAAGTATTCCGCACCATCGGGAGCAATGCATAGATGGTCAGTGCGATTACTGCCGTCGCATTGCCGATTCCGGAAAAAGGGATCAGAAAGCCCAGCATCGAAATCGAGGGGATGGTATATAAAAAGTTAATGACGCCAAGTGTCGGCTTCGCGCTCTTCTGATACTCACTGATCAGGATGCCAACAAGTCCGCCGAACACAATGGCAATCAGAATTGCTGCGATCGAAATCTCGATATGTTCAAGGAGCAGTTTTCCGAAAAAGTCCCATTTGGTGGTCAGTAAGATCCATACATCCTTCAGCATCTTATGCTCCTCTCCTTACAATTGCCTGAACCGGGCAGTTCTCGAAACAGAGTCCGCAATGGAGGCAGTTCTCCTGATGGATCAGGAATGGTGTTCCCTTCGCAATGCATTGCTGCGGACAGCCGCGCATACACTTTCCACAGCCGATGCAGACATCGGTAATCAGAAAACCTTTTTCACGCGGCGCATGACAAATTTGTGCCTTTTTTCCCGTATTCTGCGGTGCTTCTCTCGAAGCCTCCGCACTGCCAAACACGAAGCTTTCCCTATAAATCGGGCTTTTTCCGAGATCAAAGAATTCCAGTGTGCCTGCTGCTGAATGCAGAACGGTTCCAGAATATAGCGGCTTTCTCCCGGATACACGTCATTCATCATCGGATTTTCCTGAAAGATCCGGTCAATCCAGTGTTTCTGATCTGCAAGTTTTTCCGCCTTTCCCGACAGCCGGACCATTTGAAAATCCTTGTTGAGGCCGGTAACGGCAACGTCCGGGTGTGTCATGAGCTGACGATAAAAATCTTTTCCGCGTCCGGTGCAGAAATACAGCTTGTTCTGCTCTACAATCATCACGTCGATAATCCGGTTCTCCGGCTTTCCCTCGTCATCCACCGTGGCAAAGGCCACATCCTTGATCTCCCTAAGGATATCCAGACAGTTCTGTG
>DEKA01000049.1:0-660 GCA_002353635.1 Lachnospiraceae bacterium UBA2734
GACCGTGCGAGATGGAGCGGCTCGCGGCCGGCTGCACGGGGGTTCGAAGGAGTACAGGCCAGCATCCCGGTGGTATCGTCGTTCTGCCTGTGGGTGAGGACATCAACACATTTACGCCTGTTCAGCATCCCGCAAACGACATGACGACGGATATCGTTACGACGCACTTCGACTATCATTCGATCGACCACAACCTGCTCAAGCTCGATATTCTGGGACACGATGATCCGACGATTATCCGTATGCTGCAGGATCTCACGGGGATTGACCCTCTGACGATACCTCTGGATGACAAGGGCGTCCTCGGACTGTTCACGTCGACGGCGCCGCTTGGGATTACGCCCGAGCAGGACGGCGGCATCAAGGTCGGCACGCTCGGCGTTCCCGAGTTCGGCACGAAGTTCGTCATGGGCATGCTCGANNGAAGCCCACGAGCCTGTCAGAGCTGATCAAGATTTCCGGTCTCTCGCACGGAACGGATGTGTGGCTAGGCAATGCGCAGGAGGTCATCGCAAAAGGGTACTGCACGATTGCGACGTGTATCGGCTGCCGCGATGACATCATGATTTATCTGATCAATAAGGGATTGGACCCGTCGGAGAGCTTCACGATTATGGAGCGCGTTCGAAAGGGAAAGGTCGCCGCGGGCAAGGTCAAGGA
>DEKA01000049.1:686-9197 GCA_002353635.1 Lachnospiraceae bacterium UBA2734
GATCAAGTACATGTTCCCGAAGGGCCACGCGGCTGCCTATGTCTGCATGGCGCTGCGCATCGCGTGGTTCAAGGTGCATAAGCCCCTTGCCTACTATGCGGCGTATTACTCCATTCGCGCGAAGGCCTTTGACTATGAGCTCATGGCGCAGGGAAAGGATCATCTGCTGGAGGTGATGGCGGACTTCGAGGCGAGAAAGGCTGATCTGACCGCGGCTGAGCAGGACGCCTATGACGACTGTCTGGTTGTGCGGGAGATGTACGCCCGCGGCATCGAATTCGTGCCGATTGAGCTGGGCAAGGCGAAGGCGAGAGCCTTCACGATCTGGGGAGACAAGCTGATGCCTTCGTACATGTCGATCCACGGCATGGGCGCGAGTGCGGCGGATGCCCTGGAGGAGGCCTGCAAGCACGGACCGTTCGTCTCGAAGGACGATGTGCGGCAGAGAGGCAAGCTCTCGCAGACGATCATTGATAAGATGAGCGAGATGGGAATCCTTGGGGATCTGCCGGACAGCAACCAGTTCAGTCTGTTTGATTTTGGGATTGCATGATATACAATGTTAATATTGATGAGGAGGACGTAAAGATGAGAAAGGGTTTCTGGAAAGGTGCGGGGGCGGCGCTGGCGGGAGTGCTGGTGCTGGCCGGCGCGTATCTTGCAGGCGGAACGCAGGTGCAGGCGGCAGGGAGAACGGTTGCCATCAGCTCCTGCCTGATCTCCGGCGACAAGGTGGAGTGTAAGGTCACGGCGAGCGCGCTTCCGCAGAGCGACGATGGCATATATTATCTCTTCTCCGACGAGGTGTGCGAGGACGGTCCGACCGGCAATATTGTGGGGAAGGCAAAGATCGGAAAGAGCGCGGACATCACCTTTGACCTCGACTACGACACAAAGGATTCGAACCTTAGCCGCAAGTTCCTTGTTGCTGTAAAGCGCGGAAGCGGCTATGAGCAGGTCAGCAATGAGCATTACATCACCAATCCTGAGGCAGCTGCCAAGGTGAGGGCAGTGCGCCTTGATACAAGGGGAATCAAGGGACTTCTCCCTGATCCTACTTATATTAACGATGATCACCTCGAAGATCTTGGCATTTCCCAGGTGACTTACAACATCGACCTCGGCGATATCGTAGGCGAGACCTCCGATCCCTCACAGCCGACAACTTATTTTGATTACAACGGGCAGAGGTATGCATTCAATACGGCGATGCTGCACGCCTACGATGGGCCGGTTCTGACTTGGACACAGAAGGGCCTGTCCGTGACGCTCAATATTCTCAATTCCGAGAAGGCCCTCTCTACGGATCTTGTGTATCCTGACGCAAAAGACGGCCATGAGTGCCCGAACTACGCATTCAACACGGCAGATTCCGCCGGTGTCGAGCACCTTGAGGCTGTGGCTGCCTTCCTCGGACAGAGATACAACGGAAAGAATGGATGGGGACAGGTCGACAACTGGATCGTCGGAAATGAGGTCAATGCGAGGACTGAGCAGTATTACATGCAGTCCACGGATCTTGACACGAACGTAAATGCCTACAACAAGGCGTTCCGCATTTTCTACAACGGGATCAAGGCACAGAACGGCTCGGCGAGGATCTACAACTCTATCGATCAGGAGTGGGGCAGAAAGTCCAATCCGGGAAGCTTCTTCTCCAAGGAGTATCTCGACCGCTTCAACTACTACATGAAGCGCGAGGGCGACATCGACTGGGGCCTCTCCTTCCATCCTTACGATTCTCCGCTCTATGATCCGTACGCATGGTACGGTCTCACACAGTGGGTGCACAAGGATCTGAAAACACCTTACATCACAATGCAGAATCTCTATCTTCTGATCGACTATATGCACCAGAAGGAATTCTTAAGTCCCAGCGGAGACGTGCGAAGTATCTCGATCTCTGAGATCGGCTTCACTTCGAGCTTCGGCGATGATCTGCAGTGTGCGTCCATCGTCTACGGCTATCTGCAGGCGGCGCATTATCCGGACATCGACGCGTTCATGCTCTACCGCGAGACGGACAACCGCCACGAGATGGAGTCGAACATCGCGCAGGGTCTGCTCGATCCGAACGGCAATAAGAAGCCGGCTTACGACTACTACAAGGCCATGGGCACGGCCGATGAAGCAACTTACAAGGCAAAGGCGTCCGCAATCATCGGGCAGGATGTCGACAGCCTGATCGGCATCACGAACTTTAAGACAAGGTCGGAATAGATCTTTAGACAGAAGAACTGCTGCATCAGATATGTTTTTTATCTGGTGCGGCAGTTCTTTTTTTGGAATTGTTCAGCACCCCTGGAAAAGGCGAAAATTCGGATGGGAAGCTTGCTTGCGTCTCATTATTGGTGGTTGACACTTTTACTGTATAGCCTTATTCTCAAATCGTTTGAAAACAAACAATATGAAAACAAACGGTTAAACTAAACTAATTAGACTGTAAAGGAATAATAAGGAGGAAGATATGCAGGAAATACCGGAAGCCTCCGCTGTCATGCAGGATGAGATCGATGGAAATGAGAAATGCTGCGGGCAGGATTTTCTGACCATGGCGCATCTGGCGGCGATTCTTCGCGGCGAGCGGATCAAACAGTTGAGAGAGATGTTAAGCGCCCCATTGCAGAAGAAATACGGTGTGAACAGGATGGAGCTGATGGTGCTGAACTTCCTTGGGCACGTCAAAATGGACACGATCAGTGAGATGCGCCGCTATCTGAGCGTGAATAAGGGGTATCTCTCCAAGATGATGGCGAAGCTGATGCAAAAGGGGCTTGTCACAAGTCACGGAGATGCGAAGGACAGGAGAGTAGTGCATTATCAGCTGACGGCGAAGGGCGCCGAGGCAGCTAATGAAGTGTATGCGCAGATGGTGAAGACAATGCACTTTATCATCTCGGGCATACCGGAGGATAAGCTGATGCAGCTCTATGCATGTTCCGTCGTTATAGACCGCAACATCGGGCAGCTCATGGCACATGGGGATGAACTGAAGGAGGGCATTATCCCAGATTCGGAGAAGGATGAAGGACTGTTTGACAGGTTGATGGAGAGCTCGGAAGGGGTTAATTAAAGATATCAGTCCGGATCGAATAATTGTCAAAATGACATATTCGATGACGTAAAGGGAACAGGTTTTAGAGAGGGATCAGATGATGAGAAGTTTCAGAACAAGGGCAGCCAGTGTGGCCATCGCCATTTCCCTGGCAGCAGGAATGATGACAGGGTGCGGCAGCAAAAAGGCGGCTGCGGATGCATCAACCCAGGAGCAGGAGGCAATCGGTGTTTCGATTGCCAAGCCTGAAGTGAAGACAATCTCTTCCCACGCGACATTTGTCGGGACAGTGGAGGCAGACAGCACCGTCAATATTATTCCCAAAGTTGCAGGTGAGGTTGAAGAGGCAAATTATGAGGTGGGTGACCACGTCAATGCGGGGGACCTCCTGTTCAGGATCGACGATTCCTCCGCACAGATTGCGCTCAGTCAGGCGAACGCGGCACTTGCAAGTGCCAAGGCAGGCGTGAAGGCGACGGAAGCAAGTCTCGATGCCCAGAAGGCCAATCAGAAGGCGACAGAGGCGGCCTATGATGCGCAGGTGGCTTCGAACGAAGCAACGAAGCAGCAGGCGACACAGACAATGGGGCAGCTCGATACGACCAGCGACCAGATGCAGGTGGCAACGGACAGCGCAAAGTCCAATGTGACGCAGGCGGCGAACGCACTTGCTCAGGCCAGGGATTCACTGAACACCTACAACAAAAATGTAGATGACGCAAACGATGCGCTGGATAAAGCGAAGGACAACAGAGACGATGCGGAGGATGCAGCAGGCGAAGCGGCAGATGCAGTGGATCAGCTAAAGAGCACTGCATCAGATCTCTCCTCGAAACTTAGCGATCTGAAAAGCCAGCTGAGCGATCTGCAGAGCAGCTCCTCTTCCGACAGCGATGCGGACAGTTTGTCGTCCGATGACAATTCTGATTCTTCCGAAGATTCTTCTGACAGCTCCAATCAGAGCAGCGACAACCAGGCACAGATTGATGATCTGAACAGCCAGATCGCGGATGTTGAGGCACAGATCAAGGCGAACAGCGAGGCGCTCTCCAAGGCGCAGTCGGCAAAGTCGCAGGCGGATGCTGCTTTCAAGCAGGCGTACAGCGCCTATGAATCCGCAAAGAGTGCGAGAGAGAAGCTTGACTACCAAAAATCGTCGGTAGACAGCGCAATCAGCAACGCGCAGTCGGCATACGACAATGCGCAGGAGGCAGCTTCCCNNGCGACTATGAGAACTACACAAAGCCGTATACGAAAACAGCGACCGGCGCACAGATCATCGGCTCCGAATCCCAGGTGACGGCAAGGGGCGCTGCTGTAGATGCCGGAAAAGCCAATATCAATGCGACAGGCGCCCAGATTGACGCGGGAGATGCAGGCGTCGATCAGGCAGCGGCAGGTGTTGCGAGCGCGCAGCTGGCCCTCGATTACACAAAGGTGACGAGCCCTGTCAGCGGAACTGTCACGGCAAAGAATGTCTCTGCACACAACATGGCCTCTCAACAGCAGGCGGCGTATGTGATCGAGAGTGATGCACAGGACAAGGTTGTTTTCTATGTCGCAGAGAAAACGGCAAAGTCTATGACTGTCGGCAGTGCCGCAACCATGAAGAAGGACGGTCAGTCCTATAAAGGGACGATCACACTTGTGTCCGATACGGTGGATGATTCCACGGGACTTTTTAAGATAGAAGCGAGGACGAGCGATCCGGATGTGGATCTCACGACGGGCTCTGAGGTGACGCTCGATGCCGTGACGCAGCAGGCAAAGGACGCTCTCACTGTTCCGGTGAACAGCGTCTATTATGACGGAACACAGGCGTATGTCTATGTAAAGCAGGGAGATACCGCGAAGAAGGTCAAGGTGACGACAGGTCTCTCCGAAGGAGATACGGTCGAGATCACGGACGGCCTCACAGCAGACAGTGATGTGATCACGAACTACAGCACCCAGCTCCGGGACGGACAGAAGGTGAGCCTGCGCAGCAGCAAAAAGAGTGCAGCAGGAGCAGCCGGCACGGAGGATAATACAGCTTCCACAGAGGCATCAACGAACTGACCAGACAGGAAGGCAGAAAAGATCCCGCCAGCGGAACCGCTTTTACGGATTCCGCCTCCGGGTAGTGCGGAAAACGCGGCACAGAATAGGATAATATGGATAAACTGACAAAGGGCGTCTTAAATCGCCCGGTGGCCGTCATCGTCAGCCTTCTTGCGCTGATCCTGTTC
The DNA here is from genome assembly GCA_002353635.1 of Lachnospiraceae bacterium UBA2734. GTDB lineage: Bacteria > Bacillota > Clostridia > Lachnospirales > Lachnospiraceae > CAG-791. The sequence goes on from DEKA01000049.1 coordinate 5,970, forward strand.
GGACTCCTCTCCATCACGAATATTACACTCAAGCTTATGCCCGACATCTCGATCCCCATGATGGTCATCACGGAGACCTACGCCGGCGCGTCCCCTGAAGAGGTGGATGAGCAGGTGATCGACAAGATCAGAGATGCTGTATCCTCCATTCAGGGCATGAAGCAGACGACGACCCAGTCCAATGAAAACTACGGCATGGTCATGATCCAGTTCAACTATGGTACAGATATGGATCAGGCCTATGATGATGTCAAGCAGGCCGTAGACGGTATCAAAGGCGATCTTCCGGATGATGCGGGGACGCCGACGATTATGGAGATTGATACGAGTGCCATGGACGACATGCAGCTCTCTGTCACCTCTGATGATCAGACCTCAAACCTTCTGAATGTGGTCAACGACACGGTGGAGCCTGCCCTTCGCAGATGTGACGCCCTTGCACAGGTCACAGTCTCCGGCGGAGATGACAACTACATCCGCGTGCAGCTGATCCCGGAATATGCGAGTCAGTACGGCATCAGCACCCAGTCCGTTGTCAGCGCCATCCAGGCCGTCAACTACTCGATGCCGGCCGGCAGTGTCGACTACGGCGATCAGTATCTGAACATGGAGTCGGAGGTCCGCTACAACGATATTGATAAGCTGAAGCAGGTGCCTGTCACCACAGCGAAAGGCCAGACCATTCACCTGAGCGACGTGGCGAATGTCTCTTATGCGACAAAGGACAAGACAGAGCTGAGCCGCTACAACGGGAATGACAGCATTACAATAGCTCTGAAAAAGAAGCAGTCCGATTCTGCGGTCACGCTCTCGAGAGAGGTCAAGGCACAGATCAAGTCTCTTGAAGCGGACAATCCGGGCCTTCACTTCGAGATCGTCAACGACAGCGCCGACGAGATCAACAAGATGGTCAATTCGGTATTCAAGACGCTGGTTGAGGGCGTATTGCTGTCGATGGCCGTTATTTTCATCTTCTTTGGAGATTTCAAGGGATCGATGATCGTTGGTTCGACCATGCCGATCTCCCTCCTTGCTGCCATAGTGTGCATGCGCTTTGCGGGGATTTCGCTGAACATAGTTTCGATGAATGCCCTCGTTCTCTCGATCGGCATGATCACGGACAACGCGGTCGTCGTAATCGAGATGTGCTTCCGAAGGCAGTCGGAGAACGGAGAGACCTTCCGGGAGGCCGCCTACCAGGGCGCGAAGATCGTGATGAATTCCATCATCGGCTCAACGGTCACCACGGTTGTCGTGTACATTCCGCTGGCGCTCATGAACGGCATGGCGGGGCAGATGTTCGGGCAGCTCGGCTACACAATTGTTTTCGTACTGACGGCGTCACTTCTGTCTGCCATTCTGCTGGTTCCCTTCTTCTTCATTGTCTACAAGCCTGTGGAGAGAAAGAACAACCCGGTCACAAAGGCGCTTGGGAAGGTTGCGGACTGGTACGGCGGCGTCCTCTCAAAAGTCCTGAAGAAAAAGAAGCTTGCGACAGCCATTGCCGTCGCTGTCTTTGCGGCCACGATGCTCCTGGCAACGACCCTTCGCACGGAGCTGATCACCGCGACGGATGAGGGCGTCATCAATGTGGCTGTGAGTTTTCGTCCGAACCTGAATCTGGATACGATGGACAAGACGATGCAGCAGCTGGAACAGTATGTGTCGTCTGACAAGGACGTGGACAAATACACGCTGACCCTTGCGCAGTCCTCCGCATCGGGCACACTGACCGCCTACAAGTCGGATGATTACAAGGGGACGACCCAGTCGATCATCGACAAGTGGAATACAGACCTGCAGGGATTTGCGGACAACGCAGAGATCACGGTGAGCGCGGGATCCTCCATGGGCACATCGACACTCACCAGCACCAACACACTGGAGAAAGATCTTGTCGCAGACAGTATGGATGAGCTGCAGGCGGCGGCCGAAAAGGTCCGCAGCACCATGGAGGCGCAGGACGGCGTTCTCTCTGTCTCCTCATCCCTCGACGGGGGCGGCGCGAAGGCCGATGTGAACATCAATCCCGTCATGGCGAGCGCCAAAGGCTTTACGGCACAGCAGCTCTCCGGACTCATCTATGCGAACATGAGCGGCACAGACGCTGCGGAAGTCACTGTCGACAAGGAAAAGTACAAGGTCCACGTCGAGTACCCGGATGACTATTACAAGTCACTGGACGATGTTTCGTCGATGACCTTCACGAATGCGAAGGGAGAGAGCGTTCCGCTGACGGATATGGCAGATGTGGAGCTCGAGTCCGCACCGACGACCATCACGAGAAAGGATGCCAGGTATTATGCAACGGTCACGGCGACCATGACTGAGGGTACAAGAGACGCCATCTCCGACGTCCTCAATCCGAAAATTGCGGCGCTTGATCTCGGCAGCGGCGCAGAGCTTACGGACAACACGGCGACGACCATGATGAACGATGAGTTCAAGTCGATCGGACAGGCTATTATCATCGCGTTCTATCTTGTTTTCATGGTGATGGCAATTCAGTTCGAGTCGATCGTGTACTCGATTCTGATCATGTTGTGTATCCCGTTCGCACTGATCGGTTCTGTCCTCCTTCTGAAAATAACGAACATCAAGCTCTCCATGTCCGGCCTCATGGGTGTTCTCATGCTGGCGGGCATCGTCGTAAACAACGGTATCATTTACGTCGACACGGCGAATCAGTTCCGTGCGCAGGGCGAGGAGATCGCGCACGCGCTCGTCCATGCCGGCAAAGACAGACTTCGCCCTATCCTGATCACGACGCTCACCACGGAGCTGTCCATGCTGCCGGTGGCCATGGGCCTTGCCAAGGATTCGGAATCCATGCAGGGCATGGCGGTCGTCATCGTCGGCGGCCTGTTCGCCTCGACAATTCTGACGCTTCTTCTCCTGCCCACGTTCTACATGATCGTGGAGAAGCTTCGCCGCCACCCGAAGTTCATGACGGCTGATGATATGCGGCAGAAGAGGGCAGCAAGGCGGCGCGGATTCGGATTCATGAGCAGGCGGCGCAGTACAGGACGCCGCGATGCAGCTCCTGATGGAGATGCATCGTCACTTATTACATCACGTGACAATGCGGAAGAACTGTTGCCGGCAGGCGAGGAAAAGAAGAGTGATGCATCTGTAAAAGATAATACTGAGAGTAAGATCGATATAATTGATCTGGATGATTTGACTAAAGAAGATTCTGACAATAAGGATCAGTAATATAGTCCGGCC
>DEKA01000049.1:9254-26088 GCA_002353635.1 Lachnospiraceae bacterium UBA2734
AGTCCGGCCGGTCGTCGGAACATTCTGCACGGCCCATCATTCAACGACAATTGGGAATTTCATGCTCTGCGTATACTGGTTTATAATAAGGATTAACTGAGTTATGACAATATGAAGGCAGCAGGACAGAAAGGCGGATGGGCACTATGGCAGAATTAAAGGACAGGAAGGATATGGATCCCCGCTTCGAGTGGGACCTCGCCACACTATATAAGAGCGATGAGGACTGGGAGAAGGACTTAGGCACGCTAAGGGATGATGTGACAGCGCAGGAGCAGTACAGGGGCAGACTCAATACAGCGGAGAATATTCTCGCCTACCTGCAGCTGGACACCGCGCTTGGCAGAAAGATCAGCAATCTTTACACGTATGCTTTTCTGCGGCTGTCTGAGGACACAACGCAGGAGAAGGCGCAGGCCATGATGCAGAAGGCGGCGGGCGCCTATGCGGAGGCTGCGGGCAGAACGAGTTTTGCGACGCCGGAGATCCTGTCTCTTCCGGAGGAGCAGCTGAAGATGATCACAGAGAGCGATACGCTGCGTGACTACAGATTTGTTCTGCAGCAGCTTCTGGACCAGAAGCCGCATGTGCTGTCGGCTGAAGGGGAGCAGCTCCTCGCAAGATTTTCAGAGGTTCTGGGTGCGCCGAAGACGATCTCCGAGAATCTGATGGATGCAGATCTGACGTTCGCGGATGCTGTCGATGGAAATGGTGTGCGGCATACGCTGAATTCATCCAATTTCATTCTTCTGGAACAGAGTCCGGACAGGGCGCTGCGTGAGAGTGCGTTTCACAATTATTACGCAGGCTATCATCAGCACATCAACACGTTCGCGGCGACGTACAGCGGAGCTGTAAAAGAAGCGGTGACAGAGGCACGGGTGCGGCACTATGATTCCAGCCGCGGGATGGCGATGGCCGCGGAGCATGTGCCCACTGAGGTCTATGACAGTCTTGTACAGACAGTGCGGGAATTTCTTCCTCTGATGCACAGATATGCAGAGTTTCGAAAGAAGGTACTGGGCCTCGATGCGCTGCATTATTATGATGTCTATGTGCCGCTGACCGCAGACGATTCCTCTGACGCAGAGGAGAAAGATCCCGGAACGGAGTACTGTGTCAATAATGCTGCAGAGAAGGCGGCAGGAGAAGAAAATTCCGGCGTCAAGAGTACTCCGCAGAATGATGACCATTTTGGCACCTGGACCTACGAAGAGGCGCAGCAGATGGCGCTCGCAGCACTGTCGCCTCTCGGGCAGGAGTACACAGATACTGTGAAGGAGGCGTTTGAGAGCCGCTGGATCGATGTCTATCCGAACAAGGGGAAGAGAGGCGGTGCGTTTTCTTCCGGCACATATGATTCCAATCCCTTTATTCTCATGAGCTATACAGGGGATTATGAGAGCGTGTCCACTGTCGTTCACGAGATGGGTCATTCCATGCACTCGTGGTACACGCACAGACACCAGCCGGCGCAGTACGGCGAGTACACGCTCTTTGTCGCTGAGGTGGCATCGACGGTCAACGAGAATCTCCTCATCGAATATCTGCTGAAAAAAGCGAAAGATCCGCGGGAGAAGCTCTATCTTCTGAACCAGTATCTTGAGGGATACAAGGGCACTGTTTTCCGCCAGACGATGTTCGCTGAGTTCGAGCAGGGTGCGCACGCGATGGCAGAGAAGGGGGAGGCGCTGACACCGGCTGCTCTCTCCGGACTGTACGGCGGATTGGTAAAGGATTATTTTGGCCCCGCTCTTGTCATGGATCATGAAGTGCAGGATGAGTGGGCGCGGATTCCGCACTTCTACCGTCCGTTTTATGTGTATAAGTATGCGACGAGCTACTGCGCGGCCGTAGCACTCTCGGAGGCAATCCTGCGGGATCCGGCGCATGCAGTGAAGCCGTATCTTGAATTCCTCTCCATGGGAGGCAGTGCATATCCTCTGGATGAGCTGCGGCATGCGGGCGTTGATCTTGGCACCCCTGCACCTGTACGCGCAGCGCTGGAGAAGTTCGGCCGAATCCTTGATGCAGCAGAGGCAGCATGGGAAGAGCTTAAAGGGCATCAGAGCAGGTGATCTGCGCGTGCACAGGTACCCGGCTATGCGCCGCAATGATGGCTTCATCACTGTCAGAGCAGGGAAGTCATTTAACCGGCAGTATGTATTCACCTGATAGGGAGAGCACATGAACAAGAGCACATACGAACATAAAAAAGACACGCAGAATGGCGTCCGCAGGTTTATTTTTGCCATCATCGCGATCACGCTCCAGGTGGTGTTCATCATCATGATGATCATGCGCATCAACACCTACCTGGTGGGCATCAATTACATCCTGCATATTGCAACGCTCGTTCTGGTGCTCGTCATTTACGGGAAGCACACGACGTCTTCCATGAAAATGCCCTGGATCATACTGATTCTCTCTTTCCCTGTTGTCGGCATCAGCCTCTATCTCCTCATTGGTCTGAACGGCAGCACATACAGAATGAGGAGACGGTACCACCAGATTGATGACATCCTTTTCCCGCTTCTCCCGGACAACACGGATATACTGGAGAAGCTCCAAAAAGAGGACCCGGATTCCTATGCCGTCTCCTCTTATATCGACCGCAATGCGCTCTATCCCATCTATCAGAACACGGATGTCACCTATTATGATATGGCCGACAAGGGACTTGATGCGCAGATTGAGGACATGAAGAAGGCGAAGAGCTATATTTTCATGGAGTACCATGCGATCGAGGACAAGTCTGTGTGGCATCGGATCCAGGATGTCCTTGTGGAGAAGGTGCACGAGGGCGTTGAGGTGCGCGTCTTCTATGACGATATGGGGAGTATCGGCTTCATCAATAATACGGATTTCGTGCGCAGGATGGAGAAGCTCGGCATTCACTGCCGCGTCTTCAATCCTTTTGCACCCTTTGTCAATGTCTTTCTCAACAACAGAGACCATCGGAAAATAACGGTCATCGACGGGCGCATCGGCTACACGGGCGGGTACAATCTCGCTGAGGAGTACATGAACATCACGCACCCTTACGGATTATGGAAGGACACCGGAATCCGCCTTGAGGGCGATGCCGTGAAATCGCTTCTCATCACGTTCCTGGAAATGTGGAATGCCGTGAAGGAGACGGACCGGGACGACACATCGTTTGATCATTATCTCGATGTCCCGGCATATACTGCTAAGGAAAACGGCGGCTATGTGCATCCTTACGCGGACTCACCGCTCGATGACGAGCATGTGGGCGAGGATGTGTACATCACAATTGCCAATAAGGCTGAGCGCTATTGCTATTTTATAACGCCTTATCTGATCATCACGGACGAGATGAACCATGCGCTCTCTCTGGCGGCGAAGAGAGGCGTTGACGTGCGCATCATCACACCCGGCATACCGGACAAAAAGATGGTCTACGGCGTGACAAGATCGTTCTACAATGGACTTGTGCGGAACGGCGTGCGCATTTTTGAGTGGACGCCGGGCTTCTGTCACGCCAAGATGAGTGTCTCTGACGACGTGCGCGCGACATGCGGCACGATCAATCTCGACTACAGAAGCCTGTATCATCATTTTGAAAACGGGTGCTACATGGTGAACTGTGACGCCGTCCATAAGATCAAAGACGATTTCGACAGTCTGTTCCCTCAGTGCCGCGAGGTCACCGAGCAGTACAGAAGCGGCAGGAGTCAGTTCATGCGGTTGTGGCAGCTGTTCATGCGCCTGTTCGCAGAGCTGATGTAAAACTGCTTATTATGACAGCTCAGCGTGTGTACTGTCCGGTTGCTCAGTGAATTGTGATCATGCGGCATCCGGCCTGCGGCACTCTACAGCAAGGCAGAATTTATTTCAGGCTTCTGTACGTTTTACAGCCATCCGTTACCGCGTACGGTATAATACTGAGCAGGAATATAATTGACAGTAAAGAAACGCAGGCTGGCATCCGGCTGTATCTGCGACGGATCGTGCACAGGATCAGCAGGGTCATGGAATGATGAGAGAGGAACAAATGGATTCATACGGAGTAAAGAAGCAGCTGCTGCGCCAGATATTTCCGGTAAAGCCGGGAGATGGCGATGACCGGAAGAAATGGCTTGAGAAGGAATTGACGGCGCAGAGCCTTGATGACAGAAAGTTAAAGGATCTTGCGGTAAAGATCCTGCTGGGTGCGGATACCTTCACAGGCGCATTGAAGAAGGCGTGTGCTCCCGCATCGGCCGATCTGCTCGATGATGCAGCACTTGGCATTGATACCTGGCCTTTTGGAAAAAAGGCCGGCAAGACTTTCTGCTCCTATCTGGCTGTGTGCCCGCAGGGCGGAAGCTTCTCCGAGATGATGGACGATGTGATGAGTCAGATCCGTGCGGCAAGCGGCATCTATCCGGGGTATGACGATGACTGCTCGATCCTCATTCTCACGGCGGAGTGGGACAGCGATGTCGTGAAGGAGTATGAGGAGGAACTGATTCAGCGCTGTGTGAACGCCGACATTCTCCCCAGTGTCTTCATGGTGACGGAGTACGGCGTGGCCGAGCTCCCGGTCTTTGGGATGACAAGGAAGCGGATCCGTGCCATCCATGAGGATTTCGGCGATATCCGCTACCTTGACAGAGAGAAGGCGACGGGCGAACTCGAGTGGTATTTTACAACTTACAGTGTCGCCGGCAAAAAGGGCGGAAAGGATGTCGAGGAGCATTACCAGTTTGATTTCTTCCACAGAACATGGAAGCTCTACACAGAGAGTGAGGACGCACCGGAGAAGACGGGACGTCTCACAGAAGCCGCTGTAGATGATTTCTACGGCGTTGCCCTGAACTATTACGACTATGAGGCGGAAGAGGAAGATGCGGATAAGAGTGTATCCGCCCTGCCGCGCGCTGAGATGTATGATATGACTTTTGATCTCACAAAGAAGTCACTTGCGCCTCTTGCCGAGGCTTTTCGCCTGCTTGTCGGGGAACTTGCATAAGTATTCTGATGAAATTCGGCACCCCCATTTCGGAGACCTCTATNNCTCTTGCGGTCTCCGGGAGGGGGGGTTACAAAGATAAAAGGTTTGGTATCTGTTCATCACCCGCTCCCTGAATAGCACCATAGAGCATCGACGAAAACTTTTTTGGATTTTTTTCAAAAAACGCTTGCCAAACCGGAGAGTCTATAGTATAGTCATACATGCGTCGGGCGGATGACAAAGACAAAGCCTGACAGACAATATGGCTCGTTGGTCAAGAGGNNGACGTCGCCCTCTCACGGCGAAATCATCGGTTCGATTCCGGTACGAGCTACGAAAAGGATCAGAGCAAAGGCTCTGATCCTTTTTTGATATCTATGGATTTCATAGAGAATTCATTTTTGTCCGGGGATGGGTGCGCTATACTTGAAGTCATTAAGATGTCGGGATGAATTCAGCACACCGCAGCAGGCAGTGCGGGAGTCCTTGATACCGGCATGGAGACAACCGGAGGTTTCTGTATGAGTTTTCTTGATGATTTGGGACAAAAGATCGGTGATTTCGGCGAATATGCCGGTGCGTTCTGCAGAAGCGCTGCAGTGAAGACAGAGGATCAGATCTCTGCGGCAAAGCTTCGCAGTGCCATCCGCACACAGGAGAGGATTCTTTCCGGAACTTATGAAAATATCGGACGCAGGTACTGTGAGCAGAAGGCGGAAGAGAATGATCCTGCATTTTCAGAGGATCTGGAAAAGATCAGGTCGGCAAAGGAGGAGATCCGGCGCCTCGGTGAGGAGCTCTCCGCGCTTGTCAGGACGAAGAGATGCCCCAATTGCGGTCATGAGAATGCAGCATCCGCGAAATTCTGCAGCAGCTGCGGATGCAGCCTTCAGGATACAGAGAAGAGCGGGAACGGGCATACCCCTGAGAATACGGCTGAGGAATCCGATTTTGTACAGGATGATGAGCAGGACACCTGACAGAAGGAAGAAAAGGCTGAAAAATCAATGTTTTCAGAGAAATGCTCTTGCAATCCGCAGAAGATTGTGCTATGTTCTTTATGTTTTTGAGTTGATGGTAAGGAGTGGGCGAAAGTCCACTCCTTACGTTGTGTATACGTGAAAGAGACTGCAGAATTCACCTGCAGGGAGCGGACAGATGTCAAGACAATCCGATATCGAGAAAAAGACGGAAGAACTCCTTGCGCCTATTGCACAGCAGCATGGCGTGAGAATCTATGATGTGGAGTTCGTTAAAGAGGGAACAGAGCGTTACCTCCGGTGCTTCATTGACAAGGACGGCGGCGTGACGATCGACGACTGCACGGATGTATCGCATGATCTCTCGGATGCGCTCGACCGGGATGATTTTATCGGCGAGGGATATATTCTGGAAGTGTCAAGCCCGGGGATTGGAAGGTCACTGACAAGGGACCGCCATTTTCAGAACAGCATAGGGCAGGAGGTGGAAGGAACAACCTTCAAGCCTTATGACGGCACAAAGACTAAGGTGTTTGAGGGTATCCTCAAGGCATTTGACGGGGAAACGGTGACCATCACCCAAAAGAGCGCTGACGGCGCCTTATCGCAGGACCTTGTCCTTCCAAGAAAAGAGATCGCAAAGATCAGGCTGAAGGTTGACTGGAAGGACTGAAGGCTGCACTGATATCGTGGGCCGCGGTGCCGCCGCGGCAGGCATTGGAGGAAGCAATGAGAAAAAAGGAAGAGAAGATCGATCAGCATGAGGAACTGAAGAATTCAATCAATGCGCTGATCGAGGAGAAGCACATCAGCCGTGACACACTGTTCGACGCCATTGAGCAGGCCCTCGTGACAGCCTGCAAGAACAACTTCGGCAGAACAGACAATGTCAAGGTAATGGTGAACCGCGACGATTATCAGTACGAGATATATGCGGAGAAGACAATTGTCCCCACAAAGGATGATGTGCAGGATCCGCAGTATCAGATCGCACTCTCCGATGCCGTCGAGCAGCACATCGACGGAAAGGTCGGCGATGTCGTGAAGGTCGACTTCAACAGCCAGTCCTTCGGCCGTATCGCTACCCAGATTGCCAAGAACGTCATTCTCCAGAAGATCCGCGAGGAGGAGAGAAATGCTGTCTACAACTACTATGTGGACAAGCAGAAGCAGGTCATGACCGGCACTGTACAGCGCGAGAGCGGCAGAAACTGGTACGTGAATCTCGGCAAGGCGGACGGCTTCCTCAGCGAGAAGGAGATGGTTCCCGGCGAGGAGCTGCATACAGGGGACAGAATCAAGGTATACGTCCTTGAAGTCAGGAAATCCCAGAAGGGATCTGCCAGAATTCTTGTCTCCCGCACCCACAAAGATCTCGTGCGCAGACTTTTTGAGGAAGAGGTTGCCGAGCTTCGGGACGGAACGGTTGAGATCAAGTCCATCGCAAGAGAGCCCGGGTCACGAACAAAGATCGCTGTTTACAGCAACAATCCGCAGGTTGATCCTGTAGGTGCCTGTGTCGGTCTTAACGGAAGCCGTGTCAACAACATCGTAGATGAGCTCCACGGCGAGAAGATCGATATCATCTGCTGGGATGAGAACCCCGGCAACTTCATCCAGAACGCGCTCTCTCCGGCAAAGATCACAGCCGTTTTTGCGGATCCGGAGGAGAAGAGTGCAAAGGTTGTTGTTCCGGACTATCAGCTCTCTCTTGCCATCGGCAAGGAAGGACAGAACGCAAGACTGGCCGCAAGACTTACCGGCTACAAGATCGATATCAAGTCCGAGACACAGGCCAAGGATGCACCGGGCTTCCGCTATGAGGACTACCTCGATGTTGAGGATGAGGGAGACGAGGGCGAAGAGGCCATCGAGTACGTCGATGAAAACGGCAATCCTGTTGAGGTCGATGAGAACGGCAATCCTGTCGGCGGCGGAGATGTTGAGTATGTCGATGAGAACGGCAATCCCGTAGACAAGGACGGCAATCCTCTGTCTGAGGAAGAGATTGAGTACGTCGATGAAAACGGCAATCCTGTAGATAAGGATGGCAATCCTCTTCCTTCTTCTGAAGATGAAGACTCTGCTCAGGCTGAAGGCACAGCTGAGGAGGCTTCTGCGGACACTGCAGATTCCGAAGATGGCAGCCAGGCAGATGCCGGTGATCCGGAGACTCCTTCTGACGAAGCTGCAGACGGTGAAGGAGAGAGTTCACAGGAGCAGTAATGGAAAAGAAAATTCCGATGCGCAGCTGCGCAGGCTGCGGTGAGAAAAAGAGCAAAAAGGAGCTCGTCCGCATTGTGCGGACGCCGGAGGGGACTGTGAAGGTTGACCGGAGCGGCCGCGCGAATGGCCGTGGGACATATCTGTGTGATAATCCGGAGTGTCTTGCAAAGGCAAGAAAGAGACATTCACTCTTCAGAGCTCTTGGAACAGAGATTCCTCCGGAGGTATATGACCAGCTGGAAGAGGAGCTCTCTCATGGTGAATGAAGAAAGAGTTCTGTCCATGCTGGGGCTCGCAGAGCGCGCCGGATCGATTCAAAGCGGAGGTTTTCTGACGGAGGAAGCGATCCGAAGCCGCAGGGCTGCTCTTGTTATCGTCGCCTGCGACGCACAGAAGAACACGCTGAAAATGACACAGGATAAATGTGCTTATTATCATGTCCCGCTGGTACAGTTTGCCACCGGCAGAGCACTGGGACACTGCATCGGAAAAGAGCAAAGAGCCTGTCTGGCCGTAACCGACGCGGGCTTTGCCAGGCGCATACAGGAGCTACTTGAGTTTACAGGAGCTTTGGAGCAATAGATTAAGTGTAGCTGAGAGGGAACAGACATCCTTCTTATGAGAGGGTCAACCGCGCCAAGGCGGAAATCTCGGAACCGGCCGCTTCGGGCGCGGCAGAAAGGAAAGAATGGCGAAAAAGAAGATCAGTGAGCTGGAGGAGATGTACAACGCGGACGGGAAAGACATCATCGCTTTTCTGAACGGGAAGGGAATTGATGCCAGAACTGCCGGCAGCAGTGTGGATGAGTCTGCGCAGGCCCTCGTAGCTGAACATTTCGGGAAGAAAAAGACTGAAGGGGCAAATCAGGCGGACAAGGGGCCTTCAGAAGCTGAGAAGACGGCTCCAGGCGTACATCCTGTCAAAAAGAAAAAGATCATCATTGTGACAGGTGCACAGAAGAAGAACCGTCCGGCGGCTTCTTCGTACAGCAGCGGCCAGGCAGCCGGCACGAGAGCCGGCGGCACAAGAAAGAGAAGCGAGGGCGGCAGGGGAACCCAGCAGGGAACATACCATCCGATTAAGCCGAAGACTGTGCCCACACAGATGAGTGTTGACTATCACAAGCCTGAGCAGTCGCAGCCTCATGTTGTCCGCAAGGTTGTGCGGACTGTCTCTTCGCAGGAGCCGGCTGAAGAGTCGGCAGCAAAAGCTGCAGAGGCAAAGGCTGCCGCGGAGGTTAAGGAAAAGTCCGAAGCTGCCGCTGCTGCAAAGACAGCACCTGTACAGAACGGCGCGCCTGAGGCTGAGACAGTCAGAACAGCACAGCCTGCTCAGGAAAAGGTACAGTCTGCCCAGGCAGAGGGCACAAACGAGCAGACAGCAGTTCCTGCTGCGGCCGTTAAGCCTGCTCCCGCAAAGGCGGAAAAGACAGAGGCGGAGACCGTAAAGGAGAACAGCGCTGCAGCTGATGCGGCTGCGAAGAAGACTGACAGAGAGAATGCCAGAACTCCTTCTGCAGCATCCGACAAAAAGGAGACAGCTTCTTCTGCTGAGCGCACAGAATCTGCACCGAAGAAGGCGCAGTCTGCACATACAGAGAAGGCACAGCCCGCTGCAAAGGCTGCAGCGGAGACAAAGGAGGAGAGAAAACCCAGGGTAATCGCTCCCCATGTGATCAAGACTGTATCCTTCTCTGAAGCTGTCAAGGCCGCTTCCGAGGCACAGGAGGCAAGGCGGGACGCAGCTCCTGTCAAGAGAGAGAATATTTATGATATGATGCGCGCCCGCAAACAGGCTGAGGCCAAAAACGGTCAGAGCCAGAGCGGAAGAGGGACTGCCGGCAGGCGTCCCGGCGGCACAGGCCGTCCCGGTCAGGGCAGCCGCATCCGCATGAATGACAGCGCAAGGAACAACGCGCAGGGCGGCTTCAACAGAGGCGGCCAGGGCGGCTACAATCGCGGCGGTCAGGGAGGATTCTCCGGACGCGGGGGCCAGGGTCAGGGCAGCTTCGGACGCGGCCAGGGCCAGGGCGGAAGAAGAGGAGGCGCTCCGACTGGAGAAGGCGGAGCATCCTTTGGCGATAACAGACGCCGGAGCAATCAGTTCAAGGATAAGCGCAATAAGAAGGACTTCGCTTATACAGAGGCTGATGAGAGAGAGAAGCAGCACAGATCCGGCAGGTTTATCAAGCCTGCTGTAGAAGAGAAGGCAGAGCCCGAAGAACAGATCAAGGTCATCACAATTCCTGAGAAGCTCACCATCGGCGAGCTGGCGGAGGCTATGCACATGAAGCCGGCTGAGCTCATCAAGAAGCTCTTCCTGGCCGGCAAGATGATGACGGTCAACAGCGAGCTGACTTATGAGGAAGCGGAGGATATTGCTGCCGATTACGATATTCTCTGTGAAAAGGAGAAAAAGGTCGACGTCATTGAGGAGCTCCTGCGCGAGGACAAGGAAGATGAGAAGGACATGGTTCCGAGGCCGCCTGTCATCTGCGTTATGGGCCATGTTGATCACGGCAAGACATCCATCCTCGACTATATCCGCCACACGCATGTGACAAAGAAGGAGGCAGGCGGAATCACGCAGGCCATCGGCGCATACACGGTGAAGACGAAGGCCGGAAGAACAATCACCTTCCTGGATACGCCCGGCCATGAGGCATTCACAGCCATGCGTCTTCGCGGTGCACAGTCCACGGATATCGCAGTACTTGTTGTTGCTGCAGACGACGGCGTAATGCCGCAGACTGTCGAGGCCATCAACCACGCAAAGGCTGCCGGCGTCGAGGTGATCGTTGCAATCAATAAGATTGATAAACCGAATGCCAATCCCCAGAGAGTCAAGGAGCAGCTGTCTAAATATGAGCTGATTCCCACAGATTGGGGCGGAAGCACAGAGTTCGTTGAGGTATCCGCAAAGACCGGCCAGGGTATCGAGGATCTGCTCGAGACTATCATTCTCCAGGCCGATGTCATGGAGCTGAAGGCGAATCCGAACCGCCTTGCAAGAGGTATTGTTCTTGAGGCAAGACTAGATAAGGGACGCGGCCCTGTGGCTAACGTTCTGGTGCAGAAGGGAACGCTCCATGTCGGTGATTTCGTTTCCGCAGGCCCGGCTTTCGGCAAGGTGCGTGCACTGATCGACGACAAGGGCGACAATGTTAAGGATGCAGGTCCTTCCATGCCTGTCATGGTCATGGGTCTCTCCGATGTGCCTTCAGCAGGCGAGGTTATTCTTGCCCATGCAACGAACGATGAGGCAAGACAGTTCGCTGAGACATATAAGACACAGCATAAGGAAGAGCTGGTAGAAGAGAACAGAATGTCCATGAACGTGGAGGATCTCTTCGATCAGATGAGAGAGGGCAAGATGAAGGAGCTCGAGCTCATCGTCAAGGCGGATGTGCAGGGCTCTGTAGAGGCTCTGTGCCAGTCCCTGCTCAAGCTCTCTAACGATGAAGTCGTAGTCAAGATCATCCACAGTGCTGTCGGCAACATCACGGAGTCGGATGTGACGCTGGCTGCGGCCTCCAATGCGGCGATCATCGGCTTCAATGTGCATCCAGATGCAACAGCAAAGGGCATCGCTGAGCATGACGGTGTCTCAATCCACCTGTACAAGGTTATCTACCAGGCAATTGACGATGTGGATGCAGCCCTCAAGGGCATGCTGGCTCCTGTCTATGAGGAGAAGATCATCGGACACGCACAGGTTCGCCAGATCTTCAAATCTGGCAAGATCGGCAATATTGCCGGTTGCATGGTGCTCGACGGCGTCATCGAGAAGGACTGCAGCGTTCGCATCACAAGAGGAAACGAGAAGATTTTCGAGGGCGATCTCGATTCTCTGAAGCGCTTCAAGGACGATGTCAAGGAAGTCAAGGCCGGCTATGACTGCGGTATGGTCTTCAAGGACTTCGACGCTATCAACGTCGAGGACAACATCGAGGCCTATAAGATGGTCGAGGTGCCCAGAGAAGAAGTAGAAAAGAGAAAGGCTGCAGAGGCCAAGAAGGCTGCAGACGACCAGCAGTAACCAGTTTGCAGGATCATGCCGATGCATGATCCTGCAAACAGCAATCGATGCCGCGATGCGTCATCAATTGCATGGTCCTATCGGAGAAAACCCATACGGGCGTTTCTCCTCGGGGTGCTGCAATCGATGCGGCACGGAGCATAAATATGAGAAAAAACAGCGTGAAAAACCGCCGGATCAACGATGAAGTCATGCGTGTTCTGGCGGAGATCATTAGAGATATCAAGGATCCGAGAGTCTCTCCGATGACGAGCGTCATGGAGGCAGAAGTCGCGCCTGATCTGAAGACGTGCAAGGTTTTTGTCTCCGTGCTCGGCTCGCCCGAGGAAGGGAAAAAGACAATGCAGGGACTGCGCAGCGCTTCCGGCTTTATCAGAACGGAGCTGGCACACAGAGTGAACCTGCGCAACACTCCGGAACTTCACTTCATTCTGGATGATTCCATCGCCTATGGCGTTGACATGGCACACAAGATCGATCAGGTCATGGCGGGCGACGAGAAGGCAGATGAAGAGAGACGGGCACGCGGTATTGATATCAATGATACGAGTGCTTATGTTGAGGACCCCGAGGATTCGGAGGAGTAAACTAAGGTGCTGATGAATATTCTGAATGAGTTAAAAGGGTGCCGCACAATCGCTGTAAGCGGTCATGAGCGCCCTGACGGAGACTGCGTCGGATCCTGCATGGGACTGGCGCAGTTCCTGTATAGAGCAATGCCGGATGCCAGAATCGATGTTTTCCTGGAATCCATCTCGGATGCGCTTGAGGAGCATATTGCGGGGGCAGAGAAGATCAACCACAGTTATCAGACAGACATTGAAGCTTATGATGCCTTTGTCTGCCTTGACTGCGAGAAGACACGGCTCGGTGCCTCTGAGCCGATCTTTGACCGCGCACGCAGGACGATCAATATCGATCACCATGTGTCTAACCCCGGATGCGGGGATGTCAACTATGTCGTTCCTGAGGCGTCCTCTTCGTGCGAGCTTGTTTTCAATGTGCTCGATCCGGAAGGGACGGGGGCGCCCTTCATGAATGAAGAGACCGCGCGCAATCTTTACATCGGCATGGTGACAGACACAGGTGTTTTCCGCTACTCGAATACGGGCAGAAGAACGATGGAGATTGCGGGATACCTCATGACATTCGGGTTCGATTACCCGACGCTTGTGCGCGATATTTTCTACGAGAAAACAATTGCCCAGCAGCGGATCACCGCGCGCGTTCTGCTGGATTCCGCCCTCTACTGTGAGGGAGCGGTGCTGGCAGGTATTGCGGACAAGGAGACAGTCGCACAGTACGGCGCATCCGACTCCGATCTCGACGGGATCTCCAGCCAGATGGTGCTCACCAGAGGAGTGGAGTGCTCCGTTTTTCTCCATGAGCTGCCGGATGGGCGGTACAAGGGCTCTCTTCGCTCCAATAATTATGTGGATGTCGCCAGAGTCTGCGAATCTCTTGGCGGAGGCGGCCATGTGCGCGCAGCCGGATTTACAGCCGACGGCGATCCCCAGGTTCTTCTGCAGAACATCATCGAGGCTGTCAGCGCGCAGCTGGCGGCAGAAAAAAACCGGAAGTGAAGCGGCTCTGCGTTTAAACGGCAGATATTCTGCAGAGACCGGAAACAGATACGGAAATCTTATTCATGCAGCACAGAAGTCAGAACAATTACAACGGCATGCTCGTCGTCTACAAGGAGCCCGGCTTTACATCGAGCGATGTCGTGGCAAAGCTGCGGGGCATCCTGCATATGCGGAAAATCGGCCACACAGGCACCCTTGACCCCGCGGCCGAGGGTGTTCTTCCGGTGTGTCTTGGGAGCGGAACAAAGCTTGTGGATCTGATTGCGGACCGGGACAAGGAGTATGAGGCAATTCTGCGGCTTGGTACAGTTACGGACACACAGGACATGACAGGGACAGTCGTGAGCCGGATCTCCGATGAGGAAGTACAGAACAGAATCTCAAGAGAAGATATCCTTGCCGTGCTGCCGCACTTTATGGGCGAGATCCGGCAGATTCCGCCCATGTATTCCGCCGTGTGGGTAAACGGAAGAAGACTCTATGAGCTCGCCAGAAAAGGACAGGTCGTAGAACGGCCATCCAGAACGGTTGTGATCAGCGCATTTGATCTTTTGGATTATCAGCCGCCGCTCGCCAGAATCCGCGTTGTCTGCTCCAAGGGAACCTATATCCGGACACTGTGCGAGGATATTGGGAAGGCTCTTGGCGTCGGCGGGTGTATGGAGCATCTGCTGCGCAGGCGGGTCGGTATTTTCACGCTGGAGAGGGCGAAGAAACTAAGTGAGATCGAGGAACTCGCGAAGACGGATGAGGATGCGCTGAAAGCGCTGATCTATCCGGTGGACAGCTTTTTTGCGGATGCGCCTTCACTGCACGTGCGCAGTGAGGACCTTCTTTACCTGAAAAACGGGAATCCTCTTGGTCCCTCTAACATGATGGAGGAAGCGGATCTTGTGAACAGTCCGCAGATGCATGCAGCATCACAGGTGCGTGTGTACGGGGAGGACGGTATGTTCTATGCCCTTTACCGCTACAATAAGGACCGTGACCGCTATGTTGTCACCAAAATGTTTGCGCCGGATACGGCGACATATACATGCTGATGCTTCCACTGTGCTTTAATGTGCTCAAATTGATCTCCTCCGTACAGCGATTACGCGATTGATGCAGTTAACCTGCCGTGCGGAGGGACTTCTGCCGAGTGAGCTTTCATGAAATGAAGTGCGAACGAGGAAGAATGTCCCGACGACCGGCCTGTGATACATTTTACTTTCTGTATGAAAATTATTGAGAACAAGGAACAATTCACCATTGATGAGAGCACAGCTGTGGCCATCGGCAAATTCGACGGCGTGCATCTCGGCCACAGGGCACTTCTGAAGGAGATTCTTGACCAGAAGAAAGAGGGACTCAAGAGCGCCGTGCTCACCTTTTCACCTCTGCCGGAGGTCTTTTTCCGGACGCTTCCTGACAAGGAGCTCTCAACAAAGGAAGAGAAGAGAAGGCTTTTTGCCTCCATCGGCATCGATTATCTCGTGGAATTCCCCTTCAACAGAAAAACGGCTGGTATGCCTTCGGACCGGTTTATCTCGGATATCCTGGTGCGTGATATGCATGCGGCATACATTGCGGCGGGNNGGCGGGGACGGATCTCTCGTTCGGGAGCCGCGGCGCCGGCAATTTCGCCCTTCTCGACTATCTCTCGGACAGATACGGCTACCAGACGAAGATGATCCGCAAGGTGGAGCTGGATGGAAAGGTGATCAGCTCCACGCTCGTCAGAAGCCTTGTCTCGGAGGGCCGGATGGAGGAGGCGCACAGGGCCCTTGGAGCGCCGTACTCCGTTCTCGGGCGCGTCCTGCACGGTCAGGCGCTCGGCCGAAGAATCGCTATACCCACGGTCAATCAGATCCCCGAGCCGGAGAAGCTCCTTCCGCCGTTTGGCGTCTACTTCTCCCGCGTGCATATCGGAAGCGGTGCGCAGGAAAAAATCTATGACGGAATGACCAACATCGGCGTGAAACCGACTGTTGAGTCTGATGGGAGAGTCACGGTGGAGACGCACCTGTATGATTTCTCCGGCGATCTTTACGGCCAGACGATTGTGACAGATCTTCTCACCTTCCGCAGGCCCGAGCAGAGATTCAGCGGCGTAGAGGAGCTGAAGACGGCCATGGAGGGGGATCTGCAGGCAGGCAGAGCGTATTTTGACGCACACAAAGCACACTGACCCGCTTTGTACGCTGAACAGAAAGTGCGCTGTATCGGGTTCACCATAAAGTGTATTGGCTGGTGTACCTGCCGGACATCAGCTTTCAAAAAGAGGTTATTGAAATGAGCGGGAACAGCAGGAGCAACATTGTACTGATCGGTCTTCCGGCGAGCGGCAAGAGCACCGTCGGCGTCATTTTGGCCAAGGCACTCGGCTATAACTTCATCGACGGCGATCTCTTAATTCAGGCGAAGGAGGGGAAACCTCTCTGCGAGATCATCAAGGAGAAGGGCGTCGACGAATTTCTTCGCATTGAGAATATAGTCAACCTGGAAATCCAGTGCGAGCGGACAGTCATTGCCCCCGGCGGCAGCATTATCTACAGTGAAGAGGCCATGCAGCACTTCAAGGAGATCGCGACCGTCATTTATCTCCAGATGGATTATGATATTTTTGAGGACCGCCTGCATGATCCTGTAAAGCGCGGCGTCACACTGGAAAAGGGCGAGACTCTGCGCGATCTCTATGACAAGCGTGTGCCTTTGTACGAGAAGTGGGCGGATCTGACGATCAGCGAGAGCGGGCATGCTCTTGAGGATCTCGTGATCAGTATCGTGGCGAAGATAAGACCCTGAAACAATAGTGCGCCAGTTATCAGATTCGTGCGCTCAGATGCGCTGCGCACCTTTTCTGCCTTAAAGAGAAAAGGACACGGCCCTGAAAACACTGAACGGTGACAAATTCAGACGAATTTGTTACAGATACAAAATAGTGCGTAAATACAGATTTTCAAAAAAGTGGTTGACGGATCCTTATAGGCGAGGTATTATTACTCTTGCTTGCAGCAAGGAAATAAAAATCCTGGCTATGCAGAAGTGGCGGAATTGGTAG
>DEKA01000049.1:26179-27685 GCA_002353635.1 Lachnospiraceae bacterium UBA2734
CGTGTGGGTTCAAGTCCCATCTCCCGCAGCTGAGAAAACCGTGATGTCAATAAGAGTTGACGTCACGGTTTTCTGTTACAGGAGAATAGTATGAGTAACACTAAAGAAATGAACATGCTGGAAGGCGGCATTTTCAAAAAGCTGTGCGCAATCGCTGTGCCGATCTGCCTCGCCAGCATGCTGCAGCAGCTCTTCAATGCATCGGATACAGCGGTGGTCGGCAATTTTGCATCGAGCGAGGCCATGGCCGCGGTGGGTGCCAACGCACCCATCATCAATGTCATCGTCACCCTCTTCACAGGTCTTTCCATCGGCTCCAACGTCATGCTCTCCGGATTTATCGGCGCAGGAAAGAGAGAGAAGGTCAATGAGGCGCTGCACACGAGCTTTATGGTTGCACTGGTGAGCGGCTTTCTTATGCTGGCGCTTGGACAGCTCATTGCGGAGCCTGTGCTGGCACTTCTGGGTACACCTTCTGACGTCACCGGCATGGCGGTGACATACCTGCGTATTTATTTTCTGGGCATGCCGTTTCTGATGATCTATGATTTCGGAAGTGCTGTGCTGCGCTCTGTCGGCGATACGAAGAGACCGCTCATCTATCTTGCGTGTTCAGGCGTCCTCAACGTTTTTCTTAATCTTTTCTTCGTCATTGTTCTGCACAGGAATGCAGACGGTGTCGCCATCGCGACGACCATCAGCAATGGCGTCAGCGCCTTTCTTGTTTTCAGGGCGCTTGCCACAGACAAGGGAATGCTTCATCTCGACATTCATAAGCTGTCTATCCGCGGCGTGTACCTGAAGAAGATCCTCTGGATCGGCGGCCCCGCGGGACTGCAGGGGATGATCTTCTCCATCTCGAATGTTATTATCCAGGCTGCCATCAACAGGTTCGGCTCCGCGTGCATTGCGGGCAATTCAGCGGCACTCAATTTCGAGTACATCAGCTATTTNNTCGTGAACGGCTTCTCGCAGGCGACGATGACCTTCATCAGCCAGAACTATGCCGCGAGACATTATGACCGCTGCCGGAGAACAACAAGGATTGCGTTTGTCTGCGCAGTCGGGTTCTGTGCGGCGGTCACATCCTCCTTTTTCCTGCTGCGCGGACAACTCCTGTCGCTCTTTACGCAGGATCGCGAGGTTGTCTTCTATGCCTGTATACGCATGACCTTCATTACGCTCCTTGAGCCCATGACGACCCTGTACGAGATCCCCGGTGCATCGCTTCGCGGCATCGGCCATTCCCTCGCGCCGGCGCTGATCACGCTCGTCGGGAGTTGTGTGCTGCGTGTCATCTATATTTCAGCGATGCTCAGCCGCTTTACGGATTTCCGTGAGGTCGTCATTATTTATCCGATCACTTGGATCGTTACGGGCGGCACAATGATCCTTTATTATTTCCTTGTGACACGGAAGGCGTATCAGAAAGTGTGAAGGGTATTATAAGTCACGTTGGTTAGGTCACGGCGACGCGCAGAGAATGTCCCGTGCGTACTGCTGCGC
>DEKA01000029.1:0-603 GCA_002353635.1 Lachnospiraceae bacterium UBA2734
AGTACGAGGCACAGGATAAGAAGCGCAAGGACGCCATCGATGCGAGAAACGATGCGGACAGCTTCGTGTTCCAGACCGAGAAGGCCCTGAAGGAAGTCGGCGACAAGATTGCCTCCGATCAGAAGTCCACGGTGGAGGCGGACATCGCTTCCCTGAAGACCGTGCTCGACAGAACCAAGGATCAGGTCGACATCAGCGATGCCGATGTGGATGCCTTAAAGTCCGGCAAGGAGAAGCTGATGAACGACGCGCAGGCGCTGTTCGCACAGATGTACAACCAGGCAAATCCGCAGGGCGGTGCAGCAGGCGCAGGCCCGCAGCCTGGAGCAGGTGCCGGTCCGCAGAACAACGGCGGTTCGAACAACAACGGCGGCAAGGATGACAACGTAGTCGACGGCGACTACAGAGAAGTCTGATCCGCAGGCAACACAGATATCTGATCTATTTCAACCCGGGGCGCTGTCACAGGCGCCGCGGGCTTTACAAATGAAAAAAGAGATGTCAGAATCATATAGCCCAGTGCGGAGTTCCGCCTGGGCTATATGTGAGTGAGGACATACCAATGGCAGAGCAGAAGCGTGATTATTATGAAGTGCTGGGCGT
>DEKA01000029.1:669-872 GCA_002353635.1 Lachnospiraceae bacterium UBA2734
GCTGTCCTCGGTGACAAGGAGAAGCGTGCGCAGTACGATCGCTACGGTCACAGCGCCTTCGACGGCACGAGCGGCTTCGGCTCCGGCGGCTTCGACTTCAACGGCGCCGACTTCGGGGATATCTTCGGAGACATCTTCGGGGATATCTTCGGAACCGGCAGCAGGCAGAGGAGCGGCGCGAGAAGCGGGCCCATGAAGGGCTC
>DEKA01000029.1:957-19159 GCA_002353635.1 Lachnospiraceae bacterium UBA2734
CGGCACCGGCGCAAAGCCCGGCACCAGCCCCAAGATCTGCCCGCGCTGCAACGGCAGAGGCCAGGTGGTCTACCAGCAGCAGTCCTTCTTCGGCACGGTTCAGAACGTGACCACCTGCCCGGACTGCGGCGGCACCGGCAAGGTCATTGAGAACAAGTGCACCACCTGCGGCGGCACCGGCTACACGACGAGCCGCAAGACGATCTCCGTCTCGATCCCCGCAGGCATTGACAACGGCCAGAGCGTGCGCATCCGCGAGAAGGGCGAGCCCGGCATCAACGGCGGCCCCAGAGGGGACCTTCTGGTCGAGGTGGTTGTGGCGGACGACGAGAGATTCGTGCGCCAGGAGTACGACATCTACTCCCAGGTGAAGATCTCCTTCGCCCAGGCAGCCCTCGGCGCGACGGTCCTGATCGACACCGTGGACGGCAGGGTCGCCTACGACGTGAAGCCCGGCACCCAGACCGGTACCAGAGTGCGCCTTCGCGGCAAGGGCGTGCCGACGATCCAGAACAAGAACGTGCGCGGTGACCACTACGTGACGCTCGTCGTGGAGACGCCGACAAAGCTCTCCCACGAGGCCAAGGAGGCGCTGAAGGAATTCGACCGCCTCACCGGCGGGAGCCTGAACACACCGGAAGAGCCGGAAGAGGGTGAATCCGATACGAAGGAAAAGAAGAAGGGAAAGCGCGGATTCTTCAATAAGAAGTGAGCCGCACAGAGGACAAGAGCATGCGCTGGATGAGATTCAAGGTGCGCACAACAAGCATGGCGGAGGACATCCTGATCTCCGAGATGACGGACATCGGACTCTACGGGGCCCAGATCGAGGACAACGTGCCGCTCACGGCACAGGAGAAGGAGCAGATGTTCGTGGACATCATGCCCGAGGAGAAGCCGGACGACGGCCTTGCCACCGTCAGCTTCTATGTACAGCTCCAGGAGGACGGAACGCTCCTTCTGGATGAGGAGACGGGAGAGATCGGGCAGGCCGCCGAGAGCGGAGGCTCGCTTGCCTCTGTTCCGGAGCATGCGGGAAAGCATGTGACTCCGGAAGAGGTGAAGGCTTCCATGGAGGAGAAGATCCGGCAGATGCGCAGCACCTGTGACTTCCTCGGGGACGGAACGGTCTCCATCGAGGTCACGGAGGACGTGGACTGGATGAACAACTGGAAGCAGTACTTCCACCAGTTCTGGATCGATGACATCCTGGTCCTCCCCTCCTGGGAGGAGCCGGCGGTGCCGGAGGCAATGCCTGCCCTCACCTTCCACATCGATCCCGGCACAGCCTTCGGCACCGGCATGCATGAGACGACACAGCTCTGCATCCGGAAGATCAGGGAGCACCTGACAGAAAAAACCAGGCTCCTGGATGTGGGTACCGGGAGCGGCATCCTCTCGATCCTCGCCCTGATGCTGGGCGCAGAATCAGCCGTCGGAACCGACCTGGATCCCATGGCAGAACCTGCCATTCAGGAGAACCTCGAAGCAAACGGCGTGGACCCCGCAAAGTTCCACCTGATCCTCGGAAACCTGATTGACGACAAAAAGACCCAGGACGAGGCGGGCTATGGCCGCTACGATATCGTCGTCGCCAACATCCTCCCGGATGTGCTGGTGCCCCTGATGCCTGCCCTGAAGAATGCAGCAGAGGACGGAGGCGTCATCATCACCTCTGGCATCGTCGCAGGCAGAGAGGGCGAGGTCGGGGATGCCATGAAAAAGCAGGGCCTTACCGTGCTGGAAACGGCAAGACAGGGCGAGTGGCGCTGTGTCGTCGGGAGAAAGATCTGAAGCATTGCGTCATGTGGGACAGGAGACCGAGCTCCTGTCCCTTTTTGGCGTACACGAAGGAAGAAACAGCGGACCGCGCTGCGGTCAGGAAGGAGAGAAATGCTGCACATCTTTGCAGACCCGGCTGACATGCAGGGGGACCTGCTCACGGTGAGAGGGCCCGAGGTCAACCACATGAAAAATGTCCTGCGGATGAAGCCGGGGGACGAGGTCAGCGTCTCCGACGGAAGGCAGGATAAGGACTACCGGTATGTGATCACGGAATTTCAGGAGGATGCGGCCGTTCTGAACCTTGTCGGGGTGGAGGAGAAGGACACGGAGCTTCCCGTCCTGCCCTATCTCTTCCAGGGGCTTCCCAAGGGAGAGAAGATGGAGCTTGTGATCCAGAAGGCAGTGGAGCTCGGGGTGTATGAGATCATCCCGGTGTCCATGCGCCGGTGCGTTGCAAAGCTCGACGAAAAGCGGGCGGAGAAGAAGGCGGAGCGCTGGCAGAAGGTCGCGGAGGCAGCGGCGATGCAGTCAAAGCGCAGGGTGATCCCGAGGATTCATATGCCGATGACCATGCAGGAGGCGATCCGCTACGCGCAGACCTGCGCCGATGTCCGGGTCCTTCCCTATGAGAACCAGCAGGACGACGGCAGCACGAAGGCACTCCTGGAAACGCTCCGGGAGCCCACACCGGACGGGAAAAAGAAGGGGGTTGCGGTCTTTATCGGTCCGGAGGGCGGCTTTGAGGAGGAAGAGGTGAAGGAGGCCAGGGAGGCCGGGATCCGGCCGATCTCCCTCGGAAAGCGGATCCTCCGGACGGAGACCGCGGGCCTCATGTTCCTGTCCTGGCTCACATACCTCCTTGAAATTTCATGAGGAATGAATTATGGTAGACTTCGTGTCCCTTAAATCCGGCATGAAACGGGCAGAATGGGGACGCGGACAGGAATTTCGAGATCGGAGTTAGGAAACAGTTTCATGGCAAGAGAAATCTATCTGGACAATTCGGCAACGACCCGGTGCTTTCCGGAGGTGGTGGCCCTGATGGACCGGATCTACCTCGAGGAGTACGGAAACCCCTCGAGCCTTCACCACAAGGGCGTGGAGGCGGAGCGGGAGATCCGCAGCGCAAAGGAGATCCTGGCGGACATCTTAAAGTGCAGCCCCAGGAACCTGTACTTCACCTCCTGCGGCACGGAGTCTGACAACATCTCCCTGATCGGCGGTGCGCTCGCAAATCAGCGGGATGGAAAGCACATCATCACGACGAAGATCGAACACCCGGCGATCCTGGAGACCTGCAAATACCTCGCCTCCCAGGGCTTTGAGATCACGTACCTTCCGGTCGATGCGGACGGCCTCGTCTCCCCGGAGGATGTGAAAAATGCAGTCCGGGAGGACACGATCCTGGTGTCCGTGATGCACACAAACAATGAGATCGGCGCTCTGGAGCCGATTGCCGAGATCGGAAAGGCCATCAAGGAGAAGAATCCGAAGACGCTGTTCCATGTGGATGCGGTGCAGGGCTTTGGCAAGAGCCTGATTCATCCGAAGCAGATGAAGATTGACCTCCTCTCCGCCTCCGGCCACAAGATCCACGCCCCGAAGGGCGTGGGCCTTCTCTACATCGGAGACGGCGTCAGGGTAAGGAACATCCTCTTTGGCGGCGGCCAGCAGAACGGCATGCGCAGCGGAACGGAAAACGTGGCGGGCATTGCCGGCATGGCCCTTGCGGCAAAGATGCTGTATGATCACCTGGATGAGGAGATGGACCGGCTCTATGAGATGAAGCAGCGCTTCATCGACCAGGCGACGAAGATCGACGGCGTGCACGTCAACGGGAAGACCGGGCGCGACAGTGCTCCCCACGTCATCAGCCTCTCGATTGAAGGCGTCCGGGCGGAGGTGCTCCTCCATGCGCTGGAGGAGAAGAACATCTATGTCTCCGCGGGAAGTGCCTGCAGTTCCAACCGGCCACACATCTCGGAGACACTGCTTGCCATCGGCACCCCGAAGGAGTACCTGGACTCAACGCTGCGCTTTTCCACCTCGGTCATGAACACGGACGAGGACATGGACGACGCCGCAGCGGCGCTCGCAGAGCTTCTGCCGTTTCTTCGGAAGTACACCCGTCAGTGAGGGAAGGACAACACCATGCGCTACCATGCATTTCTGATCAAATATGCGGAGATCGGCATCAAGGGCAAGAACCGCAAGCTCTTTGAAGAGGCCCTGTGCCAGCAGATCAGGCTCCAGCTCAAAAAGTGCGAGGGCACCTTTACGATCGACCGCACGAGCGGCCGGATCTTTGTGAACTGCGAGTCGGAATACGACTACGATGAGGTGGTGGAGCACCTCTCCCGGGTGTTCGGCATTGCCGGCATCTGCCCGACGGTGATTCTGCCCGTCATGTCCGTGCCGGAGCTGAAGAAGGCCGCGGCGGATTTCTTCGGCCAGGAGTACCCGGATCGGGCGCACACCTTCAAGGTCCACACGAGGAGGCTTGCCAAGAACTATCCCCTCGACTCGATGGAGATCAACGCGGAGATCGGGGAGGCGATCCTTGCTGCTTATCCCGAGGCAAAGGTGGATGTGCACAACCCGGAGATCATGTTTCACGCAGAGGTCCGGGAGCGGATCTATCTCTATACCCATGTGATCCCGGGACCCGGGGGACTTCCCCTTGGATCCGGCGGAAAGGCCATGCTCCTTCTCTCCGGCGGCATCGACAGCCCGGTTGCGGGCTGGATGGTCGCAAAGCGCGGCCTCAAGATCGATGCGACCTACTTCAATGCTCCGCCCTATACCAGTGAGCGCGCCCTGCAGAAGGTCATCGACCTCGCGAGCATTGTCGCCCGCTACACGGGACCGATCTACCTCCACAACATCAACTTCACGGAGATCCAGCTCTACATCTACGAGAAGTGCCCCCACGATGAGCTGACGATCATCATGCGGCGGTACATGATGCGGATCGCGGAGACAATCGCAAAGCGCACGAAGTGCGATGCCCTGGTGACCGGTGAGTCCATCGGCCAGGTGGCCTCCCAGACGACAAGGGCACTGGGCGTGACAAATGCCGCGGTGGAAACGCTCCCGGTATTCCGTCCGCTCATCGCCTTTGACAAGGAGGACATCATTACGATCTCAAAGAAGATCGGGACGTATGATACCTCGATCCTTCCCTATGAGGATTGCTGCACGATCTTCGTGGCGAAGCACCCGGTGACAAAGCCCCTGCTGTCTGTCATTGAGGACCACGAGGGGAACCTGAAGGAGAAGATCGACGAGATGTTCCAGCGGGCGCTGGATACGGATGAGATCCTGATTGTTGATGAGAACGGGAGCCGCGTGTTCAAGCACCGCGAGGACCCGCTGGTCGAGGGCATGTAAACAAAAAAGGTCTCCCTGTGCGGGAGACCTTTTGCTTTTTCAGAGCGGCAGTTCAAAATTGGACACAAAAAACAAACCTCTGCCCTGCAGAGGTCTGTCCGGGATTGCGATATCCGGTCTGTCTTTCTGATTAGACGAGGTAGGGCTTTAACACTTCCATGATCTCATCGACATTGTCCTCGGCATGGATGTTCAGGTCGATCGGCTTGGACAGATCCAGCGAGAAGATGCCCATGATGGACTTTGCGTCGATGACATATCTTCCGGAGACGAGATCAAAATCGTAATCAAACTTTGTGATATCGTTTACGAAGGACTTAACCTTATCGATGGAATTCAGAGAAATCTTTACGGTCTTCATGAGGGCAACCTCCTTGGTGTGCTGTTTTACTTAATACTACGGTTGAATCGGTCAGTTGTCAATGCGGGCAGGCGGCGGAAAATCCGCAAATTCCTCCCTGTCCGCGGCAGAAATCCGGGAAAGGATACATGGAATGAAACGAGCGGCACTTCACAATCTGGGCTGCAAGGTGAACGGATATGAGATGGATGTGATGGCCCAGAAGCTGAGGCAGGCGGGCTATGAAATCGTTCCCTTCGATGCGCCGGCAGACGTCTACGTGATCAACACCTGCACGGTGACGAACATCGCAGACCGAAAGAGCCGGCAGATGCTCCACCGGGCAAAGAAGCAGAATCCGGACGCCACAGTGGTGGCGGTGGGCTGCTACGTGGAGACCGACCATGCGGAGGTGGAACAGGATCCCTGCATCGACCTTGCCATCGGCAACAACCGGAAGGGGGAGATCGCGGAGATCCTCGGGGACTACCTGATAGACAGGGAGACGGGAAGGCAGGAGGGCAAGACGCTGAACGGGGAGAGCGTGGACGAAGACTTAAACCGGCACCCCGCCTTTGAGTCCATGCACCTGGAGATGCCGGGGCACACCAGGGCCTACATCAAGATCCAGGACGGCTGCAACCAGTTCTGCTCCTACTGCATCATCCCCTATGCAAGGGGCAGAATCCGATCGAGAAAGACGGAGGAGATCACGGAGGAGGTGAAGGACCTTGCCTGTTCCGGCGTGAAGGAGGTCGTCCTCACCGGGATCCATGTCTGCTCCTTCGGCAGGGACCGGGGGGAGAACCCGGAGGAGGCGCTCCTCGAGCTCATGCGCCGCATTCAGCTGATTGCGGGCATCGAGAGGATCCGCCTTGGCTCCCTGGAGCCGAGGATCATGACGGAGGACTTTGTCCGGGGCATCGCCTCGCTCTCGAAGGTCTGCCCCCACTTCCATCTCTCGCTCCAGTCGGGATGTGATGCGACCTTAAAGCGCATGAACCGCCACTACACGGCAGAGGAGTACCTGGAGGGCGTGCAGCGCCTCCGCGCCTACTTTGACCGCCCCGCCATCACGACGGACGTGATCGTGGGCTTTCCGGGAGAGACGGAGGAGGAGTTTGCGGCGTGCAGGGCGTTCCTGGAAACGGTCGGCTTCTATGAGATCCATGTGTTCAAGTACTCGGTCCGCCGCGGGACGGTTGCGGAGAAACTCCCGGACCAGGTGAGCGATGTGGAGAAGACCAAAAGAAGCCAGGAGCTCCTTGCGCTCACAAAGGCGCAGGCAGAGACCTACCGGACCTCGTTCCTGGGGGAGCAGGAGGAGCTTCTTCTCGAGGAGAAGGTGCAGGTAGAGGGAAAGGCGTACTACACAGGCCACACGAAGCGGTACGTGGAGGGCCTTGTCCCCGCAGAGGAGATCCCGGGAAGCGGAGAGGGAAGGCTTGTGTCCGGGGAGGTGGCCTCCCTCATTCCGGGAACCCCGTATGTTCTCCTTCACCGTTACAGTTCACGCCTTAACATAATAAGCAAAACTCTCATCGAGCCCCTCACTTGAGGGGCTTAAATTTTGCGAAAATATCATACTAACAAATATGCATGATGTTAGTACTTAAACAGCTTGACAGTGATACTAATATATTGTATATTAGTAGTGTAAAGGAGGTGATCCCTATGTCAACTGTCTACCAAACCAACCCAAAGACTGGCGTGACGTACGCATACTCGACGGTCTCATATTGGGACAAGGAGGCCAAACGTCCCCGCAATAAGAGAGAATACCTTGGCCGAGTTGATCCTATTACAAAGGCGATTATTCCCAAAAAGTCTCATGGGAAAAACGATGCTTCAAGAGAAGCGGGGCCAAATGATGCCGACGATCTGAAAGCGGTTGTTAAGAGGCAAAACAGGGAACTTGAACAGAAAGATCGGCAGATTGCAAAACTGCAGGAAGACCTGACGGCACTTCAACAAAGATACCGTGCAGCATCTGAACTGCTGCATGAGATTGCAAAAACAATCTCTTCTTCCGCTTTCTAAGGGAGCTATTATGAATCAGTCTGACCTGATCCGAGAACTGAAATTTCAAAATAAAATTCTTCGTGACCAGGTTGAGGCATTCCGAAGTGGGCAGAAATTCACACAGCTGAGAGATCAGTACAAAGCTTTATGTGCGGAACTGAAACGCCAGATCGCCAAGAAAGAGAGAGAAAACGCAGAGCTCCGGGCAAGAATGTCAAAATCCAGAAAAACGTGGATGGAGGTCAACGAGGACGTTATCGAGGAGAAGAACGCTGCTGTTGCAAAGATGCAGACAGAGATTGATCGTGCACATGCGGCAGAGCAACGTGCCAAAGAGGAAGTTGCAAAGCTCCGAGAAAAGCTTTCGAAGATGGAATCCGACCTAATTAAGACCCGCATGGAGTTGGATGCTGCACGGACAAGGATCAAGGAACTTGAGGTCAAGACGAGCACCGACTTTACGAACTCGTCGAAGCCTTCTTCGAGTGACCCAAACCACAAGACAATTGTGAATAACAGCCGGGAGAAGACAGACCGCAAGCCGGGCGGACAGCCAGGCCATGAGCATCATCCGAGGAAATGGGCAAAGAAGGTCTCTGCTACCGTGCAAATCCCTACCGAAGAGAGATACCTTGATACAAGTCTCTATAAGCCTACGGGAAGGACAGTGAAGAAACAGGTTATATCCGTTGCCTTTAATGTCTTTGTAACGGAATACGTGGCAATGGAGTACGTGAATCTGAAAACAGGTCAGAGGGTGCACTCTACATTTCCCGATAACCTCACGGATGACGTCACCTATGACGGCTCAGTCAAAGCATTGGCGTATCTGCTGAATCATGGGCTGTATGCGTCTGTCGACAAAACCCGGAAGTTTCTCAGTGACATCTCTGATGGTGATCTGAATCTTTCCAAGGGTCTAATCTCAAACCTGTCTCAGCAGTTTTCAAAGATAACGGCGGAACAGCGAAGGGACATCTTCAAAAACCTGCATGACGCAGATGTGATGCATGCGGACTTTACTTTTGGCCGCGTCAATGGAAAGCAGGGGACAGTTCTTGTGATGGTCAATGCAGAGGATGGTACGGTTATGTACCAGCAGAAGCCCGCAAAAGGGAAAAAGGGGATAGAGAATTCTCCGCTCGTAGGCTATGAGGGAACAACGGTTACGGATCACGAGAGCATTCTGGTGAAGCAGGGGAGCAAGGAGCAGGAATGCCTTGCGCATGTGTCACGGTATGCTAAAGGCGGACAGGAACACGAGCCCTCCAAGATGTGCTTTTCAGACCTCAGAAAGTGGGTTTCAGAAAGCGTTGGTTACCGAAATGATGTAATTGCCGGAAAGAGGGAGAAGGACGATGAATACACTAGGGAGCTGAAGGACAGAATGGACAGAATCGTTCGGGATGGAATGAAAGAATATGAGAAGGATCCTGCGCCTGCGTACTACAGGAATGGGTACAATCTGATCAAAAGGATGAGCGAGCATCCGGAGGATTATCGCTTGTTTCTGAATGATTTCGCGGTACCTCCAACCAACAATAGAGCAGAATCTGCAGGAAGGAAGATCAAGCGGAAGTTCCACCAGGTGATGGCGTTCCGAAGCGATGACGGGCTGAAGTATTTCTGCGACGGTCAGACGATCATCCAGACTCTGAAGAAGCAGGAAGGGAATGTGTACAGGAAGCTGAGCGAAATCTTCGAAGAAGGACGTGGTGCCACGGTAAAACCCATCTATGTCTATGTTGAGACAGATGATGAGACCGATAATGGCGGGAGGCAATCGAAAAATAAAAAAGCTGTGCCGCATGTTTCGAAGAAGACGATCTGCATCGAAATCTAGAGAAGCCAGAAGGAGGCAGAGGGATTGGTCGGTGAGGCACTGGATCGGATCCAGTGCCGACGTTCAGAGACTGCCAGAAGGGAAAAATACAATTTCAAATGAAATCAGTTAGATTTCAAAACTTGTGACTTGGGGTGCGACAATTTTCATCTCACCCCTGACACCCCGCGACGCCTTTATTTCACGGGGTTTTGGGGATGCCCATTTTTCTCGAGTCAAAAGGGACTGAATCTGCTGAGCCGTGAACTGTAACCCTTCACCCGCAGGCGGTCCGATGATTGAATCGGCCTTTTGTTTAGTGTAGAATAACGGAGTATATGGAGAAATGCGGCTTTCGGGGAACCCGGAGCCGGGAAGATAGAAAGGCGGCAGTGCCGCAGGAAAGAAGTGCAAGGTATGGAAAATTATTATTCTGAAGATGATCTGGGCAGCACCCAGTACTTCAAGGTAAAGCCGGACGAGGAGAGCGGCGTCAAGAAGGTGCTCTCCGTCGTCTATGAGGCGCTCTCCAAGAAGGGGTATGATCCCGTAAACCAGATCGTCGGCTACATCATGTCCGGCGATCCCACCTACATCACCAACTACATGGGCGCCAGATCCCTGATCATGAAGGTGGAGCGGGATGAGCTCGTGGAGGAGATTCTGGAGGACTACATCCGCAACAATCACTGGGCACCGGAGAACTGATTCCGATGAGAGTGATGGGACTGGATTACGGCTCGAAGACGGTGGGCGTTGCCCTGTCCGACGAGCTGCTCCTGACCGCCCAGCCGAAGGAGACTATCTGGCGGGATCGGGAGGGAAAGATCAGGAAGACCCTGGTGCGCATCGAGGAGCTCGTTGCCGAGTACGATGTGCGCCTTATTGTGGTGGGTCTTCCCCTGAACATGAACGATACTGTCGGGGAGCGGGCAGAAGCTGCACTCGCCTTCCGCGACAGGGTAGAGCGGCGCACCTCTGTGCCCGCGGTGATGAGCGATGAGAGGCTCACCACGGTGGAGGCCGATGAGATGCTCGACAGGATGGGAATCCCGCGGGAGGACCACAAGAAGTACAACGATCAGGTTGCAGCGAATATCATTCTGCAGGAGTACATGGAGAACCACCGGGAGGAGATGAAAAAGCTCCTTACGGAGTCCGGCACGCCTGCAGACAGTGTAAAGGAGGTTTCATCTGAGCAGGGAACAGAAGAATAATGCCAGGCTTAAAATCATTCCCCTGGGAGGACTGGAGCAGATCGGTATGAACATCACTGCCTTCGAGTACGAGGACAGCATCATCGTGGTCGACTGCGGCCTTGCCTTCCCTGAGGACGACATGTTCGGAATCGACATGGTCATTCCGGACGTGACCTACCTGGAGAACAATCTCAGCAAGGTCAGGGGGTTCGTCATTACCCATGGACATGAGGATCACATCGGGGCCCTCCCCTACGTGATCCAGAAGATCAATGTCCCGATCTATGCGACCCGCCTGACCATGGGCATCATCGAGAGCAAGTTTGAGGAGAAAGGGCTCCTCTCCAGCACCAAGCGCCACGTCGTCAACTTTGGCGACACCGTGACGCTGGGAAAGTTTAAGGTCGAGTTCATCAAGACCAACCACAGCATCGTGGATGCGGCGGCACTTGCGATCTACTCGCCGGTGGGCACGGTGATTCACACCGGTGACTTCAAGGTGGATTACACCCCGGTGTTCGGGGATGCAATCGACCTGCAGCGCTTTGCGGAGATCGGAAAGGCGGGCGTTCTTGCTCTGATGTGCGACTCCACGAATGCGGAGCGCCCGGGCTACACCCAGTCGGAGAAGACCGTCGGCGTCACGATCGACCGGATCTTCCAGGAGCACCAGAGCACCCGCATCATCATTGCGACCTTCGCTTCCAACGTGGACCGCGTGCAGCAGATCATCAACTCCGCCTACAAGTACGGCAGGAAGGTGGTGATCGAGGGCCGCAGCATGGTCCAGATCATCGACATCGCGCAGAAGCTCGGCTGCATCAAAATCCCGGAGAACACGCTCATGGGCATCGATGAGCTGCGCTCCTATCCGGATAACAAGACCGTCATCATCACGACCGGCAGCCAGGGTGAGAGCATGGCAGCCCTCTCCCGCATGGCGGAGGACACCCACAAGAAGGTCAAGATCAAGCCCGGCGACACCATCATCTTCTCGTCCCACCCGATCCCGGGCAATGAGAAGAGCGTCACGAACGTGATCAACAAGCTCCTCCGGAAGGGCGCGGACGTCATCTTCCAGGATGTGCACGTGTCCGGCCACCCCTGCCAGGAGGAGCTCAAGCTCATCTACTCCCTCGTGCAGCCCAAGTATGCCATTCCGGTGCACGGTGAGTACCGGCACCTGATCGCCCAGAGCAAGATCGCGGCGCAGCTGGGCGTGCCGAAGGACAACATCTTCATCCTGCAGTCCGGAGACGTGCTGGAGCTGGATAAGAAGAGCGCCAAGGTCACCGGAAAGGTCCCGACAGGGGGCGTTCTGGTGGACGGCCTTGGCGTCGGCGATGTGGGAAACGTTGTCATGCGCGACCGGCAGCACCTGGCGGAGGACGGCATCGTTGTCGTCGCCTTCGCCATCGATGCCGACCACAACCTGGTCTCCGGACCGGACATCACCTCCCGCGGCTTTGTCTATGTCAAGGAGGCGGATGTCATGATGAATGAGGCCACGGCAGTCGCCGAGAAGGCGATCTTCGACTGCCTCGACGCGGATGTGACGGATGAGAACAAGATCCGGAGCATGGTCCGGGACGGCCTCTCTGATTTCTTCTGGAAAAAGACCAAGCGCAGTCCGATGATCCTTCCGGTGATCCTGAACACGTAAACAGCAAGGAGAGCAGCACATGGCTAGACCTGAGGCGGGAAGCCGATACGACGACAGGAAGACGTTCCTCGATATCATGGGAACGATGCTGAAGTACGTTCTGATTATCGTACTCATTCTGGTCTTTATCCGGCTCTCCCAGAAGGCTTATGCCATCGGCTATGCGGTCTTCTCCGAGGAGACGGTGGACCCCGCGGGCTCGGGCACCGAGGTCTCGGTGGAGATCACCTCCTCCATGACGGTCAATGACATCGGAGACCTCTTGGAGAGTGACGGCCTTTTGAAGGACGGCTCCGTCTTCCCGTTCCAGGAGCGGTTTTCCTCCTGGCACGGCGAGATCATGCCAGGCACCTATCAGCTCTCCTCCGATCAGACGCCGGATGCAATGCTCGAGACGATGGCAACGGATTACACCGACGGAGAGACCGGGGCGGAGAACGATCTCGGAAAGGCCCTGAGAGAGGTGCTGTTTTCAGGCTGAGGCATGGAAGACAATCGGGAAACATTTGATCATTCAGATACCATACAGGAAGAGCGCATTCTGACGTTCATGGAATCCATGGGCGGAAGCAATACGCCCTTTCTTCAGGAAAAGGAGAGAGAGGCTCTGGCGGAAGACATCCCGATCATTCGGGAGCAGACCCAGAGCCTGATTCGTTTTCTTCTGGAACTGCGCCATCCAAAGAACATCCTGGAGGTGGGAGCGGCGACGGGCTTCTCCTCGCTCTTTCTCAGAACCTATGCGGACAAAGACGCAAAGATCACGACAATCGAGCGGGATCCGGAGCGGGCAGAGCGGGCAAGGCTCCACTACCGGGAGGCCGAGGAAGCGGGTGTGTTTCAGGGAACGTCCGGCATCACGCTCCTCGAGGGCGATGCGGCGGACATCCTGAAGACGCTGGAGGGGGAATGCGATTTTCTCTTCATGGATGCTGCAAAGGGGCAGTACGGGAACTTCCTCCCGGAGGTTCTGCGGCTTCTATCCCCGGGCGGCCTCCTTCTCTCCGACAACATCTTCAAGGACGGGGAGATCCTGGAGTCCCGCTTTGCGGTAAAGCGGCGGGACCGGACGATCCACCGGCGCATGCGGGACTATCTGTATCAGCTGACGCATGATGAGAGGCTGCAGACCCTCCTTTTGCAGGAGGGAGACGGCGCAGCACTCTCCGTGAGAAAGAGCAATTCATGAGTGAAACAACGGGAATCCGGAAAAAGCCGGAACTTCTGTGCCCTGCAAAGGACCTGGAGGTCTTGAAGACCGCCGTGGACTTCGGCGCGGATGCAGTCTACATCGGCGGCGAGTCCTATGGCCTTCGCGCCAAGGCGAAGAACTTTTCGAAGGAGGAGATGGCAGAGGGCATCGCCTATGCCCATGAAAGGGGCAGAAAGGTCCATGTGACTGCAAACATCCTTGCCCACAACGCAGACCTTGCGGGGGCGGCGGAATACTTCCGCGAGCTCGAGGAGCTCCGCCCCGACGCGGTCCTCATTGCAGACCCCGGGATGTTTGTGCTGGCAAGGCAGAACTGCCCGGATGTTGACATCCACATCTCGACACAGGCAAACAACACCAACAGCGGGACCTTTCATTTCTGGGCGGCCCAGGGCGCAAAGCGCGTTGTCTGCGCGAGGGAGCTCTCGCTGAATGAGATCCGGCAGATTCGCAGGGACACCCCGAAGGACCTGGAGATTGAGGCCTTTGTCCACGGCGCCATGTGCATCTCCTATTCCGGCAGGTGCCTGCTCTCGAGCTACTTCACGGGGCGGGATGCAAACCGCGGTGCCTGCACCCATCCCTGCCGCTGGAAGTATGCGGTCATGGAGGAGTCAAGGCCCGGGGAGTACCTTCCCATCGAGGAGAATGAGCGCGGAACCTTTATCTTCAACTCCAGGGACCTGTGCATGATCGACCACATCCCGGAACTTCTGGATGCAGGCCTCGACTCCCTGAAGATTGAGGGAAGGATGAAGACGGCGCTCTATGTCGCCACGGTGGCAAGAACCTACCGGAAGGCCATCGATGACTGCATGGAGAGCGAGGAGAAGTACCGGGCAAACCTCCCCTGGTACCGGGAGGAGATCAGAAAGTGCACCTACCGGCGCTTTACGACGGGCTTTTACTTCGGGCGGCCGGATGCCGACTCCATGGTCTACGACAGCAACACCTACGTCTCCGAGTCCGTGTGGCTTGGAATCGTGGAGGACGTGGACGAAAGGGGCCGTGTGAAGTTCATGCAGCGGAACAAGTTCCGGGTCGGCGATGAGATTGAGATCATGGAGCCGGACGGAACGGACATCCGGACGAAGGTGCTGGGCCTGTACACGGAGGAGGGGGAATCCGTACCAGATGCCCCGCATCCGCAGCAGATCCTCTGGGCACAGCTGGACAAAAACGCCCGAAAGGGCGATCTTTTAAGAACCACGGGAACAGAGCACGCGGAGTGAAACCGCAGAGCAGAGAACGGAGAACAGCATGGAAGAAAAAGAGAGGATTGATGCGCTGTACGCAAAGAACGTCTTTACCGTCGCGAAGATGAAGGAGCGGCTCCCCAAGAGCGTCTTCAAAAATGTCCTTGGCGTCATGAAGAACGGCGGGGACCTGTCGCTGTCCGATGCGGACGTGATGGCAAAGGCCATGAAGGACTGGGCCATGGAGAACGGGGCGACCCACTACACCCACTGGTTCCAGCCGCTGACCGGGATCACGGCCGAGAAGCACGACGCCTTCGTCGGCATGCCCGACGAGGAGGGCCGCATGGTGACGACGTTCACCGGCAAGGACCTGATCAAGGGCGAGCCCGATGCCTCGAGCTTTCCCTCCGGCGGCCTTCGCTCCACGTTTGAGGCGAGGGGCTACACCGCATGGGATGTGACCAGCCCTGCCTTCCTGAAGGAGGCAGGCACCGGCGTCACGCTCTGCATCCCCACGGCGTTCTACTCCTACAAGGGCGAGGCACTGGACAAGAAGACCCCGCTCCTTCGCTCCATGGAGGCATTAAACCGCCAGGCGCTCCGGATCGTGAGGCTCTTTGGTGACACCCAGTCCACGAGAGTGACCTCCAGCACCGGTGCGGAGCAGGAGTACTTTCTTGTCGACGCGAAGGAGTACCTGCAGAGAACCGACCTCATCTTCACGGGCCGCACGCTCTTCGGCGCCCCTGCCCCGAAGGGACAGGAGATGGAGGATCACTACTTCGGCGTCATCCGCGAGAGAGTCGGAGAGTTCATGAAGGACCTGAACGCGGAACTCTGGAAGCTCGGTGTCCCGGCAAAGACCCAGCACAACGAGGTAGCGCCGGGCCAGCATGAGCTCGCACCGGTCTTTGAGGAATCCAACCTTGCAACCGACCACAACCAGCTGATCATGGAGACCATGAAGCGGGTGGCGGAGCACCACGGCCTCCGGGTCCTGCTGCACGAAAAGCCCTTTGCCGGCGTCAACGGCTCCGGCAAGCACAACAACTGGTCTCTGACGACGGACACCGGCGTCAACCTCCTGGATCCGGGCGAGACCCCGGAGCGGAACATCCGCTTCCTTCTCGTCCTCTCCTGCATCGTCAAGGCCGTGGACACCCACGCAGATCTTCTGCGCCAGAGCGCCTCAGACGTGGGAAATGACCTGCGCCTTGGCGCCAATGAGGCACCGCCGGCCATCGTCTCCATGTTCCTCGGCGAGCAGCTCGACGACGTCGTGCGCCAGCTCGTGGAGACCGGCATCGCTGACCGCCACATCAAGGGCGGCGTGTTAAAGACCGGCGTCTCCACGCTCCCCGACATCCGCAAGGATGCGACGGACCGGAACCGGACCTCTCCGTTTGCGTTTACCGGCAACAAGTTTGAGTTCCGCATGGTGGGCTCCTCCGACTCCATGGCGACGTCCACGACGACGCTGAATGCGATCGTCGCCGAGGCGTTCTCCGATGCGGCGGACGAGCTCGAGGGAGCACAGGACTTTGACATGGCGGTCCACGACCTCATCAAGAAGAACCTGACTGAGCACCAGCGGATCATCTTTGAGGGCAACGGCTACTCGAAGGAGTGGGTGGAGGAGGCGGCGCGCCGCGGCCTTCCGAACATCCCCTCCACGATTGAGGCTGTGCCGTCGCTTACGACGGACAAGGCGGTAAAGCTGTTCGAGAAGTTCGGCATCTTCACGAAGACCGAGCTCGAGTCCCGCTCCGAGATCATCTATGAGAACTACGCCAAGACGAAGAACATCGAGGCACTGACAATGATCGACATGGCGCAGAAGCAGATCCTGCCCGCCTGCATGAAGTTTGCAGGGGAGCAGGCGGAGACGATCCGTGCCGCTGCGGAGGCGGGAGCCGTCTTCCACACCCAGACAAAGCTCCTGCAGAAGACTGTGGGGCTGATCGACAGCGCCCAGGACGCCCTGGACCAGCTGGAGCACCTCGTGGAGGAGGCCCAGAAGATCGGGGACGCCAGGGAGCAGGCGTTTTTCTACAAGGATACTGTGGACCCTGCCATGGCAGAGCTGAGAAAGCCCTGCGATGTGCTCGAGACCGTTGTGGACAAGAAGGAATGGCCGTTCCCGACCTATGAGGACATGCTGTTCGAGCTGTAATGAGGGTGGAGTAGTACACTGGAAAGGGATATGGAATGCGCATCATAGTAGTCGGCTGCGGCAAGGTCGGAAGGACCATTGTGGAGCGGCTGAGCGGTGAAGGCCACGACATCGCGGTCATCGATACGGACAGCGATGTGATCACCGACGTCACGGACAACTTTGACGTGATGGGTGTGGTGGGAAACGGAGCCAGCTACTCCGTGCTGAAGGAAGCGGGCATTGAGGACACGAACCTACTCATCGCCGTGACGGATTCGGACGAGCTGAACCTGCTTTGCTGCCTCTTTGCCAAGAAGGCGGGAGACTGCAGCACGGTGGCGAGGGTCCGGAACCCCCTGTACAACGACGAGATTGGGTACATCCGGGAGGAACTTGGCCTGTCCATGACGATCAATCCGGAGCGGGCGGCGGCATCGGAGATCTCAAGACTCCTTCGCTTCCCCTCTGCCATCAAGATCGATACCTTTGCAAGGGGGAGGGTGGAACTTCTGCAGTTTGTGATCCCGCAGGGCTCCATTCTGGATAACTGCTCCCTGACAGAACTCGGAAGCCGCGTGAAGGCGGAGGTCCTCGTCTGCGCCGTGCAGCGGCGGGGCGAGGTTGTCATCCCCGGCGGTTCCTTTGTGCTGCATGCGGGCGACACGGCGAGCGTCATCGCAGAGCCCTCCCATGCGCGCAACTTCTTCTCCAAGATCGGCGTTGAGATCCACCGGGTCGCAAACACGATGATCGTCGGCGGCGGCACCATCGCCTACTACCTGGCAAAGCAGCTCCTCTCCTATGGGATCGGGGTCAAGATCATCGAGAAGGACCGCAGCCGCTGTGAGTGGCTCTCCCAGAACCTGCCCAAGGCCATCATCATCAACGGGGATGGCACGGACCAGGACATCCTGATGGAGGAGGGCATTGAGACCTGTGAGTCCTTTGTCACCCTGACCGGCATCGACGAGGAGAACATCTTCCTGTCCCTGTTTGCCCAGCAGTGCAACCAGTCGGCAAAGGTCATCACGAAGACGAACCGGATCTCCATCGACACGATCATCGACCGGCTGAACCTGGGCAGCATGATCCATCCCAAGAACATCACGGCGGAGTCCATCATCCGGTACGCGCGCGCCATGCAGAACTCCCTCGGCAGCAACGTGGAGACGCTCTACTACATCGTGGAGGGCAAGGCAGAGGCTCTGGAATTTGCCATCCACAACGAGCCCTCTGTCGTGAACATTCCGCTGGCAAAGCTCCACACCAAGGACAACGTCCTGATCGCCTGCATCATCCGGAATGGAAAGTCCATTCTCCCCAACGGTCAGACCTCCATCGAGGAGGGCGACAGCGTGATTATCGTGACGACCCACAAGGGATTCGGAGACATCAAGGACATTCTGGAGAAGTA
>DEKA01000029.1:19192-35986 GCA_002353635.1 Lachnospiraceae bacterium UBA2734
GGGCTTCTGTACCAGGAGAGGGAGGGCATATCCTTCCTGATCATGGCAGTGGTCTGCCTGGGTCTGGGGTTTCTGCTGACGCTGAAAAAGCCGAAGAAGTTTGTGTTCTACGCCAGGGAGGGCATTGTCAGCGTTGCTCTTGCATGGATCCTGATCTCAATCTTCGGGGCACTCCCCTTTGTGCTCAATGGGGACATCCCGAACTTTACCGACGCGCTGTTTGAGACGATCTCCGGCTTTACGACAACAGGTGCGAGCATCCTCAGCGATGTGGAGGCCCTGTCCCATGCGAGTCTTTTCTGGAGGAGTTTTACCCACTGGGTGGGCGGCATGGGCGTCATTGTCTTCATGCTGGCCATTGTCCCCCTGACAGGCGGCTACAGCGCCCAGCTGATGCGGGCGGAGAGCCCCGGCCCCTCCTTTGGAAAGCTGGTCCCGAAGCTCAAAGAGAGCGCAAAGATCCTGTACCTGATCTACTTCGGCATGACGATCATCCAGATCCTGCTGCTCCTTCTTGCGGGGATGCCGGTCTTCGATGCCCTCTGTATGTCTTTTGGCTCGGCGGGCACCGGCGGCTTCGGCATCCGAAACGACAGTGCTGCCTCCTATACCGTGCTGCAGCAGGCGATCCTCTCGATCTTCATGATCCTGTTCGGTGTGAACTTCAACTTCTACTACCTGCTGCTCCGTCATGACAGAAAGGACGCCTTCCGGATGGACGAGGTGCGCTGCTACCTGCTGATCATCGCAGGCGCCATTGCGATGATCACCTTCAACGTCCGCAGCTATTTCGGGAGCCTTTTTCTCGCCTTCCACCACGCGGCCTTTCAGGTGGCCTCGATCATCACGACGACGGGATTCAGCACTTTTGACTTTGACACCTGGCCCACCTTCTCCAAGGGAATCCTGATGTTTCTGATGTTCTGCGGTGCCTGCGCGGGATCCACGGGCGGCGGCATCAAGGTCTCCCGCGTGCTGATCCTGTTCCGCAGCATGCGGCTGCAGATCCGGGAGTTTCTGCACCCCAAGGCGGTCTCCACGCTGCAGTTTGACGGAAAGCCCCTGGACAAGCACACGATCAAGAGCACCTCGGTGTATCTCTCCACCTACACCTTTCTGTTCATCCTGTCGGTGTTCGTGCTGACGATCGATCCCAGGTGGGACTTCATGACTGATTTCACCGCGGTCACTGCGACCTTCAACAACATCGGACCCGGCCTTGCGGAGGTTGGTCCTTCCTGTAACTACGGCGGGCTCTCGATCCTGTCCAAGTATGTCCTGATGTTTGACATGCTGGCCGGCAGACTGGAGCTCTATCCGATGCTGATCACCCTGGTACCCTCTGTCTGGAAGAGGACCTGAGCGGAGATTTCCAAGAATCAAGGCAAACTATCAGACAATAAAGGAAATATTTTCCTAAAATTGTACTTGAAAGATCCGGGGAAGGAGCATATACTTATTTCTCGTAGCGGAGAGCACAAACCAATCCGGTACGGGAAGTACATTGGGATATAGCCAAGCGGTAAGGCAACGGACTCTGACTCCGTCATTTCGTAGGTTCGAATCCTACTATCCCAGCTAGCCTTCTGCAGCAGCAGGAGGCTTTTTTCATACCGCAAAATGGCTCCTGGAAAGATGCGGAAAACGTTGACAATAAAGGAAAATCCGGCGGCAGACCGGCACATTGCCCGAAAAGGTGCATGGGTTGCTCTGAGGACTTATTATTACCGGAATGACGTAAAAAATGTCGTCAGAATTGCTGTCAATTTGGCTTGGAGGACAGGAAAATGGAAAAAATTGCGAGCTTTACGATCAATCACCTGAAGCTGGAGCCCGGAATCTATGTCTCGAGGAAGGACAGAATCGGGGAAGAGACAATTACAACATTTGATCTGCGCATGACGGCGCCGAACAGAGAGCCTGTCATGAACACGGCGGAGATGCATACAATTGAGCATCTGGGTGCGACGTTTCTGCGCAACGATCCTGAGTGGAAGGACCGCACGGTCTATTTTGGACCGATGGGCTGCCGCACAGGATTCTATGTCCTTTTTGCCGGAGATCTGAGTTCAAAGGATGTTGTGGAGCCGATCACAAGAATGTTTGAGTTCATCCGCGACTTTGAGGGCGCTGTACCAGGCGCCGCACCCAGGGACTGCGGCAACTATCTCGATCAGAACCTCGGCATGGCCAAGTGGCTCGCCAAGAGATACCTGGACAATACGCTGTACGGAATCGATGAGCAGCACCTCGTATATCCGCAGTGAATGCAGAAAGGACCCACACCAATGTATACATTTCGCAGCAGAGTGCGCTACAGTGAGACAGATCCCAGCGGAAGACTGCGGATCGATGCCCTGATGGATTATCTGCAGGACTGCTCGGCCTTTCAGTCGGAGGATCTGGATCTTGGCGTTCAGTGGCTGAAGGACCAGGATATGGGATGGATCGTCAACTACTGGCAGATCGATATCTCATCTCTTCCGCGTCTTGGCGATGAGATTGTGATCGGCACATCGCCCTATGCCTTCAAAGGTTTTATGGGTTTTCGAAATTTCATGATCGCGACGCCGGAGGGGGAGAGAATCGTACAGGCCAATTCGGTCTGGTCACTGTTCAACATGAAGAAGCAGTTCCCGGTCCGCGTGCTGGACATCATGAAGGAGCGGTATCAGCTGTTCCCGAAGTTCGACATGGAATATACGCCCCGCAAGATTGCCGTGCCCGAGGAAGCCGGGGAGAGCCTTGCGGACATCTATGTCGGGGAGAACATGCTCGACAGCAACGATCACGTGAACAACGTCCAGTATGTGCGCGCAGCTGCTTCCTTCCTGCCGGAGGGCGTGCAGATCACAAGGCTCCGCGTGGAGTATCTGCAGCAGGCGCATCTGGGAGATACGATACATCCCCATATTTTCAGAACGGAGAGCGGTGCAGTGATCACGCTCGATGATGACGGGGGCAAGCCCTATTGTGTCACAGAGCTCCAGGGGAGCGGGCGCGGGGAACAGGCAAAGAAGTAAGTATCGATCCGGGAGAGCGCCCATAAGGGCCTTTCTCCCCGGGGTGCCGCAAGAGGCGCGGCACAGAGAGGAAATTATGCTGAAACTGGGAGAGAGACAGACACTGACCGTTGAAAAGACTGCCCCCATGGGCGTCTT
The DNA here is from genome assembly GCA_002353635.1 of Lachnospiraceae bacterium UBA2734. Lineage (GTDB taxonomy): Bacteria > Bacillota > Clostridia > Lachnospirales > Lachnospiraceae > CAG-791. Next base: position 22,354 of record DEKA01000029.1, read on the forward strand.
TCTGCGGGATCCTGCAGACGGAGAAGAGGGAGAGCACGTTCTTCTTCCGAGAAAACAAGTGCCGGAGAACGCAAAGCCCGGAGATTCGGTCGATGTTTTCCTGTATAAGGACTCGGAGGACCGGATCATCGCAACTGTGCACAAGCCGCTTCTTATGCTGCACGAGGTGGGATGGCTCACCGTCCGGGAGGTCGGAAGAGTCGGGGCCTTCCTCGACTGGGGGCTGGAAAAGGATCTTCTCCTGCCCTTCCATGAGCAGCCGAGGCAGCGGGTACAGAAGGGACAGAAGTGCCTTGTGGCCGTCTATCTCGATAAAAGTGAGCGGCTCTGCGCTACCATGAATGTCTATCCGTATCTGCGCACGGACAGCCCTTACCGCAAAGGGGATGAAGTGGAGGGCACCGTTTACGAGACAAGCGATAACTTCGGCCTCTTTGTCGCGGTAGACGACATCTATTCCGCGCTGATTCCGAAGAAGGAGCTGGTGCGTGATCTGGCCGTGGGCGATCACGTGCACGCAAGAATCACGCAGGTCCGCGCTGACGGCAAGCTCGATCTTTCGCTCCGTGAGAATGCCTATGCCCAGATGGGGCCGGATGCCGACAGGATTCTGGCGGCGCTGAAGAGGGCCGGTGGCGTGCTCGACTTCACGGACAAGGCAGACCCTGCCCTCATCCGCAGCAGAATGCAGATGAGCAAGAACGAGTTCAAGCGGGCCGTGGGACGCCTTCTCAAAGAGAGGAAGATCGAAATTGCGGATGGAGAGATCCGCCTTCGCTGATACAAAGACCCCTTTTGGATTTTTGCTCCGTGCCGCGTTACCTGCGGCGCCTGCGGGAGAAATGCCTTACAGGTGCTGAAAATAAGCGAACATAGCAATTTTGATGAAAATAGACAAAGATAAATCACCTGGTTTAGTGGATTTTTCACTTATCGTGGATTAAAATGGATGCATTGGGGCGTCTGTCTGCTCAGGACAGACAAATAATGTACAGGCGGGCTGCATTTTAGTCACGGGAGTGGGGAATGGTATCGAATCAGGTATTACAGAACACAATTGACGGTATAAGGGATATTTCTCATCTTGAGCTGTGCGTCATGGACGCAGACGGGAGAGAGGTGGTGTCCACATCGCCGGTATTCGCTGAGGCGGGTGGGTCTATTCCGGAATTTGCGAAATCGCCTGCGGACTCGCAGGCGGCCGGTCCGTTCCAGTTCTTCAAGGTTTTTGACGAGAGATCATTGGAATACATTGTCGTTGTGCGCGGGGAGTCCGACAATTCTCTTCTCATCGGCCGGATGGCGGCCTTCCAGGTACAGGGCCTTGTCGGCGCTTTCAAGGAGCATTACGACAAGGACAGCTTCATGAAGAACCTTCTCCTGGATAATCTCCTCCTTGTGGATATCTATGAGAAGGCCAAGAAGCTCCGCATCCGCGCCAATACGCCCCGCGTTGTGCTCCTGATCGAGGCGGAGCATTCGGCGGGGAGAGAGAGGGATGCCCTTGCAGTCATGCAGGAATACATCGGCAGCAGTGCACCTGATTTTGTGACCGCCGTCGACGAGGACAATGTTGTCATCGTAAGAGATCTGTCCCTGTCGGCGAAGGAGGAGGACATTGAGGCATTTGCTGAGAACGTGCTCGGCGCTCTCACGGAAGCGGGCATTGCACAGGCAAGGATTGCCTTTGGCACGGTCGTGAATGAGCTCAAGGACCTCAGCCATTCCTACAAGGAAGCCAAGATGGCACTCGATGTCAGCCGGATCTTTTACGAGGACCGCAAGGTGATCGCCTACGATCAGCTGGGTATAGGGAGACTTATTTATCAGCTGCCTATTCCGCTGTGCAAGATGTTCATCAAGGAAATTTTCAAAGACAAGAGTCCGGATGAATTCGACGAGGAGACGCTGACGACGATCAATAAATTCTTCGAGAACAATCTCAATGTCTCGGAGACGTCGAGACAGCTGTTCATTCACAGGAACACGCTGGTCTACCGTCTGGATAAGCTCCTGAAGAGCACAGGCCTTGATCTGCGCGTCTTTGAGGATGCAATCACATTCAAGATAGCGTTGATGGTAGTCCGTTACATGAAATACATGGAACAGACAAACCAGTAGTCATAGAAAAGGATGGTTATGGCACAGAGTAACAGAGCGGAAGAACTTCGTGCTGAAAATATCGCCGTATCACTTCGTGATGTCAGCAAAATGTATTCCAGAGAGGCCCCGGCTGTGACCAATGCCGATTTTGAAGTTCACGACGGCGAATTTGTTTTCATTACGGGGGAGACGGGATCGGGCAAGTCCACGCTCCTCAAGATGATCATGCACGAGCTCAAGCCCACATCCGGGGAAATCAATGTCCTTGGATTTGACCTCAACCGGATCCGCCACGGCAAGATTCCGAAATTCAGAAGGAATCTGGGAATCGTGTTCCAGGATTTCAGACTGCTCCGGGACCGCAATGTCTATGAAAATGTGGCCTTTGCGCAGCGCATCATTCAGGTGCCGGGAAAGGACATCCGCAAGAACGTTCTGGACGCCCTTGATATGGTGGGTCTTGCAGACAAGTATAAAAGAAAGGTGACGCAGCTCTCCGGCGGCGAGCAGCAGAGAGTTGCACTGGCCCGCGCACTGGTGAACAAGCCGCTTCTTCTGCTGGCCGATGAGCCGACCGGCAATCTGGATGCGGATACGGCCTGGGATATCATGCAGCTGATCGAGCGCGTCAACGAGATCTTCGGAACGACGGTTATTGTCGTCACGCATGACAGAGGCATTGTTTCGCGCATGCACAAAAGAGTCGTGGAGATGAAGCAGGGCGAGATCATCAGCGACTCCGGCGAGATAGATCCTTATTATGAGGGGTATGATGAGCTGCCGGATTACCAGGATGTAGACGCGGATGGGTACGAGTATGAGGAATAACAACAGTATTTTCAGCGGCATACACCGGGCGTTCAGCACGCTTTTTTACACACTCTGGCAGGGCATTAAGTACCTCTGGCGCAACAAGGGCTACACGCTTGCCTCCATTGCGACTATTTCCTCCTGCCTCTTTCTGTTCGGGATCTTCTTTTCTGTGGTGCTCAACTTTGAGCACATGGTGAAGTCGGCGGAGAAGGATGTCTCTGTGACTGTCTTCTTCAAGGACGGGGTCACGGAGGACCAGATCAACCAGCTGAAGATTGCCGTAGAGGAGAGACCTGAGGTCTCAAAGGTCAAGTATGTCTCCGCGGATGAAGCCTGGAAGGAATTCAGCAAGGACTATCTGGGCGACTATGCGGACGGCTTCACGGAGAATCCGCTCGAGGGATCGGAGAACCTGGAGATTTATCTCAATGATGTCTCAAAGCAGGCGGATCTGGTGTCGTATCTGGAAGGAATAGACGGTGTCCGCGAGGTGAACCGGTCGGAGCTCACGGCCAACACACTTTCCGGCGCGAACAGCCTGATCGGCTATATCTCCATGGCGATTATCGCCATCCTCTTTGTGGTCTCTCTCTTTCTCATCAGCAACACGGTGGCATCGGGTATCATCAGCCACAAGGATGAGATCACGATCATGAAATATATCGGCGCGACCGACTTCTTTGTACAGGCACCGTATGTGTTTGAGGGCATCATCATAGGCTTTATCGGTTCAATTATCCCCCTTGTGCTGATCTGGTATCTTTATCACAAGGTAATTGCGCTGGTCAACGGGAAGTTCGCCATCCTCTCTTCCCTGCTGTCCTTTCTTCCGCTGAAAGTTGTTTTCCATGATCTTGTTCCCATTTCTGTGGCGCTGGGTGTAGGCATCGGCTTTCTCGGCAGTATGTTCACGATCAGGAAACATTTGCATGTCTGAGAAGAGGTTTGGGGACAAGACAACAGATATTGTCAGAAGGCGGTGTGCAGAGATCTGCACACTGCTTTTTGGCATCTGCATTCTCCCTGCTGCGGTTTTTCTGCTGGGGCAGAGCGTACCTGTGTCCGCAGAAGAGGTGACAAAGGAGAGCATCCAGAAGAAGCAGGACTCGATTGATGCCAGCAAGAGCGAGCGGGAACAGATCAAGAGCAGTATCAGTGACCTGCAGAAAATGAAGAAGGATCTGGAGGCATCCAAGGCCAATCTCAAGGAATATGTGACGCAGCTCGATGCGAAGGCGACGTCCATTCAGGAAAATATCGACGGCCTGAAGAAGAAAATTTCGGACAAGGAGGATGAGATCGAGGAGGCCCGGAAGGACCTTGAGGAGGCGCAGAAGATCCAGCAGGAGCAGTATGAGGTCATGAAGAAGCGGATCCGCTTCATTTATGAGAAGGGCAACACGTATTACCTGGAAGCGCTTCTTCAGTCCGGAAGCTTTGCGGACATGCTCAACAAGGCGACGTATGTGGAGATGCTCTCCGAATATGACCAGAAGCTCCTTGAGCAGTATAAAGAGCAGACGGAGATGGTGAAGGTCACCAAAAAGGAGCTGGAAGAGGACAAGAAGACGCTGGATGAGGCGAAATCTGCCGCGCAGACGGAGGAGTCGAATATGGAGTCCCTGATCGCGGAGAAGAACACGCAGATTCAGGGGATCGAGGGAGACATCAGCAGCAAGGAGCAGTCTATTCAGGAGTACGAGGCACAGGTCGCGCAGCAGGATGCCACGATTGCGGCACTTGAGCAGCAGGTTGCCAATGACAAAAAGACGCTGGCTGCACAGGAGGCGGCGGCCAATGCAAAGCATTACACGGGCGGTGTCTTCACCTGGCCTGCGCCATCCTATACAGAGATCACCTCGGAATTCGGCAACCGGGTACATCCGATTTACGGTGTTGTCAGGTTCCACAGCGGGCTTGATATGGCGGCTCCGTACGGGAGTCCCATTCTTGCGGCGGCAGACGGAACGGTCGTGGCGGCCTCCTATGATTCATCGATGGGCAACTATGTGATGATCGATCACGGCGGCGGTCTTTATACAGTTTATATGCATGCGTCCGCTCTTTATGTATCGACAGGGCAGGATGTAACTGCGGGCACGCAGATCGCGGCGGTCGGCAGCACAGGCGCTTCCACTGGGCCGCACCTGCACTTCTCTGTCCGCCTGAACGGCTCGTATGTGAGCCCGTGGAATTATCTTGGGCATTGACATGTGAGAACAGATCTCAGCGGCTGGCGGGGGAACGAACAGATCCTCTGCCAGCCGTTTTCACTTTCATCTGAGGAGGAACTGATTATGGCTGAGCAGAATACACAGAACAGGGATGACGGCAATATGACTGCAGCAGGCAATTCTGCCGCCGGAGCTAATGCGCCGCTGAACGGCAGCTCTGTAAGAGCAGCTAAGGAAGCGGGCAACAGAGGACAAGGCAGGGGACGATTCTTTGCTGCCGGGCTGGCCTCCGGCATAGCGCTCACGCTGGCAGCGGCACTGGTCCTTCAGTATATGGGCATCAGCCTCGTCACAGTGCGCAGCACAGACAATTCAGCAGTCAACAGTGAATCCGCTGCCAAGCTCGAGAGCCTTGAGGATGCCATAGACAAGTATTATTACGACTCTGCCAGCGTGACAAAGGAGCAGAAGGAGGACGGGCTTTACAAAGGCCTTCTGGATTCCCTGGGAGATCCCTACTCCGTCTATTACACGGCGGATGAAGTCAAGGAGCTCAACCAGCAGCTCTCCGGCGTGTATTACGGCATCGGCGCCTATCTTGGCGTGGATGAGCAGACCCAGCTGCCTTTGATCAGCAAGGTGATGAGCGATTCACCTGCCGAGAAGGCGGGGCTCAAGGACGGCGATATCATTTATAAAATTGACGGGACACTCACGCAGGGCATGTCCCTCGACGATGTGGTGAGCAAGGTCAGGGGAGACAAGGGAACAACAGTGGAGCTGACGGTTGTGCGCTCCGGTGAGGCGGAAAACCTGAACATCAAAGTAACAAGGGATGAGGTGAATTCACCGACGGTGGCCTCTAAGATTGTGGATGAGGATGCAGGCATCGGCTACATCTCCATTGCAGAGTTTGAGGACGTGACCGCAGACCAGTTCGCCGAGAATCTGGAGGACCTCTACAGCAAGAATATCAAAGCTCTTGTGCTGGATCTGCGCGGAAATCCCGGAGGAAATGTGAAAACAGTGACGGAGATTGCGGGTGACCTCATTCCGAAGGGGCTTGTTTTCTATATGGAGGACAAGAACGGAAAACGTACAGACTACACTTCCGATGGAAAACACACCATCAAAATTCCGCTCGCTGTTCTTGTGAACGGAAATTCCGCGAGCGCCTCCGAGATTCTCTCCGGCGCCATTCAGGACTCGGGCGTTGGCATAATTATCGGAACACAGACGTATGGCAAGGGCATTGTCCAGACTGTATATGACCTGCACGACGGGACGGCAGTCAAGCTGACGGTTGCCCATTATTACACGCGCAGCGGCCATGACATCAACAAAGTCGGCATTACGCCGGATATCAAGGCTGAACTGGACGAGGATGCTTACCGCAAGGACGGCACGGATACACAGCTGAATGCGGCGCTGAAGGAGCTGAAGAGCGAAATAGCCGGCGAAAACGATTGATTAAATTTTCGGTACGCATCTAAAATTATCCAATAAAAACAAAAATAGTGCATAAATATCACCTCAGGAACTTGTCAAGATACGACAAAAACATGTATTCTGCACAATAAACGTAAAAACTGACTTGCTTTCTAAGTAAAATTGCGTTATAAAAGAATTACGAAAACGTTTAAGGGACATGGGGTATCCAATGGCGGGTGCAGGTCCCTGATAATGTAACGGAGGGAAGGCAGTATGAAGAAAAAGTTAGTCAGTATTATGATGGCTTCCACTATGGTGGCAGGCGTTCTTGCAGGGTGCGGTTCTTCTTCAGGCGGGGCAGCCAGCACACAGGCGTCCTCTGACAGCACGCAGGCAGCCGCAGCAGATACACAGGCTGCTGCTGCAGATACTGAGGCTGCAGCTGACACATCGGCAGCTTCTGCAGATGAGGGCAAGGTTCTCAACATCCAGTGCTGGAACACAGAGTTCCAGAGCAGAATCACAGATCACTATCCGGGATATGAGAAGGTTGATGACACAACCGGCAAAATCGGCGATGTCACTGTGAAGTGGCACATCACACCTAGCGATGACAACGCTTATCAGAACAACCTCGACAGCATCCTTCCGGACAACGAGTCCGCAAGCGCTGACGACAAGACGGATCTCTTCCTCATGGAAGCCGATTACGCTAAGAAGTATGTCAACAGTGATGTTACGATGAACATCGCGGATCTCGGCATCACAGATGACCAGATCGCTGATCAGTATCAGTACACAAAGGATATCGTTAAGGATGAGAGCGGCAACCTGAAGGGTCTTTCATGGCAGGCAGCATCTGCCGGACTTATCTACAACCGCCAGGCTGCAAAGGACGTTCTTGGAACAGATGATCCGGACAAGGTACAGGATGCCGTTTCTGACTGGGACAAATTCAATTCTCTTGCTGAGAAGATGAAGGCAAAGGGATACACGATGTGCTCTGTAAACGACACATACCGTGTATATTCCAACAACGTATCCGGACCGTGGGTTCAGGACGGCAAGGTCGTTGTAGACGACAACATCAAGAAGTGGGCTGATGACTCCAAGACTCTTGCGGACAAGGGGGAGGAGAATACATACGAGCTCTGGAGCGATGACTGGGCTAAGGGCAAGTATCCGGACGGCAAGGTATTCTGCTATTTCGGACCTGCATGGTTCTTCAACTTCTCTCTCGCAGCAGATGATGCCAGTTCCATCGCAGCCAAGGGCGGCTGGGGCTATGTACAAGGACCGCAGCCCTACTATTGGGGCGGCACATGGATTGCAGCTGCAACCGGCACGGACAACCCGACACTGGTCAAGGATATTATGCTGAAGATCACTACAGATCCTGATATCATGAAGGAGATCGCCCAGAAGGATTCCGACTGTGTCAACAACAAGACCGTCCTGAAGGAGCTTGCTTCCGACGATTCCGGCAACCTGGCATTACTTGGCGACGAGAACCCTTACGCTATGCTGGCTGAGGGCGCCGACAAGGTCGATATGTCCAACATTTCCGACTATGATCAGGGCTGCAACGAGGAATTCCAGACTGCTATGAAGGGCTACTTCGACGGCAGCTACAAGACCTATGATGACGCTCTTGCAGCATTCAACAAGGCCATCACTGAGAAGTATCCTGATGTCACAACAGACTGAGAGAACTTTTCGGAACGCTGATTATTCAGAAGAACGGAGCGATACATAAGTTCCAGATGATCAGGTGCCTGCCCGCCTTGGCGGGCAGGCACTTTTTTCAGCTCATTTCAGCGGAGAGACGGCTGTGCTTGAGGAGGCGGAGCCGTCTGTCCGGTAAAAAGTGCTGAAGGCACTGCCGGATCAGCGATCGCAGGTACCTGCACATTATTGATTTACTGCGGGCAGGCGCAGAGAGGGGAGTATTATATGGCAAATGGAGGAAAGAGCAGCAAGGTTGTGCGGTACAACCGATGGGGATATTACTTTCTGATCCCGTTTACCGCGGCCTACGTTATCTTCCAGCTGATCCCGCTGATTGATACGGTGACGCAGAGCTTCTTTGAGAACTACAGATCAGGTCTCAAGCAGATTGGACCGAATTTCATAGGCTTGGCCAACTATGTCAAGATCCTCTCCAGCGGTGATCTCTGGCAGTACGCAAAGAACACAATGATCATCTGGCTGATCGGTTTTATTCCGCAGATCATCATTTCACTTCTTCTTGCGGCGTGGTTTACGGATCCGTCCCTGCGGCTTAAGGGTCAGCGCTTCTTCAAGACTGTCATCTATCTGCCGAACCTGATCATGGCATCTGCGTTTGCCATGCTGTTCTTCACTTTGTTTTCCGACAACGGTCCGGTCAATTCCATTCTGATGCAGCTCGGCCTCATTTCGACGCCGTACAAGTTCTTCTCCCATGTTGCGGCCTCGAGATGCCTCGTCGGCTTTATGAACTTCCTCATGTGGTTTGGCAACACCACCATCCTGCTGATGGCCGGTATGCTGGGCATTGACCAGTCCCTCTTTGAGGCAGCCGAGGTGGACGGCGCGACGCCGAACCAGATCTTTTTCAGAATAACGCTGCCGCTCCTGCGGCCGATTCTTGTCTATGTGATCATCACCTCTCTCATCGGCGGCCTGCAGATGTTTGATGTTCCGCAGATCCTGACAGACGGAACCGGCGATCCGGCGAGAACGACAATGACGATGATCATGTGGCTGAACAAGCATCTGTACAGCAAGAACTACGGCATGGCCGGTGCACTCTCTGTTCTGCTCTTTATCATCACAGGTGTCCTGAGTCTGATTGTTTTCAGACTGACGAAGACGGACACAGACAGGTAAGAGGGGAGGAGTACAGAGATGAAAAAAACAAAATCCACAGTCGGCGTTCAAGGAAGACGCATCGTATCTTATATTGTGCTGATCCTGCTCTCCTTTCTGTGCCTTGTATGGTTTTATATCCTCTTTATCAATGCGACGAGATCGCACGCAGAGCTGAGCAGAGGATTCACACCGCTGCCAAGCCATTATGCAGTAAAGAACTTTGTGAAGATGCTTCATAGCACACAGCCTATTGCGAGAGGCATGCTCAACTCGCTGATCGTTGCAGGCCTGAGTGCGCTGCTGTGCACGTATTTTTCCACGATGACGGCTTACGCCATCCACGCGTACAGATTCAGGTTCAGAAAGTTTGCGTACACCTTTATTCTGGCCGTCATGATGATACCGACGCAGGTTACGGCTCTCGGCTTTATCCGTCTGGTCACCAGAATGAAGCTGATAAACAACTACATTCCGCTTATTTTTCCCGCTATTGCTGCACCGGCGACGTTCTTCTACCTCAAGCAGTATATGGACTCCGTCCTCTCCCTGTCTCTGGTTGAGGCGGCGAGGATTGACGGCGCGGGCGAGTTCCATATTTTCAATGCGATCGTGCTGCCGCTCATGAGGCCGGCAGTCGCTGTGCAGGCAATCTTTACTTTTGTAGCAAACTGGAACAACTACTTCATTCCTTCTCTTATTCTGAAGAACGAGAAGATGAAGACACTGCCTGTCCTGATTGCAGAGCTTCGAGGCGCGGACTTCCTGAAGTTTGATATGGGCGTCGTTTATATGACGATTGCCTTCTCAATCTTCCCGGTCATCATTGTCTACCTGCTGCTGTCGAAGAATATCGTAGGCGGTATCGCACTTGGCGGCGTCAAGGAATGATGCTTAAGAATTTTTGACACCGGTATAACAGATGTAGGATAATAAGGAGCAGATGCACTGTGCACCTGCTCCTTTTCAGCAGACAGGACATACCTGCATGTGGATTTGCCATACCTGTATTGCTGAGGACTTGTGGCTGTCTGCAAGAGAATAGTGATCAAGCAGATCGTCAGCAATGCCACAGCACCGGAGGACTTGTGACTGTCTGCATGAGAGTGCAGGGGGTGCTGTCCTGACAGAGAAAAGAAGCAGCCATCATGTCCGATGGATAACCGGGAGGCTTGTTTGACAGCAACTGACATTATTCGGGCGGTGGGAGAGGCGGCGGCCATAGCGCTGCCCTTTCTGATCGCCTGGCTGATCACAAAATACATGCGCAGCTTCTTCGCGCGCCTGGAGCAGCAGGACCGCCTTCATCTGAAGGGCAATCCGGCTTTTGTTGTACTCAGGTCCATTCTGATCGCGGCTGTGTGGGCGGTCGGCGCTTTTACGGCCCTGCACAATATCCCGGCGTTCAAGAAGACCTGGGAGACAGTTATTGCGACGACATCCGTCGCCGGCGTTGTTCTCGGCCTTGCAGCACAGGAGACGCTGGGCAATGTCTTTTCCGGCATCGCCATGTCGATCGGCGAATCCAAGCCGTTCAGTATCGGCGACAGGGTAAAGATAGGAGACGCAGACCCCGGCTTTGTTGAGGACATCACGCTGAGACACGTGGAAATCCGGACTTACCTGAACGAACACATTTACATTCCGAATTCCATGGCCGCCTCGGCGAAGATCATCAATTACACGAATTCGGCGGGCTTCTCCTATCCAATAGAGATTGAGGTGGCATATGAAGCTGATCTGCAGAAGGCCATGCAGATCATGAAGGAAGTTATCGAACATCATCCGGCTTACTACGATCTGAACGGCGGCGTGAGTGTTCTGTGCAAGGAGGCAGCGGAGTCAGGCATTTTGCTGCGGGCGCTTGTGACAACGAAGCAGTACGCGGATAATCCGGGGGCATGTTCTGACTGCCTGGCAGAAATCATTCGGCGCTTCACAGAGGAGGGAATTGAGATTCCCTATAATAAACTCGAAGTCGTCCGCAGTGATGTCTGGGTGCACAAGGAAAAGAAAAGTGCGAAAGACCATGCCGACGCATGATCATTCATACAGCAATCGATGACGCGATGTGTCAGCGGCTGCGAATTCCCTTCGGCGAAACCGCCTGCGCGGATTACGTCTCAGAGGGAAATCATCAGGTGAGGTGAAAGATGGGACTTAAGGAATTATTCGAGAAAAAGGTAACCATATATAAGAAGAAAGACAGAGAGACATGGGAGCAGATCAGAAACGCACTGAAAAACGCGGGTCTGAAGGGCGTGCGCGCGGCACATTACTCCAATGATGTCGTACAGGCGGGAGGGTGCGCTGCCAAGCTCGATCCGAGAGATTTCGGCGGACACGGCAAGATCGACCATGATATCTACTTCATCGAGGTGAGGGAGAGCGACAGGCAGAAGGCGCTCGATATCATCAAGGAGGCGGGACTGGTAACTGTTGTGGATCCGAATGCATCGATCGACCGCGCTGTTCTTGTGACAGAGGAGCAGGAGAAGGAAAAGAAGGAAGCGGGAACCGACTGACCACTGACTGCACGAAATGCCGCAAAGGACGCGGCATAAGGAGGAAGATATGGGATTATTGCGCGCGGCAGGCAGCGCATTGGGAAGTGTACTGACGGACCAGTGGCGGGAGTATTTTTACTGCGATGCACTGGATGAGAACACCCTCGCTGTAAAAGGAAAAAAGCGCCAGGGCAAAAACAACGTGAACACCAGGGGGTCGGACAATCTGATCACCAATGGTTCTATTGTCGCCGTTGCCGACGGCCAGTGCATGATCATCGCCGAGCAGGGCAGGATCGTCGAGGTCTGCGCTGAGCCGGGCGAATTTGTTTTCAACAACCAGACGGCACCGACGGTGTTCTATGGAGGACTGGGGAAGGGAATTGCCGACAGCTTCGAGATGTGGAAGAAGAGAGTGACCTTTGGCGGTGACACGGCCACGGACCAGAGAGTCTACTATCTCAACACAAAGGAGATCATCGGCAACAAGTACGGGACCGCCAATCCTGTTCCTTTCCGCATTGTGGACAGGAACATCGGACTGGATATTGACATTGCAGTGTCCTGCTATGGCGAGTATGCTTACAGACTCCAGGACCCCATTCTGTTCTACCGCAACGTCTGCGGCAACATCACAGAGGATTATACGAGGGACCGCATAGAGTCACAGCTGCGCTCGGAGCTCCTTACAGCGCTGCAGCCTGCGTTTGCAGCTATTTCGGCGCAGGGCGTGCGCTACAGCGAGGTGCCCGCACACGCTTCTGACATGGCGGATCAGTTAAACCGCATTCTCTCCGACAAATGGGGCAAGGTTTACGGCATCGTCATCACTTCCTTTGGCATCAGTTCCCTCAAGGCATCTGCTGAGGATGAGGAGCGGATCAAGAATCTGCAGGCGAGTGCTGTTCTGCGCAGTCCGTCGATGGCTGCGGCTACGCTCACAGCAGCGCAGGCGGAGGCGATGAAGGAGGCCGCAAAGAACAAAAACGCCGGGCCGTTCATGGCCTTCGCCGGCATGAACATGGCGAACCAGGCAGGCGGTGTCAACGCGCAGGAGCTCTACCGCATGGGCGCGCAGGAGCAGGCACAGCAGGCGGCAGCTTCAGGTTCTGCCGGAGAGGGATCTGACTCAGGCAGCTGGAAGTGCCCCAAGTGCGGCAGCGTCAACACCGGAAACTTCTGCCCGAACTGCGGCACGGCAAAACCGGCGGCACCGGCTTCGTGGTTCTGCCCGCAGTGCGGGACAAAGAATACAGGGAATTTCTGCACGAACTGCGGAACGCCCCGCCCGCAGCAGTGATCCGCCGGATTTTGCAGTTATACCGATTGGGCAGCGGCAGATTCATGCCAGGGGTCACGAAAAACGAACAAACGTTTGCAATTGCGCCTGCGCGGTGGTACACTATGTGCCGCCTCGCAGGCTTCTGCGTATTGCTGTTATATTTTCCAGACGGGATAATTCATGGATCATTTTGTACTGCACTCTGAATACAAACCGACGGGCGACCAGCCCGAAGCCATAAAGGAACTGGTGGAGGGCTTCCGTCAGGGCAACCAGTTCGAGACGCTCAAGGGCGTGACAGGTTCCGGCAAGACCTTCACCATGGCGAATGTCATCGCTGCGCTGAATAAACCGACGCTGATTATTTCGCACAACAAGACCCTCGCGGGGCAGCTCTACAGTGAGATGAAGGAGTTCTTCCCGGAGAACGCCGTGGAATACTTTGTGTCGTATTACGACTACTACCAGCCCGA
>DEKA01000029.1:36072-100008 GCA_002353635.1 Lachnospiraceae bacterium UBA2734
TCTCCTGCATCTATGGCCTCGGCAGCCCGGATGAATTCAAAGGAATGTCTATCTCGCTCCGCCCCGGCATGCAGAAGGACCGGGATGAAGTCATCCAGGAGCTTATCGCCATTCAGTACAAGAGAAATGATCAGGTGCTGGAGCGCTGCAATTTCCGTGTGCACGGAGATACGCTCGAGATTTTCCCTGCGCAGGGGAGTGAATATCTGATCCGTGTTGAGTTCTTCGGCGATGAGATCGACAGGATCAGCGAGGTCGAGGCGATCAACGGCCGCGTCCACGCCGATCTGACGCATGTCATGATCTACCCGGCATCGCACTATGTCGTGCCGCAGGAGAAGATCAACAAGGCCTGCGACAATATCGAGAAGGAGCTCGAGGAGAGGGTGCGCTACTTCAAGGGCGAGGACAAGCTCCTGGAGGCGCAGAGGATTTCGGAGCGCACGAATTTTGACATCGAGATGATGCGGGAGACGGGCTTTTGTTCGGGCATTGAAAACTACTCGCGCCAGCTCAATTTCGCACCGCCCGGCGCCGAGCCGATGACGCTGATGGACTTCTTCCCGAAGGATTATCTCATCATTGTAGATGAGTCCCATATGACAATTCCGCAGATCGGCGCCATGTACAACGGCGACCGGAGCCGCAAGCAGACACTTGTTGACTATGGATTCCGTCTGCCCTCAGCGCTGGACAACAGACCGCTGAAGTTCGAAGAATTTGAGCAGAAGATCGACCAGATGCTGTTCTGTTCGGCGACGCCGGGGCCCTACGAGGAGGAGCATGAGCTCCTTCGCGCAGAGCAGCTCATTCGTCCGACCGGCCTTCTCGATCCGGCCATCGAAGTGCGCCCCGTAGAAGGACAGATCGATGATCTCATCAGCGAGATCCGAAAAGAGACAAAGAAAAAGAACAAGGTTCTCGTCACGACGCTGACGAAGAAGATGGCGGAGGATCTGACAGACTATCTGGCGGAGGCCGGCATCCGTGTAAAATATCTTCATTCCGACATCGATACATTGGAGAGAACGCAGATTATCCGGGATATGCGGCTGGATGTCTTTGACGTGCTGGTTGGCATCAATCTGCTCAGAGAGGGATTGGATATCCCTGAGATTGCCCTGGTGGCTATTCTTGATGCGGACAAGGAGGGATTCCTGCGCTCGGAAACTTCCCTGATCCAGACGATTGGACGGGCTGCACGCAATGCAGACGGCCACGTCATTATGTATGCGGATACTATCACGGATTCCATGCGGAAGGCTATTGACGAGACGAGGAGAAGACGTAAGATCCAGCAGCAGTACAATGAGGAGCATCACATCACACCGCAGACGATTCACAAGGCAGTGCGCGATCTGATCTCTGTTTCCAAAGAGGTAGCCGATGAGCAGGTGCGCTTTGAGAAGGATCCGGAGTCGATGTCACAGGATGAATTGAAGAAACTCGCGGCAAAGGTGGAGAAAGAAATGAAGAAGGCAGCCGCGGAGCTCAATTTCGAAGCGGCAGCGCAGCTGCGCGATCAGCTGCTCGATCTGAAGAAGCATATGGAAGGTACTAAATAATATGGCAGTAAAGATGAAAAAGCCGGACTACTGGCCGGCATTGGAAGCCGCTGAAAAAAAGGCACAGGGCCAGAGGGTGCTCGATGCGGACCGAAGAAAGATGATTCACAAGGATGACTGTATCCGGATCCGGGGAGCGAAGGAACACAATCTGAAGAATATCAGTGTGGATATCCCAAGAAATGAGCTCGTTGTGCTCACCGGACTGTCCGGCTCCGGCAAGAGCTCCCTCGCGTTTGATACGATTTACGCAGAGGGACAGAGGCGCTACATGGAGTCTCTCTCCTCTTACGCGCGGCAGTTTCTCGGGCAGATGGAGAAACCCGATGTGGAAAATATAGAAGGTCTCTCCCCTGCCATTTCTATTGATCAGAAATCCACGAACAGAAATCCCAGATCCACTGTGGGGACAGTTACGGAAATTTATGATTATTTTCGTCTTCTGTATGCGAGAATCGGAACACCGCACTGCCCGAACTGCGGCCGCGAGATCTCCAAACAGACCGTGGATCAGATGGTGGATCAGATCACAAAGCTTCCGGAGGGAACGAAGATTCTGGTTCTCTCACCGGTTGTGCGCGGCAAAAAGGGAAGACACGAAAAGGTTCTCGACCGGGCCCGCCGCGCGGGCTATGTGCGCGTGCGCATCGACGGCAGCCAGTATGATCTCTCCGGTGAGGACATTGCACTCGACAAGAACATCAAGCACAGCATTGAAATCGTCGTAGACCGCCTGATCGTAAAGGACGGCATGCAGAGGCGCCTCACGGACTCCCTGGAAAATGCCCTGCAGCTGGCAGACGGTCTCGCCCAGGTGCAGGTGGTGAATGGAGAGCTCCTGCAGTTCTCCCAGAATTTTGCGTGCCCGGACTGCGGCATCAGCATTCCGGAGAACGAGCCGAGGAGCTTCTCCTTCAACAATCCGTTCGGCGCCTGCCCGGAGTGCTCCGGCATCGGCTATAAGATGGAATTCAATCCGGATCTCATTGTTCCGGACAAGACGCTCAGCATCAATGACGGCGCCATCGCAGTGATCGGCTGGCAGAGCTGTATGAAGCCCGGAAGCTGGAGCAACGCCATTCTCGTCGGCCTCTCTGAGAAGTACAGCTTCAGTCTCGATACGCCGTGGAAGGATCTCCCTGAAAAGGTGCAGAACATTCTGATGTATGGATCGCCGGATGAATTCGACATCTATTACAAGAGCCAGAACAGCGTGCGGGAGACGGCCTACCGCATCACCTGGGAGGGGCTTCTTGCGAATACTAACCGCAGATACAGAGAGACGTCCGGAGAGAGGACGAGGCAGGAATATGAGTCGTTTATGACCATCAGTCCCTGCAAGGCCTGCGGGGGAAAGCGTCTCAAGAAGGAATCTCTTGCCGTGACTGTCGGCGGCATCAATATTTATGATATGACATGTATGCCGATCCGGGACCTTCTTCAGTTCCTGAAAAATCTGCAGCTGACCGATACACAGCGCTTCATCGGCAGTCAGATTCTGAAGGAGATCAACAACCGCGTGCAGTTCCTTGTCGATGTCGGCCTCGATTACCTGACGCTGGCCCGGGCAACGGCGACGCTCTCCGGCGGCGAGGCACAGCGCATCAGGCTCGCCACGCAGATCGGTTCGGGACTTGTCGGCGTGTGCTATATTCTTGATGAGCCCAGTATAGGACTCCATCAGAGAGACAACGACAAGCTCCTGCGCACGCTAAAGAACCTGCGTGATATGTGGAACACTGTCATTGTTGTGGAGCACGATGAGGATACGATGCGGGCGGCGGACTACATTGTGGATATAGGCCCCGGCGCAGGATCCCACGGCGGAGAGGTCGTCGCCTGCGGAACAGCTGAGGAGATCATGAACAGTCCCCGCTCGATCACAGGCGATTACCTCGCAGGACGGCGCTATATCGCCGTGCCGGAGACAAGAAGGAAGCCGACAGGGTGGCTCACGGTGCACGGCGCCGCCATGAACAATCTGAAGAACATCGACGTGCGCTTCCCGCTTGGCGTTTTTACAGTGGTGACCGGTGTATCCGGATCCGGAAAGAGCTCCCTCGTCAATGAGATTCTCTATCAGCAGCTGGCGCATGACCTCAACCACGCGAGGACAGTCGCAGGGCCGAACAAGGGGATCGACGGTATTGAGCAGCTGGACAAGGTTATTAACATTGACCAGTCTCCGATCGGCAGAACACCCAGATCCAACCCGGCGACATACACGGGCGTCTTCGATCTGATCCGTGACCTTTTTGCCGGTACGCCGGATGCGAAGGCAAGAGGCTATTCCAAAGGCAGATTTTCCTTCAATGTAAAGGGCGGACGGTGCGAGGCCTGCGGAGGAGACGGTATCATCAAGATCGAGATGCACTTCCTGCCGGACGTCTATGTGCCATGCGAGGTCTGCGGCGGAAAGAGATACAACAGAGAGACGCTCGATGTCAAATACAAGGGAAAGAGCATCTATGATGTGCTGGATATGACGATCGAGGAAGCCGTTCATTTCTTTGAAAATGTACCCTCCATCCGGAACAGAATCCAGACCCTCAACGATGTCGGCCTTGGATATGTCAAACTCGGCCAGCCGTCCACGGAGCTCTCCGGCGGCGAGGCACAGAGAATCAAGCTGGCGGCGGAGCTCTCAAGGCGCAGCACCGGAAGGACGATCTATATTCTTGATGAGCCGACAACAGGTCTGCACTTTGAGGATATCAACAAGCTCATCCAGATTCTGCAGAAGCTCGTCGAAGGCGGCAACAGTGTAGTCGTCATCGAACACAATCTGGACGTCATCAAGACAGCGGATTATATTATCGATATGGGACCGGAGGGAGGAGACGGCGG
The DNA here is from genome assembly GCA_002353635.1 of Lachnospiraceae bacterium UBA2734. Lineage (GTDB taxonomy): Bacteria > Bacillota > Clostridia > Lachnospirales > Lachnospiraceae > CAG-791. The sequence goes on from DEKA01000029.1 coordinate 40,485, forward strand.
CGGAACGGTCGTTGCACAGGGAACGCCTGAAGAAATCGCTCAGAATCACGCCTCCTATACCGGCTACTATATTCATAAGATGCTTGAAAAAGACAGGGAGAGAAGGGCCGCGGCAGCAAAAGCTCTGTAATTGTTCGGCAATCTTCCAAGCTGAATAATTACAAAATTTCTCCATTAATGGGCTTGGATAACGCGGAAGCGTAGTCTATACTATTAAAGTCGCAGCCGTGTGGCTGCATCTCCAGTCTGCAGCACGGAAATGTGCCGGAGCAGTTATTCAGAGAGACATAAAGGGGAATTATGCAGCATTCAGATATCGGAATCGACCTTGGAACAGCGAGCGTACTGGTCTATATCAGGGGAAGAGGCGTTGTTCTCAAGGAGCCCTCTGTCGTTGCATTTGACAGAGATACGAATAAGATAAAGGCTATCGGCGAAGATGCAAGGCTTATGCTCGGCAGAACGCCCGGCAATATCGTCGCCGTCAGACCGCTCCGTCAGGGCGTCATCTCGGACTATACCGTCACAGAGAAGATGATGAAGTATTTCATTCAGAAGGCGGTCGGCAAGAGAACATTCAGGAAGCCCAGAATCGCTGTCTGCGTACCCAGCCAGGTGACAGAGGTCGAGAAGAAGGCTGTAGAGGATGCCACCTTCCAGGCAGGCGCAAGAGAGGTGTATATCATTGAGGAGCCCATCGCAGCAGCAATTGGTGCGGGCATTGACATCTCGAAGCCCTGCGGCAACATGGTTGTGGATATAGGCGGCGGTACAACGGATATTGCAGTCATCTCCCTGGGCGGAACGGTTGTCAGCACGTCCATCAAGGTGGCCGGTGATGACTTCGATGACGCGCTTGTCCGCTACATGAGGAAGAAGTACAACCTTCTGGTCGGCGAGAGAACGGCTGAGGACATCAAGATCAAGATTGGCAGCTGCTATCCGTCTGCCGAAGAGAACTATATGGAAGTGCGTGGCAGAAACCTTGTGACAGGCCTTCCCAGAACGATAAAGGTCTCCTCTTCCGAGACCGAGGAGGCGCTGAAGGAGCCCACGAACCAGATCGTGGAGGCTGTCCACAGCGTGCTCGAGAAGACTCCGCCTGAACTGGCGGCAGATATTGCCGACCGCGGCATTGTGCTCACGGGCGGCGGATCACTGCTGTCCGGTCTTGAGGAGCTGATCACCAGCAAGACGGGCATCAGCGCCGTGACGGCTGAAGATCCCATGACGGCCGTGGCCATCGGTACCGGCAAGTACGTGGAGTTTATTGCGGGCTCCGGCAGCATTGAGGCCTGATCATATTTGTTTATCATACGCTGCCGGAAACTGCGCTTCCATGCGCAGCTTCCGGCAGCGCTTTTCTTTACACACTCTTTTCTTCTTCACAGCTACAGCCCAATTCTGTTTCTGCAGGCCCTGCATCTGATCCAGGGAACCGGCAGATTTCAATTTTTCCGGAAGGTATTGTCATGGAAGAGCTGAATGGGTATGTCACCCAGATCATTTATCACAACAGTGCCAATTCTTATACAGTTTTCTCTGTCAATACCGATGAAGGCGAGATCACATGCACCGGCATTGTGCCTGCTGTGGCGGAAGGAGAGAGCTGCCGGGTCGAGGGAGAATTCGTTGAACACCCTGTGTACGGCGCACAGATGAAGGTATCCGTGTATGAACCTGTGGCGCCCAAAGGGCGCGAGGCAGTTCTCCGCTATCTCTCCTCAGGTGCCATAAAGGGCATCGGAGAGGCACTCGCAAGGAGAATTGTCAAGAAGTTCGGCGATGACACAATGCGGATTCTTGATGAGGAACCGGAGCGGCTCGCCGAGGTGAAGGGGATCAGCGAGAACGGCGCGCGGGAGATCGGCGCACAGCTCGAAGACAGACGGGATCTGCGGGATGCCCTGCTCTTTCTGCAGCAGTTCGGCATCTCAAACCGACAGGCAATTCGCATCTATGAGCGGTATGGGAGCAGCATTTATGAGATTCTGAAAAAGAATCCTTACAGACTGGCGGGAGAAGTCAGGGGAATCGGTTTTCGGAAGGCGGATGAGATTGCAAAGCGGACGGGACTGCAGCAGGATTCGGACTGCAGAATCCGGAGCGGCCTCCTGTATGTTCTTGAATCGGCGCTGTATGAGGGCAGCACCTGCCTTCCGCGCAGTATTCTTCTGCAGACGGCGTCCACTCTCCTGCAGGTGCCTGAAGAGAACATAAGTCTCCAGCTGGACAATCTGACCATGGACCGGCAGACGGTGATCAGACAGGAGGGCTCGGGCGAGCCGATGGTCTACAGCACGAATGCCTACCGGGCGGAGCAGGAGACTGCCGTGCAGATCCTGCGCCTTAAGGGAGCACTTTCCCTTGGGGCATCAGAAGAGGCAGTCCTTGATGGAATAAAGGAGATTGAGGAACAGGAAAATATAGTCCTCGACGAACTGCAGAGAAAGGCCGTGCTGGAGGCAGTGACGGAGAATGTCTTTCTGCTGACAGGAGGCCCGGGCACGGGAAAGACGACGGCGATCAATACGATCATCCGTTTCCTCCGGAAAGAGGGGAAGACGGTGCTGCTGGCGGCGCCCACCGGGCGCGCGGNNCATCAGGCGAGGAGAATGCGGGAATCCACAGGGTATGAGGCTGCGACGCTCCACAGGCTGCTGGGGTACAGGGCAGATCCTGCAGAAGACGAAAATGACGGCGGGAGTGCATATCAGTTTGATCACGACAGGGACAACCCCCTGGAAGCGGATGCCGTCATCGTCGATGAGATGTCAATGGTAGATATCTGGCTGTTCAGGGCACTTCTCGAGGCCATCTCTCCAGGCACAAAGCTCATTATGGTGGGGGATGCCAACCAGCTGCCGAGCGTTGGTCCCGGGCAGGTGCTGAGGGATCTGATGGATTCGGGAGCATTCCACAGTGTCACGCTCCGCAGGATTTTCCGCCAGGCGCAGCAGAGTGACATCGTTGTCAACGCACACAGGATCCTCGCAGGGGAACCCATTCCGCTGGACAATAAGAGCAGGGACTTCTTCTTTCTTGAGCGCAGCAGCGTGGCGGCAATCTACAAGCACATTGTCCTGCTCATGCGGGATATGCTGCCTGGCTACTGCGGTTGCAGAACGAGCGAAATTCAGGTACTGACACCCATGAGAAAAGGTGCACTTGGCGCCGTGCATCTCAACGAGGTGCTGCAGAGTGTACTGAATCCTGAGTCACCTGATAAAAATGAGTACAGCGCACATGAATGCATCTTCCGTGAAGGGGATAAAGTCATGCAAACGCGCAACAACTACCAGATGGAGTGGACCGTTCCCGGCAATTTCGGCATGGCAGTCGATAAGGGAACAGGCATTTTCAACGGCGACTTCGGCGAGATTCTGGCGATCAGTGCAGAGAGGGCAGTGATGACGGTGCGCTTTGATGAGGGACGGACCGTGGAGTATCCCTTTCAGTCGCTTGATGATCTGGAGCTGGCTTATGCGATTACGGTGCACAAGTCCCAGGGATCGGAGTATCCGGCAGTGATCATGCCGCTGCTCTCGGGACCGGAGACTTTGTTCAACAGAAATCTTCTCTACACAGCCGTGACAAGGGCCAAAAAGTGTGTGGTGATTCTGGGCAGACGGGAAGCAGTGTCGGAAATGGAGAATAATGACAGACAGAATGCGCGTTATACGGGACTGTGCAGCAGAATCCGCGAAATACAGGCCCATGATCCGGGAGAAACTGAGAACAATTGATGCATTTCTTTACCCTGCGCGCTGCCCCATGTGCGATCGGCCGGCCCCGTGGCCGCGGCCTGCCTGCCCGGAATGCGAGGGAGCACTTCATCCGCTTCGAAGGGATACGCCGGTCTGCGGGCTGTGCGGAAGGCCGATGCGTGACGATCGGTCTGAGTACTGCAAAGACTGCAGGCAGATTCCGCGCGTTTTCACCAGAGGCTGCGCCGCCTTCCGCTATCGGGAGATGGCTTCACCTGTATACAGAATGAAGTACAGCGGGAGGGCAGAGTATGCAGACTGGTTTGGAATGCTGTGTGCACGCAGAATCCGTGAGACTTTTCCGCAGCCTGCGCAGATACAGGCGCTGGTTCCTGTGCCAGTGTCCCCGGGCAGGCTGGAGAAAAGGGGGTACAACCAGGCACTTCTCATCGCCCGCAGCACGGGAGAAAAACTGGGGATCCCGGTTCTGGACAATGTACTGCTGCGCACAAAAAACACGGAGAAAATGCGCGCAATAGGCGCCCGCGCGAGAAGGGCCAACTTGAAAAGTTCTTTTATTGTATATGGAAATGATGTAAAATCTAAAAAGATTATGCTGGTGGATGACGTATATACAACGGGTGCCACGATGGACGCGTGTGCACAGGCACTCCTGGATGCGGGCGCCAAAGCCGTTTATTTTGCCGTGCTGGTTGCAGGAGAAGACCTTTCATGATCAACGAACAGAGAGTCAGACTGATGCATAAAATGGCTGTCTATGAAAAGAACGGAGGAGATGCGGACGAGAGGATCAACGCATATTTCCGGGGAGACTATATCTCCTCGCAGATGCTCCGCTCCTTTATCACTGCAACAGCGGCCTTTCTCCTGCTGGGACTGATTTTTGGCTTTTATGATTTTGAGAACCTGATGCTTGCTGTATACAACACGAATCTCACATCGCTGATTTTTCGGGTGGGGCTTGCCTATCTGTTCTTTCTGGCCGCTTATGAGCTGGCTACCTATCTGATCTATTCATACCGATACCAACATGCCAGAGAACGGCTTGCCCAATACTATCTTGAACTGCGCAGGCTCTCCGCTGCATACAGGCGGGAGGAGGAATTGTAACCGCACATGACATCATTACTGGAGATCAGAGAGAAAATCATAGAGCTCTACAGTCAGCATGAGATGGTCGCAAAGCCGGTGCTTCGCTTCCTGATGGTTCTGGCAGCCATGCTGTATCTGAACAGCAAAATCGGTTATGAGGATGTCCTGACCGGCGCACTTCCGGTACTCATCGTTTCACTTCTCGGCGTGCTGGTTCCTCCGGGAGGTATGGTCGTTATCCTTGGGGCCGTTATTCTTGTTCACCTTTATTCACTGTCCCTGGAGGCCGCTGCTGTCGGCGCAGTGCTGTTCCTCCTGATGTTTCTGCTCTATTTTCGCTTTTCGCCGAAGGACTGCATTCTTCTGCTGCTCTATCCTGTCTGCAGGATGTGCGGCATTGCGTATGTCGTGCCCATCATCGGAGGGCTTTTGTTCACGCCCTTCTCTGCACTGACGTCTGCAGTCGCTGTGATTACGGACAGCTATGTGAATTTTGTGGCGGATAATGAGACTGCGATCAGCTCTACGTCGGAAGATCAGGATATGCTGACACGCTTTCGCTTCCTCATTGACGGGATTCTGCAGAACAAGGAAATGCTGGTTCTGCTCATCGCGGTGGTACTGACGGCCGTCCTCACGTATGCCATACGAAGACTGTCCGTGCAGTATTCCTGGTACATTGCCATCTCCGTCGGCTCTGTCGTACAGATGATTGTGGTGATGGCGGGGGATATGATCTACAGCACGAATATTTCCATTGGGCCCATGTTTCTTGGCATCATCGCATCAGCGTTTATTGCCTTTGTGACTGCCTTTTTTGCATTCAACCTCGATTATTCGCGCGTCGAGAATACGCAGTTCCAGGACGATGACTACTACTATTATGTCAAGGCTGTGCCAAAGATGTCCTTCACGCAGCCGAGCAGGACGGTCAAGCAGATCAGCCTGTCCAGGCATGCAGGCCGGCACAGAGATGAGCCTGAAGAGGGGGACGAAGAGAATACCCGGGAGGAATACGGTACAGACAGCCGGGAAGATTACAGCAGTACGGATACAAGAGAAGAGGGACCGGAGCGTTATTACTGATCCTGAGAGCGGGCCATGCAGCAGCTGAGACTGATCATTACAGGATATCTGCGACAATTTCATATGCCGAATCTGCGCTGGACAGATTTCGTTGAGATGCTCATCATCGCCTATCTTGTGTATCACATCCTTCTGTGGATCCGCAACACGAGAGCCTGGGCACTCCTTAAGGGGCTCGCCGTCATCATCGTTTTTATAGTGCTGGCGGCGGTCTTTAATATGACCACAATTCTGTGGATTGTCCGGAATGTGGCGAGCATCGCGATCATTGCACTCGTTGTCATTCTGCAGCCGGAGCTGCGCAATGCCATGGAGGAGCTGGGTCAGAAGAACATTCTGAGTTCTATGTTCCACATCGATATCGGCAGGCCCGGAGAGGGTCTTTTTTCCGATAAGACGGTCAATGAGATTGTCCGTGCCTGTACGGCAATGGCAAGAGTGAAGACAGGCGCTCTGATCGTGATTGAACAGAAAACGCCCCTGTACGAGTACGAGAGGACGGGCATCGATATTGACGCTATTGTCTCCAGCCAGCTCCTCATCAATATTTTCGAAAAGAACACGCCGCTCCATGACGGTGCGGTGATCATCCGCGGCGACAGAGTGGTCTCTGCAACATGCTATCTTCCCCTCTCTGACAATAAGCTGGATAAAGATCTGGGCACAAGACACCGCGCAGGGGTCGGCATTTCCGAAGTGACGGACTCTCTGACTATTATTGTCTCCGAGGAGACGGGGCAGATCAGCATCGCCTATCGGGGAGTGCTCACACGGGGCGTGGATGCGGACGCACTCAGAGCGCGCCTCGTCAAGTTCCAGAACAAGCAGCAGCCCGGTGAGGAGAAGAGTATCCTTCCATGGATAGGAAGGAGCAGAGATGGACAAAAATAAAAAGAGGAGACGCCCCGGGCATCTGGGTATTTTCAATAACTTCGGCATGAAAATTGCCGCTCTCGCGATCTCCGTGGTCATATGGGTGGTCGTGAACAACATCAATGACCCCACATATTATATGACGATCAACAATGTCCCTGTCAAACTCCTGCACACATCCCTGATCACGGATCAGGGAGATGTCTACAGCGTTCTGGATGGGACGGACGTCATTCCCACGGTGACGGTGTCGGCAAGGCGCTCGATCATCGATGTCCTGGACGATGACAACATCAAGGCGACAGCAGATGTGGAGGACATCACGAGCCTGAATACAGTGGAGATCAAGCTCTACTCCACGAAATTCAACAGTGAGATCATTGCAATTGAGCCCAGCATTGAGAATGTCAAGCTGAGTATTGAGAAGAAAAAGACGTCCACATTCACGCTGCGCACCCAGACAACGGGAGAACTCGCGGATGGATATGAGTTGGACAGTGTGACGCCGGAGCAGAACCAGGTTCGGGTATCCGGACCGGAGTCTGTTGTCTCGAGCATCGCACAGGCAACGGCGACGGTTAATATTTCGGGCGCTTCGAGCTCCATCAGTACATATTCCGACGTTGTGCTCACAGATGCGGACGGAAAGGTCGTCAACACCTCTTCCCTCACGATGAATATCACTTCCGTCAAGGTCAACGTGTCGGTGCTGCCGATCAAGTCTGTGCCGATCAGCGTGGATGTCAGCGGGACACCTGCATCCGGTTATCTTCTTGACGAAAAGGTCAGCGTGGATCCGGATACCGTGCGGCTTGCGGGAAGGAGCTCTGTGCTCTCCTCCCTTGAGAGTATAGCGGTGCCCAAGGACGCGGTGAACGTCAGCGGAGCAAGTGAGGACTACAATACAGTTGTCAATATAAAGGATTATCTGCCGGACGGCGTTTCCCTTGCGGACAGCTCTTTTGACGGAAAGGTGAATATCACCGTAGGAATTGAGCCGGTGAAGAACGTGACTGTGGATGTTGCAGCCTCGGATATCACGTTGAACAATGTGCCTTCAGGCTACAAGGCGGAGATCTCCGCGGTGACGGACGGCACAAAGACAGTCACTGGCAGCTCGGATGGGACATTCAGTTTTGCACTCAGCGGCCTGGCTGACGATGTGGACAGCCTGAAGGCTGCAGATCTTGCACCGTCTGTAGATGTCGGTGCTCTCCTTGCACAGTCTGACGGGACACTCACATCACCCCTTACAGGGGCGGTATCTGTCACGCTCCCTGACAATGTGACCCAGACCAATGTCGTGACGGCCAGCATACGTCTGACAAAGGAGACGGAGGCTTCCTCTGAGGAGAGCAGCCAGGGCAGCAGCGCGCAGAACACGGAAGATAACTGACGGCGCACGGATTTTTCCGGGCGCGCTTATTGTCAGTGCACAGAAAGGACAGTATGAGCAGAATATTCGGAACGGACGGCGTCCGCGGCGTAGCAAATGATGAACTGACGGCAGAAATGGCCATGAAGCTGGGACAGGCAGGCGCTTATGTTCTTTCCAAGGGCGGACACAGTCCCAGGATACTGGTGGGGTGCGATACGAGAAGATCCGGCGACATGCTCGCGGCGGCACTGATGGCAGGCGCCTGCAGCGTGGGCGCCAATGTGACATACCTCGGCATTATCCCGACGCCCGCTGTTGCTTTCCTTGCCAAGGAGCACGGCGCAGATGCAGGCGTTGTGATCTCTGCCTCCCACAACCCTATGGAATTCAACGGCATCAAGTTCTTTGACGGCAGCGGCTACAAGCTTCCGGACGCTACGGAGGACGCTATTCAGGCAGAGATGGAGAGCGGCATGAAGGACATCACGTTCCCGACAGGTGCCGGTGTCGGCAGCATTACCTATCGGATGGATGCCTGGAAGGAGTACACGGCGCACGCAGTCCGCACTGTTCCTGTCGATCTTACCGGCATGAAGCTGGTGGTGGATACCGCGGAGGGTGCCTCCTATCTCTCCAATATTGCAGCGCTCGAGCAGCTGGGAGCTGATGTCATTCCCATTCACAATCATCCGACGGGAACGAATATCAATCTGCACTGCGGCTCCACGCACATGGAGGAGCTGCAGAGGAGGGTTGTCGAGGAAAAGGCGGACATGGGCCTTGCCTTTGACGGAGATGCAGATCGGTTTCTGGCTGTTGATGAGAACGGAAATCTTGTGGACGGCGACAGGATCATGGCCATTGTCGGCGCCAACATGAAGAAGAACGGAACGCTGAAGAACAACACAATCGTTGTGACCGTGATGAGCAACCTTGGCTTCTTCAAGATGGGCGAGGCGAACAGCATCCGGATCGACAGGACAAAAGTCGGCGACCGTTACGTTCTCGAGCACATGAAGGAGATCGGATCGAATATAGGCGGTGAACAATCGGGGCATATTATTTTTCTCGACGACAATACGACAGGCGACGGACTGCTCTCTGCACTCCATCTTCTAAAGGTCATGCAGGAAGAGAAGAAGAAGCTCTCCGAGCTGGCAAAGATCATGAAGGTTTATCCGCAGTCTCTTGTCAATGCACATGTACCCAACAGCAAAAAGGATCATTACAGGGACTATCCCGAAATTGTGGAGAGAATTGATGCCCTGGAGAAGGAATTCTCCGGAAACGGAAGGGTGCTGATCCGTCCTTCGGGCACGGAGCCGCTCGTCCGCGTCATGATCGAGGGGGAGGATCAGTCCGTCATTCAAAAGAAGGCAGAGGATCTCGCTGCATTTATCGAAAAAGTGATGGCATAATGCAGGCGAATCTGTTATGATAATAGATAGTCTCCTCATATGGGAGAGATAAAGCGCGCGCAAACGAAGGTGCAGACAGAATGATCAGTCAGAAGGTTGTCATTAACAATCCTACAGGGCTTCATCTAAGACCCGCCGGAATCCTATGCAAGGATGCCATGGAATTCAAGTCATCCATTACATTCCGGTTTAAGGATACGACAGCGAATGCGAAGAGCGTGCTCTCTGTACTGGGTGCCTGCGTAAAGGCCGGCGACGAGATCGAGTTGTTCTGTGACGGACCAGATGAGAAGGAAGCTCTTCAGAGCCTGGTTGCAGCCATAGAGAGCGGCCTGGGAGAGTAGCGGAGTACCATCATTCTATCCTTATACACAGAGGTTTCAGGGACCCCCTCCGGAATGTATCCGGAGGGGGTCCCTTTTGCACATACGGCGGGGAGGAGCTCCCTGTGGAACGTGCAAGGCGGGAGCACCTCAGTGCATATGCACCGCGCACACTGTGCGCAGGGCATTCAGTCCCATACAGACGGAACGGAACAACGAGGCAGTGATTGGCAGCAGAAAAGAAGGGAGATCAGCAATGCTCAACTACAGAAGATACAAGAAGAATCCGGTCATTCATTTTCCGGAGAGAACGTGGCCGGACAAGGAAATCACAAAGGCCCCCATCTGGGTCAGCGTGGATCTGCGCGACGGCAACCAGGCGCTTATTGACCCCATGGTTGTCAGTGAGAAGATCGAGATGTGGAAGCTCCTGATGAAGCTTGGCTTCAAGGAAGTGGAGGTCGGCTTCCCTGCAGCTAGCCAGATCGAGTATGACTTCCTTCGTCAGCTGATTGATCAGAACATGATCCCGGAGGATGTGACCGTGCAGGTTCTGGCACAGTGCCGTCATGAACAGATCAAGAGAACGTTTGAGGCTATTCAGGGATGCCGCCAGGCAATCGTGCACATCTATAATTCCACATCGACGCTGCAGAGGGATGTTGTTTTCCATATGACAAAGGATGAGATCACGAACATCGCAGTGCAGGGTGTAGAGTGGGTGAAGGAGGAGATGAAGAATTTCCCCGGAAAGGTAATTCTGGAGTATTCGCCTGAGTCCTTCACCGGGACAGAGCCGGAGTATGCGGTGGAGATCTGCAACGCCGTGACAAAGGCATGGGGTGCGACGCCGGACAATAAGGTTATCATCAATCTTCCTTCCACTGTCGAGATGAATACGCCGAATGTCTATGCAGATCAGATCGAGTACTGCTCGACACATCTGGACAGGCGCGATTCCATTATTCTCTCTATTCATCCCCACAATGACAGGGGCGAGGGGGTCGCAGCCACTGAGCTGGCCATGCTGGCAGGCGCAGAGCGCGTAGAAGGAACGCTCCTTGGCAACGGCGAGCGGACAGGAAACGTGGATATTCTGAATGTCGCCTATAATATGTTTTCACAGGGCATTGATCCCAAGCTCAATATCGAGAACATCAATGAGATCATCTCCACCTGTGAGCGTCTGACCAAGATGAAGGTAGATCCAAGACATCCTTATGCAGGCAAGCTCGTGTTCACGGCATTCTCCGGATCACACCAGGATGCGATCAACAAGGGCATTCAGGCGATGAAGGAGAGAGGCGGTCAGTACTGGGAGGTTCCTTATCTGCCGATCGATCCCGCGGATATCGGAAGGGAGTACGAGCCGATTGTGCGCATCAATTCCCAGTCCGGCAAGGGCGGCGTGGCGTTCGTCATGAACACCTACTTCGGCTTCAAGCTTCCTAAGGCAATGCAGAGAGAATTCGCCGATGTCGTGCAGGCGCAGTCAGAGAAAGAGGGCGAGGTTGCTCCGGAGAAGATTATGGCGGACTTCAAGAGAGAGTATCTCGACAAAAAGGAGCCTCTGCACTTCAGAAAGCTTCAGGTGGTCGATCTCTCCGACGCGAGCGATACGGAGTTTGACACGCAGGTGACGGTGGAGTTTACGGACTGCGGCGAGGCCAGATCGTTTACTGCAGTCGGAAACGGACCTCTCGATGCTGTGAAGAGAGGATTCCACGAGCAGTACGGGTTCAATATCCGCATACTGGATTACGATGAGCATGCACTGACTGCCGGATCGGATTCCCAGGCTGCTGCATATATCCATCTGATGGACTCCGACACCGGAAAGACAACATACGGCGTAGGTGTGAGCTCGAATATTACAAGAGCTTCCGTGCGCGGCATCTTCTCGGCGCTGAACAGACTCGGATTCGGAGCGAAGGAGTCGTTCCGGAATTTCTGACCGAAGACGCAGATTGGTTCGAAGATACAGCAGGGACCTGTTCCGGCACTGCCCGGAGCAGGTCTTTTTGAACGCCTGTATCGAAGAGAACGGAAGGCTCTGAGGACGGGGCACACACGGTCACCTTTTTTGAAAATTACTGCCGGGCCTTGTTTTCAGCGAAAATCGGCAGGTTTAAGGCCGCGAGGATTGACAAGGCTCCCTCCTTGTACGTAATATGAGAGCGGCTGTGCGCCTTGCGCACAGCGCGGCAATTCTATCCGTGAGGGACCGTGCATGGTGCACGGCGAAGCGGATGCAGAATGAAAAGGAGATTTTAGAGTTATGGCAGACAAGAAGAAGCTGGTCGCTGAAATCACCTCAATGGACGAGGACTTCACCCAGTGGTACACCGATGTATGCATCAAGGCGGATCTGATCGCCTACTCGCACATCAAGGGCTTTATGGTGATCAAGCCCTATGGCTATGCGATCTGGGAGAACATGCAGAAACTCCTCGATGAGAGATTCAAGGAGACAGGCGTGCAGAACGTCTATATGCCCCTGCTCATCCCGGAGAGCCTTCTGCGCAAGGAGGGCGAGCTGGTAAACGGCTTTGCGCCCGAGGTTGCGTGGGTGACGGCCGGCGGCACAGAGCCTCTGACAGAGAGACTGGCGATCCGCCCGACATCAGAGACGGTTTTCTCGGATTTTTACAAAGATGACGTGCATTCCTACAGAGATCTGCCGAGACTTTACAACCAGTGGTGTTCCGTCGTCCGCTGGGAGAAGGAGACAAGACCTTTCCTGAGATCGAGGGAGTTCCTCTGGCAGGAGGGTCATACCATTCATGCCTCGAAGGAGGAGGCAGAGGCGCGCACACAGCAGATGCTGAACATCTATGCGGACTTCCTTGCCAACGACATGGCCATTCCGACCATCAAGGGACAGAAGACTGAGAAGGAGAAGTTCGCGGGCGCTGAGGCCACTTATACGGTTGAGGCACTCATGCACGACGGCAGAGCACTGCAGTCCGGCACCTCCCACTTCTTCGGACAGAAGTTCGCAAAGGCATATGATATTACCTATACGGACAAGGACAACCAGCTCAAGTACGTGTGGCAGACATCCTGGGGCGCAACGACCAGAATGATCGGCGCCATGATCATGGTGCACGGCGACAACAGAGGCCTTGTCATTCCGCCGAAGATCGCACCTATCCAGGTGGACATCATTCCGATTCAGCAGAGAAAAGAAGGCGTTCTCGACAAGGCATACGAGATCCGCGATATGCTCAAAGGCTTCCGCGTGAAGGTGGACGACACGGACAAGAGCCCGGGATTCAAGTTCTCCGAGCAGGAGATGAGAGGTATCCCTCTCCGGATCGAGATCGGACCCAGAGATATTGAGAACGGCACCTGCGTAATCGTGCGCAGGGACAACTTCGAGAAGAAGGAGATCCGGATCAGCGATGCAGCAGCGGCGGTCGGTGAACTTCTCAAGACTGTGCAGAGCGACATGCTGAAGAAGGCGAAGGCACATCTTGAAGAGATGACCTACGCGGCGGCAACGCCTGAGGAATTCCGCGCGCGCTTTGACAACGATAAGGGCGACGGCTTTGTAAAGGCCATGTGGTGCGGCGATCGGGCTTGCGAGGACAAGATCAAGGAGATGTATGGCGTGACCAGCCGCTGCATCCCGTTCGAGCAGGAGCATATCGCAGGTACATGTGTGTGCTGCGGGAAGCCTGCAAAGAAGATGGTCCTCTGGGCAAAGGCTTATTGATGGCAGATGCAGGGAAAAGAGAAGGAGCCGGGTCGGTTGAGATCCGGCTCCCTTCTTCTGTAAATATAATACTGAATACGCTTCACCGCGCGGGGTTCGAGGCATACGTCGTCGGAGGGTGTGTCCGCGACTCGATTCTCGGGCGCACACCAGACGACTGGGACATCACGACCTCTGCCATGCCGCAGCAGACAAAGAAGCTGTTTCGCAGGACAGTGGATACCGGCATTCAACACGGCACGGTGACGGTGCTCATTGGCAGTGAACAGTTCGAGGTGACCACCTATCGGATCGACGGCGACTACGAGGATGGACGACACCCTGAGAAGGTTACGTTTACGAGGAGCCTTCTGGAGGACCTCAAGCGCAGGGATTTTACCATCAATGCCATGGCCTACAGCGAAGAGAGCGGTATTGTCGACGAGTTCGACGGTATGGGCGACATCCGCAGGGGGGTAATCCGGGCGGTTGGAGATCCAAGGGAGCGCTTTTCCGAGGATGCCCTGCGCATCATGCGGGCTGTGCGCTTTGCCGCCCAGCTGGATTACCGGATTGATCCGCCGACAGAGAGCGCAGTGAGGGAGCTCGCAGGTAACCTTCGGAAAATAAGTGCGGAGCGAATCCGCACGGAGCTGGTCAAGCTCCTTGTTTCTGGTCATCCGGACAGGATGCGGGATGTCTGGTCTCTTGGCATTACCCGCGTTATCCTGCCGGAATTCGATGCCTGTATGGCATGTCCGCAGAACAATCCCCATCACATTTACAGTGTAGGGGAACACATTCTGCACACACTGAGTGCTGTTCCTGCAGATACAGTGCTGCGGATGACAATGCTCCTGCATGATATCGGAAAGCCCGACTGCAGGAGCACGGACGCGGACGGCATCGATCACTTCTGCGGCCATGCGGAAAAGAGCGCAGAGATGGCGGACGGGATTATGCGGCGCCTTAAATTCGACAACGCGACGCGGAAAAAGACGGTACAGCTCATCCGCTTCCATGATCTGCGTATTGGCCCGGATGCTGCAAAGGTCCGCCGTGCGATGGTGCAGGTGGGGCCGGACCTCTTTCCGGATCTTCTTGCGATCTGGCGCGCTGATGCCGCTGCAAAGGCGCCGGCGACGCGGGAAAAGATAGAGAGAGAGACGAAGGCCATTGAAGAGACGGCCAGCGATATTTTCAAAAGGGGTGACTGCCTGAGCCTTGGAGATCTCGCGGTGAACGGCGGGGATCTTCTGCGCACGGGCAGATATAAGGGGGCGCAGATCGGACGCATCCTGAATCGCATGCTGGGGGATGTCGTGGATGACCCCTCGAGGAACAGCAGAGAGTATCTCCTGCAGGCCCTCGATGAAGGACGCTATGATGCATAAAAATGCCGGTTTGTCAAGGAAAAAGGACTGCGCGGAAGATGCGCGCAGATGCCGATATTCCTTGACAAAGTGTGCTTCAGCGCCTATAAATGTTATTAGTATTTTTATCCGGAAAACGGAAGTGATATTAAACATCAGGAGGACACTGGAATGAATAAGACTGAGTTAGTTGCAGCTGTTGCTGAGGCTGCCGGACTTTCCAAAAAGGACGCAGCAAAGGCAGTTGAAGCTTTCACAGATACAATCGCAAAAGAGCTGAAGAAGGGTGACAAGGTTCAGATCGTCGGCTTTGGTACATTTGAGGTATCTGAGAGAGCTGCAAGAACAGGCCGCAACCCTCATACAGGCGAGGAGATGCAGATTGCAGCCAGCAAAGCGCCCAGGTTCAAGCCCGGCAAAGCGCTTAAGGACGCCCTCAACTGATTCCTGCAGAAGAGAGTGCGGCGCGTTCGCCGCAGAGTCTTTATGTAGATGATTTGCGGCGGAGCCGTGCGGCAGAGTGGTCTGCAGCGCAGCTCCGCTGTGCTGTTCATACGTTAAACAGTTACCACACTTGTATTGGACGAATCAATGAGACTGGACAAATATCTGAAGGTCTCCCGCCTCATCAAGAGGCGCACGGTGGCCAATGAGGCATGCGACAACGGAAGAGTGCTGCTGAACGGGAAGGCAGCGCGCGCCTCCGCGGAGGTGAAGATCGGAGACGTCATTGAGATTTCTTTTGGAGACAGGACGACGAAGGCGGAAGTCCTCTCTGTTGCGGATGCAGTGAAGAAAAATGACGCGCAGGAGCTGTTCCGTTATCTGTAGTGCGAAGCGGGTGCTATACTGAAGTCATGGCGAGACGAAGAATCACATACAGAAAAAGATCACAGAACGGACTGGGCATTTTCCTGGCCGTCTTCGTAATGGTGATTATATGCGTTGTTGTTGCGATCCGGTGTGTAGGACTGCACAGTCAGCTGAAATCGTACGAGGCAAGGAGCAATGATCTGCAGAAGGAGATCTCCGCGGAAAAGGAGAGATCCTCCGAGATCTCTGATTACGCCAAGTACACGCAGACAGATGAGTATGTGGAGGAGATTGCGCGGGAGAAGTTGGGACTTGTCAAAAAGGGCGAGATTATTTTCCGCAACAAGAGCCGTGAGTAAGGGCATTTCTTGGAATCGATGATCGGACAGGCTGACCTGCAGAAGTGCAGCAGCCTGTCCTTTGTTAATATTCAGCACCCTTCGGAAAGACATTTTCGCCTGGGAAGCCTGCTTCCCAGGCGAAATCTATGACCTTGCGAGGGGCGGCCAAGACGCGGAGCGTCTCTGGACGCCTGCATCTAAGAATTGCGACGCATTTTGGAGCAATTCGAGATGAGGGGCTGAACAGCAGATACCATTATGGCAGAGGATTTCATCAGCAGAGTCAGCAGTACAATAGAAAAATATTCGATGATCCGCGAAGGGGATGCTGTTCTTGCGGGCGTCTCCGGCGGCGCGGATTCCGTTGCCCTCCTTGCTGCGCTGGATCTGATCCGCAAAAAGAAAGGAGGTGCATTCACCCTTAAGGCGGTGCATGTGCATCATGGTCTGCGCAAAAATGCGGACGGCGATGAGGCGTTCGTGCGCGGGCTCTGTAAGGAGCGCGGCATTCCCTGCGTCTGTGCACACGTCGATGTGGCGGGAGATGCGGCCGCCCACGGCACTGGAATTGAGGAGGAAGGAAGAGCGGCACGCTATCGGATTTTCAGGAGAGAGGCAGAGAATGAGCACAGCCTGAGCGGGCGGCGCACAGTGATTGCGACGGCACATCACAGAGAGGACAATGCGGAGACTGTGCTGTTTCATCTCTGCAGAGGGTGCAGCCTGCAGGGCGCTGCAGGCATCCGGCCTGTTCAGGGAGATCTGGTCCGGCCGCTTCTTTTTGAGGACAGGCCGCAGATCGAAGGATTTCTGGCAAAGGAGGGCATTTCCTTCCGGACGGATGAGAGCAATGCCGACTCCTCCTTTGCAAGAAACTATCTGCGCAACATCGTTTTTCCAGGCCTTGCTGCCCATGTCAATGCGGAGAGCGCGGATCACTTTGCTGCCTTTGCTGAAAAGGCTGCTGAGGTGTGCAGTTATCTGGAGGATGAGACACAGAAGGCTTTTTCTGCCGCCGTGCAGCAGGATGGGAACATACTGCGGATAAGAAGGGAGAACCTTTTACATCTTGCCACGCTCATGCAGGGGAGAGTCATCTATGAGGCCCTCTCTCTTGCGGCGGGCGGCAGGAAGGATCTGACATCTTCTCATGTGGACGCACTTCTGCAGCTGACCACGCAGGGCCGCGGCGGCAGAATGCTGAATCTGCCGGGCGGTGTTCTTGCGCGGTATGAAAATAACGTGCTGTCCATATACTGCGGACCAGGCATCGTGAACCGGGATGGTGCGGCACAGGCAGAGAAGAGACCGCCCGCAGGGGAAAATGCACTCCGCAGAGGGAAAAACACCGAATCGGAAAGAGGCACCCAAGCGTTTCGGGAGGAGGATTACCCACTGTCGGCACAGGCGTACAGATGGCGTATTTTCAAGGTGAGTGACCTTCCGGAGGGGTGGTCCGTGCCCCGAAATGAGTATACGAAGTGGTTTGATTATGATACAATAACGGCGTTTCCTGCTTTCCGGACGCGGCAGCCGGGAGATTATATCGTTCTGGACGCGTCAGGCGCCGTCAAGAAAACGGCGAGATGCATGATCGATGCAAAGGTGCCGGGAGCTCTTCGCGGGCGGATTGTCATGCCTGCGGACGGCAGAGAGATCCTCTGGATTCCGGGGTGCAGGATCAGTGAGACATACAAGATCACGGAAAAGACATCCGTGATCCTGGAAATTACAATTGTGAGGGGCGGCCCCTGCGAAAGGGGATAGCGCCGGGAGGATTTTATGGCAGAACACATTACGGAGATGATCAGTGAGCAGAAGGTCGAGCAGAGAATTAGAGAGCTCGGTGAGCAGATCTCCCGTGACTATGCCGGGAAAGAGATCCGGCTTGTGTGTATTCTGAAGGGCGCAAGCTTTTTCATGTGCGAGCTGGCCAAGAGAATTACAGTTCCCGTGTCGATTGACTTTATGCAGGTATCCAGTTACGGCGGAGCGACGGAGTCGTGCGGAACCGTGCGCATCCGTCATGACCTCGATGAGTCGATTGAGGGATTGGACGTGATCATTGTGGAGGATATTGTGGATTCGGGCAGAACGCTCGCCTTCCTCGGCGATTTCCTCCGCAGCAAGGGCGCGAAGAGCATACGCTACTGCACGCTTCTGGACAAGCCGGAGCGGCGCGTGGTCGATCTGAAGGTGGATTACACAGGCTTCGTCGTACCGGATGAATTCGTCGTCGGGTACGGCATGGATTACGACCAGAAATACAGGAACCTGCCTTATATCGGCGTCATCCACTTTGACGGCGATAAGGCAAAGTGAACATATAAAAGGGGCGAGAATTGGAGACAAAGAACAGACAGAACAGATGGGGCATCTGGATTGTCATCATTATGGTTTTGCTGCTGATCTCGGAGCTGGCGAGGACATCGCTGACCAGTGATGCACAGACCTATACCATCGAGGCGCTTACGCAGGATCTGAGGGAAGGCGATGTGACCGGCGTGGAGATCCTGCCCAACAGGGAGACCCCCACGGGAGCCGCCAGAATCACGCTTTCATCCGGAGAAGAGAAGACGCTCTATGCGACGGATATCCGTGAAGTGGAGGAGCTGGCCAGGGACAACAATGTTGATCCCATTGTCCGGGACGTTCAGCATGACAATTGGTTTCTGACAAGCGTCCTGCCGATGCTCCTTGTCGCAGGCGTATGCATTTTCTTCTTCTATATGCTCAATGCCCAGAACATGGGCGGTGGAGCGAATGCCAAAATGATGGATTTTGGCAAGAGCAGGGCGAAGAAGGCATCTGAGAAGGACCGTGTGACATTCCGCGATGTGGCAGGGCTCGAGGAGGAGAAGGAAGATCTCCAGGAGATCGTCGATTTCCTGAAGAATCCGGCAAAATATACAGGCGTGGGTGCAAGAATTCCTAAGGGTGTTCTGCTGGAGGGCCCGCCCGGAACAGGCAAGACGCTCCTGGCAAAGGCTGTAGCCGGTGAGGCCGGCGTGCCGTTTTATTCCATTTCAGGTTCGGATTTTGTCGAGATGTTCGTCGGCGTAGGCGCATCCCGCGTCCGCGATATGTTCGAAGAGGCGAAGAAAAATTCACCTTGTATTGTTTTTATCGATGAGATTGATGCTGTGGCAAGACGCCGCGGCACAGGCCTTGGCGGCGGCCACGATGAGAGGGAGCAGACACTGAACCAGCTGCTCGTTGAGATGGACGGCTTCGGTGCCAACGAGGGCATTATTGTCATGGCAGCCACAAACCGGGCTGATATTCTCGATCCTGCAATTCTTCGTCCCGGACGCTTTGACCGCAAGATCACCGTGTCCCGGCCGGATGTGCGGGGAAGAGAGGAGATCCTGCGGGTGCATGCCAGGAATAAGCCGCTTGGCGATGATGTGAATCTGGGTGAGATTGCGAAGACAACCGCCGGGTTCTCGGGCGCTGATCTGGAGAATCTCCTGAACGAGGCTGCAATCCGTGCGGCGAGAGAGAACAGAAAGTTCATCGTGCAGAAGGATATTCAGGATGCCTTCATCAAGGTCGGTATCGGCGCAGAGAAAAAGAGCCGTGTCATTTCTGATGAGGAGAAGAGAATCACGGCTTATCATGAGAGCGGACATGCCATTCTCTTCCATGAGCTCAAGGATGTGGGACCGGTTTACACGATCTCCATCATTCCGACAGGGAGCGGCGCAGCAGGCTACACGATGCCTCTTCCTGAGAAGGATGAGATGTTCCTGACCAGAGGGAGAATGCTGCACGAGATCATGGTGGATTTCGGCGGAAGAATTGCGGAGGAGCTGATCCTCGACGACATCACGACGGGTGCATCCAATGATATCCAGAAGGCGACGGCTACCGCGCGCAATATGGTGATGCGCTACGGCATGTCAGCCAATATCGGAACCGTCAACTATGAGACGGAGGAAGAAGATGTCTTCCTCGGCTATGATCTTGGACACTCCAAGAAGCACAGTGAGTATATGTCCGGCGAGATCGACAAGGAAGTCAAGGCGATCATCGATAAGTGCTACCGGGAAGCCAGAGAGATCATTGAGGCGCACGAGGATGTGCTGCATGCCTCGGCGAAGCTCCTGATGGAGAAGGAAAAAATCTCCGGAGAGGAGTTCGATGCGCTGTTCAAGGCGCAGGAGGCGTGAGGGCGTTCTGGGAGAGGGGCGCTGGCACGCTGAAATGACTGAAAGTGATGCATTCGCTGCGGCCCTTACGGGCCTGCGCTTATCGCGCTGGCGCGGTATGGAGACGTTCTATGAGAGCGGTGCGCATTCGCTGCGGCCTTTCAGGCCTTCGCTCATGCCGCGCTGAAATGACTGAAAGTGATGCATTCGCTACGGCCCTTACGGGCCTTCGCTCATCGCGCTGGCGCGCTATGCAGATGTTCTATGAGAGCGGTGCGCATTCGCTTCAGCCCTTCGGGCTTACGCTCATGCCGCGCTGTCGCGCTATACAGGTATAAAAAAGAACCAGGANNTCCTGGTTCTTTTTTATACCTGTGCACCGCTCTCATAGAACGCAAAAAAGACACTGCTTGGGGGGAGTGTCTTTTTTTACGAGAAGGTATTCTTCTTATGGGGTATAGCAAAAACTTATATAATGTATTGGGGGGTTACGCCTAGTATAATAACAGAGGCTGTTTTGTGGGTAAAGATTGAGATTCCACAAAGTTTACAATTTGTTGAGATTAGAATTGTACAAAATTACCATAGTTAGCGTATTGACATTCCGGAAATAAAGGAATTGTAAACGGAGCACACAGTAAGTGTATATCACGGGATATCTTGAAAGGTAAGGGCTTACATCTGTTTTCAGAGGTTCCTATTTGTCCGGGGCTGCGGTATAATGCACGCGTACGCAGGACTCTGAAGCAATATTTCAGATAACAGAAAGGGGTATTGATTATGCCTATCGTAACATCCACAGAACTGTTTAAGAAGGCTTATAACGGCGGCTATGCCATCGGCGCCTTCAACATCAACAATATGGAGATCGTCCAGGGAATCACAGAGGCTGCTGCCGAGCTGAGATCTCCCGTCATTCTCCAGGCCTCCCAGGGCGCAAGAAAGTACGCCAACAGCGTATATCTGGTTAAGCTCGTAGAAGCTGCCAGTGAGCTGTATCCTGAGCTGCCGATCGTTCTTCACCTCGATCACGGCGCAAGCTTTGAGGTTTGCAAGGACTGCGTCGACAACGGATTTACTTCTGTTATGATCGATTACTCCAGCCACCCGTTCAAGGAGAATATTGAGGTTTCCAAGAAGGTAGCTGAGTACGCACATGCACACGGCGTTGTTGTAGAGGCAGAGCTTGGTACGCTTGCAGGCCAGGAGGACGCCGTATCTGTAGAGGCGGACAAGGCATTCTACACACATCCCGAAGAGGTAGAGGAGTTCGTTGACAAGACAGGTGTTGATTCCCTTGCCATTGCCATCGGCACATCCCACGGCGCTTATAAGTTCAAGCCCGGCACAAAGCCGCAGCTTCGTCTGGACATCCTCGATGAGGTTGCCAAGAGACTGCCCGGCTTCCCGATCGTTCTTCACGGCTCGTCCTCTGTACCGCAGGAGTATGTAAAGATCATCAACGAGAACGGCGGCAAGCTCGTTGACGCAATCGGTGTTCCCGAGGATCAGCTGCGTGAGGCTGCAAAGCGTGCTGTGTGCAAGATCAATATCGATTCCGATCTGCGCCTTGGCATGACTGCCGGCATCCGCAAGCATTTTGCTGAGCATCCGGATCACTTTGATCCCCGCCAGTACCTCGGCGACGGCCGCGCCAATGTAAAGGCCATCGTTGAGCATAAGATCAAGGACGTTCTTGGCTCCGACAACAAGTATTGATAGCGGGCTGAAGGGCTGTGGCTCTTCACCGCGTGAGAAAGGGCTCCGCGCAGCGTATGCTGCGCGGAGCTTTTTTGCAGGATGGGACTGAATATATCGCCATTTTGATTGTTCAGCGCCCCATCCCGGGAACCGAAGGCCCCCGGGATGCAGGCGGTCCGAGTCGCTTCGCGCCTTGACCGCCCCTCGGAAAGTCGGGAAATCCGGATGGAAAGCTCGCTTGCCAGACGGATTTTCCGACTTTCCGAGGGGTGCTGAACATTTATGTCATTTTCAACAAATCTGCCCCGGCAAGTTCGGCGATTCCTCATATTCATCTTTGCGGATGACTTTTTTATAATATTTTCATGATAACGTTTTCAAAATGATTTCATGCAAGACTGTATTGACCTGATATGTGCCGGCAGACTGTGCGGAAAGGGAAAAAATGGGTGTTAAGAACAGCAGCTGGGAGAGCGAGTTTACCGACCGCCTGAACAGACATTACGATGAGATGAAGTGGCTCTATGAGGAACTCTACAATGGAGATCTGCATGCATTCGCCTATTTCTGCGAGATGCTGCACACCTATTATGCACAGAGAAAGCCGGAGCTGCGTCAGTGGGACCAGGCGAGGGAGGAAGTGCCTGACTGGTATACAGGCAACGAGATGCTGGGCATGCTGATGTACACGAACTGCTTCGCGGGTACCCTGCAGGGCGTGAGGGAGCATCTGGACTATATACAGGAGTGCGGCGTCAATTATGTGCATCTGATGCCGCTTCTGCAGAGCCCGAAGGGCAGATCTGACGGCGGCTACGCGGTGTCCGACTTCAGAAAGGTGGAGCCGGAACTGGGGACAATGGAGGATCTCTCGGCACTTGCGGATGACTGCCATGCCAGAGGAATGAGTGTATGCCTTGATTTCGTTATGAACCACACGAGCGAAGATCATGAGTGGGCAAGACGGGCAAAGGCCGGAGAAAAGGAGTATCAGGACAGATATTTCTTCTTCGACGACTGGAGCATCCCCAATGAGTTTGAGAAGACGGTGCCGCAGGTCTTCCCGCAGACTGCACCGGGGAATTTTACATGGTGCGAAGAGGCGGGCAAGGTGGTGATGACCACGTTCTATCCGTATCAGTGGGATCTCAACTACCGCAATCCCACTGTTTTCAATGATATGACGGCGAATATGCTCAATCTCTGCAACAACGGCGTGGATATCATCCGTCTGGACGCTGTGCCGTATATCTGGAAGACACTCGGCACGAGCTGCCGCAATCTTCCGGAGGTGCACACACTGGTGCGCATCATGCGCATGGCATGCGAGATTGTCTGCCCCGGAACCCTTCTTCTCGGCGAAGTCGTCATGGAGCCTTCCAAGGTAGTTCCTTATTTTGGCACAGTCGAAAAGCCTGAATGCCACATGCTCTACAATGTGACAACAATGGCGAGCACCTGGCACACCGTGGCAACAAAGGATGTGCGCCTTCTCAAGCATCAGCTGGAGACTGTATTCGCCCTGCCGAAGCAGTACACGTTCCTCAATTATCTGCGCTGCCATGATGATATCGGCTGGGGGCTTGATTATCAGTATCTCTCACAGTTCGGCATCGAAGAGGTGGCACACAAGAAGTTTCTCAATGACTATTTGAGGGGCGTCTGGTACGGGAGCGATTCCAGAGGAGAGCTCTACAACGACGATCCCCGCCTTGGAGATGCGAGACTGTGCGGCACGACGGCATCCCTGTGCGGAATCGAGGCGGCGGAGTACGAGCAGAATGCAGACAAGCTGAAACGCGCCATCACGCTCGATATCATGCTGCACGCCTTTCTCTTTACCCAGAGCGGAATTCCTGTTCTCTATTCGGGCGATGAGATCGGACAGCTCAATGACTACAGCTATCACAAGGACCCGCTGAAGGCGGATGATTCCAGATATCTGCACAGAGGAAACTTCAACTGGGATGAGGCCGCTCTTCGGAATGACACCTCCACAAGGCAGGGGATCCTCTTCCATGCCCTCCGAAAGCTCGAAGAGATCCGCGCTTCGTATGATGTGTTCGACAGTGCAGCGGATACATGGGTGGTCGAGACGTGGAATGACCATATTCTCGGCATCGGAAGATATTACAACGGTCTGAAAATGATCGCACTCTTTAATTTCTCTGAGTTTGACCAGACAGCGTGGATCAATGAGGATGAGACCTATTATGATATGCTGACCGGGCAGAAGCGCCCGGCAAAGGCGGTAGGCGTTCCTGCCTGCAGCTTTGCGTGGCTCTTGACGTCGTTCCGCTCCGATGACAATCCGGTAGTCAGCGTAAAAGAGGATGCACTTGAGAGAGAGCGGAGAAGGAAGACAGGGAAGCGGCAGTGATCCGGGAGCGCAGCTGACCGCAGCAGTCGCCCGGCAAAGACATGGGATCAGACAACCCTGATCATCGGGAACAGAAGAGACAGCACAGGCAGGGGGCACTATGACCATCAAACAGGTAGCAGAAATTGCAGGAGTATCGCCGGCAGCCATCAGCCGCTATATCAACGGCGGGTCGCTGAGTGCGGAGAAAAAGGAAATTATACGCGAAGCCATAGAAAAGACGGGGTATCGTCCGAACATGATGGCGCAGACCATGCGCACGGGAAGGGGCGGAGAGATCGGCGTCATTGTGCCGAAGATCTACTCCGATTCCGTCTCGCAGATTGTAGGCGGCATCACAGAGAGACTGCGGGAGAAGAATTACCTGACGATGCTCGGCACGACTGACGGGCACAGAGAGAGGGAACTGCGCTATCTTGAGCTGATGCAGAATTCCCAGGTGGCCGGCATTATTCTGATGGGGACGGTGATGACCCCTCTCCTTGAGGATGCTATATCGAACAGCACAAAGCCTGTGGTGGTGACAGGGCAGAATTTCAAAAATGTGGCCTGCGTCTATCACGATGATTTTCATGCAGTTTATGAGCTGATGGCCCGCATGATCCGGAAGGGGCGCCGCCATACAGCCTACATCGGTGTCACACAGGAGGATGAGGCAGCCGGGAAGGAGCGCAGCAGGGGTGCCCTTGCAGCGTTCAGGGATGCCGGCAGAGAGGAGAGCTCTTTCCGACAGGAGATTGCTTCTGCGTTTACACCTGAAGCGGGAAGAGAAGCCATGGAGCGCATTCTGCACAGGTATCCGGACACTGACGGCGTTGTGTGCGCGACGGACATGATCGCACATGGCGCGATGATGGCTATTCGGGCGGCAGGCAGGCGCGTGCCGGAGGATATGGGCATCGCCGGTGTCGGAGACAGCTGGGCGGATGCCGTGGCGGCTACACCTCTGACGACGGCACATCTCTACTACCGCCAGTGCGGCATTACGGCGACGGATATGCTGCTGCGCATGATCAATCATGAAGACAGCCCTCAGATGAAGACAATGCTGGAGTTCACCATAACAGAGCGAGGTTCTCTTTGAGAGAAGGAGGCTCCACAGCGAATGAAGAAGAAACTGATATTTCTTGATATTGACGGGACGCTGACCGTAGCGGGATCGAACGAGCCGCCGCAGAGTGCGCTGCAGGCGATTGACGAGGCGAAGGCAAACGGCCACAAGGTTTTTCTGTGCACGGGCAGAAACCTGGACATGCTCTCTCCGCTTCTGCGATATGGATTTGACGGCATGGTGGCCAGCTCCGGAGGGTATGTGTGTGTCGGGGACAAGGTCATTGCCGATTATCCCATGCCGGATGAAGACAGGGATACTGCGCTGAGGACGCTCCATGAGAGCGGCGTGTTCTGCACGATCGAGGCGAAGAACGGATCCTGGGGAGATGCCAATCTGAAGGGATTTCTCGACAGCCAGCCGGAGGGCAACAGCGAAATCGAGAGATGGCGCGCAGCCCTCGCGGGCAATCTGGGCATTCGTCCCATGGAGGCATATGACGGCTCCCCGATTTACAAGGTGGTGGTCATGTGCCTGAAGAGCAGTCAGCTGCAGAGCGCAAGGAACGCCCTTGAGGACCGGTATAATTTTGTCATGCAGGAAGTGCCTGCACACGGCTGTATCAACGGCGAGATTGTAAGCCGCAGATTCGACAAGGGAAGAGGCGTCCAGGCCGTATGCCGTTATCTTGGCGTCAGTACGGAGGATACCATCGGATTCGGAGACAGCATGAACGATCTGGAGATGATCCAGGCTGTAGGGACCAGCGTCTGCATGGGAAACGGCGCGCAGTCGCTCAAAAAGATCAGTGACGTCGTAGCACCCCCTGTGACAGAGAACGGATTGTACAAAGCATTCAAAAGTCTTGGCCTTCTCGAACAGTCCTGACGCCGGAAGCCGTTATTTTGCTACATACAGCACGGACAAAGGAATAGAATTTGTGGTAAGTGCATAAAAAATTAACATAGAATTGATACATCCCGACAATTTACAAAGGTTATGTAAAAAATTACAATAATCTGTGAAAATAAGGTGAAAACGATTTCATTCTCAGCCTGCATCTGCATAAGGATTCACCGGAAACTGCATCTTTCTATGTGAAGGAGGGGGATTATGGCACTGGATTACCATAAGTGTGCGGAGGAGATCGTCCGCTATGTAGGCGGAAGAGAGAACCTCATCAGCGCGGCGCACTGCGCGACAAGGCTGCGTCTCGTCGTCGCAGACAACAGTAAGATCAATGTCAAGGCCGTGGAGAATGTGGACGGCGTCAAGGGAACGTTCAGCTCGAACGGCCAGTTCCAGGTGATCATCGGCACCGGAACAGTGAACAAGGTTTACGATGAGTTTCTGAAGATCACCGGCATGTCAGCCGCCACGAAGGATGACGTCAAGGCTGCTGCAGCAGCAAAGGCACCGCTGTGGAGAAGACTGCTGAAGGTCGTCGGTGATGTCTTCGTTCCAATCCTGCCGGCCATCGTCGCCTCCGGCCTTATGATGGGTCTTGTTGAGGCGCTGGGCCATGCCATACCGGGCTTCTCAGACACAGACTGGTACAACTGGCTGGACATGGTGGCGAACACGGCGTTTGCCTACCTGCCTGTGATCGTAGCGGTCAGTGCAGCAAGGGTGTTCGGCGGCAATATTTTCCTCGGCGCCGTCATTGGCCTTCTGATGATTCACTCCAATCTCGTCAATGCCTGGAGTGTTGCCTCGTATGAGGGCACTATCCCCACCTGGCACCTGCTGCTCTTCACAGTAAAGAGAGTGGGCTATCAGGGACATGTCATTCCGGTTATCATCGCCGTCTGGCTGATGAGTACCGTCGAAAAATGGCTCCATAAGCACGTGCCGGAGATGATCGATCTCTTTGTGACGCCTCTTTGCACAGTCCTCGTGACGGCATTTCTTACCTTCACGATCATCGGACCGATTTTCTCTACTGCTGAGACATACGTTCTGAACTTCGCACAGTGGCTCATCACTGTCGGCTTCGGCATTGGTGCAGCGGCCATGGGTGCGATCTATCCGATCACCGTCGTCATGGGTCTGCACCATATGTACAATGTCATTGAGGCGGGCATGCTGGCAGAGGGAGGCAAGAACATCTGGATGCCGATTGCCTCTGCCGCGAACTTCGCACAGTTCGGTGCCTGCCTGGCGGTCGGCGTGAAGACCCACAATGCAAAGAGAAAGGCAGTTGCCGTTCCCTCCTCTCTCTCCGCAAGCCTTGGCATCACGGAGCCCGCTATTTTCGGTGTGAACCTTCGCCTGTTCAAGCCCTTTGTCTGCGGCATGATCGGCGGTGCAGTCGGCGCCTGGTTCGGCTCCGTCAGCAGAATTGGTGCATCGGCATACGGCGTGACCGGAATTCCCGGATATCTTACAATTGACAAGCCTCTGCAGTATACGTTCCTTCTTCTCATCGCGGGCGGCACGGCGTTCGTCCTCACAATGATCAGCTGGAAAGAGGCGGCAGAAGTCGCGGATGCACCTGCTGCAGCGGCGGAGAGTGCCGGACAGACAGCCTCTGCTCCTGCTGAGAGCTCTCAGACGGTTAAGGAGGTAGTGGAGGATGTTCCCGCCTCTCTCTCCAAAGTGATCATCAAGAGCAGCGCAGGCGAGATCTGCCAGCCGGTTGACGGCACAGTCATTCCTTATACAAAGATTCCGGATCCCACGTTTGCATCCGGTGCACTGGGACAGGGTGTCGGCATTGAGCCCAAGGGGGAGATTATTTACGCACCCTGCGACGGCGAAATCTCTTCGGTCGCGGAGTCCAAACATGCCATTGGCATAACGGGCGCCAATGATCAGGAACTGCTCATTCATGTCGGCGTAGACACTGTGGAGATGAACGGAGACGGGTTCGAACCTCTTGTGAAGGAGGGCGATCATGTACACTGCGGACAGCCTCTGCTCCGTTACAGCCTTGAGAAGATCAAGGCAGCAGGTCATCCGGACACAGTTGTCGTTCTGCTGACGAACAGCGACGACTATGAGAATGTGCAGTACGGTGAGGATCTTAACCGCTGAGCAAAGGCACAGATGTGCCGCCGTTTCATCAAAAAGTCCCGCATCGATGGACTGCAGAGCTGTTCAGAGCAGTTCGGGATGGGTGATGAATAAGATACATTAACAGTTAGCGGCATGGCGGCGCATAAAAGTGCACGGCCACGCCACCATACAGGTTCGAATGTGCACTGCCGCGGCAGAAAGCGTTCGGGCAGACTTCGAAAGGAGAATCAGCATGAAGGAATTTGAATACACAATCACAGATCCGGTAGGCATTCACGCACGCCCGGCAGGACTTCTTGTCAAAGAGGTAAAGGCACATGCGGACAAGGTTACGATCACAAACGCAGACGGCAAGTCCGCTGACGCGAAGAAGCTCCTGGCCCTTATGGGTCTTGGCATACGCAAGGGCGACACCATCAAGGTGACGGTAGAGGGCGACACAGAGGACGGCACGGCAGATGCTGTTCTTAAGTTCCTCCAGGAGAATCTCTGATTCCGCCTCTCACTTCGGCGGTACAGCGTCCCGGGCAGCTCTAGGGTTGTCTGGGACCGTTTTTTCATGAGGCCGTCGGCTGGCGGCAGAAGGGGGCTGCTATGCAGGTTGCAACCGGCATCAGTATTCTGAACGGTATTGCTATAGGCAAAATCCGTATTTTTAAGGCACCGGAATATAAGATCAGCGAGGAGCTGGTCGATGATCCGATCCCTGAACTTAACAGGTTCGAGAAGGCCCGCCTGAAGGTGCAGGAGCAGCAGCACGTGCTGTATGAGAAGGCTGTGGCCTCCGCAGGCGAGGACAGCGCGGCCATCTTTGAGTTTCATGCCGATATGCTGGATGATGACGATCTTCTCGATGCAGTGAAGTCGATCATTGTCGATCAGAAGCACACGGCAGAATATGCAGCCAGGCAGGGATTCGGCAATATGGCGCAGATGTTCAAGGAAATGGACGATCCCTATTTTCAGGCGAGGAGCGCTGATGTGATCGACGTCGGCAATGCCGTTGTGGAATGTCTTCTTGGCATCGATACGACATCCCTGCAGGGGACGGAACCGTCCATACTGGTTGCGGAGGATCTGGCTCCTTCCCAGACGGTGAAGCTGGACAAGTCTCTTCTCCTCGGCATCATCACGAGAGAGGGGTCCTCCAACAGCCACACGGCGATTCTTGCGCGCAGCATGAACCTTCCCGCACTCATTCAGTGCAAGGGGATCGAAGACAACTGGGACGGCAAGCTGGCCATTCTTGACGGCTACAATTCCTGTGTGTATGTCGAGCCGACGCCGGACCTGCTCGCAAGCCTCACGGCGAAGCAGCAGGAAGACAGGAGGGCAGAGGCTCTTCTGCAGGAGCTCAAGGGCAAGAAGAACACAACTATCGACGGAAAGACGATTAAGGTCTATGCCAACATCGGCGGACCCTCTGATGTTGGTGCTGTACAGGCAAACGACGCGGAGGGCGTAGGGCTTTTCCGCTCCGAGTTTGTGTACCTGAATTCCAGAGAGGACCCGACCGAGGAGGAGCAGTTCCAGGCTTATAAGAGAGTGCTGGAGACGCTCGCGCCCAAGCAGGTCATCATCCGCACGTGCGACATCGGCGCGGACAAGACAATCGACTATATGCACCTCGACAAAGAGGCAAACCCTGCACTGGGCTTTCGCGCCGTCAGAATCTGCCTGTCGAGAAAGGATTTCTTCAAGAGGCAGCTCAGAGCGCTTCTGCGCGCCTCCGCCTACGGAAATCTCGGCATTATGTTCCCTATGATCATCAGCCTGCGCGAGGTGCGGGAGTGCAAGGAGATCCTCGCAGAGTGCAGGAGAGAGCTGGCCAATGAAGGCGTAAAGGTGAGCGACAGCATTCAAGTGGGCATAATGGTTGAGACGCCCGCTGCAGCACTGTGTGCGGACGAACTGGCCCAGGAGGTGGATTTCTTCTCCCTTGGAACAAATGACCTCACGCAGTACACACTCGCCATTGACAGGCAGAATGCCAGGCTCGAGCCGTTTCTGGATACGCACCATCCCGCCGTATTGCGCGAGATCCAGATGACGATTGAGGCAGGCCACAGACACGGCTGCTGGGTCGGCATCTGCGGTGAGCTGGGCGCAGATCCCACGCTGACGGAGACATTCCTTCGCATGGGCGTCGATGAGCTGTCCGTGAATGCGAAGTCTGTTCTGCCCCTTCGCAAGAAGATCAGGAGTATTGATCTGTCCAAGCCTGCCTCTGCAGATACGCAGAGCACAGCACCGAAAGCTTAAGTCTGT
This sequence comes from Lachnospiraceae bacterium UBA2734, assembly GCA_002353635.1. GTDB lineage: Bacteria > Bacillota > Clostridia > Lachnospirales > Lachnospiraceae > CAG-791. The sequence goes on from DEKA01000029.1 coordinate 71,176, forward strand.
GTGCGCGGATACACAGACAGTATCCCGGTATCAGGCATATTGTTCCTGATAACAAAAGCGGCCTGCGCGGTAAAGAAGCAAATTCTTACTGCGCAGGCCGCTTGCATGCATAGCCCTTGAACGCCTCCGTCAAAGAGAACCGAAGGTTCCCGGGATGGAGTGCTGAACAGTTGCTCGCGGCTTCAGTCAAAGGAATGGACGCCGGCAGAGTCACTGCTCAATCAGAAGTCTGATTCCCTGTGTACCTGTTGATGAGATCCATGATGATGGCGGTAGAGCTGATCTGGCTGCTGGTGGACATGGCAGCAATGTACTTGTTCCGGTCTCTGTAGAGCTCGTGTACCTTGTCGACAAGGACATCCGGCAGGGCGTCGTCATCGACATAAATGCTGTAGCCGCGCTGCTCGAATGATCTTGCATTGAGTTTCTGGTCGCCGCGCCCTGTAGGAAGAGGCACAAGAATGTTGGGCTTTTTCAGAGCGAGCAGTTCACAGATGACATTGGCTCCCGCTCGGGAGACCACAATATCGGCCATGGCATACAGATCCCCCAGCTCCTCGCCTATGTATTCGAACTGACGGTAGCCGGGAATGGTGAGCATGAGGTTGTCCACCTTATCTTTGCCGCAGATGTGAACCACCTGAAAATCCTGCAGGAGCGCATGGATGTTGTCCCGCACGGTCTTGTTGATGGAGGCGGCACCAAGGCTTCCACCGATGACCATGAGGACGGGCTTATTGTCATCAAATCCGCAGAAGGAGAGACCGGCCCTGCGGCTGCCCCGCAGCAGCTCCCCTCGAATGGGCGTTCCAGTCAGCACAGCCTTGTCCGCTGGAAGATCCTTCACCGTTTCCGGAAAATTGCAGCAGATTTTCTTTGCAAAGGGTGCGCAGAGCCTGTTCGCAAGGCCCGGCGTCATATCCGATTCATGGCAGATGCAGGGAATGCCGAGGAGAGAGGCCGCCTGTACGACGGGCACACTCACGTAGCCGCCCTTTGAGAAGACAACATCCGGGCGGAACTGCTTCAGAAAGCGGCGCGCCTGGAAAAAGCCCTTGACCACACGGAACGGATCCGAGAAATTCTTCGGGTCAAAATACCTTCTGAATTTGCCTGTCTCCACCGCTGTGTAGGGAATTCCGCACTCCTCCACCAGTTTCTTCTCAATTCCCGTGAAGGAACCTATATATTGGATCTCGTAGCCCGCCTCCTGAAGAGAGGGGACGAGGGCCAGATTGGGCGTTACATGGCCGGCTGTTCCGCCGCCTGTGAGAACGATTTTTTTACTCATATCAGAATTGTGCCTTTCTCTGCTGCATATTGAATGCAGCAGATACAGATTTGTGGCAGCTCCACCATTATACATCTCTGAAGCAGATCCGCGAAGGCGGTTTTGCCTGTAACCGCTGAAAATAACTGCCGTTTGTCGGGAGATTGTTGTATTTCTAACAATGTGCTGATAAACTTTAACTGCGTGCAGACGCCGCAGCAGGCGGTGCTGCCATAAGGCGCAGGCTATCGGAGGAGGTTTGATGCAATGGCAAAAGTGACATTTGATTATTCCAAAGCAAAGAAGTTCGTCCGCGATGAAGAAGTCGCGAACATGAAGAACCAGATTCTGGAGGCGAGAAAGGTTCTGCTATCCGGCGACGGTGCAGGCAGTGATTTCCTTGGATGGGTCGATCTGCCGGTCAACTATGACCGCGAGGAGTTTGACAGGATCAAGAAGGCAGCAGAGAAGATCAAGTCGGATTCCGATGTTCTCCTTGTCCTTGGCATCGGTGGCTCTTATCTCGGCGCAAGGGCAGCCATCAACTTCCTCCGCCACAATTTCTACAATACAGTTTCCAAGGAGATCAGAAAGACCCCTGAGATCTACTTCGCCGGCAACTCCCTGAGCGGCACATATCTGGCCAATCTTGTGGATGTGATCGGCGACCGTGACTTCTCCATCAATGTCATTTCCAAGTCCGGCACAACGACAGAGACGTCCGTCGCCTTCCGCCTCTTCCGCGAGATGGCAGAGAAGAAGTACGGAAGAGAGGGCGCCGCAAAGAGAATCTATGCGACAACAGACAGAGCTAAGGGAGCCCTGAAGACGCTTGCAGACACGGAAGGATATGAGACCTTCGTCATTCCGGATGATGTCGGCGGCCGTTTCTCTGTTCTGACTGCAGTAGGTCTTCTTCCGATTGCCGTCTCCGGCGCAGACATCGATGCGCTGATGAAGGGCGCCGAGGAGGGAAGAGCCGCTGCGATCGGCTGTGATTACGAGACTAATGACGCGCTGCAGTACGCTGCGCTCCGCAATATTTTCCTTAGAAAAGGCAAGAGCGTGGAGATTCTGGCCAACTATGAGCCGTCTCTGCACTACACGGCAGAGTGGTGGAAGCAGCTTTTCGGTGAGTCCGAGGGCAAGGACCAGAGAGGTCTCTTCCCTGCATCTGTGGATCTCACGACGGATCTGCACTCCATGGGCCAGTTCATTCAGGACGGCTCCCGCGTGATGTTCGAGACTGTTCTTGATGTGGAGAAGCCGAGACAGGATGTGACGATCGGAGAAGACGCGGAGAATCTCGACGGACTGAACTTCCTTGCCGGAAAGACCATGAATTTTGCGGACAAGGCAGCGATGAACGGCACAATTCTCGCGCACACAGACGGAAATGTGCCGAACCTTCTTGTGAAGATTCCGGAGCAGACTGAGGAGTATCTTGGACAGCTCTTCTACTTCTTCGAATTTGCCTGCGGCGTATCCGGCTATGTACTGGGCGTCAACCCGTTCAACCAGCCCGGCGTTGAGTCCTATAAGAAGAACATGTTCGCTCTTCTGGGCAAGCCCGGCTATGAGGATAAGACCGCTGAGCTCCTTGCAAGACTGAACGGATAAGACAAGAGCAGAATTATTGTCTGTGAATGGATGGCACCGGATGCCCTCTTTAGTGGTTGAGAGGGTACCGGTGCCTTTCCAATTGATAAGTACAGGGAAGCACAATGGAAAAGATTTGGGATGGAAAGATCGCGCGCAGATCAATCGACGGCAGGCCGGCTGAGGAGCCCGGCAATGTGCAGCTGGTGCATTACTGCAATGAGGACGGCTCTGATCTGCCCGTGTTGGAGTTTCCGCTGCTGCAGCGCACTGACATCGTGCGGCATTTTTTTACAACGAGACTGGGCGGCGTATCGGAGGGCATTTACAGCTCAATGAACCTCTCCTGGACGAGAGGAGACGATCCGGAACGCGTAAAAACCAACTTCGGGAGAGTGGCGCGCGCACTGGGCATTCAACCAAAGGACATAGTCCTGACATACCAGGTGCACGGCACAAAGGTGATTCGCGTTGGAAGGGAAGACGCCGGCAAGGGTGTTACAAGGAAGCGGGACTGGAACGATGTGGACGGCCTTGTGACGAACGAGCCCGGACTGGCTCTTGGTACGTTCTTTGCGGACTGCGTGCCGATCATGTTCGTCGATCCTGTGCACCGCGCTATCGGCTCGTGCCATTCCGGCTGGCGGGGAACGGCCGCCGGCATCGGCCGGGTAGTGCTGGAAAAGATGCATGCGGAGTTCGGCACGGATCCCGGGGATGTTCTCTGCGTCGTCGGCCCGTCCATCTGTCAGCAGCACTATGAAGTGAGCGAGGACGTGGCCGGTGTTTTCCGGGACCAATACAAAGGGAGGGAGTCTCTCGTCCTCACGCCTGAGGAGAACGGACACTCCCTCCTGAATCTCTGGCAGGCCTGCCGCCTGACGCTCCTGGATGCCGGTGTTCTGCCGGAACACATCAGTGTGACCGACATCTGCACGGCCTGCAATCCGGAGCTGCTCTTTTCCCACAGGGTTTCCAAGGGGCAGCACGGCAATTTTGCCGGCTTCATTGTTTTACTCCCAAAGAATTGAAGAAGGCAGGCTGCAGGAACGGTCTGCGCAGACAGATCACATCATGCAGTATCATACACAGCAGACAGAAAAAGCTGCAGCGGACAGTTATGTATCCGCTGCAGCTTTTCCTGTTTATTTTCAACAGATTTCGAAAGACGAAAGTCAGGCATCGACAACTGCCTGTGCGAAGGCGTCCAGCTTCTCCTCATCGCCGGCGTGCAGTGCGCTCTTGATGCTGAGAATATCCGGAAGTACTGTGCAGTTCTTAAAGGCCTCGATCTTCGCCTTCATGAGTCTGCCGGCAGCAGGTGCCCAGGTGCCGTTCTCTGCAAGGGCGAATGTCCTGTTCTGCACCTGAAGCGCGCCGCAGTCCTCAAGGAAGGCGGACATCTTCGGATAGAGACCTCCGTTGTAGGTGGCAGATGCAAGAACGATCTTTCCGCAGTGCCATACCTCGGAAATGAGGTAGGAGACATCTGTCTTGCTGACGTCATAGACATGCACGTGCCGCCCGCTCTTCTCCTGGATCTTTGCAGCAATGGCCTGCGCGGCACTTGCGGTGTGTCCGTAGAGACTTGCGTAAACGACGAGAATGTCGTCAGAGTCAGGCGTGTAAGTACTCCACTTCTGGTAATATCCGATAAAAGAAGAGATATCTTTTCTCCATACGGGCCCGTGGAGAGGGAGAATGCGCTCGATATCGAGTGCTGCGGCCTTCTTCAGAACATTGGCAGTCTGCATGCCGAACTTGCCGACAATGTTCGCATAATATCTTCTGGCCTCATCGAGGTACTGATGTTCAAAATCGCACTCATCCGCAAAGATGGAGCCCTGAAGGGCGCCGAATGTGCCAAAGGCATCGGCTGAGAAGAGTGCCTTTGTGCAGCTGTCATAGGCGAAGAGAACTTCCGGCCAGTGCACCATAGGCGCGGCGATAAAGGTGAATTTGTGACGGCCGCTCTCCAGTACATCGCCTTCCTTTACAATCTTCTTCTGCACACTGTCAAGCGCGGGGAAGAACTGGGAGATGAAGCGGAATGTCTGTGCGCTGCCGACGAGCGTCACTTCAGGATAGAGCTGAACGACCGTCTGCAGAAGAGCGCAGTGGTCAGGCTCCATGTGAAGGACAACGAGATAGTCGGGGCGGCGCTCACCGAGTACAGCCTGCAGATTCTCGAGATACTGATCCGCGATGCTGATGTCGGCTGTGTCAAAGAGAACAGTCTTTTCATCCAGCACAGCGTAACTGTTGTAGGAGATGCCGCCCGGGAGCGGAAACAGATTTTCAAAGAGGGCAAGACGCCGGTCACTCCCTCCGATCCAGAATGTATCTTCTGCTGCCTGCTGATAGTTGACCATATGTAAGAAACCTCCTTATAAGATAATCGTATCTGTCCGGCGCCTGTTCTGCCTTTCTTCAATGTCATGCCATATCACTGTTATACCGTATCACCGGAAAGGTGCCGAACAGATGCCATCCTTTATGCGATGAAGTTCAGCCGCAGACAGTATAGCAAAAATCACCGGCATGCGCACTCATGGCCGATGCGCAGTTTGCCCGAAAATTTTCCTTTCTCCGCTGATGTCTCTCCTGCACATCTTTCCATCATCTGTGAGAACTGAAAATCGGGATGGGATGCCAAACAGGTACGGTTTTGGTATAATACAGGCGGTACACAGGGAAATGAAAATAATACAGGCGTAGTACGAATAAAGTGAGGAAGATACGCAAATGAGAAAAACAAAAATTATCTGCACAATCGGACCTGCCAGTCAGAGCAGGGAGATGATGTCGAAGCTGATCGACAACGGCATGAATGTGGCGAGATTCAACTTCTCCCACGGCACGCATGAGGAGCAGAGGGGCAAGCTCGAGACGCTCCGCTCTCTTCGCGAGGAGAAGAATCTTCCTGTGGCAGCCATGCTCGATACCAAGGGACCTGAAATCCGTCTCAGAGACTTCGAGGGCGGAAAGACAGAGCTGAAGACCGGCTCCAGGTTTACACTGACCACAGAGGAGGTCATGGGCACAAGCGAGCGCGCCAGCGTCACCTACAAGGACCTGCCCAGAGATGTCTCTGTCGGAGGCACAATCCTGATCGATGACGGTCTCATCGGCCTTCGGGTGGACAGGGTGACAGATACGGAAATCGAGTGCACCGTCGAGAACGGCGGGCCTGTCAGCAACCACAAGGGCGTAAATGTTCCCGGCGCTGATCTGACCATGCCTTTTATCAGCCCGCAGGACCGCTCCGATATCCTCTTTGCCTGCACGGAGAAGATGGACTACATCGCAGCCTCTTTCGTGAGAACAGCGGAAGATGTGCGCGAGATCCGGTATATTCTGAACAACAACGGCGGAGAGAGAATCAAGATTATCGCGAAGATCGAGAGCGTACAGGGCATCAACAACCTCGAGGAGATTCTGAATGAGGCGGACGGCGTCATGGTGGCCAGAGGCGACATGGGCGTGGAGATTCCGCTTGAGGATGTTCCTGTCATTCAGAAGAGGATGATCAAGCTCGCCAACAAAATGGGAAAGATCTGCGTGACTGCAACGCAGATGCTTGATTCCATGATTCACAATCCAAGACCTACAAGAGCGGAGACGACGGATGTCGCCAACGCGATCTATGACGGGACTTCTGCCATCATGCTCTCGGGAGAGACTGCCAACGGGGCCTATCCGGATATTGCAGTAGCGACCATGGCAAAGATCGCAGAGCGCGCCGAGAAGGACATCGACTACCACGCAAGAATGCAGAGAAGGGCAGAGGGAGAGGGCATCGATGTGACAGGTGCAATCTCGCACGCGACCTGCACGATCGCTGATGACGTGGAGGCAGATGCCATCATCACCGTCACAATTTCCGGACGGACTGCACTCAGTCTCTCATCCTACAAGCCGCAGCGCCCTGTCATCGCCTGCACGACGAGCTGGAAGAGCGCCTGCCAGATGAACCTCTTCTTCGATGTGACACCGCTTGTGATCGGTGAAGAAGCAACAGCTGACCTTCTCTTCGAGGCTGCAGTGAACAAGGCCAAGAAGGCCGGACTGGTCAGTTCCGGGCAGAGAGTTGTCCTCACGGCCGGTGTTCCGCTCGGCGTATCCGGCAACACGAATATGATCCGTGTCATCGAAGTCTGGTGATCATGGCCCCTGTCTGTGACAGCGTATAACCGGCGATCACAGCCCCTGTCAATGGGTGTTGAACAAGTGAAGCATTTTATTTTTGTACTGATGGGAAAGAGCGCGGCCGGCAAGGACACGCTCTTTCAGACAATTATGGGGGAAACGAATCTTCCTCTGAAAACAGTGGTGTCCTATACGACGAGGCCCATGCGGGAGAATGAGAGAGAGGGCAGGGAGTACCACTTCTGCACGGAAGAAGAGCTCAGTGCCATGAAGAGACAGGGCAGAGTGATCGAGTGCAGGCGGTATGATACGGTTTTCGGCCCCTGGTATTACTTCACGGCGGACGACGGCCAGATCGATCTTCGCACTTCCAGTTATCTGGTAATCGGCACGCCGGATTCCTGTGCTTCTTTTGCAGACTATTTCGGACCCGGGGTTATTGTTCCTCTGTATGTTGCGGTCGATGACGGCGTGCGCCTTGAGAGGGCACTGCAGAGAGAGAGGGAGCAGAAGAAACCCCGCTACGCGGAGATGTGCAGGCGTTTTCTTGCGGATGAGAAGGACTTTTCACAGGAGAGGCTGGAGAGCCTTGGCATCACCTCTTTTTATGACAACAATGACCTGCGGACATGTGCAGATGCCATCGAGAGAGATATTGCAGAGAAGATCGGCGGGCAGGGCAGTCACTGATTGCTGCTGCAGGAGAATACAGATGCATGGCCCTGTCTGCGAAACCGTCCTCTCGGAATTCGCCTCGGGGTGCTGAAAGAGCAGGCAAATTGGCGAAGACGCCTTCACGGATTTCGCCTCGGGGTGCCGCAGGGGATGCGGCACCGGGTATACGGATGAAGAAATTCAGGGATATCTACGGACAGAAAGAAATCATCGCCCATCTGCAGAATGCACTGCGGACGGGAAGGATTTCGCATGCCTATATCATCAGCGGAGAGAGCGGATCCGGAAAAGAAGAGCTGGCCCGCATCTATGCGGCGACACTTCAGTGCACGGACAGACAGGAAGAGAACGGATTCATCGAGGCGTGCGGGCAATGCAGATCGTGCATTCACGCTGAGGCGATGGATCAGCCCGACATCATCACGATGCACCATGTGCCCAACTATAAGGGGGATACATCAACCAACCTCAGCGTCAATGACATCAGGCGGATGCGGGACGATGTAGGGATAAAACCGTATTCCGGCAGTTGGAAAGTCTACATCCTTCCGAATGCAGAGAAAATGACCGTGCAGGCGCAGAATGCGCTGCTCAAGACGCTCGAGGAGCCGCCTGCGTATGCCGTCGTCATTCTGCTGTGCAGTGGGACAGGGACTCTTCTCCCCACCATTCTCTCGCGCTGCATCCTGCTGAAGATGGAGCCTGTGCCGGATGCTGTCCTTGAGAAGATGCTCAAAGAAAAGGGTGTCGGGGAAGAGAGGGCACTGCTGTGTGCAAGGTTCTCCCACGGCAATCCCGGAAGGGCGGAGGAACTGTCGCAGAGCGATGAATTCTGGCAGTTCAGGACGAAAACCGTATCCTTTCTGAACACGCTTGAGCAGAGGGATGCCGCAGAGATTGTGGCGTTTTCGGCCGATTTTGCAGATCGGAAGAAGACAAATTCCGAGTACAGGAAGAAAGAAGAGGCGGGCGGAGAGTTCCGGCCCTGCACAGAGGACTTTCTTGACATCTTCCAGAGCTGGCTCGGGGACATTCTCCGCTATAAGAGTACAGGGGATGCGGATGGGTTGATTTTTCAGGATTCGCTACAGTATATTATGGATATTGCCGGCCGCACCGCCTATGACAGACTGGAAGGTGCCTGCCGGGCTTTTGACACCGCCATGCAGAGAAGGCATGCCGGCGGAAATGATGCACAGATATTGGAGATGCTGCTGCTGGACGCGAGAGAGTGCCTGCGCGGCGGAAGGACATCTACTGTCCGATGATAGGATTACAACGGCGAAACTGCCTGTGCGGATTTCGCCTCACGATGCCGCAGGGAGTGCGGCATGGAGAAAAATATATGGCTGATCAGAAAGAAGAACAGGAACTGAATACAGATACAGGCGCAGCAATGGGAGTGCCTGATCCTATAGAGGCAGAGAATTCCGCACCGGAAGTGGAGACTGTGCGCATGGCAGTGCAGGAGAGCGCAGAATCTGCGGATGAGGAACCTGTCACACAGGATGAGGTCCGGGAGGATCAGGAACTGGAGGAGGAAGAGGTGCAGGAGGAGTCCGGAGACGGACCGCTTGGCATCGATGACGGTCTTCTGCCGCCTGAAGACGGAGAAACCAGCCAGAAGGATAATAACAGTACTGCACCGGCGGGGAAGGCGACGGTCATCGGCGTGCGCTTTCGGACGGCAGGAAAGGTCTATTATTTCTCACCGGGCAGTGCACAGGTAAAAAGAGGAAGCCACGTTGTCGTGGAGACGGCGAGGGGCGTCGAGTACGGATTTGTTGTCTGCAGCCCTATGGAGATCGACAGGAAGAAATTCCGTGCGCCCATCAAGCCGATTATCCGTGCCGCAACTGCAGAGGATGACGAGAGGGAAAAGAGCAACCAGGAGAAGGAGCGGGAGGCATTCTATACCTGCCAGGCCAAGATCAGACAGCACGGCCTCGACATGAAGCTCATTGATGCGGAGTATACATTTGACAACAACAAGATCCTGTTCTATTTCACCGCAGAGCAGAGAGTGGATTTCCGGGACCTTGTAAAGGATCTCGCAGGTATTTTCAGAACACGGATTGAGCTGCGCCAGATCGGCGTCAGGGATGAGACAAAGATATTGGGCGGATATGGTATCTGCGGCAGACCTTTATGCTGCCATGCGTACCTGTCAGATTTTGTGCCCGTCTCGATCAAGATGGCGAAGGAGCAGAATCTCTCCCTCAATCCCGCCAAGATATCCGGTGTGTGCGGGCGCCTTATGTGCTGCCTCAAGAATGAGGAGGAGACATATGAAGCCCTGAATAAAACGCTTCCCGGCGTCGGTGATGAGGTACAGGGAAGCGACGGGCTGCAGGGCGAGGTAGAGAGCGTCAATGTTCTGCGTCAGCGCGTGCGCATCCTTGTTGAGGTCGAGGACGAAAAGGAGCTCCACGAGTACCCCGCTGAGGAGATTACAATCCTGCACAGAAGAAAAAGAGGGCAGTCCAGGCCAAAGCTCAAGAGAGGAGAAGGCGCACCGGCACGTGTCATCGCATCTGCTTCTCTGAAGGGGCGCAGCAGAGAGCAGGGACAGAATCCGGAGAATACCTTTTCCGGCACAGCGGCTGACAAGCCTGCGGAAAGGTCTGACGCCGTGCAGAGGAGCACAGGCAGACCAGCAGAGGGCGCGGCATCCGGGAGTGACCGCTCAGAAGGAAGAATGCGCCCGGAAGGAAACAGCAGTGCAGCTTCCGGGGGAAGGCCCGGCAGAAGGGCGGAGAGACAGAACCCGTCTGAGAGACGAGGACAAAGAGGCACGAGGCCGGATCGCCAGGGCAGACAGAGCCGTGAAGACGGACGTTCCGATCCGGCAGGAAGGCCGGCGGAGCGCACTGCAAAGGGGCCTGCCAGCAGAAGAGAGCGCAGCGATGCGGACAGAACGAAACTGCAGCAGGGAGGAGTTTCCGACCCGGGCGTTCCGGCAGCAAGAGCCGGCCGGCCGGGCAGAGCACAGAGAAGAGGACGCAGGAGGAGACCCGGCACCGACACCATGGGACCGGGCGACGCGGGCCCCGAGACAAAGAGAGGGAGCGGAGCATCCGCTGAGGAGTGATCATGGACAGCCTTGTGCATGCCGGTGAAAGGGTGGATGACCTGCAGAGAAATCATCTCAGGATCATTCAGGATCCGAAACGCTTTTGCTTTGGCATGGATGCGGTCCTTCTCTCCGGCTTTGCGGCAGCCCGCGAGGGAGATCATGTGCTCGATCTTGGCACGGGGACGGGCATTATTCCAATTCTGATGTCCGCCAAGACAGACGCTGAACACTTTACGGGGCTGGAGATCCAGCCGGAAAGTGCGGATATGGCGGCGCGGAGCGTTGCTCTGAACGGACTGCAGAAGAGAATCGATATAGTTACAGGCGACATCAGGGAGGCGGACGCATTTTTTCCTGCTGCTTCCTTTGATGTGATTACTTCCAATCCCCCCTATATGATTTCTTCACACGGACTGCGGGGGCCCGCCGACGCGCGCGCGATTGCCCGCCATGAAGTGCTCTGCACCTTTCCGGAGCTTGCGGCCGTCACAGAGAAGCTCCTGCGCCCGGGCGGCCATTTTTATCTGGTGCACAGGCCGTTCCGCATGGCGGAGATCATGTGCACGCTCAAAGCCCACCATCTCGAGCCCAAAAGACTGAGGCTGGTTTACCCGTATATTGACAGGGAACCGAACATGATGCTGCTCGACTGTGTCCGGGGAGCGCGGGAGAGGCTGACAGTGGAGAAGCCGCTCATTGTCTATAAGGCTCCCGGCGAGTACACGGAGGAGATCACTTCCATTTACGGATATTGAGCAGCGGATACTGAGGTGCTGATACCGGATAAGCCGCAGACGCATGCGGCTGAGTCCGCTGTGCTGCCGAAGGAGGGCGGATAAAAGCAATGAACGGAACACTGTATCTGTGTGCTACGCCGATCGGAAACCTTGAGGATATAACGCTGCGCGTTCTGCGGACACTGAAGGAGGTCGACCTCATTGCGGCGGAGGATACGCGCAATACGCTGAAGCTCCTCAATCATTACGGCATAAAGAAACCTCTGACCAGCTACCACGAGCACAACAAATACGAGAAGGCGGATGAGCTGATCGGACACCTTCTGCGGGGTGAAAACATTGCTGTAGTGACGGATGCGGGGACCCCGGCCATTTCCGATCCCGGAGAGGTGATCGCACACAAGTGCATTGAACAGGGCATACGGGTTACCTCTCTCCCCGGCGCCTGCGCGCTGATCACGGCGCTTACCATGTCCGGCATGCCGGCGAGGAGATTCTGCTTCGAGGGTTTTCTTCCCGTGGACAAAAAGGAGAGGACACATGTTCTAGAGCGCTTTGCGCAGGAGGAGAGAACAACCATCTTCTATGAGGCTCCGCACCACCTTTCCGCCACACTTGAGGATCTCTGTAAGGCAGCAGGCAATCGGCAGATCACGCTCTGCCGCGAGCTGACCAAGAAATTTGAGGAAGCTGTTCCCACCACGCTTGAGGAGGCCATTGACTACTATCAGGACAATGCGCCGAGGGGAGAGTATGTCCTTGTTGTCGCAGGCCTTGATCCGGAGGAGAAAAAGAGCCGGGAAGAGCTTGCTTTCAGTGAGCTCCCTCTCTCTGCCCATATGGAGATGTATATGCAGAAGGGTATGTCCAGAAAGGATGCGATGAAGCAGGTGGCGAAGGATCGCGGCATCAGCAAGAGAGATGTATACCGGATGCTGCTGCAGGAAGAGCCGGACGGGCAGACGCAGGAGTGATGAGCATTTTTCTGAACAATGAAAGCCGGCGATTTCCTGCGTAGTTAATGCAAACTTCATAACTTTGCAATTGAACCGGCAATTTGTTTATGGTATACCTTTAGTTGTGAGTTAAAAAAGTAACGAACTTGTTCCGCGCGCTGAGGCAAAATTCGCGAATGCGGTTTTGCCGAATGCTGCAGCCGGTGCGTAAGCACCGTTGCTGCGGTTTGAAAATGACGTATCGACGTCATTTTCAAACTTCCATCTATAGAAAGAGGAGGAAACTTTTTTATGGCAAACGTAGATCTTACACAGTACGGCATCACCGGAACCACAGAGGTGCTCTACAATCCTTCCTACGAGCAGCTGTTCGAGGAGGAGACAAAGCCCGGCCTCACAGGATATGAGGTTGGCCGCGTCAGCGAGCTCGGTGCGGTTGATGTTTTCACAGGTATTTATACCGGCCGTTCTCCCAAGGATAAGTTCATCGTCATGGATGAGAATTCCAAGGACACTGTTTGGTGGACATCCGATGAGTACAAGAACGACAACCATCCGGCCAGCCAGGAAGCATGGACTGCTGTAAAGGACATCGCAAAGAAGGAGCTCTCCAACAAGAAGCTCTATGTTGTCGATGCATTCTGCGGCGCAAACGAGGATACCCGCATGGCAGTGCGCTTCATCATGGAAGTTGCATGGCAGGCACACTTCGTTACCAACATGTTCATCCGTCCTACAGCTGAGGAGCTGAAGAACTTCAAGCCTGACTTCGTTGTTTACAACGCTTCCAAGGCAAAGGTTACGAACTACAAGGAGCTGGGTCTCAATTCCGAGACAGCAGTAGTCTTCAACATCACAAGCCGTGAGCAGGTCATCATCAACACATGGTACGGCGGCGAGATGAAGAAGGGCATGTTCTCTATGATGAACTACTACATGCCTCTCAAGGGAATCGCTTCCATGCACTGCTCCGCGAACACGGACTACGAGGGCAAGCACACCTCCATCTTCTTCGGTCTCTCCGGCACCGGCAAGACAACACTGTCCACAGATCCCAAGAGACTTCTCATCGGCGATGATGAGCACGGNNGAGGGCGGCTGCTACGCAAAGGTCATCAACCTCGACAAGGATGCAGAGCCTGATATTTACAACGCCATCAAGAGAAATGCTCTTCTTGAGAACGTAACGATCGATGACAACGGCAAGCTCGATTTCGCCGACAAGAGCGTAACCGAGAATACACGTGTCTCCTATCCGATCGATCACATTGAGAAGATCGTCAAGAAGGTTAACGGCAAGTCCGCAGGCCCCGATGCCGAGAACGTCATCTTCCTTTCCGCTGATGCGTTCGGTGTTCTTCCTCCGGTATCCATCCTGACACCTGAGCAGACCAAGTACTACTTCCTGTCCGGCTTCACAGCTAAGCTCGCAGGAACAGAGCGCGGCATCACAGAGCCCACACCTACTTTCTCCGCTTGCTTCGGCCAGGCATTCCTGGAGCTGCATCCGACAAAGTACGCTGAGGAGCTCGTCAAGAAGATGGACAAGGTCGGCGCAAAGGCTTACCTTGTGAACACAGGCTGGAACGGAACAGGCAAGCGTATCTCCATCAAGGATACCCGCGGCATCATCACAGCCATCCAGAACGGCGATGTGGCAAAGGCTCCTACAAAGAAGATCCCTTACTTCAATTTTGAGGTTCCGACATCTCTTCCGGGCGTTGATCCCGCAATTCTCGATCCCCGCGACACCTACAAGGACGCTGCAGAGTGGGATGAGAAGGCAAAGGATCTGGCAGCAAGATTCCAGAAGAACTTCAAGAAGTATGAAGGCAATGCAGCAGGCAAGGCTCTTGTTGCAGCAGGCCCTCAGCTCTGATCTTTACAGCTTATATACGGTATTGATGCCGGGAGGCACGGGCGGTTTCGCCCGTGCCTCCTTTTTCGTATCTCTGTTTTTTCCATGCACTGTCTTCTCTTATTGAGGGTGGACCGCAGAGAACGGATATGGTACAGTTTTGTCGGCTGTTATTGGACGTTCTGAGACGCTTAGCAACTTGGCCATCCCTCACAGAGTCGGATGATCCGCCCGGCAGGCAGACCTGTCTTCCGGATTTCTGATTTACGAGGGATGCTGAATTATTAACATATGGCAACATACGCAATCAGTGATATACACGGCGCATATGAGGAATTCATGCGCCTGCTTCGGAAAATCAATTTTCATTACGACGGGAGTGACACACTTTATCTCCTGGGAGATTACGGCGACTGGGGATTAATGTCCATGGAGACCATCCTCAAAGTAAAGGAGATGGATGAACAGTACCCGTTTGTCCACTGCGTCATGGGCAACCATGAAGAAATGTTTCTGGACACACTGCATTCAGGATATCGCGGCGGAAGTGACCCGGGGCCGCAGGCACTCAACTGGCTGTACGGCAACCGCGGCAGGGGCACATTTGAAGCGTTTCTGTCGATGGACCGCGCTGCGCAGGATGACCTGACGGGCTGGCTCGAGTCGCTCCGCCTCTCTTTTGATGCAGAGGCAGGAGGCGTGCACTACATGCTTGCGCATGCCTATCCTTATTATTATGACGTGCAGTACAGTGAAAGAGAGGCGCTAAGGCACAGGACAGATGCACTGTGGAGGCGCCTGCTGATCAGAGAAAATCCATTCGGCGCGTACAGGGGAGACCGGCATTACGATATGCTGATCTGCGGACATACGATCTCGGACTATTACTATCAGCAGCTTCGCCTTGAGAGAAACTGGCCGTACAGAAAGCCTGCCCAGTCAGTGCGCAACCGCATTTTCCGCGGTGAAATGTTTACGGACATCGACTGCGGTGCAAAGTGTATGGATTTTGTGCCGGAGGAGAATGAGATCATCCACACCGCAGCACTGCGCGCCCAGCTGGCAGCTCTTAGGCTCGACGACGGGGAGTCCTTCTATGTACACCGCCCTGCTGCGCAGTCTGCGTGCATTGAGCTGCCGTCTGTGTCTGTTCCGGATCTCCATCTGCGTGAATATCTGCAGGATTTTCACATACCCGCCGTACATTTCCAGGAGATGGCTGCGCCGGTTCTGCGGCAGGCGCAGGAAGCCGCAAAGAAAATCATGGGAGAGGATTAGAGCCGTATGCTGAGTAATGTGGGACTGATCTGTCTCTTTTCTGTGATTCTGGCCGCCTTTGTTCTGGTCCTTGTTTTCCTGCACAGGCAGCACAAAAACCAGGCTATGACGGTCGATGACATGGAAGGACACGACTTCGAGTACTACTGTGCACAGATTCTGCGCAGCAACGGCTTCGAGGATGTGCAGGTGACGAGAGGGAGCGGCGATTTCGGCGCAGATATTCTGGCATCGAAGGACGGCGTGACCTATGCGGTGCAGTGCAAGTGCTACGACTGGCCGGTGGGCGTTCCGGCGGTGCAGGAAGTCTTTGCGGGCAGAGCCTTCTATGACAGGATGGTCGGTGCAGTCATGACGAACCAGACTTTCACGCGCCCTGCAAGGACGCTCGCGGACAAGCTGAATGTTCTTTTATGGGATCGGGATGTCCTGGCCTCCATGGGCGGACTTGATCTCAGGTCGTTTCCTCCGGAGGATACTGGAAGATAAGAATACGTGAGATGTTCGGGGTACCGCATGCCCCTTTTGTTATGCTATACTAAATAGGATTATGTCCTGATAACACAGGACGTGGATGAGGACAACAGCCTGTACACTGGATCTGCCTGCAGGCGGGGAAGGACGGAGACTTGGATAATCTTGAGCTGAAGAAAATCGCGAACAAGGTGCGAAAGGGCATCATTATCGGCGTGCATTCCGCAAAGAGCGGACATCCGGGCGGATCGCTTTCTGCTGCGGATATTCTTACCTATTTGTATTTTGAGGAGATGAATGTGGATCCTGACCGCATAAAGGATCCGGACAGAGACAGATTTGTGCTCTCGAAGGGACACTGCGCGCCGGGACTGTATGCGGCGATGGCGATCAAGGGATATTTTCCGTTCGAGGAGCTGACTACGCTGAGACACGTCGGCGCAAGACTGCAGGGACACCCTTCCATGCAGTATCTGCCGGGAATTGAGATGTCGACGGGCTCTCTTGGACAGGGAATTTCGGCGGCATGCGGCATGGCTCTGGCAGGCAGACTCGACGGCAGAAACTACCGCGTCTACACTCTCCTTGGCGACGGCGAGCTCGAGGAGGGCGAGGTGTGGGAGGCGGCTATGTTCGCCGGTGCGAAGCACCTCGATCATCTCTGTATCATCGTCGACAACAACGATCTGCAGATTGACGGACCAATTGCGGAGGTCAACGATCCGCATCCGATCGACAGGAAGTTTGAAGCTTTCGGCTGTCACGTGATCAATGTCTCGGACGGCAATGATTTCGATCAGCTGCGCGCGGCTTTTGAGGAGGCGAAGACAGTCAAGGGAAAGCCGACTGCGATCATCGCAAAGACATTGAAAGGCAAGGGCGTCTCCTTTATGGAGAACGCTGTCGGCTGGCACGGCAAGGCACCCAATGACGAGCAGTTCAAGGTGGCCATGGCGGACCTCGACCGGATTGATGAGGAACTGGAGAAAGGCGGTGCACAGTAATGGCAGAGGCGAAGAGGATCGCAACAAGAGAGGCTTACGGAAAGGCACTCGTCGAGTTCGGCGCACAGAACCCTGACATCGTTGTTCTGGACGCAGATCTCGCAGGCTCGACAAAGACGGCCATGTTCCGGGATGCCTATCCGGACCGCCATTTCAACTGCGGAATTGCAGAGGCCAATATGATGGGCGTTGCGGCCGGACTGGCGGCAGCCGGCAAGATTGCGTTTGCCAGCTCCTTTGCCATGTTCGCAGCCGGAAGGGCATATGAGCAGATCCGCAATTCCATTGCCTATCCGAAGCTCAACGTCAAGATCGGCGCGACGCATGCCGGCATCAGTGTCGGTGAGGACGGCGCAAGCCATCAGTGCCTTGAGGACATCGCACTGATGCGCGATCTCCCGAATATGGTGGTCATGAATCCCGCCGATGCTGTGGAGGCGAGAGAGGTCGTGAAGGCGGCTATTGAACACGACGGCCCCGTTTATATGCGCTTTGGGCGGCTCGCTGTTCCGGTGATCAACAACAAGCCGGATTATCATTTTGAAATTGGAAAGGGCGAGCTGCTGAAGGAAGGAACGGATGTCACAATCCTTGCCACCGGCCTCTGTGTGGCGGCGGCTATCGATGCACTTCCTCTTCTTGCTGAGCATGGAATCAACGCCGAGCTCATCAATATCTGCACGATCAAGCCGCTGGATGAGGACATCATCCTGCGCTCTGCAGCTAAGACGCACAGGGTTGTGACGGCAGAGGAGGCCTGGATCAGCGGAGGCCTTGGCGGCGCCGTTGCAGAGCTCCTCTCCGAGAAGCTCCCTACAAAAATGAAGAGAATCGGTATTGGCGACCGCTTCGGCGAGTCCGGTCCGGCACTTGAGCTCCTGGACAAGTACGGCCTGACGGGGAGCGGCATCGCACACACCGTAGAGGGATTTGTTCAGCAGCAGTAAAGAGCGCCGATCTCAGGATTGGGTGCTGAAAAGTCACGGGAGTTGTTAAAATGATCAAACTGTCGCCGTCTATTCTTTCGGCCGATTTCGGATATCTTGCAGAGAATATTCAGGAATGCGCAGAAGCAGGCGCTCCTTATGTGCATGTGGATGTGATGGACGGACTGTTCGTGCCTTCCATTTCCATCGGCATGCCCGTCATAAAGAGTATTCGCAGACATACGGGGCAGGTGCTGGACGTGCACCTGATGATTCAGGATCCCATCCGCTACATCGATGCGTTCGCTGATGCCGGTTCGGACATCATCACATTCCATCTCGAGGCGGCCAAGGATCCTGGGGCGGTCATTGACGCCATTCATGCAAAGGGTAAAAAGGCGGGACTCTCCATTAAGCCGGCGACACCGGTTTCTGCGGCGGAGCCGTATCTGAAGAAGCTGGACATGCTGCTCATTATGAGTGTGGAGCCGGGCTTTGGCGGCCAGCAGTATATTCCCTCCTCAACGGAGAAAATCAGGCAGGCAAGGCATCTCATAGACAGCGTCTGTCCCGGCGCCGACCTCGAAGTCGACGGCGGCATCAAGACAGGCAATGTGGAGATGGTGCTGGATGCAGGCGCAAATGTGATCGTTGCGGGATCGGCTGTTTTCGGCGGAGATATCCGTGCGAACACAAAGGCCTTTCTGGATATCGCCAAGAAGCGCCCGGAGGGCTGCCTGTATTATGGCGGCAGAAAAGAAGGGAAGATATGATCAAATTCGCAAATGAGAAGATGGACCGCAATGCACCGTGCTGGTGCGGAAGCGGGAAGAAATACAAGCACTGCCATGAGGCATTTGATGAAAAGATCAGGGAGTTCGAGCTCAAGGGCGCAGTGGTGCCCGACAGAAGCCTGATCAAGACACCGAGAGACATCGAGGGCATCAAGGCGAGCGCAAAGATCAATATCGCCGTGCTCGACGAGGTCGGCAGCAAGATCCATGCGGGCATGACCACGCAGGAGATCGATGACATCGTCTACAACACAACAGTAAAGATGGGCGGCATTCCGGCCGACCTCCATTATGAGGGCTACCCCAAGAGCGTATGCACATCCATCAACGATCAGGTGTGCCACGGCATTCCGTCCAAGGACGTTGTCCTGAAGGACGGGGATATCGTGAATGTCGACTGCTCCACGATTCTGAATGGATTTTTCTCGGACTCCTCCCGCATGTTCTGCATTGGAAATGTGGATCCGTCGTGGAAAAAGCTCGTCGATGTGACGAAGGAATGTGTACAGATCGGCCTTGAGCATGTCATTCCGTGGACATATCTGGGCGATATGGGCAACGCAGTACATCAGCATGCGCTCGACAACGGGTACAGTGTCGTGCGCGAGATCGGCGGACACGGGTGCGGCCTGGAGTTCCACGAGGATCCGTATGTCAGCTATGTCTCTCTTCCGGGGACTGAGATGCTGATGGTGCCCGGCATGGTCTTTACGATTGAACCCATGGTGAATATGGGAACGGACGAAATTTTTCAGGATGAGGGCAATGGATGGTCCATCTACACGGTGGACGGCAAGCCCTCTGCGCAGTGGGAAATTCAGGTGCTCGTCACGGAGACAGGACACGAGGTGCTCTCCTATTGATCCGGCAGCAGGGGTTCGGGCGGCCCGCAGGAGGCACTGAACACTCTCTTTTGAAAATATCTGCGGACCCGCACATGTTTTCCATGCAGGACCCGGATGGAGCAGCAAGGCAGCGGCAGGCGCACAGCGCAGCAGAAAGAGGCGCATATGCAGAATAAAGGCAAATACTATATAACAACGGCAATCGCTTATACATCGGGAAAGCCCCATATCGGCAATACCTATGAGATCATCATGGCGGATGCCATCGCGAGATGGAAGAGAGCGGACGGATACGACGTCCATTTCCAGACAGGCTCTGACGAGCACGGCCAGAAGATCGAGGAGAGGGCAAAGCAGGCCCACATGACCCCCAAGGCCTTCGTCGATGAGAAGGCCGGCGAGATCAAGAGAATCTGGGATCTGATGAATACCTCTTATGACCGCTTCATCCGCACGACGGATCCGGATCATGAGAGACAGGTACAGAAGATTTTCCGAAAGCTGTACGACCAGGGCGACATCTATCTCGGCCAGTACAACGGTCTCTACTGCACGGAGTGTGAGGCATTCTACACGAAGTCCCAGATCGTGGACGGAGACAAGTGCCCTGTCTGCGGCAGCACCGTGCACGAGGAGAAGGAGGACGCATACTTCTTCCGCATGAGCAAATATGCGGACAGACTGATGGACTACATCAACACACATCCTCACTTTATCGAGCCGGAGTCCAGAAAGAATGAGATGATCAACAACTTCATCAAGCCCGGCCTCCAGGATCTGTGCGTCTCAAGAACATCCTTCAAGTGGGGAATCCCTGTGGACTTTGATCCGCGCCATGTCATCTACGTGTGGCTCGATGCACTGACGAACTACATCACCGGCATCGGATACGACGCGGACGGCAATTCCTCAGAGATGTATAAAAAGTACTGGCCTGCCGACCTTCACCTCATCGGCAAGGATATCGTGCGGTTCCACACAATCTACTGGCCGATTTTCCTGATGGCACTGGGCGAGCCCCTGCCAAAGCAGGTCTTCGGACACCCGTGGCTTTTGCAGGGCGGCGAGAAGATGAGCAAGTCCAAGGGCAATGTCATCTATGCGGACGACATGGCCGACCTCTTCGGCGTGGACGGCGTCCGTTACTTCGTCCTGCACGATATGCCGTATGAAAATGACGGCGTCATCACCTGGGATCTCGTCATTGAGCGTCTCAACAGTGATCTCGCCAATGTTCTCGGCAATCTCGTGAAGAGAACTGTCTCCATGTCGAACAAGTACTTTGGCGGCGTTGTGGAGAACCGTCATGCCGACGAAGAGATCGACGTCGAGATGAAGGAAGTGTGCACCGGCGCTTACGAAAAAGTCGAGAAGGACATGGACGAGCTGCGCGTAGCCGATGCGCTTAAGGACATCTTCACTGTTTTCAAGAGACTGAATAAGTATATCGATGAGACAGAGCCCTGGGTTCTGGCAAGGGAGGAGTCGAAGAAGGACCGCCTTGCCACTGTTCTCTACAATCTGACGGAGGGCATTGTCATCGGCACATCCATGCTGGCACCGTTCATGCCTGAGACGGCGGACCGGATCATCGCGCAGCTGAATACACAGAAGAGAGATTTTGACCGCCTCGGCGAGTTCGGTCTGTATCCGTCGGGCAATAGGGTCACAGACAATCCGGAGATCATCTTCGCGAGACTCGACGAGAAGGAAGTCATGAAGAAGGTCGCTGTGATCGTGGAGAAGCAGAAGGCCGAGGCCGCCGCCGCCGCCGCAAGAGGCGAAGTGGGCGATGCCAAGAAGGAAGGTACAGCTGCTCCTGCCGCCGGCAGTGCGCCCGCGCAGCAGAAGGAGAGTACTCTTCCCCACAAGGAGCAGATCAGCATCGATGATTTCTCGAAGTGCGAACTGAGGATCGGCGAAGTGATCTCCTGTGAGGCGCTGAAGAATTCCAAGAAACTTCTCTGCTCGCAGGTGAAGGTCGGAAACGAGATTAAGCAGATCGTCTCCGGCATTCACAAGCACTACACGCCGGAGCAGATGGTCGGCAGAAAGGTCTGCGTCGTGTGCAATCTGAAGCCCGCGAAGCTCGACGGCGTTCTCTCCGAAGGAATGCTGCTCTGTGCTGAAGGAGAAGACGGCACGCTTGCGCTTATGACGCCCGATCCGGACAAAGAGATCGGATCCGGGAGCGAGGTCTGCTGAGGGCACGAAGATATTCTCTGCGCCAGGGCAGCTCTGGAGAAATGGTTTTTGTCTGTCTGGCGAACGGAGACTGCCCGTCATTTTGATCAGCCGCGGAGGCATGCATGACGGATTTCATTAAAACCTGCAGCCACGTATGGAAAATAAAGACCTGCCTGTTCATTACGGCAGGTCTTGTGTTATGCGCACAAATCCTGCTCTGCGCGCCGTCTGCCCTGCGCGCGGAGGCGGCGGAGCACTCCGCACCGGCTGCGGTGTGCGGCGCATCTGAGGAGTATCTCCGGCGTGAGACTGCGCACGCGGAGGAGGAGACGCTTTCCTGCGCCAGTACTGCAGAGGCAGTTTCTTCCGTGGGGGAACAGCTTCTTCTCACCGGAAGCGGGGAGGATACATTCCGCGAGCAGAAGTACCAGATTCTGAAAGCCATGAATGAGCTGCGGGACCTGGGATTCTCTCCGGAGGATATCCTGCACCGCATTTTTACGGGGACAGCTGCGGGCAGTGAAGAGAACGATTCGAGGGAAGATGCAGCGGGTGCTTCCGGCACTGAAGACGGTGCGGCGGGCAGCGGCACAGATGCAGATCCTTCCGGCTCTGCCGGCGCGGATGACGGGAGTACAGATTCGCCCGTACAGGATGCTGCGTCTGCAGGGGATGACCTCTCCGGGCGCCTGCAGAGTGCAGGAGATGACCTGACAGAGAGCGCATCAAAGGCCGGGAGCGACCTGCGGCAGAAGACGCAGGATGCCCTGACAGAGAAATCAGAGAGCATCACGAAGTCCATTCAGGATGGCATCCGCAAGGCACTCCACGATCTTGTGGACAGCTTTGTATCACAGCTGTGACAATAACCGCCGCATGGACTGCTGTATGCATCCAGAGGCGGGCGGCAACTGGAGGAGCGTATGAGGAACATTTTTGATCAGGACGGATGGCTCTATCAGGGCCTTACAACACTTGCCAATCTCCTGATTCTGAACTTTCTTACCATTCTTGCCTGCATCCCGGTGATCACCATCGGTGCGGCCCTGACGGCTCTGTCCAAGGTTTCGCTTGACATCGCGCGGAAGCAGGAGGGCTATATCGCCAGATCTTACTGGAAAGCGTTCCGGGAGAACCTGCGCGGCGCAACCATCCTGTGGCTGATCTGGGCGGTGATCGCGGCGCTGTTCTTCCTGGATATCCGCGTGCTGGGGCTCTATCCCGGGCTCTTCCCCCCGGTTTTGAAGTACGTCGTCACGGCGGCAGGTCTTGTCGCCTTCATGATCTTCCAGTATATCTTTCCGCTTCAGTCCCATTTTGAAAATACGATCCGGGGCACTATCCGCAATGCCGCCCTTCTTGCCATCGCCAATCTTCCAAAGACGATTGTCATGTGTGCCGTATGGATTGTTCCCATCTGGATTCTGAGAAATGCTGTCGTACTCTGGCCGCTTCTGATCATGTTTGGCTTTTCCGGCCCTGCGTGGGTGTGTGCGGTGCTCTACAGCGGTATTTTCAAAAAATTTGAGCCCGCAGACGGAGAGGACACGGGAGAAGGGACACAGTAGAAGAGCGGCACTGCAGATCCTTGAAAACCGGTCCTGATGCTGAAGCAAATCCGGATTGGCATTTTGCATAATAATTCATAAAGTGCATATTCAAATTGCCTAAAGGCCTGTATTCGGTGCCGGATCGGTGAACAAAATTCCCACAGATCAAATTAAACTTTGTTGATTTGGGTGATGGCGCGGATCGACTCTGCATTTTATACTGAAAATATTCACGGAATAGATAATTTCGGACATTCGCAGGAGGTTGGCAGAACATATGGCAAGTCTTAGTCTCGAGCATGTTTGCAAGACATATCCCAATGGCTTCAAGGCAGTGAAGGATTTCAACCTTGAGATCAAGGATAAGGAGTTCATCATTTTCGTCGGTCCTTCGGGATGCGGCAAGTCCACGACACTTCGTATGATCGCAGGTCTTGAGGACATCACATCAGGTACCCTCAAGATTGACGGAAAGGTTGTCAATGACGTAGAGCCCAAGGACAGGGATATCGCCATGGTATTCCAGAACTACGCTCTGTATCCGCACATGACGGTATATGACAACATGGCATTTGGTCTTAAGCTCCGCAAGGTTCCGAAGGACCAGATCGACAAGATGGTCAAGGAGGCAGCCAAGATCCTTGATCTGACACAGCTCCTCGACAGAAAGCCGAAGGCTCTCTCCGGCGGCCAGAGACAGCGTGTTGCCATGGGACGTGCCATCGTCCGCAATCCTAAGGTCTTCCTCATGGATGAGCCTCTCTCCAACCTCGATGCAAAGCTCCGTGTGCAGATGAGGTCCGAGATCGCGAAGCTCCATCAGAGACTGGGCACCACGATCATCTACGTAACACATGACCAGACAGAGGCTATGACACTGGGCACAAGAATCGTTGTCATGAAGGACGGTGTTGTGCAGCAGGTGGACACACCTCAGCATCTGTATGATGATCCCTGCAATCTCTTTGTCGCAGGTTTCATGGGTTCTCCGCAGATGAACTTCGTTGACGGCGTCATCAAGGTGAACGGAGACAAGGCAGTTGTTACAGTTGCCGGTGTGGACATCCGTCTTGAGGATGAGAAGGCTAAGGCTGTGATCGACGGCGGCTATGATGGAAAGACTGTTACTGTAGGTATCCGTCCTGAGAACATCGCGGATCTGGCTGAGGAGGATATGCCTGAGGCTGATTCTCCTGTTTTCAGCGCAAAGATCAATGTAAGAGAGCTGCTCGGCGCAGAGGTATTCCTGTATTTTGATATCGCTGATACGCCGTTCATCGCTCGTGTCAATCCGAGAACTACCGCGCAGGTAGGCGACACAGTTCGCTTCGCATTTGACACAAAGAAGATCCATCTCTTCGACAAGGAGACGGAGAAGACAATTGCCAACTAGTTGATGCAGGCTGTCTCAAGGGGATGAGCAGCAGTGATACTGTGGGAAAGGCGCAGGCTTCATGCCCGCGCCTTTCTTTATGCTGTTTCTATATTAGTGTTTGTGTTTCACAATTTCTGTGTGTAAAATAAGAAGAGCGACAGCAGAATGCACATAGACAGACAACATTGCGGACAGCCGTTGGCAGCTGGCGGCGGGAAGGGAAGAGATGGTTTCAACACAGATTATCAAGAACTGCCTGGAAGAACTGACATCCATCACTAAAGTGGAATTCTGCATACAGGATGCTTCCGGTGCCCTGTTTACGGAGACCTCCGGGGCACAGGCAACGGACGCGGATATCGTGGCGAATTTCGCGGATTCCACTGTGGACAGCCAGATTATCGGCGACAGCTATCTGCTCAAGATCGATGATGAGGAGATGACGTATATCCTGACGGCGATCGGCACCGGTGAATATACGCTTATGATCGCAAAGGTGGCGGTGAGCGAGATCAGAAATCTCATGACCGCTTATAAGGAAAAATACGACAGGAACAACTTCTTCCAGAACCTTCTTCTGGATAATCTTCTTCTGGTCGATATTCACAACCGCGCCAAGAAGCTGCACATTGACGTGCAGGTTCCCCGTGCCATTATCCTGGTGGAGATCGAGAACAACGAGAGCGACAATATTGCGGGCGATCTGCTGGGCAGCATCTTTACACCGCACAACGGAGACTATCTCACTGAAGTCGATGAGAACAGCATCATTGTGATCAAGGCTGTCCGGAATGAGGATGACTACGAGGAGCTGAACAAGGCAGCCACCGTCGCTGTAGATATGCTCAATACAGAGGCTATGCTGAAGGTGCGCGCAGCCTACGGCACCATTGTCAGTGATCTGAAGAATCTCTCGAAATCCTACAAGGAAGCCAAGATGGCCATGGATGTGGGCAAGATCTTTTACGCCGAGAAGAGAGTGATGTCGTACAACGAACTGGGCATCGGACGGCTCATTTATCAGCTGCCGTCCAACCTCTGCAACGTTTTCATTCACGAAATCTTCGGCGACAACATCCCGTATGATCTCGACAACGAGACGCTCAATACCATCAACGCATTTCTGGACAACAACCTGAATGTCTCGGAGACATCCAGAAAGCTCTTCATCCACCGGAACACACTGGTGTACAGAATTGAGAAGCTGCAGAAGAGCACAGGCCTTGATATCCGCAACTTCGAGGACGCGATGCTCTTCCGCATCTCCCTCATGGTTATGAATTATCTGAAGTACCTGGACAGCAAGGATTATTGATGCGGAAATCCCTCAGGCCGGCAGACCGGCGCAGTGCGGACAGTGCAAAAGGCGATGCGCCGGGGGCAGCAGGCACAGAGTTAACTCATTCCTTTCCTGGAGCATCCAGTATCCCTGTCCCGTCAAAGGCCGGGATGAAGCTCTTTGAGACGGTATCCCCGTCCTGAATAAAACCGTTTTCAACACCTATGGATATGGCGAAGTCGACGACTTCGTCATATTCTTTTTTTGTCACTTTTCTGGAGAGAAGAGGATCGCCTGCACACTGCGGCATCGGTGTGTACTGGTTCATAATGCTGATGAAAATACGCTCCCCGTACCGTTCATGGAGTGTCCTGATCACCTTTTTGGAATCTTCTGTGTGCCCCGGCAGAACGAGATGCCGGACGATGACGCCCGACGTCATGAGCGGATCGTCTGCGTCGTTCTCCTCATCGAGGCTGTGCGAGCCGTCCGCGAAGACAGGCTCCGGGCACTGCCGCACCATCTCATCAATGGCGGCAAGTGCGGTCTCCGGATAGTCGGGGGCGTGGGAGTACCTGGCGGCGATGTCTGTATCCATGTACTTGCAGTCCGGCAGGTAGATGTCCACAAGCCCGTCCAGGAGGCGCAGCGCCTGCGCCCTCTCGTAGCCGGACGAATTAAAGACGATGGGAATTCTCAGACCGTTTTCCTTTGCCTCTCTCAGCGCCGGAATGAGCGCCGGCAGAAAGTGCCCCGCCGTCACCAGGTTGATGTTGTTCGCGCCCTGTTCCTGCAGCTGCAGAAAAATGCGGGAGAGATCCTCAGCTGTCACAGGGAATCCCTTCTGCCTTGCCCGCATCCCCAACGAGATATCATAATTCTGACAGAAGACACAGCCGAGGCTGCAGCCGTTGAAAAAGACGGCACCGCTCCCTCTGCTGCCGCTGATGCACGGCTCCTCGTAATACAGAAGCGCCGCCCTCGAAGCACGAGGCAGCGCCGCCTCCCCGCAGAACCCCGTCTTCCCTGCCGTCCGGTCCGCACCGCAGGACCTGGGACACAGGATGCAGTGGGAGAGATCGAGCAGGTCCTCATTCGATACAGTCTCTGCAGTCGGTGAAGGCTGTGCTGCTGTATTGGATAAATGATTTTCGGAATTCATCGCTGTCATTTTTCGTCTTTCTATACGTCGGTTTCAATAATAAAACAGCCGCCTTCACCGCTCTGCCAGGCGTCCTCACGGCACATGAAAGGATCTGCTTAGTGCTGCTTCGTTCCCGATCTGACACGGTTCGCAGGATTCATTGCGTGAGACCCGGCAGAGCTGTGAAGACGGCTGTCCTCGCATGGCCTTCTGCGGTCACTTGCCTAAATATATACAAAACTTGTCGGAATTGCAAGCAGTACGCTCATGCAGGAGCAGGGATTCCCTGAGCGCCTTTGCGTGCCATCGTTACTTAGCGAGGTCTTTTCGAGCTTAGTAACGCGATGAGCTAAGCAAGAGCGGGAGCGTGCCGAAGGGAACCCTGCTCCTGAATAAGCGTATTGAAGCGTACTGCTATCAGAAATATTTTCATGGCTTGCAATCGGCATCTTTTCCTATATACTTATGGATAGGCAAATTACTATGCGCCTATAGGAAATATTGTAATAGTGGGAATAGTTGAGCGGACCGTAACGATTGTTACTACCCGGACATTCTCATTAGTATACCATCTATTACAGCAGGGATTAAGAGAACAGATGGGCAGACGCACCTGCCGCATCGGGAATTGTGCATTCCCGCGGAACGTGTTAAATTGAAGCCCGGATGTTTTCTTTCTGACGGTATAGACGGAGAGTCAGAAAGGAGTTATCCAATATGAAAATCTCGACAAAAGGACGCTATGCGCTACAGCTGATGCTGGATCTTTCCCTTCATGACACCGGGGAATTTATCTCGCTCAAGGACATCTCCCAGAGACAGGGCATTACCGTCAAGTATCTGGAACAGATCGTGACCGTCCTCACAAAGGCCGGGTTTGTCAGATCACAGAGAGGCAACAACGGCGGATACAGACTGGCGAGAAAGCCGGAGGACTATACGGCGGGCGATATTCTGCGCGTCATGGAAGGAAGCCTTGAGCCGATCAGCTGTCTGCAGGACAACCCCAACCAGTGCGCGAGGAGTCTTGACTGCCCGGTTCTTCCCTTCTGGAAGAATTTCGGCAAGGTGATCAATGATTACGTCGACAGCGTAACACTCGCAGATCTGAGAGACCAGACACAGGCAATGATGGCGTACGATTATTCCATCTGAGTGCCGCACGCGGTATGCGGCGGCAGAGAACGGAGGTTAACATGGCTGATATTTTACTGCAGGTGAAGGACCTGTGTGCATCCATTGAGGAGGGCGAACTCCTTCATCACATCAATCTGGACATTAAGCCCGGTGAGACGCATGTGCTCATGGGCCCTAACGGTGCAGGCAAGTCCACTCTCGGCTATACCCTGATGGGCAACCCGAATTATAAGGTGACGAACGGAAAGATTATTTTCGATGGGGAGGATATCACGAATCTCTCTACAGATAAGAGAGCATCGAAGGGCCTCTTCCTCTCTTTTCAGAATCCGCTTGAGGTTCCGGGACTTTCTCTGGAGGCGTTCCTGCGCAACGCCATCCGCCAGCAGACGGGCAAGCCGCTTAAGATTTTCCAGTTCAAGAAGCAGCTTGAGAGCACCATGGATCTGCTGCAGATGGATGAATCCTATGCGGACAGAGATCTGAATGTCGGCTTCTCCGGCGGTGAGAAGAAGAAGGC
>DEKA01000029.1:100027-100919 GCA_002353635.1 Lachnospiraceae bacterium UBA2734
GACTCCGGCCTCGACGTGGATGCCGTCCGCACAGTTTCCCAGGGCATCGAGGAATTCCAGAAGAAGAGAAACGGCGCACTTCTGATCATCACGCACTCCACAAAGATTCTTGAGGCACTGAAGGTGGACTACACACATGTTCTTGTAAAGGGCAGATTAGTCTATACCGGCGGGCCGGAGCTCGTGGATGAGATCAATGAGAAGGGCTTCGAGCGCTTCATAGAACAATAAGAGGTTATAACATGGCAGATCTTAATATTCAGGAAGTGGACAGAAGCCTCTATGATTTCAAGGACGATGAGTCCAAGGGCTTCTACCGCATGCAAGAGGGCCTGACAAGAGATATTGTTGAACAGATCTCCAGTGAGAAGCACGATCCCAAGTGGATGCATGACTTCCGTCTGCACTGCCTTGATCTGTACAACGAGATGGATGTCCCGGACTGGGGTCCGTCCATTGAAGGCCTTAATATGGACAAAATCTCCAACTACGTCCGCTCCAAGTCCGATATGAAGGGCAGCTGGAACGACGTTCCGGAGGAGATCAAGAATACTTTTGAAAAGCTTGGCATTCCGCAGGCGGAGAGAGAGTCTCTCGCCGGCGTCGGCGCACAGTATGATTCTGAGCTCGTCTACCACAATCTGCAGAAGGAAGTGGCGGATCAGGGCGTTGTCTACACTGGTTTTGAGGAAGCAGTGACCGGCGAGTACTCTGATATGGTGAAGGAGTACTTCATGAAGCTCGTTCCGCCGACAGACCACAAGTTCGCTGCCCTCCACGGCGCGGTGTGGTCCGGCGGCTCATTTGTCTACGTGCCGAAGGGAGTACATGTGGAGGTTCCGCTCCAGTCCTATTTTCGTCTGAACGCAAAGGGCGCAGGACAGTTCGAGCA
>DEKA01000029.1:101063-122214 GCA_002353635.1 Lachnospiraceae bacterium UBA2734
ACATGTACAACCTCAACACCAAGAGGGCGCTTGTGGAAGAGGGCGGCACGATGGAGTGGGTCTCCGGATCCTTCGGCTCCCATGTCTCTTATCTCTATCCCACAACGATTCTCAAGGGGGACGGCGCACACTGCGAGTTCACCGGCATCACCTTTGCGGGCGCCGGACAGAATCTCGACACGGGCGCCAAGATGGTACATATTGGTAAGAATACATCTTCTTACATTAACACAAAGTCCATCTCCAAGGACGGCGGTATCTCGACATACAGAAGCAGCGTCGTGATCGCAAAGAGCGCTAAGCATGCAAAGGCTTCGGTGGACTGCGCTTCTTTGATGCTCGATGACAGGTCGAGGTCCGATACTATTCCCGCTATGGATGTGCGGACATCGGATGCCGATGTCGGACATGAGGCAAAGATCGGCAGAATCAGCGATGAGGCTGTGTTCTACCTGATGAGCCGCGGCATCTCCGAGTCGGAGGCGAGGGCTATGATCGTCTCCGGGTTTGCGGATCCTGTCTCCAAGGAGCTGCCTCTGGAGTATGCGGCCGAGATGAACAACCTGATCAAACTGGAAATGGAGGGCATGTAATATGGATATGAGAGTCGGACACATCCCTTCCCTGACCTGGAACCGGCTGGACATCAACAGCGCACTGCTGAAGGATGTTCCTGCCCTGAATACAGAAGTCGATACAAGATTTGAATCGCTGCCGGAGGGCGTGAGCGTGCGCAGCATGAAGCGGGAAGAGGCGGACAAATGGCTCCTTGCCAATGCACCGGCAGAGCCCGCCGAGCACGTGATGGCGGGAAAAGTCCCGATTTATCATCCGCAGAAGTTCGCGACCGGACTTGGCGCGGAGTACGACAGCTTCCTCCGGAATGCAAAGGGAGATGTGGAATTCATCGAAGCCGCGCCCGGCGCGAAGCCGGCCGCATCGCTTCTGTGGAACATAGATTTTACAAGAGGCAGCAGGGCAGCAGCGCAGCAGCTGATCCATGTCGGCGAGGGCGCTTCCCTTACAGTGATCATGAGCGCGAAATCTCCTGAGGGCGCATCGGGACTTGCAGGCCTTGGCACCAGAATTGTGCTGGAGAAGAATGCGGAGCTGTTCCTTGTCCGCGTACAGATGCTCGGCAGCGGCTTTATTCATCTCGACGATGTGGGCGCAGCGCTGAAGGCAGGCGCCTCCATGAAGATGGTACAGCTCGAGCTTGGCGGCGGCAGAGTCTTTGCAGGTGTACAGGGAGAGCTGGTTGGAGACAAATCCAGATGGGAGAGCAGGACCGGCTATATCGGCCGCGGCACATCACTGGTGGATCTCAACTACAATGTCGTGCAGCGCGGGAAGAAGACGAACTGCGAGATGCATTTTGACGGCGTTCTCGATGACAGCGCAGAGAAACGCCTCTCTGACACAATCGACTTCAGACGCGGCTCGAAGGGCTCGTACGGCCATGAGAAGGAGGACGTGCTGCTCCTTGGAGACGATATCGTGAATAAATCCCTTCCGGTTATCCTCTGCGAGGAGGAGGATATGGAGGGAAGCCACGGCGCGACAATCGGCCGTCTCGATGACGACATGCTCTTTTACATGGCCAGCCGCGGCATTGACGAGAAGGCCGCCGAGCAGATCATGGTGAGAGCGCGCCTGTCGGCTGTTGCAAGGGATATTCCGGATGAACAGCTGAAGAAGGAAATCCATGACTACATCGAGGAGGCTTTCAAGGCATGAGCGAGAATATTTTCCGCAGGGATTTTCCTATTTTCCAGGGAAACAATACAGTTTATTTTGACAATGCTGCGACGACCCAGCGCCCCGTGCAGGTGCTCGAGGCCATGAAGCAGTTCAATGACACGACAAACGCCAATCCGCTGCGCGGTCTGTACAAGTGGAGTATGGAGGCGACGGAAGCCTACGAAAATGCGAGACACGCGGCGGCGGAGTTCATCGGGGCAGAGAAGGACTGCGAGATTATTTTCACCAGGAATACGACGGAGTCCTTAAATCTCGTTGCGTACAGCTATGGCCTCTCCCATGTGAAGGCGGGCGATGAGATCGTGCTCACCGTCATGGAGCATCACTCCAACATTCTGCCGTGGCAGATGGTGGCAAGGCAGACCGGTGCAAAGCTTGTCTATATGGAGCCGCAGCCGGATGGAACGATCACGGATGAGGAGATCGAGAGCAAGATCACGGACAAGGCAGCCATCGTCACGGTGGCTGAGGTGTCAAACGTTCTCGGTGTGACGAACCCCGTAAAGAAGATCGCGGAGGCAGCACACCGCCACGGCGCTGTCTGCGTTGTGGATGGCGCACAGTCGACACCGCACATGCCTGTCAACGTGCAGGAGATCGGATGTGATTTCTTTGCCTTCTCCGGGCACAAGCTGATGGGACCTATGGGCATTGGCGTTCTGTACGGAAAGATCGATCTGCTCGATGATATGCCTCCGTTCCTCACAGGCGGTGAGATGATCGAGTATGTGACAAGAGAGAGCGCAACCTTTGCGGAGGTGCCGGAGAAGTTCGAGGCGGGCACTGTGAACGCAATGGGCGCCGTTGGACTGTCTGCGGCCATCACCTACCTGAAGAATGTGGGCTTTGACACCGTCATGAAGACGGAGAAGGACCTGACGACAAGACTGATGGACGGCCTCTCCCGTATTCCTGAAGTGACCGTTTACGGATCAAAGGATCCTGCGCGCCACTGCGGCATCGTTACCTTCAACATTGAGGGGTGCCATCCGCATGACGTCGCATCCGTGCTTGATACTGAAAATATCTGCGTCCGCGCGGGACATCACTGCGCACAGCCTCTGATGAAGTGGCTCGGCGTGAATGCGACGGCGAGGGCGAGCCTTTATTTTTACAATACAGAGGAAGAAGTCGACAGGTTTGTGGACGCTGTCGGGAAAGTGAGGGGCTGGCTTGGATATTAAATCTTTGTACCGCGAAATCGTCAATGAGCATAATCTTCATCCAACACACAAGCATGATCTGCAGAATCCCACGATGGTGCTCAACGGCGTCAATCCCAGCTGCGGCGATGACATCAATCTGCAGCTGCTGATTAAGGATGGCAGGATTGCGGATGCTGCCTTCAACGGCAGCGGCTGCGCTGTTTCTCAGGCGTCGGCGGATATGATGTGCGATCTCGTGATCGGAAAGGATGAGAGAGAGGCGGCGCATCTGGCAGATATTTTCATGCGGATGATCAAGGGAAAGGTGACGGATGAGGAGAAGGAGGAGCTCGATGAGGCAGCTTCCCTCGAGGATGTCGCCCATATGCCTGCGCGCGTGAAGTGCGCAACCCTCGGCTGGCGCACCGTGAAGGAGATGATCGACGACCTGCAGAAGAATGGTCTGAAGGACGGAAAGGTCGTTGCGAACAACTCCGAGGTATGCGGCGCATGCAGCAATGCATCCTGTGACAGAAAGTGATATGATGATGAAATAACCATGCTCCGTCCAATAAGGCGCTGAGCGGATTACAGCTGATAAGGGGAGACATCTAACAGACTAAGGCGGCGGCTTTCGGCAATGGCAGATTCCAACTCGACAAAAAACGCACTTGCGGCGTCCATGAAAAAACTGATGCGGCAGAAGCCCTTCGAGAAGATCAGCGTGTCAGATATCTGTAACGACTGCGGGATCAACAGAAAGAGCTTCTACTACCACTTCCGGGACAAGTACGACCTGGTCAACTGGATTTTTTATGTGGGGTTCATGAGCGAGATGGATATGAGCTCCTATAAGTCCGGATGGGAGATGCTGGAGGACATGTGCGCCTATTTTTACAGGGAGCGGGTCTTCTACAGGGCAGCGCTGAAGATTGAGGGTCAGAATTCGTTCAAGGATTATCTTGTGGAGTCTGTCCAGCCTCTGGCGGAGTTCTTCCTGCAGGATATTCTCCCGCACAATGAAGATGACAGCTTCTTCATCACCTTCATTACTGACGCTCTCCTGGCCTCCCTTGTGCGCTGGCTCTCCGGCGGCTATGACCACGAGATGAACGCAGAGGAGTTCATGAGCAAGATCGAGGAGATCTTCGTGCGCGTGGCATCGAGCGTGAAGATCGCCGACCTGCCTGCAGCGGAGGCGGAAAAGGTACAGGCAGTGAAGGAACATCATCTGCAGAAACAGACATACAGAGGATAATGCCCCTTATCAATGGCATACCTGTGCAGTTGCCGGGAAATTTCTGACATAAAATCCGCCCGCGGATCGGTACAAGCCGGTCTGCGGGCGGATTTTTGGCAGCAGCGGGAAAGAAAACATTCATGCCGGATACGCGGGCATGATCTTTCGCAAGGCATCCGTCAGCGGGAGATCGACGGGAAAACGCTCTCCGCAGGTGCCACCGCGAAGAACGGTCAAATCCTCACCGATTTCAAGGAGTGTGCTGTGATTGACCAGCATCTCGCTGATCTTCCTGCCGTCATCGTAGTAATCAATGAGTACGGCGGGATACTCCTGACGAAGTCTGGATTCGTAGCAAAGGCTTCCGAGGTGTTTATTGGTGTGATCGTCTGCGATCGTAAGGAAGATGGCTGTCTGTGTCGAGAGAACGCGCTCCATCAGCATCTGCTCATCTTCCTGTGAGGCGGGATAATCGTCGCCGTACATGCCGTGAATGGCAAAGGGAATCTTCTGGTCACGCAGCAGAGCGGTCGTCAGCTGTGTCTCCGGATCCTCCACGGGGAGAGAGATCAGAGTGTTCTGACAGACGCGCAGCATCTGGATCTGCGCAGCAGTCAGTCTGCCGTCCTGCTTGATCCAGAGAAAAGCGCTGTCCTTGTATTTTTCAAGGATGGTGAGCAGTTCATAGGAGTCGGACTCCCTGCCGCACTGGCGGATCATCCACGCATAGATGCCCAGGTCCTGGCCCTGCTGGATGAGCTGCTCAATAACAGCAGTCGTCAATGCGCTGGAAGGATCGGAATTGTAGCGGAACATGATGCCCCACGGGAGCTGCACGTGCAGTGCATCCTCTTCTTTTCTCAGCTTGTCGGCGCCGTAAGCCCAGCTCATATAGCCGACGTTGATGCCGAACTTCTTGAGATGGTCATGGCAGGAATTCGCCAAAAGGTTGTGGACCATGTCGTAGTAGGCGCTGTCCTCATTATTGAGCAGTTCCTGCATGATAGAAAAAATCTGGTCCTGAAAGCGGTTCTTGGAGAACTGCCTTCCAAGATCGGTGAGCCGTCTTACACTCCGCTCCGGATCCTCCTCAACCTCCTTGAGTCCGTGCGTGACAGCGGCCTCAATCATTGCCTTTTTCATCAGATAAGTATCCATCTGTATTTCAATGCTCCTGACTGTACGAATGCAATCGCGAATTTCAAGCACTATTCCGGTAATCCTTCCCCGGAAAGCCGGAAAATCCGTCTGGTAAGCAGGCTTCCCATCCTGATTATGGTCCTTCCGAGGGAACCAAACAGTTACATAATAGCATCTCCTGCAGTGACGGGCAGGGGGCAGATTACTATATTTGGGAAAATCTGAAAGATTCCGGCAAATGACGGACGCCCCGGATTCAATTGGAGCAGCAAAGTGGGAGACGATGTAAAGACAGCACAGGACTGCTGCTGAACAGCCGCGAAGAATGTAAGAGTTGGAGAAGCAAAAGAAAAGTACCGTCCCAACGCTCGAAGCGTCAAAACAGTACCTTTGTGTGCGCCTTCAGGGACTCGAACCCTGGACACCCTGATTAAGAGTCAGGTGCTCTACCAACTGAGCTAAAAGCGCATTGGATATTTACTTCGCATCACTTTGTTTCCGGAACTTTTTGTCCCCTCTTCGTGACGCAAGTGTTATTATAGGGGACAGCCATGAAAAATGCAATCGATAATTTTCAACAATTTATAGACCGTAATGAGGAACTAATTTATGAAAAATGAACATGTCATTTTCGACACGCACGCACATTATGATGATAAGGCATTCGATCCGGACAGGGATGAAGTACTGAGCCGGCTGCCGGAAGAAGGAATCGGCCGCATCGTGAATGTAAGCGCAGACGAGGAGAGCCTTGAAAGAGTGCGGGCCATTGCGAAGATGCGCCCCTGGATCTATGCCGCTTACGGCATTCACCCCTCCGAGTGCGCACAGATGGATGAAGTACTGCTGGAGAGAGTGAGATCTCTCCTGCATACAGAGCGCGCCGTGGCGGTCGGCGAGATCGGCCTGGACTACCATTGGGAGGAGCCGGCGAGAGACGTGCAGAAGAGATGGTTCCGGGAGCAGCTCCTCCTTGCGCGGCAGGAACACCTGCCTGTCATCATCCATTCCCGGGATGCGGCGCAGGATACGCTGCAGATCCTGAAGGAGATGAACGCACAGGAGATCGGCGGCGTCATCCACTGCTATTCCTACAGCGTTGAAATGGCCCGCGAATTTGTTAAAATGGGTTTCTATATCGGAATAGGCGGCGCACTCACCTTTAAGAACGCGAGAAAGGTGAAGGAAGTCGCGGCACAGATTCCTATGGACCGGATCGTGCTCGAAACGGACTGCCCCTACATGGCGCCGGTCCCGCATAGGGGAGAGAGGAACTGGTCACCCAATCTCGTCTATGTTGCACAGGCACTCGCACAGATCAGAGGAACAACAGCGGAAGAGATCGCGGATTTGACAAACACCAATGCGCTGTGCCTCTACCGGCTTTCTGAGTGATGAATACAGGCCCATCGGCGAAAACCGCTTCCGCGGATTTCGCCAGGGCGCCGACAAAACGCGGCACAGAGAGGTGAAAATGAACGGATTACTGACAGACCCCTATGGCACAGTGCAGGTTCTTGACAGGTACGGTATCCGCGCCAAGAAGAAGTTCGGACAGAACTTTCTGATAGACGGCAGTGTTGTGGATGCGGCTATTGAGGCATCAGGCATCACGAAGGATGACTGCGTCCTTGAGATCGGCCCCGGCATCGGCACCATGACACAGCATCTGTCAATGGCTGCCGGAAAGGTTGTTGCCGTCGAAATCGACACGTCCCTCGCACGGGTCCTCGAGGATACACTCGATGGGTATACGAATGTGACAGTCCTTTTCCAGGACATCCTGAAAACAGATCTGCGGGCGGTCGCATCAGACTACAACGGCGGACGACCGCTCAAATGCGTGGCAAACCTTCCCTACTACATCACTACACCGATTCTTCTTGAGCTGCTGCAGGAAAAGGGCTGTTTTGAGAGCATTACGGTTATGGTGCAGAAGGAGGTCGCAGAGAGGATATACGCGCAGGCTGGAGAGCACAGCTACGGCGCTCTCTCCCTGGCGGTACAGTATTACTGCAGTCCTGAGGTGATCAGGTCTGTCCCGCCGCACTGCTTCATACCAAGGCCGGCCGTAGACAGCACGGTGCTGTGCCTGCGTGCATATAAAGAGCCGCCGGTGCAGGCGGATGAGAAATTCATGTTCGCGCTGATCAGGGCCTCGTTCAACCAGAGAAGAAAGACGCTCGCCAATGCGGTGTCGCACGGCTTTTCCTTCGAGGGGAGAACCATCAGCAGAGAAGAAGTGGAGAAGGCACTTCAGAAGCTCTCCCTCTCTCCGGACGTGCGCGGGGAGAAGCTCTCTCTGTCCGCGTTCGCAGCGCTTTCTGCATTGCTCAAAGAATGAGAGTATGCTAAACTTTTGATGATTTATTAAGTGAACTTTTATGCTTTCGCGGGTCATGCTCCGGAAGAATAAGGATATACTGAGGTAACAGGCATTGGATAAATATGAATACAAACTGAGCCTGAGCGAGATCAAGCGGCTTGTGGCAGCCCGTCAGTTCGAGGATGCAGCACAGCTGTGTGACACAATCGAGTGGAATCGTGTAAGGACAGCAGCCACGCTTTGCATGGTGAGTGATATCTACAAGATCACACATGAGGTGGAAAAGAGCCGCAGGGTGCTGATTCTTGCCAATTCCAGACAGCCGGGAAATCCTGACATTATCTATTCGCTCTGCGAAGTCACTATTTTCCTTTACGGACAGGATGGCCTGCAGACAGACCTGACAGCTGCACTTCAGCTCCTGCAGGAGTATCAGGCACTGGAGCCCAATAACCCCAAGAGACTGGTTCTCCAATACAAGATGTACAATGTATCCCGTGTAAGCCTTCAGGAGAGGATAGCCGTCCTGGAGCAGCTCCGCAGTGAACATTTCAGTGCGAGATGGGGATACGAACTGGCAAAGCTCTATGATGAAGCCGGCATGGGAGACCAGGCGGTACAGACCTGTGAAGATGTGCTTTCTGCTTTTCACGGCCGCTTTGCGGACAGAGCAGGCGCACTCCTTGAGAGACTGAAACCCATAGAGTCGAAGCAGTCCGAATTCTCTGCGGAGCAGGAGAGAGAGACGGGGCGGAACAGACGGGAGAGAGCTCCGCAGGAGCGCAGAGAGAGGCAAAGCGGTGTACCGGTGAGACATCCGGACGAAGAAACCGGGAAAGACGAGGCAGCGCAGGAGCGTCAGCGCAGTGCCGGCGTACAGGATCAGGGCCGCAGAGGCTTATCGGGTAGAGAAGAAACGAAACCTGACCGCGCGGCAGCAGATACGGCACAGCATGATGACCGGGTGCAGCAGAGCAGTGCACAGAATTCAGGCCGCGATGCCGGAGCTTCTGATGCGGGAACTTCCTTTGAGGAAATGCCGAAGGAAGAGCCTGTGCCTGAGCCGCAGGCCGACGGGCAGATGTCCATCGGCGAAGTGATGGATGAGTGGGAGAAGATCCGCCGCGGCATCCGCAGCTCAAATGACGAGAAGAGGGCACAGCGGATTCTCCAGGATACAGGCCCTATCATGCAGGATTTTGACGAGACGGCCAAGCACGGACTGCTCGAGGACATTGAGAAGGATGTAGACAGAAGGCAGCGCCGTGAAAGAAGCCGGATCTCCGGCAGCATGGACGACGGCCTGACAAAGACCGACAAGGAGCGCGCTTTTGGCGGACGCTCTGCGGGACTTCATACGACGGATGAGTCGGAGGATGAGGAGAGACCTGCATCCGCCCCGGAACAGGCGGATGATGCACGCACAGCACACCGTGCGGACGTGAAGGCAAAGGCCGGAGAAGGAGCACCGGGGGATACAGAATCCGGAACAGAAAGGACCTCTGACGCGGAGGACAGACAGCCTGCAGGTGCCAGGGCGCCGGAAGAGACTGCGCCTTCAGAAGGACAATTCGTTTATACGGAAGCTCCTTCAAGTGAGGAAGAAGGCAGGCCTGCAGACGCAGACTACGCCGCAGAGGACGAGCAGCCTGCGGATGCAGACTACGCCGCAGAGGACGAAGAGCCTGCAGACGCAGACTACGCCGCAGAGGATGAGCAGCCTGCGTCTGCAGACTACGCCGCAGAGGACGAGCAGCCCGCGGATGCAGACTATGCCGCAGAGGACGAGCAGCCTGCGGATGCAGACTACGCCGCAGAGGACGAGCAACCAACAGACGCGGACTATGCCGCAGAGGATGAGCAGCCCGCAGACGCGGACTACGCCTCAGAGGACGAAGAGCCCGCAGACGCGGACTACGCCGCAGAGGACGAAGAGCCCGCAGACGCGGACTACGCCGCAGAGGATGAGCAGCCCGCAGACGCAGACTATGCCGCAGAGGACGAGCAGCGCACTGCCCGGCAGGAGCGTCCTGCGGACAGACCGCAGAAGAGAGAGGGCATGCCTTCACGTCAGGATCTGCAGTCAGAAGAGAGCCCTGAGGAAGATGCGATAGCGACCAGAAGATGGAATGCGGCGGCAATCCGCCGGGCAATGGCCGCACAGCAGGCAAGAGTGCAGGCTGCCCAGGCAGAGCTCGATGAAGAGGCGCGCGCAGAGAAGGAGAAGGCCGGGAAGGCAGCAGCGCCTGCAGACGGGAAACTGCATACAGGTGAAGATACTTCTGCGGAAGAACAGCAGCAGGTACCGGCAGCCGATGCACAGGAACCCTCTCAGGAGGAGAACCCGCAGACAGATGCTGTCAGAGAAGAGAAGGCGCCTGCGGCCCGGGGGCAGAGAATTTTCAGGCAGACAAGACAACCGGCGGACAGTGAAGACACGGCACCG
Source organism: Lachnospiraceae bacterium UBA2734 (assembly GCA_002353635.1). GTDB lineage: Bacteria > Bacillota > Clostridia > Lachnospirales > Lachnospiraceae > CAG-791. The sequence continues at coordinate 111,122 of DEKA01000029.1, forward strand.
GCGAGGCAGATGCAGGGACGGCGCAGAAACGTTCCGCTTCCTGCAGAAGATGCAGAGGACACACAGCCTGAGCAGCCGGCACAGGAACAGGTCAGGAACACATTCAGACAGAGAAGAGAGACTGTTCAGGAACCTGCGGACGATAATGAATCCCGCCGGCAGGACAGCGGTGAGGGCACCAGGGCACTGACGAAAGAAGAGGCCAAACTCTTCGGGCCGTTCTGCAGAGTCCGCGAGAACCGCCAGCAGCTCTCGGCAGCATTGGAGAAGATCAGTCTTGCCTCCTATACGGGCAATGTTCTGATCAGCGGGAACGAGACTGCTGCACAGAAGGTTGCACAGGGCATACTGGAGATCGCCCGCAGAAGCGATCCGAATTTCACCGGCAGAATTGCAAAAGCGCCTGCAGATGCGCTGAACCGCCTCAGTGACGACCAGATCAGAAAGACCTTCGACAAGATTGAGAACGGAGCACTTCTTGTAGAGAGGGCGTCCCTTATGACTGCAGATACAGTGAACCGGCTGTATCAGCAGCTTGAAGGCAGGGAGCACGGCATCATCGTAATTCTGATGGACACAAGAAGAGAGCTGGATCAGTTCACGCAGCAGTATAAGGATATGCTGAAGAGCTTCAATGCCCGCGTGGATGTGCGTCCGCTCAGCGACAAGGCGCTGGTTCAGTACGGCAAGGATTATGCGCTCTCTAAGGACTATTCCATTGATGAGTTCGGTGAGCTGGCACTGGCGGCAAGAATCGGTTCCATGCAGTCGGCGCGCCATCATGTCACACTGAAGGAAGTGCGCGATATGGTGGATGAGGCGATTTCCTACGCCTCCAGAAAATCTCTGAAGACGCTGATCGCCGTCATCACCGGAAAGCGCTATGATGCGGATGATCGGATTATCCTGCACGAGAAGGACTTCACGCATTACTGATTGTCAGAGAAATGGGGGGGACAAGGTATGGCGACAGTAAGAAAGCATGCAGACGGTTCGGGGAAAAAAGCAAAAAGGACGGGCTCCGTCCGGAGACAGACGGGCAGTAGGAACACAAAACCTGCAGCAAAAGAGGAGCGCGTTTATATCTCGGATGTAGACTGCTACCTGTTCGGCAAGGGCACACATTACGATATTTATAAAAAGCTTGGCGCACATTTCTCCAAAGAGAACGGCACAGAGGGAGTTCACTTTGCCGTGTGGGCACCGAATGCAGCCGCCGTGCACGTCATCGGCTCCTTCAATGGATGGAACGAGGATCAGTATCCGATGGAGCGTGTCGGCGAGGGAGGCATCTGGCAGACGTTCATACCGGGCGCTTCTTCCGGAGACCTCTACAAGTTCATGATCACAACGCCCTCCGGAGAAAGGATTTACAAGGCCGATCCATATGCCAACTACGCAGAGCTGCGCCCCGGGACGGCTTCCAGGATTTACGACCTGAGCAGCTATAAATGGACGGACAGCCGCTGGATGAACCAGAGGGACAAAAAGGACTATTTCCGTGAGCCCCTCGCCATCTATGAATGTCATATCGGTTCCTGGATGAAGCATCCGGACGGCGGAGACGGCTTCTACACATACCGCGAATTCGCGGACCGCATTGTGCAGTATCTGAGGAAGCTCCGTTACACGCATGTGGAACTGATGGGCATCGCGGAGCACCCTTTTGACGGCTCGTGGGGCTATCAGGTGACAGGCTATTATGCACCTACCTCGCGCTACGGCACGCCGGATGACTTCCGCTATCTTGTAGATACACTGCACAAAAACGGCATCGGCGTCATCCTCGACTGGGTGCCGGCACATTTCTGTCCGGATGCGCACGGTCTCGCGTGCTTTGACGGACAGTGCATTTATGAGGATCCGGATCCCCGCAAGGGAGAGCATCCGGACTGGGGCACAAAAATTTTCAATCTGGCTAAGCCTGAGGTGAAGAACTTCCTCATTGCCAATGTCCTGTACTGGATCCGCGAGTTTCATGTGGACGGCATCCGCGTGGATGCGGTTGCCTCTATGCTGTATCTGGATTACGGCAAGAAAGACGGGCAGTGGGTACCCAACAAGTTCGGCGGCAACAAGAACCTCGATGCAATTGAATTTTTCAAGCACATGAATTCTGTTGTCCGCGGCATGTACCCGGGCTTTATGACGATCGCCGAGGAGTCGACGGCCTGGCCGAAGGTGACGGGGAAGGTAGAGGATGACGGCCTTGGGTTCTCCTTCAAGTGGAACATGGGCTGGATGCACGATTTCTGCGAGTATATGAAGCTTGATCCCGTCATGCGCAAGGGGTCCCACTACAATCTTACTTTTGCGATGAGCTATAACAGCGCGGAGAACTACATTCTGCCGATCTCGCATGATGAGGTGGTGCACCTCAAATGCTCCATGGTGGAGAAGATGCCCGGATATGAGGTGGACAAGTACGCCAATCTCCGCGTCGCCTACACCTATATGCTGGGGCATTCCGGCAAGAAGCTTCTGTTCATGGGACAGGAATTCGGTCAGGAGAGAGAATGGAGCGAAGCGAGGGAGCTCGACTGGTTCCTTCTGCAGAATAAGCTCAACAGCGGAATGCTGCATTACAGCGAGGAGCTTCTCCGGATTTACAGGCGCTATCCTTGCATGTACGAGATCGACAACGACTGGGCTGGCTTTGAGTGGATCAATCCGGACGACCGGGAGAGGAGCATTTACAGCTTTTTCCGCAAGACGCCCACAGACCGCAAAAAGATCATGTTCGTCCTGAATATGACGCCTGTAGAGTATAAGGATTACCGCGTCGGCGCGCCGGCGATGGGCAATTACCGTGTTATCCTGAACAGTGCACGGGAGGAGTTTGGCGGTACAGTTTACAATAATGTACCTGAAGTTATAAAGGCAAAGGAAGGAAACTGCGATTACAGGGACCAGTACCTGGCCTTTGATCTGCCTGCATACGGAGCCATTGTGATGGAGTTTTCGTCATAACGGGCCGGAAAAAGGCAGCTGCAGCGTGCGTCTCCGGGGCTAGCCTCCGGCAGCGCCAGAAAGGTTGATATGCAGATTCATGAGTCCGCGGAGGACTATCTGGAGACCATTCTCATCCTCGAGGAGAGAAACGGCCATGTAAGATCTATAGATATTGTCAATGAGATGAAATACTCGAAGCCGAGCATCAGCATCGCCATGAAAAAGCTCCGGGAGAACGGCTACATCGGAATGGACAGCAACGGCTACATTACGCTCAAGGCCCCGGGGAGAGAGATCGCGACAAGAATCTACTCAAGGCACAAGCTCCTGCGCAAGGTCCTGATGGCGATCGGCGTGGATGAAAAAACAGCGTCGGATGAGGCCTGCAGAATCGAGCACGATATTGACGAGGATACATACAATAAGCTGAATGAGTACTACAGCACGCATTTTGAGAAAGGAACCAATCAGTAATATGACAGAGACAAATCACCTCCTTGACGGCAAGACAATTCTGATCACGGGAGGGACGGGGTCCTTTGGACACTGCTTCACCAGTTATGTGCTGAAACATTACAGCCCGAAGAAAATCATTATCTACTCCAGAGATGAGTTCAAGCAGTTCGTCATGTCCAACGAATCGCCCTATCGGGAAAACGCAAAGGTTATGCGCTTTTTCATCGGCGATGTGCGGGACAAGGAGAGACTTGAGAGAGCTATGGAAGGCGTGGACTATGTCGTGCACGCAGCTGCCCTGAAGCAGGTCCCTGCCTGCGAGTACAATCCGGCAGAGGCCATCAAGACCAACGTGCACGGCGCAATGAATGTGATCGATGCTTCTCTCGACTGCGGGGTGAAGAAGGTTGTCGCCCTCTCCACGGACAAGGCGGTAAACCCGGTCAATCTCTACGGCGGCACCAAGCTTGTCTCAGATAAGCTCTTTATTGCAGCCAATGCCTATGCGGGCAGTAAGGACATCAGCTTCTCCGTTGTCCGCTACGGGAATGTTGCGGGCTCCCGCGGATCAGTCATCCCGTACTTCCGCGATCTCATCAGCAGAGGAGAGACGACGCTTCCCATCACGGATTACCGCATGACGAGATTCTGGATCAGCCTTGATCAGGCAGTAGAGCTCGTCATCAAGGCACTTGCAGAGGCACATGGCGGAGAGACCTTCATCAGCAAAATCCCCTCATTTTATGTGAAGGATCTTGCGGAGGCACTTCTGCCCGGCTGCAGGACGATTGAGACCGGCATCAGACCGGGAGAAAAGCTCCATGAAGTCATGGTGACGGCAGAGGATGCACCCAATACGCTGGAGTTTGCGCACAACTACATCATTTATCCGCAGATTGTCTATAACCAGCGCCAGGTCAGAGACCCTGAAGGAAAGCCTGTACAGGACGGATTTATCTATTCGTCCGGCACGAACAAGGAATGGCTGTCCGTGGAGCAGATCAGAGAGCTTCTGAAGACGGTGCAGCCGGACTGAGACAAGAATCTGTACAGGGTGGTAGGAATTCTCCTGCCACCCTTTTTCTGCTCAAAGGAGGAGATTGAATGAGCAACTTACCTGCAGCAGCGGGCGGTTCACCCGTGCGCAGCACAAAACTGTATTATTCCCACCAGAGCATCAACGATGCGGACATCCAGGCTGTTGTAGATGTGCTGAAAAGTGATTATCTCACCTGCGGTCCGCATATCACGGAGTGCGAGGACAAGCTCTGCCGCATGACCGGCGCCCGCCACGCCGTTCTCTGCAGCAACGATACGGCGGCTCTTCACATTGCGTGCATGGCGGCCGGAATCGGTCCGGGGGATGAGGTCATTACAACCCCCATCACCTTCGCGGCTTCTGCCAACTGTGCGCTCTATGTGGGGGCAAAGCCCGTTTTTGCAGATATCGATCCGGAGACATACAACATTGATCCCAAGTCGGTCGAAGCGCACATCACACCGCATACAAAGGCTGTGGTGGCGGTAGACTTCGGCGGACAGAGCGTCGATCAGGACGCCTTCCTCGCCCTGAAAAAGCGCTATGGCTTCGTCTATATCGAGGATGCCGCGCACTCCATCGGCACAACTTATAAGGGAGCACCCGTCGGCACATTTGCAGATATGACGACTTTTTCCTTCCACGCCGTGAAGACGATCACAGGCGGTGAGGGCGGCGCTGTGCTCACTGATTCCGATGAGCTGTACGAGAAGCTCCTTCTCTTCCGCACACACGGCATTACAAGGGATCCAAAGCTCATGGTGCATAAACCAGACGGGCCGTGGTACTACGAGATGCTCACGCTCGCGCCGAACTACAGGATCACCGATATGCAGGCGGCTCTCATCAGCAGCCAGCTGGACCGTCTCGATGTCTTCGGCCGCCGAAAGAAGGAGATCGTGCGCAGATACGATGAGGCCTTTGGCCGCATGAAGGGAATCCTCGTGCAGAAGGAGACAGAGGGGTCCGACTCGGTCCGCCATCTCTACATCCTTCGCCTCGATCCCGCACATCTGCGCATAGACAGAAAGGCATTCTTCGAGGCCATGGGTGCGGAGAATATCATCTGCAACGTGCACTACATCCCGATCTATTATTTTCCGTATTATGAACAGCTCGGGTATCCTAAGGGACTGTGCCCGAACGCAGAGGCTCTCTACGACACCATGCTGACGATTCCTCTGTTCTATGCGATGACAGACCAGGATGTGGAGGATGTCATCACAGCTGTACAGAAGATCACGGATTACTACGGCTATTGATATGAAACTGAGTGTAATCGTACCTGTGTACAATATGGCGTCCGGCGGGAAAGTGCAGTACTGTCTGGACAGCCTTCTGCACCAGACGATCAGTGACTATGAAGTGATCGCGGTGGACGATTGTTCGGCGGACGACTCTTACAGCATTCTCTGCGGGTATGCGGAGCGGTTCCCTGATAAGATCAGGGTTCTGAGGTGTGACCGCAACCGTCATCAGGGCGGCGCAAAGAATCTTGGTCTGCAGACGGCGTCTGGGGACTGGATCAGCTTCATTGATGCGGACGACTGGGTGTGTCCGGATTACTACGAGAGGCTCCTCGCGGAGGCGGCAAGAACGGGTGCGGACTGCGTAGGCACGGACTACAGCCTCGTCTATGCGCACACGATGACACCCGGGAAGCCTGTCCACAACAACAAAGAGGAGCAGTGCGGAGAGCTGGATGAGGCAAGGATGCGCTCCCTGATGGTCGACTTCGGGTCCCTGTGCGTGAAAATATTCGACCGCCGGATTATTTTCAGCACGCCGTCGCGCTTTCCCGAGGATATGTTCTACGAGGACAATGCGATCGCAAAGACCTGGATCAGCCGCATGCACCGCTTTGCCTATATCCCAGAGCCGCTCTATTACTACTATCAGCACGGGGACTCGACAGTCCACACGGTGACAAAGAGCCGCCTTCAGGACCGGTGCCGCGCGGCGCAGATCATGCTGGAGGAGGCGAAGCGGTACGGCTATTATGACCGCTTCCGCGATGAACTGGAGTACTCCTTTACGGTTCTCTTCTACCAGAACACACTCTTTTCGGCGATGCGCGCCATGAAGGAGAGGGGGAGATACCGCTTTGTCACAGAGCTCGCAGCGCAGATGAAAAAAACATTTCCGGATTTCCAGAAAAACCGGTATTATGTGGACAGAACGGATCCGGAGGAGAAACACTATATGGCGATGCAGATGAGGTCGCCTCTTCGCTTCTATGTGCAGTATCTGCTGCTGTGGGCGTACAGGGATCTCCGGGCACGCGGATAAGCATCAACACTTTTTGAGGGGGAACGAAAATGTTTTATGGGACGTGGTGGTCGCTCGTGCCGCCGATCGTGGCGATCGTGCTGGCATTAGTGACAAAGGAAGTGTATCTGTCGCTCTTTGCGGGGTGCGCAATCGGCGCATTTCTCTCCGCTGATCTTCATTTCTGGACGGCATTTGATACGCTCTACAACACAATGATAGACAGCGTGGACTTCAGCATCCTGATGTTCATGATTCTCCTTGGCATGATGGTCATGCTCATGCAGGAGTCGGGCGGCACCAGGGCTTACGGCGAGTGGGCCTCAAAGAGGCTGAAGAATAAGAGATCTGCGCTTGTTGCCACATCTCTTCTGGGTGTCATTATTTTCGTTGACGATTACTTCAACTGCCTGACGGTGGGCTCTGTCATGCGCCCCGTCACAGACAAGTATAAAATTTCCAGGGCAAAGCTCGCCTACATCATCGATGCGACGGCGGCGCCCGTGTGCATTATCGCACCCATTTCCTCCTGGGCGGCCGCAGTCAATTCGTATGTGCCGGCAGGCAGTTCGATGTCCGGCTTCCAGATGTTCGTCTCCACCATTCCGTTTAACCTCTATGCACTCCTTACTCTGTATATGGTGTTCTTTACCTCCATTGCGGGTATAGATTTCGGCCTCATGCGGCAGCATGAAATCAATGCCGCCCACGGCGATCTCTTTACATCCGGCGGCGAGGCGTTTCAGCACCAGGAGACAAAGGATCCCACAGAGGGCGGTCGTTACGCAAAGGGGAAAGTGATCGACCTTGTAGCGCCCATGGTGGTCATGATCGGCACGGCGATCGGGGCCATGATCTGGACGGGGCACCTGAACGGAGGAACCAATATCGTGGAGGACTTCGCACAGTGCTCCTCCTCGGAGAGCCTTGTCTTTGCCTCTCTCGTTGCGGTCGGCTTTACCCTCGTTCTCTATCTGCCAAGGCGGGTCATCGGATTCCGCGACTTCATGAATTCCGTGCCTGAGGGCGGCAAGCTCATGATGCCCGCCATTTTGATCCTCACCCTCGCGTGGACGCTCAAGGGAACGACAGATAAACTGGGAATCGCGGATTTTATCCGCAGCAGCGTAAATCTCAGCAGCGGCATGATGGGCTTTGTCCCCGTCATTGTCTTTCTGATTGCTGTCTTCATCGCCTTTTCATCCGGCACGAGCTGGGGGACATTCGCCATCCTTGTGCCGATTGTCGTGAATATGTTCGCCGGCGTCGACGAGAAAAAGATGATCATCGCCGTGTCGGCCGTCCTTGCAGGCGCAGTTTGCGGCGACCATGTATCGCCCATCTCGGATACGACGATCATGTCGAGCGCCGGCGCCCAGAGCAATCATATTAACCACGTACAGACACAGCTTCAATATGCGGCTGTTGTTGTATCCGTATGTATTCCGGGCTTTATCATTGCCGGCTTCACGGAGAACTGGTTACTGACGCTCCTGATCTGCGGAGCGCTTCTGACGGCGGCCCTGCTGTGGCTGGGGCGTCATCCCGACGGTATTTTCAGGAAAGGAGTCACGAAATGAAGACTGATATTGAGATCGCACATGAGGCGGAGCTCCTCCCGATCGCAAAGGTCGCGGAGAAGCTGGGCATCGGGGCTGATGAGCTTGACCAGTACGGACGGTACAAGGCGAAGATACCGCAGGAGTGTCTTGACCGTTTCGCGGGAGAGAAGGACGGGAAGCTCATTCTCGTAACGGCCATCAATCCGACGCCGGCTGGTGAGGGAAAGACGACGATCAGCATCGGTCTTGGCGATGCCTTCTCGAGACTGGGCAAAAAGGTCTGCCTTGCGCTGCGTGAGCCCTCTCTCGGACCGTGCTTTGGCATCAAGGGCGGCGCTGCGGGCGGCGGTTATGCACAGATCGTCCCCATGGAGGATCTGAATCTCCATTTTACGGGTGATTTTCATGCGATCACTTCGGCGAACAATCTGCTGGCAGCGATGATCGACAACCATCTCCATTTCGGCAATGCTCTGGGCATTGATCCCACAAGAGTTGTCTGGAAGAGATGCATGGACATGAATGACAGAGCGCTGCGCAATATCACTGTTGGTCTTGGCGGCCATAAGAACGGACCGGTCAGAGAGGATCACTTTGTCATCACAGCGGCTTCTGAGATCATGGCCATCTTCTGCATGGCAAAGGATATGGAGGACCTCAGGGAGCGCCTCTCCAGAATTGTTGTGGCGTATAACTATCAGGGAGAACCTGTCACCGCAGGGCAGCTCAATGCCGTCGGCGCTATGCTGGCTCTCTTAAAGGATGCCATTAATCCGAACCTCATGCAGACGATGGAACATACGCCTGTTCTTGTGCACGGCGGTCCCTTCGCGAACATCGCGCACGGCTGCAATTCCATCCGCGCGACGAAGGCTGCCCTTAAGATGGCGGACTATGTCATTACAGAGGCAGGGTTCGGTGCGGATCTCGGCGCAGAGAAGTTCATGGACATCAAGTGCCGGGCAGCAGGCCTTACGCCCTCTGCCGTAGTTCTTGTGGCCAGCGTGCAGGCTCTTCGCTACAACGGCGGCGTGCCGAAGGCGGACATTAAGAGGCCAAATGTGGAAGCTCTTAAGAAGGGCATCTGCAACCTGGAGAAGCACATTGAGAACCTGCAGAAGTTCGGCGTTCCGGTTGTAGTTACGCTCAACTCCTTTGTGACGGACACAAAGGAAGAGGAAGACGTCATCGAGGCGTTCTGCAGGGAGCATGACTGTGCCTTTGCCAAGTCGACTGTATGGGCAAACGGCGGCGCAGGAGGCACTGACCTTGCGCAGAAGGTGCTGGAGACGATAGAGGCGAAGCCTTCCCAGTATCACCCGCTCTATGCGCTTGACCAGCCGCTTGAGGCAAAGATCGGGACTGTCGCGAAGGAGATCTACGGCGCAGACGGCGTGGAGTACACAGCTGCTGCAAAGAAGTCTCTGAAAACCTTGGAGGACCAGGGCTTTGGCGGGCTTCCGATCTGCGTGGCCAAGACGCAGTACAGTCTCTCGGATGACCAGCACAGACTCGGCAGACCTACAGGCTTCAACATCACCGTGCGCGACGCTTATGTAAGTGCAGGCGCAGGGTTTGTGGTGGTGCTGACCGGCGAGATCATGCAGATGCCGGGACTGCCGAGAGTCCCTGCCGCGGAGAAGATTGACGTGGACAGCGACGGAATGATTACGGGGCTGTTCTGATGATCACATTCTGATTGGTATTATGCGGTTTCCGCAGAGAGAGCTGCTGCGTGCGGCTTTGTCTGCGGAGACGGCGCAGAGACTCGGCGCAAAGAATCTTATCCTCTATCACACGGAGGAGAAGACGATCGCGCACAGAAAAGAGCTGTATACGAAAGAAGCACAGCAGTTCTATGACGGCCGCGTGTTCGTGCCGGAGGATCTTGAGAGGATAGAATTATAGCGCACGGAAAGGCCTTTGAAGTAACGAAAATACTGCTGGCGGGCAGCCTTTCCTTCAGGATTTTCTGTCCTGCCGGGGTATGATGAATAGAAATGAAAAGAGGAGGAATCTTATATAAGATTCCTCCTCTTTATATCCGGAGAGCATGGGATTCGAACCCACGCACCGTTTGACCGGCCTAACGCATTTCGAGTGCGCCCCCTTGAACCGCTTGGGTAACTCTCCATAACAGTCACGACAACTATTATACGTTAATGGTTATTGTAAGCGCAAGCGGAAAATATCGGCAGTGAAGAAGGTTTTTCCCGGGAGTTTGCCTGCAGGCCGCAAAGGCGGTGGGCAAACCGGAGAGATCTAGTGTATAATCTTTTCGGACAGCAGCGGCGGTCTGTATTTTCAGAAGTCCATTCAGCATCGTGCCCGGGACTTCAGCAATATGCAGGAGTCCCGGGGAGGACGACTGTATCTTCGGACTGCCTCCATCTAAGGAAAGGAGAAGTTGCTATGCTCAGAATCGGAATGCTTACGAGCGGCGGAGACTGCCAGGCACTGAACGCTGCCATGCGCGGTGTGGTGAAATGTGTGCTGAACAACAGCAAGGAGCCGGTGGAAATCTATGGCTTCGAAGATGGGTACAAGGGGCTGATTTACGGTCATTTCAGAATGCTGACCGGTAAGGATTTCTCGGGCATTCTGACAAGAGGCGGCACCATTCTTGGCACCAGCCGCGTGCCCTTCAAGACGATTCATGAGCCCGATGAGAACGGCATCGACAAGGTTGCAGCCATGAAGCAGAACTACTACAAGCTCCAGCTCGACTGCCTTGTGATGCTAGGCGGCAACGGCTCACACAAGACGGCCAATCTCCTCTCCGAGGAAGGACTCAATGTCATCACGCTGCCAAAGAC
>DEKA01000030.1:0-157 GCA_002353635.1 Lachnospiraceae bacterium UBA2734
CTGTAGTGTATGGTTGTGCCGTCTTGACAAATGAAAATACAGGACTTAAGGTTTAGTGGTTAACGAAAACTGCATAATTTTGCTAGGGGCGCGCGCGCTGAGACTGGCAGGTAAATCCTGCCGGACCCTTAATAACTTGAACCGGACAATACCGGCG
>DEKA01000030.1:194-42622 GCA_002353635.1 Lachnospiraceae bacterium UBA2734
GGGGCTTTTTGCACGTCAGCGCGACATGAGCGAAGGTGCGAAGCACCGAAGCAAATGCACAGCGCTTATTCGGTAATGTGCAGCAAGTTGATGAGAAGTATGCTGGCGCAGTGATCATCAGATCCTGCGTTTCCATAGCCGGCGGATCGGGGGCACCACCTTGCGCCGGGATATAAATGAATGCATAAGTTCACATGTCTATTGCAAAGGAGGCAGACGAATGAGAACAGCATTGACAATCGCTGGCAGTGATTCCAGCGGAGGCGCCGGCATCCAGGCAGATATCAAGACGATGATGGCCAACGGCGTCTTTGCCATGAGCGCCATCACCGCGATGACTGCACAGAATACGACCGGCGTAACCGCAATCATGAACGCAACACCTGAGTTCCTCGCGGAGGAAATCGATGAAGTGTTCAAGGATATCTTCCCGGATGCAGTGAAGATCGGCATGGTTTCCGAGAGCAGCCTCATTCGGGTGATCGCGCAGAAAATGAGGCAGTACAAGCCGAAGTTCATCGTCGTAGATCCCGTCATGGTGGCAACGAGCGGCGCGAAGCTCATCAGCGATGACGCTGTGGAAACACTGAAGGAGGAGCTCCTTCCCATCGCAACCGTTCTCACGCCCAATATTCCGGAGACGGAAGTTCTCTCCGGCATGAAGGTGACGAAGAACGAAGATATGGTGGAGGCCGCAAAGAAGATCAGTGACACGTACCACTGTGCAGTCCTGTGCAAGGGCGGCCATTCACTAAATGATGCCAATGATCTTTTGTACAGAGACGGCGGATACCGGTGGTTCAATGGGAAGAAGATCAACAATCCCAACACCCACGGAACAGGCTGCACGCTCTCGAGCGCTATCGCATCCAACCTTGCTAAAGGGTATGATCTCGACACATCCGTAGAGAGAGCCAAGGAATATATCTCCGGTGCTCTTGGCGCAATGCTGGATCTCGGTCACGGGAGCGGCCCCATGAACCATGCGTTTGCGAACGTGAGCAGGTTTATGGAGGAAGCACCTGCTGCAGAGAAAGGCACACATTATTCCGGTACGACAAAATCTGCTGCTGACGGCACAGGAACGGGGGCCCGCGCATGAGGACGATGACGAATTTTCAGTCGGGGCTTGTCTGGTTCGGCGCCGGCGTCTCCATCGCGGAGATTCTGACAGGAACGTATTTTGCATCCCTCGGCTTTGTGAGAGGCCTTCTGGCCATCCTGACCGGCCATGTCATCGGCTGTGCTATGATGCTCTTTGCGGGTCTCATTGGAGGAAAGACAGGGCGCAGCGCCATGGAGACCGTCAAGATGAGTTTTGGCGGGAAAGGCGGCCTTTTCTTCGCCCTCATGAACGTGCTGCAGCTCCTCGGCTGGACCGCCATCATGATCTATGACGGCGCCGCGGCGACAGAGGAGATCTGGGGCATCGGCAGCGCGATCTGGGCTGTTGTTATCGGGGCACTGATCCTTCTCTGGATCGCAGTTGGCGTCACAAATCTTGGCGTGATCAACAAAATTTCGATGGCTGCTCTGTTCATCCTGACGATTGTTCTGTGTGTGATCATCTTTGGACATGGCATTCCTTCCTCTGCTCCGGACGGCACACTCTCCTTCGGCGCAGCAGTTGAGCTGGCCGTCGCCATGCCGCTGTCGTGGCTGCCGCTCATCAGCGATTACACAAGAGAGGCGAAGGAGCCGGTGAAGGCGACCTGGACAAGTGTGGTTGTCTATGGCCTCATCTCCTGCTGGATGTATGTGATCGGCATGGGTTCTGCCATTATCACCGGAGAATCGGACATTGCAAAGGTCATGGTGAAGGCGGGCCTTGGCATTGCAGCCCTCGTCATTCTGATTCTCTCGACTGTCACAACGACCTTTCTGGATGCCTGGTCCTGCGGCATCTCGGCGCAGTCGCTCTCTCCCAAGATCAAAGGCAGGGAGACTGCCCTGGCGGTCACCGTTGTCGGCACGATCCTCGCGATGCTCTTCAACATGGATGACATCACGAATTTCCTCTACCTCATCGGCTCTGTCTTTGCGCCGATGATCGCCGTACAGATTGCGGACTATTTCATCCTGAAGAAAGATCATTTCTCTGAAAATATCAACGTCCGGAACGTCGTCATCTGGGTGATCGGCTTCGTTCTGTACAGGATACTGATGAAGATTGACCTGCCGCTCGGCAACACGCTGCCGGACATGCTCATCACAACAGCGCTCTCTGTAGTTGCAGGCAAGGTGAGTCCTTCGAAGGAGAAAGAGGGAAAGAAGGAGTAACTTTATAAAAAAGAGGAATGCGAACGAAGGAGAATGTCACGACGATCGCCCGTCAGGAATAAAGACGCCCTGCAGGGAGCGTTCTCCTGAGTGCGCCTTCATGTAAAGAGAGAAAACTGCTGTGGGATGTATGTTGTCATCCTGCGGCAGTTTTTCTATACTGACAAAGGTGAATACCATAAGAGTTGGCAGCAGGAGGCGAGTCATGGCAGCAGAGGAGAGAATCCGGCACTGGATTAAGGAACTGCATTTGGAACAGCACCCGGAAGGCGGGTGGTTCAGCGAAGTTTATACGGCAGGAGCAGAATACGGTTTGTCGAAGGACGGGAGAAACCTGGGCGGCAGCATTTATTTTCTGCTGGCAAAGGATGAGATCTCGCACCTGCATGTGATCGACTGCGACGAGATCTGGTATCATCATGAGGGATGCGGCGTGCGGCTGTGGATCCTCGACGGAACAGGCGGGATCAGAAGTGAACTGCTCGGCTGCGGAGAGGGCATGAAGCCGATGGTGGTGATCCCGAAGGGCGTTATTTTCGGAGCGGAGAATGTTGAACCCGCATCTTACACACTGATGAGCTGCGCGACGCTGCCGAAATTTCATTACGAGGGATTCCGGCTGGTGCCGCGCAGGGAGTTGGATCAGCAATATCCAGGGGAGAAGGATTTTCTCACAAGGATGACAATAGAATGAGATAATGCAGCAGGTGCGTCCTTTCTTCTTCCTGTGAAGAGAAATATATTATCTGCTTCGGTGAAGTTTGGAGCGCGCCTGAATTGTCCTGAGAATACCTGGTTTAGTATTCGATGCACCCCTCCTCCGGCTTCCAGTCGAGATAGACGGTGTCCGGATTGGCTCTGTCGGGAACGACCTCAATCCAGTACTTGTCCGGATCCAGGACGAAGTAGATGCCCATCTTGTGATTCTCAAAGCACACACAACCCATCTTTTTGTGCAGGGCGTAAGCGGCCTTCATGTCGGTTGTGGACAGAGCGAGATGGAAGGCGTCGCCGAGGTCATAGATCTCCTTCCGATCCCAGTTCCAGGTGAGTTCGAGCTGGTGCGGCGTCTGTCCGTGATCGCCGAGGAAAACGAGCGTGAAGTCGGATCCCTCCTTGCGGCGGACCTCCTCTAGCCCGAAAGCCTCTTTATAGAAGGCAAGGCTCTTCTCCAGATTGGAGACGCTCAGGTTGTTGTGTGCGAATTTGAATGACGGCATATGGTTACCTCCTTTTTTATTATGTCCGCCGAACAACAGGCCCTTATCCTGCTTAGTCAAAAGCCGGGAATGCGGTTTTGCTGAATACCTTTTATTCAGTATACAAATAATCAGATAAAAAATCAGCTATCCATATGAATTGAGACATCTTTTTGCACATGGTAAACTGATGGCAGCAAGGCATATGAATGAAAACAGACGGAGGGAAAAAGGTTGGATGATCTGACCCAATTGAACTTTAATATTTTACCGCATCGCATCTACAGCAAGGATGAATACGGGAGAGTGCTGGCAGACTGCGAGTTCCCGGAGAGGTCAAAGGGTGAGTATGTCGTGACGACAGTGTATGTCAATGACGATCTCTCCGGTATGGCACAGATCGCGGACCAGATGATGAATCTGGCACTTTCGCAGGTGCAGAAGACAGGCGGGAGATTTGTCGCTGCACAGGACCAGTATGGTGGTGACTGGCTGCGGAAGAAAGGATTGTTGACACAATAGATGACCGCGTGCAGGCGCAATAAGTCTGCTTTAAAATTGTCGTGCATATTCAGCAACCTGTTACAAATAGCAGTATACAGCGAAGAAAAAGGACAGCGAGAGGAGATGACCTCATGGTAAAAATTACAGGCGGAACGGTGTTCGGGCCGGATCTGCGGTTTCATAACAGCGAAGTTGAGATACGTGATGGTGTCTTCGGGGCAGTAAGGGATTCTGAAAATAATACTGCAGGCGGAGACGGAAGCGCCGCAGGAGATCGCTGCATCGGATTCACATCCGACGGAGATCAGGTGATCAATGCCTCCGGCTGCTATGTCATCCCCGGCCTCATCGACATTCATTTCCACGGCGCACTCGGCTATGATGTGTGCGATGCATCCCGGAAGGCGTACGAGGAGATCGCCAAATATGAGGCGATGAACGGCATCACGGCGATCTGCCCGGCGACGCTCACCCTTCCGGTGGAGAAGCTGGAAGAGGTGCTCCGGATCGGTGCGGATTTCGCGCGGTCTGAACATGAGGGATCCGACCTCATCGGCTTCAACATGGAAGGCCCGTTTATCAGCCATGTCAAGAAGGGCGCACAGAATGAGGCGTATATCCTTCACTGCAACCCGGCTGTTGTGGAGAGATTCATGGAGGCCTCGGACGGCCTTGTGAAGATCATTGGTCTTGCACCGGAGGAAAATCCAGGGTTTGAGGACTATATTGCGGCAGTGCGTGACCGCGTGATCATCTCCCTGGCCCACACAAATGCGGACTACGAGACGGCGGTCAGGGCCTTCCGCGCAGGAGCGAGCCACGCCGTGCATCTCTACAACGCGATGACAGACATGACGCACAGGGCACCCGGCGTCGTCGGTGCCGTGTGCGACTGCGCGCATGTCAATGCGGAGATTATCTGCGACGGCATTCATGTGCATCCCGCTGCGGTGCGGGCGGCGCTGCGCATGAACGGGAAGGACAGAATGGTGCTCATCAGCGACAGTCTTCGCTGCACGGGCATGCCCGACGGCGAATATATGTTGGGCGGAGAGCCTGTTGTTAAGAAGGGCAGATACTGCACATTGAAGGAAGGCGGGAATCTGGCCGGCTCTGTCTCGAATGTTGCAGACTGCATGCGAAACGCGGTAAAGACGATGGATATCCCGCTGGAGACCGCTGTGCAGTGCGCGACGATCAATCCCGCACGCGCCATTCATGAGGACGCCATTTATGGATCCATCACTCCCGGCAAGAAGGCGGACGCCGTGCTCCTTAGAAAGGATGCGGACCTCACGCTGGCAGCCGTGATCAAGGACGGCAGAGTGATCGCGGGGGAAATGTAAATGTCAGGGCAATGAGGTGACATGACTTCATATGCATGATAAAAGACTGCAGCTATGCCGCTTCTTCTTGTGCAGATGCGGAGAGATAAAAGGTTTTTGTGCCGCAAATCCGGCATAATTGCGCCTGTACAGCCGCGCGGCGGTGTACTAGAATAGGGGAGTTGTGGCCGGTTAAAAGGCGGAAAGGTGTTATCCAGAATGAAAATAGTTGTATTATGCGGGGGCCTCAGCACGGAGAGAAAGATCTCTTTTTCATCAAGCACAAAGATCTGTGCGGCCCTGCGCGCAAAGGGACATAAAGCTGTACTCGTGGATCTGTTCATGGGGCTCGAGGATATGGGAGAGGATGTGCTGGCCAACCCTGCCATGCTCTTTGACCATCTGCCGGAGCTGAGGTCCGTCGAATTCGACGGCAAGGCACCGGACCTCGATGCAGTCCGCGCCTCGAGAAAATTCAGGAGCCCCTCGATTTTTGGACGGGGCGTTCTCGAGATCTGCAGTGCGGCGGACATTGTTTTCATTGGTCTTCACGGGCTCAACGGAGAGGACGGAAGAGTGCAGGCTGCCTTTGATCTGATGGGCATCCCCTACACGGGCTCCGGTTACCTCGGTGCAGGCATCGGCATGGACAAGATCATGACGAAGGAGCTGGTTCGCCCGCAGGGCGTCTGCACACCTGACTGGCACAGCTATCACGGCGCCACCGAGGAAGATATCCCGCGCATGTGTGCGGAGAACCCTGTTCCCTGCGTCGACAAGACTCCTACCGGCGGCTCCACAGTCGGCGTATATATCATCAAAGAGGAAAAGGACCTCGCTCCCGCGATTAAGGAATGCCTGCAGTACGGCTCTGATGTTCTCATCGAGCAGTTCATCGAGGGAAGGGAGTTCACGAACGCCGTTCTCATGGACCGCGCGCTTCCCTGCGTTGAGATCGTACCGAAGAAGGGCGGCTACGATTATCAGAACAAGTACCAGGCAGGTGCCACAGAGGAGATCTGCCCCGGAAGAGTCGATGCGGCCCTTGCGCAGAAGATGGGGGAGATGGCGCTCACCGTGCACAGAGTTCTCGGTCTTCGCACCTATTCGAGATCGGATTTTATCATCGATAAGAATGACAATATCTATTTTCTCGAGGTCAACACACTGCCCGGCATGACACCCACATCTCTTGTTCCGCAGGAGGCTGCCGCCGTCGGCATCTCCTACGAGGATCTGTGTGAGCAGATTGTGATGGACGGATTGAAGAACTGCGGAAAATAATACGGTGCCTGTACAGACTTCGGTATATTCCGGAATTCGTTTTTATGAGATACTATTCAGGTACATAAACTGACAGCGGCTGTGTACAGAGACGCGTTTCGTCTGCTGTGCGCGGCCGCCTGTTTTTACTGTAATGATAAGGCGCAGACAGCTGAGCACAGCTGGCAGTTATGCCGCATCAATTTGACACGGATTGCAGCCGGAAATTCATACACTGCAAGCGCACGGCAATGCGGCATTGAACAGATATTGGAGGTTTGCATGGAACCCATCACTTTAAAAGAACTGCTGAAGGCGACTGGCGGGCGGCTCCTCACGGAGAACGCTGCCCCTGATACGCAAATCACCAGCGTGGAGTCCGACAACAGAAAGGTGCAGGACGGATCCGTCTTTTTCGCCTTTGTGGGAGAGAGAACGGACGGCCACAAGTTCGCCGATGCCGCGCTGAAGGCCGGCGCCTGCGGCGCAGTCGTCAGCAGGGCACCGGAGGCTTATCTTCCCGGGAAATTCTATGTGCTTGTGGAGGATACGATCAAAGCGGTCGGCGCGCTGGCGGCTTATTACCGCAGCAAATTCGATATTCCGGTCGTCGGCGTCACAGGCTCTGTCGGGAAAACAACGACCAAGGACATGATCGCTTCCGTCCTTTCGGAGAAGTTCAATGTGGTGAAGACGGAGGCCAATTTCAACAACAATATCGGCCTGCCGAGGACGATTTTCAGAATCACGAAGGATACACAGATCGCCGTCATCGAGATGGGCATGAATCATTTCGGTGAGATCGATTACCTTGTGAACATCGCAAAGCCGACTGTCGTCACGATCACGAATGTCGGCACGGCGCATATAGGAAATCTTGGCAGCAGGGAGAATATTTTCAAGGCGAAGTGTGAGATCTTTAACGGTCTTGCGCCGCACGGCTTTGCGGTCATGAACGGAGATGACGACTTCCTGCCTCGTCTGAAAGAGAATGCACAGAAGCAGAAGGAATTCTCTTTTGCCTGGGTCGGTGAGGGAAAGGACAACGATTTCCGCGCGGAGAACATACAGGATACACTGCAGGACGAGGTGCGCTATCACGCCTGCACACCTCTTGGGGAGATCGACATCACAGTGCCCGCATCCGGAAGACACATGATTTATCCGACGCTCACAGCGGCAGCCATCGGTGCACACTTCGGCATGACGCTGGAGGAGATACGCGCAGGCATTGCCCATTACACGCCTGCTGCGCTGCGCATGGAGAAGTCCATCGTCGGTGACAACATTCTCATTTACAATGATACCTACAACGCGAATCCGCAGTCGATGCGTGCAGGTCTTGTGACGCTCTCACATACAGCAGGGTACCGCCATGTCGCTGTTCTGGGCGATATGGGAGAGCTCGGTGCCCACGAGGAGGAGCTCCACAGAGAGGTCGGAAAGGCAGCCGCACAGCTTCATCCTGACCTTCTCGTAACGGTTGGAAAGGCTTCCCTCAATATGGCGGATGAGGCGAAGAAGAACGGTCTCACCAATGTGAAGAGCTATCTCACCATAGAGGAAGCGAAGGCGGCGCTTCCGGAGATCATGCAGAAGGATACGGCTGTTCTGTTCAAAGCCTCCCACTTCATGAAGATGGAGGAGCTCGTGCAGGCGGCGAAGGAATACGCTGCAAAATAAAGCGAGGTATACGATTGTACAGACTGATCGCATTTGATATGGACGGGACACTTCTTCGCACCGACAAGACGATCGATCCGGATACGCTCTCTGCCATTGAGGAGGCGGACCGCGCGGGAAAGATCGTGATGATCGACAGCGGGAGATCTCTCGCAGAGCTCCGGCCATACAAGAAAGAATTCACGCACATCCACTATGCCTCCTGTGAGAGCGGCGCGTTTCTCGTCGACCTGCGGACGGAGAAGATGATCGCGCACAGAACGCTTCCGGAGGACTGGATCCCGAAGATTATGGCGCTGACGGACCGGCACGACATCATGAAGGAAGTGATGGCGGACGGACACTGCATCGTGCAGAAGAGTGATCTCGCGCGGATGGATGTTTTCAGAATTCCGCAGTATTACGAGCTGTTCCGGGATTATGCGGATCTCGTGCCGGATATTGATGATTTTATCCGCATCCATGCAGACAGGATCGAGAAGATGTGTCTGTATCACTACTCGCGGGAAGAGAGCGCCGTCACCATGGAGAGGATGAAGGATTTTCCCGTGGAGAAGGTCTTCTCTGAGGCGACGAGTGTGGAGCTGAGTCCCTCCGGCACAGATAAGGGGACGGGGCTTGCACAGATGTGTGCGCACCTTGGTGTCTCTTTGCAGGAAGCCATTGCAGTGGGGGATGCGTGGAATGATGTGCCGATGGTCAAGGCAGCGGGACTTGGCGCCGTCATGGGCAATGGGAATGAAGAGGCCAAAGGCGCTGCAGATGTGATCCTTCGCGGCAACGATGAGGGCGGATGCGCGCAGGTGATCCGCGAGTATTTGCTGAAGGACGGATGAACGGTCGGATTTTAAAAGAATACAGCACTGTGTAACAGGTACATTAACTTTAGGAATAATTACTAAAATTGCTTGCATGACTGTGCGCCCTACTGGTATACTGAATTCAGCCGTTAAGGCAGAAGGAGGTTACCATGTTATTCTACAGATGCGAGAGTTGTGGCAATTTCATTACATTTCTTGGTGAGAAGACCGCCTGTACACCGAAGTGCTGCGGCGAGACGATGAAGGAGCTCGTTCCCAACAGTACGGATGCAGCAGGGGAGAAGCATGTTCCTGTCGTGACAGTGGACGGCAATAAGGTAACAGTTAAGGTTGGATCTGTGGCACATCCGATGCTGGCTGAGCACCACATCGCATGGATCATTCTGGAGACAACACACGGCTTCCAGAAGAAGGACCTGACAGTTGGCGGCGCACCTGAGGCAGAGTTTGTACTTGCAGACGGTGAGAAGCCGGTTGCAGCTTATGAGTACTGCAATCTGCACGGTCTCTGGAAGGCTGAGATCTGACGAGCTGAACAGTCACACAAATTCACAGGTGAAATTTCGCAGAGCGGGGACAAGGATCGTGCGTGCACGGTCTGCGGCCCCGCTGTTATTTTGTTATATACTCGACTGATTTTGAAGTGCTTGGAAATACAGCCCGGTTAATGGTCGAAGAATTGCGATGTTTTCAGCAGCAATTCGAGATGAGGTACCAGGCAGATACGTTTTAAAGGAATAAGGACAGGCATTAATATGAGACTTCTTATAGCAAGCGACATCCACGGCGATGCATACTGGTGTGAGAGACTGGTGAAGATATATAAAGAGAGCGGATCGGAGCGGCTGATCCTTTTGGGCGATATTCTCTACCACGGTCCGCGCAACAAGGTGCCGGAACATTATGATCCGCAGAAGGTGGTTTCACTTCTGAACCCTCTTGCACAGGACATTCTGTGTGTGCGGGGCAACTGTGAGGCGGAGGTCGACCAGATGCTGCTGTCCTTTCCCTGCATGGCAGGGTATATGCATGTTCTGACGCCGCATAGGGGATGGTTCCTGACCCATGGGCATCATTTCAGTTGCGAGAATCTGCCTCCTATGCGCCGCGGAGACGTCTTTCTGCAGGGGCACACGCACGTTCCGCGCATGGAGGTGCAGGATGGAATAACGCTCCTCAATCCCGGCTCTGTCTCCATTCCGAAGGAGCAGAGCCATCACTCGTATCTGCAGTACAGCGACGAAGATGGAAGGGAAAGGTTCTCGCTGATCAGTCTTGAGGATGGCGAGATATTGCAGAAACTGATACTACATTGACAAAAAGCCTCCCGGCTGACCTTTTACAGTCAGTCGGGAGGCCTTCATCTGTCCGAACAGTTCAGCACTTGCACCTGTCTGTTCAAAGTTCATTCAGGATTCAGTCAATGCCGAAATATCTCTTTGCGTTGTAGTAGCTTACGCCCTCAACGATCTTCTTCAGGGAAGCATCGTTGTTCGGATACTCGCCGTTCTCCACAAGATCTGCGATGAAGTTGCAGAAGAGTCTTCTGAAGTAGTCGTGTCTTGTGTAAGAGAAGAAGGATCTGGAGTCTGTCAGCATGCCGACGAAGTTGCCAAGAAGGCCAAGCTCTGCGAGATCATTGAACTGCTTGAGGTTGCCGGACTTGGTATCCTGGAACCACCATGCGGCGCCGAGCTGCATCTTTCCGGGCACCTCATCGCTCTGGAAGCAGCCAAGGAGCGTCGTGATCTGGCGGAAGTCGCCGTCGTCAAGGGAGAAGACGATCATCTTGGGCAGCTCGTCCGTGTCATTCAGGTGGGAGCAGAATGCGGAGAGGTTGCCGCCGGAGATGGTCTTGCTGATCATATCGTAGCCGGTATCCGGTCCCTCAAGGGCGAACATCTTCTTGTTGTTGTCTCTCTCGCAGGAGAAGTGAATCTCCATGACGATGTTTTCCTTGTGGTACTTCTTTGCAAGGGCAACGAGAATGGCGGTCTGGTACTTCTCTGCCTCCTCGCGTGTGAGCTTCTCACCGGCCATGGCCTTCTGGAATACCTCGTCGCACTCCTGCTCGGAAGCGGGACGATACATTACGTAGTCAATGCCGTGATCAGAAGCCTTGCAGCCGTGTGCCTTGAAGTAGTCGATGCGGCTGTAGAGTGCGTCGATGACGTCCTGTACGGTGCGCAGCTGTGTCTTGCCGACAGCGGCAGCGAGCTTATTCATATAATCGATGAAGCCCGCCTTGTGGATGTTGAGGGCCTTGTCAGGACGGAAGGAAGGGCATACCTGGAAGCCCAGATCCTTCACCTGAGCGAGCTTCTCGTGCCACTCCAGGCTGTCAATCGGGTCATCGGTCGTGCCGATGTAGTGCACCTTGGACTGACGGATGATGCCGCGAACGGTCAGGTTCGGGTCGTGCTGGAGCATATCGGATGTCTTGTTGAAAATTTCCTCGGCCGTGTCAGGCGTAAGAGGAGTTGTGATGCCAAAGTACTTCTTCAGTTCCAGATGGGACCACACATACATGGGATTGCCGATGGCCATCTCGAGGGAAGCGGCGAAGGCCTTGAGCTTTGTCAGCGGATCAGCATTGCCTGTTACAACATCCTCGGAGATGCCGTTCGAACGCATCACTCTCCACTTGTAGTGATCGCCAAAATATGTGCCGTCGTCATTTCTGCCGCCGAGCCAGATCTCGCAG
Organism: Lachnospiraceae bacterium UBA2734; assembly: GCA_002353635.1. Classification (GTDB taxonomy): domain Bacteria; phylum Bacillota; class Clostridia; order Lachnospirales; family Lachnospiraceae; genus CAG-791. Next base: position 11,974 of record DEKA01000030.1, read on the forward strand.
ATGTTGTTGAATCTGCGGTCCTCATAAATCTCCTTAGGAGAAATGTGGCAGTGATAGTCGATGATCGGCAGATCCTCGGCGTAATCGTGAAACAGATGCTTGGCTGTCTCAGAATTCAGCATGAAATCCTTGTCCATAAATGCTTTCATTTGCTTCTTCCGGCGGGGCAGTGCCCCGCCTTCCTCCTTTTAAAGTGTGTTATTTATTGAAAACAGGAGCCTTCCGGCTGTCTGTATCCAGAACCCGCAGTCCGGCGGGATGGAGTCAATGAATTGGAAAAACTATGCCGGTACATGATCTTTCGGACAGCAGCCTGTACCGTGCTGCGTCATCAGCTGCATTGTCAGTGATCCTTTCTCTGTTCAGTGATCCCCGAGCAGAGCAGTTGTCTTTCTCTCCACAAGACTGCAGGGAACTGTTGCCTGCGGCGGCACCTCTTCACCGGAGAGAATGCGCAGAACCCCGTCTACGGCTTCCTCGGAGAGGCGCTCAATTCTCGAATCGATGCTCGTCAGTTCCGGCGTGCAGCAGATGGCAAGGGAGGAGTTGTTGTAGCCGATGATGTCGCAGTCCTCCGGAACGCGGATTCCCCTGCCTGTGCAGTACTTGAGAATACCGATCGCCATCGCATCGTCTGTGGCCACGGCGCTGTCGAAGTCTAAGGACAGATCGCTTAAAAGATCGAGGGTCTCATGCACGCGGTTGTGGTGCGCATGGACGATGAGATCCCGCTGGGCGGGGAGACCGGCGGCACTCAGTGCGTCCTTGTAGCCGGCAAGCTTCTGCTGTGCGCTGTAGGAGTGGGAGTCCGTGATAAAGAGGATTCTCCTTCTCCCCTTTGCGATCAGCCGTGTGCCGACAGAATATACAGCTCCCCTGTCGTCGCAGACAAAGGAGTGAATATTGTCTCCCTTGACAATGCCGTTGATGACGATGACAGGGACCTGCTTCGCTGCCTCGCGGATGTAGTCGGTCTCTGCAGCGGATTTCCCGCTGCCTGCATATGTGGAGCCAACGAGCACAAGGGCGTCAATCTTCTTCGAGAGAAGGAAATTTACGTGTTTGCTCTTGTTCTTCAGGTCAAAGCCGGAACAGCCCAAAATGACATCATAGCCATTCTTTCGAAAGCCCGCCTCAAGAAAGGAGACGGCAGAGGACATGTAGTTGTCCGAGATGTCCGGCACGACGATGCCGATGACGTGCATTGTATCGAGGCCAAGTCCCTGTGCGAACACATTCGGAGTATAGCCGGATTCCTCGATCACCTTAAGAACCCGCTCTCTGGTCCTCTCACTGACTTTGTCAGAACCGTTGACGACGCGGGAGACAGTCGCGATGCTGACACCTGCCATTTTTGCTATATCATAAATGTTGGTATGTTTCATTATTCCTGTACCAAAGCCGCAGAACTGTTCATCCGCGGCACTGCTGCTTATTCCGTTTTCAGGGATGAATGTAATTGCCGGCTCCCCTTTTACGCCCGCACAAAAGAGAATCTGAGGCTGTCTGTAAGGGGCGGCCAAGAGTCACAAGACATCTTGCATGACCTTTCGGATTTGTCCCCAAATTGACGGATCAGGGAGAAAGTTAAGCGCTTACATAAGCAATAATACACCACAGCACCATGAATTCCAAGCAGGAATCTTTATCTCATTGACCGCCGGATCCATGTCACTGTCTGAATAGAAAAATGAACGGCTGACATTATTCCGGCGGCCTTGCACCGCTGCGCTGCAGGCCTTCCGTCTGCAGCGTACTATTGTCCGCTGCGGCGCCTGTACCACAATGTTCCGGCTATCGTGAGTGCGCCAAAGAGACACATGATCACAGCAAAAACCACATACCGCTGGCTCTGCAGAGCACTGCCGCTCATAGCGGAGAAAAGGATAGAGGGAAAGCGCCCGATGGTGACGATGGGAATCCATTTGCGCAGCGGCAGATCTGTCAGCCCCACAAGATAGGAGAGGAGATCCTTCGGCGATCCGGGGATAAGGAACAGAAGGAAAATAAGGAGCGTCTCGGTGCCCTCTGTTTTCAGAATCTTTACAGATTTAATCTTCTCCTCTGAGAAGAAGAGGCGGATGAAGCGCATGCCGAACTTCCGGGAGAGAAGAAAAACCAGAATGCTGCCGATTGCAGTAGCTGCGGTGCAGATAAGAGTACCTTTTATAATGCCAAAGGCGTAGCCGGCCGCGATCTGGAAGGGGCCTCCCGGAACTACGGCGGCGAACACCTGAAGAATGACGAGCAGCATGAAAAGAAGGACACCGGCAGGGCCCCTGCTGTCTATATAGGCGCGCAGAGAATGCGGATCCTTTGTGAGGCGCAGTACGGGAGCTGCCATCTTCCAGGAAATGAGTGCCATCAGGCCGAGGACGGCCAGCAGAATCAGAATGCCCAGTATGCGTTTTCTAAGAGTTGTATGGTCTGCATTGTGTTTCATGACTGTTATCCATTATAATGCCTGGATAGCCGCACAGACCTGAAACGGGAGATTCTTTATGGAAAATTCAGATAGATACCGCCAATACCTGACCGTCACAAATGTACTGATCGCGGTGAACGTCATCGTCTTTGTAATCGAGGAATTTGCGGGCGGAAGTGAGAATACGGAGGTCGCGGTCTCGTTCGGTGCACTGTATGCGCCTTACGTGCTCGCGGGAGAGTGGTGGCGTCTTGTGAGCGCCATGTTCGTTCACTTTGGCATGGAACACCTCGTGATGAACATGATCAGCCTTGCGGCCATCGGCCGTTACGCGGAGGAGTTCTTTGGCCCGGTGCGGTACCTGATCCTGTACATGCTCTCCGGAATCGGCGGCAACGTACTGACGCTCGTATCAGATGTGCACAGCAGCGCCTATGCCGTGTCAGCCGGCGCTTCGGGAGCCATCTGCGGCCTGATGGCCGTCTTCATCCTCTTTGCTCTTCTGCCGGGGCTTCGCCGCGCCTTTCCGATGAGACGCGTCCTCTTCGCCATCTTTCTCATACTGGCGCCCGGCCTCACAGATCACACCATCAGCATGACGGCGCACCTGGGCGGCCTCATCACAGGCATCCTCACGACAGGAGTCCTGTACCTGACGATGAGACACAGAAGCTGATTTGCTGACAGAGAGTGCGTGGCGAGAACTCACGAAGCAGTTGGGTAGTCAATACGTGAGCGAATCCAGGAGCAGGGATCCCCTGAGCGCCTTTGCGTGCCGCCGTTACTAAGCGAGGTCTTTTCGAGCTTAGTAACATAGCGAGCTAAGCAAGAGCGGGAGCGTGCCGAAGGGGACCCTGCTCCTGGATGAGCGTATTACAGTAAGGAGCGTGCCGAAGGGAAACTCCTATTGCCCCTCCGAGCCCGTCGTATTGCGCTTCAGAACTTACTCACATGATGCCTTCTGTAGACGACCAGATACGGCACCTCAAATGCAATCATCGCAATCCATCCCGCCACATAAGAGAGCGGTACATACGCAAAGCCCTTGTGCAGACCAAAGAGAATGCCGGCGCAGGCCGCTGCGCGGACCGCGAAATTGATGATGCTGCTCCAGAGCGTTATTTTCAGATCGCCGACGCCGCGAAAATATCCCTGAATTCCGTTCGTGATGCCGGGAAGTGTATAAAAGAACGCGGCAATCCGGACAAAGGCCACGCCCTCGCGGACGACATCCTCATCCGTGCTGAAGAGACTGACAATCGGCGCCGCAAAGACATACATGAGTATGCCGATGATGACGCCGTATGCGATCTCCAGATACATGCCGTACCGGTACGCCTTCCCCACGCGCTTCATCTCATGCGCACCCACATTCTGCGCCATCACACTTGTCATAGCGTGACCGATGTTCTGTTCAGGGATGCAGGCGAAGTCGTCAAAGCGCGTCGTCGCGTTGAAGGCCGCAGTCTGCGCTACACCCAGAGAATTGACGAGCGCCTGAATGCCGATCTTGCCGATCTGGACCGTGGACTGCTGCAGCGCACTCACAATGCCGTAGGAGAGCGTCTTGTGCAGGAGAGTACCGTCGAAGACAAGCCACCCCCTGCCAAGGCGCATAATCGGAATTCTTCTGTATGTGTAAATCCAGCACAGCGCCGCGCTGAGCGCCTCGCACAGGACCGTGCTGAGCGCTGCCCCGAAGATCCCCATATGCAGGACGACGACAAAGAAGAGATCACCTGCAATGTTGAGCCCTGCGCTGAGGCCGAGAAAGTACAGTGGGGATTTTGAATCCCCCATCGCGCGCAGCATACTGGCCAGATAGTTGTAAATGAAGCTGAAAATAAGCCCCAGCATGATTGTGCGCAGGTAGCTCGCACACTCCTTCAGAATAGAGGCATCGACCTGCAGCAGATGGAAAATTGGGATGGCCAGGACCGCAATGAGGGCGCCGACGGCGAGGGAGAAGATGCACCCTGCGATCATGCCGGTGCTGACCTGTCTTTTTAAAGTACCGTAATCGTGGGCTCCGTAGTGGTAGCTGACAAGAACGCCGGCGCCGAGACAGATGCCATTCGTGAAGAGCAGCACCAGCGTCATCAGCGGGTTGCTCGTGCCGACGGCTGCAAGGGCTCCCTTGCCGACGAACCGGCCGACAATGATGCTGTCGATGGCGTTGTAGGTGAGCTGGAGAAGGTTGCCCAGCACAAGGGGAATTGTGAACAGCACGATCGTGGAAAATATAGGCCCCTTCGTCATATCTTTTGTGGTATCTTTAGCCATGAAAATATCCTTTCCTGCTCTTTGAGCAAAAGTCGGATGCATCATCATTGTAAACGCTTTCATAACAAAAGAAAACCGCAAAAGAGCAGGCGGCAGAAAAATGTTTCCTCATTACAGAGCACACGAGTCATTCCGCATTTTCGAATGGTACGATTGGAGAACGCATATGGCAGAACATGAGATCGGCAGAGGAACTTCCGGAGCAGAAGCCTTCTGCTTTGTATTTGAGACGGACGGAAAGAATCATGTGCGGATCCTCCGCCTGACAGAAGATGAAAAATGCTGCAGACCGGAACTTAACAGCGGCTTTGAAGAAGACGGCCGGCAAGTCCGTCTTTTTGACTACACGTGGCCGTCGCCCCTGAAGATCACGGCGGAGTGCTCAATGGGAGAGTGGCAGAACGAAATCTTCACCTTTACTCTGCGGATCACATCACAGCATGCTCATCATGCAAAAGCCGGCGAATTCACAGAGGAAGAAATCTTTGCCATCGAGAATGCGCTCACGGAGCATCCGGTCTGCCGTGTGATCAGGATCGTGCGCCGGAATGCACATACAGGCGCTGTACGAGTGCTGCCTCATCTCCCGGTGCAGACCTACCCCCCGGTTGACGGAAGACAGGGCCCTTACGGACACCCGAAGGTCCGCACGCATCCGGTTATTCCAAGGCGGAGGATTAGCCCTTATAATAAGGGATAGGTGCTAAATAGTTACGTTACCATGATATGTTCATAGGTAAGAAAAGCCAACGGACACGCAGCAGGCAGACAAATGCAGAAACTCAAGGAATTAACGCTTCCAGTCAATGAGAAGCCTAAAAAGAATATGGCAGGCGGGATAGACTGCAAGACATGCGAGAAGGAGATACCGGCCTTTCTGCGGGATGGGCTGCCGAACAGGGAGCTCGGCATTTTCCTTCGTCACCTCGACGGCTGCAGGGACTGCCAGGATGAGCTCTCCATTCAGTACCTTGTTTATGCCGGCATGCCAAAGCTCGAGACAGGTGAGACGTTCAACCTGAACGATGAGCTGGGAGACTTCATTACCCTCGAGAAGAACAGATACAGGCGAAGGATGCGTCTTAAGGTCACAGCTCTTCTCATGGAGTTCGCAACGCTCGTCCTGACACTTGGGGGGAGCATTCTTCTTGTGATGCTGTGGTAAGAGGGCGGCTAAACAGTTACCTCTTTTTGCAGATTTCTCCGGGAAAAGGGAAAGATAACGGCCGGCAGGGCACAGGGACAGATGTACCGAATAAGATAAGGCATGAAGAAAGGTAGAACGATAGATGAGCAAAATTGTACTGATTGACGGTCACAGCATCCTGAACAGGGCTTTTTACGGGATGCCTGATCTGACAAATGCCAAAGGTGTGCACACAGGGGCTGTGTACGGTTTTCTGAGCATTCTTTTCCATATTCTGGATGAGGAGAAGCCGGAGTATCTTGAGGTCGCGTTCGATGTGCATGCACCGACTTTCAGGCATAAGGCATTTGCCAGCTATAAGGGAACAAGACATCCTATGCCGGATGAACTGCGCGAGCAGGTGCCGCTCATCAAAAAGGTGCTGCATGCCATGGGCGTCGTGACGGTAGAAGAGGCGGGACTGGAGGCAGATGACATCCTTGGAACCCTCGCCAGGAAGGCACAGGCGCAGGGCATGGAGGTCTCCCTTGTATCCGGAGACCGCGATCTGCTGCAGATCGCCGATGAGCACATTCGCATCAGAATCCCCAAGACGAAAAAGGGGCAGACGGTCATCGAGGATTATTACGCAGACGACGTTGTGAAGGCACTGCAGGTAACGCCGCAGGAATTCATTCAGGTGAAGGCACTGCAGGGCGATACTGCCGACAACATCCCGGGCGTTCCGAAGGTCGGCCCGAAGACAGCAACGGACCTCATTGTACGTTATCACACCGTGCAGGGCGTCTATGACCACTTGGACGAGATCAAGCGGAATGCGCTGCGGGAGACCCTGGCCGCCAATAAAGAGCAGGCGGAGATGTCGCTCTTTCTCGCCACCATCAAGACGGATACGGACGTCTCGCCGGATCTTGAACATGCAAGAATCGGCAATCTATATACACCGGAAGCGTTTTCCCTTTATACGGAACTGGGCTTCAAGAACTTCCTCGGCCGCTTTGACCAGGATGCCATGAACAGGGCACAGGAGGGCACAGCACCTGGAGGGGAGGAGAAAACGCCGGATGCTGAGATCATCACGGATTTTGCACAGGCAAACAAATTTTTCAATTCAGTCAATAATAATGAAAATATAGCCGTTTTCCCGGTGTTTGATGCTCCAAAGCTGGCGGAGCAGCCTGCTCTCCTGGGAATGGCCGTCGCGGTGCGGGCGCGCACGGCGTATTTTCCCTGCGCGGGGGAGCAGAGTGCTGCACAGGCCCCCGTGCAGATGACATTAGACTTCGGAGATGAAAACTCAGAAAATCCAAATCAGTCAATCACTGCAGGAAATCAAAAGGGCAACGCATCTTCTGTCGTGAAGAACGCAGTCACACAGGAATACCTCTGCGGCAAGCTTATGGAAATTCGCAAAAGGATTGGAGCCGGAAGGAGCACACAGGACGGTGAGAGTACTCCTGATCCTGCAGCACACGCAGAAGGCAATGTATTTGTTTTCAATATTAAGGATCAGTATTCGTTCTGGGGGATTGCCGGTGATGAATTCGACAGCGGGATTCATCTTGAGGGCATAAAGGATCTTCTGATTGAGGTCTACCTTCTGAATCCTTTAAAGAGTGACTATCAGCCGCAGGATATCGCGTCAGAGTACCTTGGAGAGACGCTCATCGGGCAGAAGGAGCTGCTGGGGAAGGAATCCTTTGCGAAGAAGTGCGCTGAAGATCTGAAGGCTGTGGCGGAGTATGCCTGCAGAAGTGCCCGTGCACTGCTGAAGGCCGGACCCCTCATCGGAGAGAAGCTGCAGGAGGAGGAAATGGAGGATCTGTATGAGAAGATTGAACTTCCGATCTCCTATATTCTCTATGACATGCAGAGAATCGGCATGCGGATTCTTCCGGGAAAATTAAAGGACTACGGCGATCAGCTGACCAATCGGATTAATGAGTTGGAGCAGATGATTCATGAGGAGGCGGGGTGCGATTTCAATATTGCTTCGCCAAAACAGCTGGGGGAAATTCTTTTTGAGCAGATGCATCTGCCGTTTGCCAAGAAAACAAAGACGGGGTATTCCACTGCAGCAGATGTCCTGGAGAAGCTGGCCCCTGACTATCCGATCGTCGCGCACATTCTGGAGTACAGGGCACTGACTAAGTTAAAGTCCACGTATGCGGACGGCCTCTCCGCCTACATCGCGCGGGATTCCCGCATTCATACAGTCTTTCATCAGACGATCACGGCAACGGGACGGCTCTCCTCCTCCGATCCGAACCTGCAGAATATTCCGATGCGGACGGAGCTCGGCCGCTCGATCCGCAAGGTGTTCGTGCCGGAAGAGGGATGGTCATTTACAGATTCAGATTACTCCCAGATTGAGCTGCGCATTCTGGCCTCTCTCTCAGGAGATCCGGCGCTGATTGAGGCTTTCCGCGAGAACCGGGACATTCATCGGACGACGGCGTCGAAAGTCTTTCATGTGCCGTTTGATCAAGTGACGGATCAGCAGAGAAGGGATGCCAAGGCAGTCAATTTCGGCATTGTTTACGGCATCAGCTCGTTCGGTCTCTCGCAGAACCTCTCGATCTCGAGAAAACAGGCGGGGGATTATATTAAAGAGTACTTTGCGATGTTCCCCGGAATCAAGATCTATCTCGACGGACTGGTCAGCAAGGCGAAGGAGAACGGCTATTCAACGACGCTTTTCGGCAGGCGCCGTCCTGTGCCGGAGCTGAAGAGCTCCAACTTCATGCAGAGGCAGTTCGGCGAGAGAGTTGCCATGAATGCACCTATTCAGGGCACCGGTGCAGACATCATGAAGGTCGCCATGATCCGCGTCTGGGAGAGATTGAAGCGTGAACATCTGCAGTCGAGGCTTATCCTGCAGATCCACGATGAGCTGCTGGTCGAGACAGCACCCGGCGAGGAGAAAAAAGTCGCAAAGATTCTGAAGGAAGGAATGATGGGAGCGGCGGACCTCGCTGTGCCGCTTGAAGTGGACTGCCACAGCGGAAAGGACTGGTACGAGGCGAAGTGACATCACACTCTGCCTGGAACAGATACAGCTGGCAGGTGCAGTCGGATCGGGGCGAAGGTGCGGTGCACACAGGGAGGTGCAGCATAAGTTGAAATTAATAGGTGTGACGGGCGGCGTGGGTTCCGGCAAGTCGGAGATTCTGCGCTATATAAAGGAACATTACAACTGCAGGGTGCTGCTCTCGGACGATGCGGCGAGATGGCTGGAGATGCCGGGACATGCCCTGTACGATCAGCTTGTACCGCTCCTGTCGCAGTATCTGGGGGGCGGAGCGCCGCTCCTGCAGCCAGACGGCGCAATTGTGTGGAAAGAGATGGCGGCACGTATTTTCAGAAATCCGGATCTCCTGCAGAAGGTGAATGCTCTTGTGCATCCGGCTGTCGGCCGGTATATCCGGGAGCAGATTGAGCGCGAGAAGGCGCGGGGAGAGATCGATTATTTCTTCCTGGAGGCGGCGCTTCTCATTGAGTGCGGCTACAGGGATGTTGTGGACGAGATGTGGTATATCTACTGCGATCCTGTCGTCAGAAGACAGCGTCTGAAGGTATCCCGCGGCTACAGCGATGAGAAAATTGACAGGATTATGTCAAGTCAGCTCTCTGACGAGGAATTCCGGCGCAGTTGTGATATTATTATTGATAATTCGGGCGATTTGAAGAAGACGTACGCGCAGATCGATGCTGCGTTAGGGTAGAAGAGCAGGGAAATGATCCTCCTCCGCCGGCGGAAGATGTCCGGCAGCAGGTATTCTCTGTAGGAAGAGAGTTTTTGTCATTTATGAGATTTCAGAGTTTTGCCAGCGGCAGCAGCGGCAATTGTATTTATGTAGGATCGGACACCACACACCTTTTGATGGATGTGGGCATCAGCCGCAAAAGAACGGTGCAGTCGCTGGAGAAGATAGGACTCTCGCTCCGGGATATCGACGGAATTTTCATTACGCATGAGCATTCGGACCACATCCAGGGGCTGCCGATGATCGCGAAGCAGTCGGAGATGCCGATCTATGCGACGAGAGGGACGATCGATGCCATTCTTCGCAATCCGAAGTGCGCGCAGATTGATCCTGAGCGGTTCATTCCGGTGCGCGCGGATGAGAAGGTGACGGTCAGAGATCTCCAGATCAATCCAATGAGGATTTCGCACGATGCGGCGGAGCCGGTCGGCTACCGGATTCTGTACGGGCACAAAAAGGCGTGCATCTGCACGGACCTCGGCTGTTACACGGCGTATACGGCGGAATGCCTCAAGGACAGCGACGTGCTCCTCATCGAGGCAAACCACGATGTGAATATGCTGCAGGTCGGGCCTTACCCGTATCCGCTCAAGCAGCGGATTCTGGGCAAATTCGGCCATCTCTCGAACCTCAGCAGCGGAGAGCTTCTTTCGGGGATTCTCAATAACCACATGAAGGCTATTTTCCTGGGGCATCTGAGCCAGGAGAATAATCTGCCGGAGCTGGCGTTTGAGACGGTCCGGCTGGAGATCAATGCGTCGAAGTGCGGGTACCATGCAGACGAGCTGCCGATCCGGGTGGCCATGAGAAAAGAGGCATCGCCCCTCGTGGAGTTCTGAGAGGCGGACTGCCCGCAGAATTCCTAGAGACAAAATACCCGCACAGTTCTATGCGGCGGAGGAAAAGAAGCCGCAGACAGAGTGCTGATCACTGGTGCCTTCAGGTACCGTGTATATATCTGCAGAACCCGGCTTGAGAAACCCGGGAAGACATGAAAAGAGGAGAAGATTATGCAGAGAGCCATCATTACCGTAGTCGGCAAGGATACCGTGGGCATCATCGCCAGAGTTTGCACATATCTTGCACAGCATAAAATCAACATTCTGGATATTTCGCAGACCATCGTGCAGGGATACTTCAACATGATGATGATCGTGGATATTTCCGCGCTGGATGTTCCCTTCGGGGAGATGAGCAGCGAGCTGTCCGAGATCGGCGAGAAGGAAATCGGCGTGCAGATCAAATGTCAGAAGGAAGATATTTTCGATGCGATGCACAGAGTCTAAAGAATGAAAATTCATGCTGATGCATAAATTCTCATTCTGCAGCCGATGCCGCTCTGCGTCATCGGCTGCCTGATCCCCGAGGCGAAACCGCCTTCGCGGATTTNNTTTCGCCTCGGGGTGCCGCAAAGAACGCGGCACACAGCTGCAAACCGGAGGATCTATGATCAATATTACTGAGGTAGAAGAGACAAATGCCATGATCGAGAAGGACAATCTCGACGTGCGCACGATCACGATGGGCATCAGCCTTCTGGACTGCATCGACAGCGATCTGGACCGGCTGAATGAGAAGATTTACAACAAGATCTACCGCTGCGCGAAGGATCTGGTGAGAACGGGAGAGGAGATCTCAAAGGATTTCGGCATCCCGATTGTCAATAAACGTATATCAGTTACGCCGATTGCCCTTGTTGGCGGATCAGCCTGCCACAGCAGTGCGGACTTTGTGACGATCGCAAAGACGCTCGACCGCGTGGCCGCAGATGTGGGTGTGAACTTCCTCGGCGGCTACTCAGCACTGGTGTCCAAGGGGATGACGAAGGCTGATGAGCTGCTGATCCGCTCCATTCCGGAGGCGCTCAGCTCCACCAGCATTGTCTGCTCCTCCGTGAATCTCGGTTCAACAAGAACAGGTATTGATATGGATGCCGTGCGTCTCATGGGCACGATCGTGCGCGAGACGGCGGATCTCTCAGCAAAGCGGGGCGTTCTGAACGGAGACACCAAGCTCGTTGTCTTCTGCAACGCACCGGATGACAATCCCTTTATGGCGGGCGCTTTTCACGGCGTCACAGAGGGAGATGTTGTGCTCAATGTCGGTGTATCCGGCCCCGGCGTCGTCAAGGCGGCACTGGAGAAGGTACGCGGAGCGGATTTCGAAGTTCTCTCCGAGACAATCAAAAAGACAGCATTTAAGGTGACCCGCGTAGGCCAGCTGGTAGCGAGAGAGGCATCCAGGCGGCTCGGCGTTCCTTTTGGTATTGTCGATCTCTCCCTTGCACCTACGCCTGCCATCGGCGATTCGGTTGCTGATATTCTCTGCGAGATGGGCCTTGAGTACGCAGGTGCACCAGGAACGACAGCAGCACTGGCTATGCTGAATGATCAGGTCAAGAAGGGCGGCCTCATGGCGAGCTCCTATGTCGGCGGTCTCTCCGGCGCGTTCATTCCTGTATCTGAGGACCAGGGCATGATCAATGCGGCAGAGGCAGGAGCCCTCACGATCGAGAAGCTCGAGGCGATGACATGCGTCTGCTCAGTAGGTCTGGATATGATTGCCATTCCAGGCGATACAAAGGATACGACCATTGCCGGCATCATTGCGGATGAGATGGCACTTGGCATGATCAACCAGAAGACGACAGCCTGCAGACTCATTCCCTGCCCGGGAAAGAAGGTTGGCGACCATGCCGAGTTCGGAGGACTTCTTGGTCGTGCACCGATTATGCCGGTCAATCAGTTCGGGTGCGACGGCTTCGTGAACCGCAAAGGAAGAATTCCGGCACCGGTGCACAGTTTTAAGAACTGATTTTGTCATTGTTCAGCACCCCCTCGAAGAACCCCGACGTTTTTGGAGCATTTCGGGATGAGGTGCTAAACGGATTGATTTAAAAAAGCGTGCAGGCAAAATGTCAGCAGTATTAAATGATGCCAGGACAGAATGAGACGGCGCAGGATCAGCCGCAGACACAGGCAGGGCACATATGATTGATTACTGATCCAATAGGGGGAATACGGAAGACAAATGAGAGCAGAGAAGACTATTGATGTAACAGCGCTCGGCGAGCTCCTCGTCGATTTCACACAAAACGGGGAGAGCGCGCAGGGCAATCCTCTCTTTGAAGCGAATCCGGGCGGCGCTCCCTGCAATGTCCTGTCCATGCTCAGCAGACTGGGCCATAAGACGGCCTTTATCGGCAAGGTCGGCGATGATATGTTCGGGCAGATGCTGGAGAAGCGCGCGGCAGAGCAGGGCATTAATATGAGCGGCCTCGAGAAGGACACTCAGGTGCACACGACGCTTGCGTTTGTGCATAAGCTCCCGGACGGCAACCGTGACTTCTCTTTTTACAGAAAACCCGGCGCGGATGTGTGCCTGACCGCGGAAGAAGTGGACCGGCACAAAGAGCTGATTCAGAAGGCACGGATTTTCCATTTTGGAACGCTCTCCATGACGGATGAGTCCGTCGACCGCGCGACCAGAGAAGCACTTACCATTGCAAAGGACAACGGTGCATTGATCACCTTTGATCCGAACTACCGGCCGCCGCTCTGGGGATCCGAGGAAGAGGCCCGGCAGAAGATGACCTTCGGCATGGAGATGTGCGATGTCATGAAAATATCGGACAACGAGGTCGCCTTCCTTACCGGTGAGGGCATGCGTCCGGACGGTTCCCTTGATATGGCGGGTATTGATGACGGTATCGCTGCACTGCAGAGCCGCTTCGATATTCCGGTCGTCTTTGCGACACTCGGTCCTGACGGGAGCAAGGCTTATACGAAGAACAGCAGGGTCTATGTGCCTGGTTTTAAGAACCCCGCGACGATTGAGACGACAGGAGCGGGCGATACGTTCTGTGCCTGTGCGATACACTACATTCTGGAGTACGGAATTAACGGCCTCACAGAAGGTGTGCTGAAAGAGCTCCTCACATTTGCAAACGCAGCGGCTTCTCTCATCACAACGAGGAAAGGTGCGCTTGCTGTCATGCCAACGAAGGAAGAGATTGCGGAGTACCTGAAGAAGTGCTGAGACGGAACCTTCTGCCGGTTCTGCGTGCCAGTGGCACGCGTTTAGAACGGACCGGGCCGGCAGGCGAGACCACCGCGACATCGGGTAGGAGGCGATTGCCGTCTCCTGCCCGATTGTGGTCGGTGCTTGTGTCTGTTACAGCAGAGATCGGACAATGGTCATGAAAAAGAATAGAAAGAGTCCTCTGTACAAGAGTTTCGGGTATGCATTCCGGGGAATCGGCGTGACGATCCGCGATGAGCGCAACATCAAGATTCACCTCTTCGTGACGGCACTGGTCATCATCGCCGGTTTTGTGCTGCATATTTCTTACACAGAATGGCTGATCTGTCTTCTTCTCTTTGCGCTTGTCATCAGTCTGGAACTGGTGAACACGGCTGTTGAGGCGGTTGTCGATCTTGTGACACAGGAGAGAAAACCGCTGGCCGGAAAGGCAAAGGATGCTGCCGCGGGGGCGGTGCTCTGGAGCGCGATTATTGCTGCCGTCATTGGGTGTGCTATTTTCCTGCCGAAGATCGCGGCACTTTTGTGAGTGTTCGGCACTCCTGGAGAATTGTGATGTTTTCAGGGCAATTCGGAATGAGATGATAACTAAGACTGCAAATGCGGTATAATTGATTCATGAATACAGCCTGTGATCGTTCTGCAGGCAGCATGTTCCAAATGGTGAGAGAGCTTTTGCGGATTTCACTCCGATGGGTGCCGCAGAGAGCGCATCACGGAAATGAAGGAGGGGTACATCATGGCAGAAATCAATCTCACAGACGGATTGAAAAAGATTCTTCTTGCCGGCATCGGCGCTGTTGCTACAACAGCAGAGAAATCCTCACAGATTCTCGATGATCTGGTAGCAAAGGGGGAGCTCACAGTTGAGCAGGGCAAGGCACTCAACCAGGAGCTCAAGCATACGGTTGAGAATGCCAGGAAGAAGGACACAGAGAATGCCGCAGCTGCTGAGGAGGAAAAAGAGGACAAGGAAGTGGATGTGGACAGCCTGCTCTCTTCCCTTACACCCGAGCAGCGCGAGGAATTGAAGAAGAAGCTTGCGGGGCAGGATAATTGATCTTTATATGAGAGATCATTCGTCGACAGCGGTTGGACAATAATGTATCGACATCTTTTCAACTTTTCCCGCAACGGATAAAGAAGAACTGGAGCTGCGGTCATCATGGCTGCAGCCCCGGTTTTTTCGTTTTTTGCGCGCAGCAGCGAGGAAAACGGCAGGGGAGCCCGGTATGACAGACAGGACAAAAGAACAAAAGACAACGAATGAATCCTCGCCGCAGGATGTGCAGGGCGCAGAGAATGCCCACGCGCAGGAATCACGGAAAAGGGATGGAGAGGATCCGAATGTGACGGTCACCGGCCGCAGCGCACAGGCAGAGCCGCACTCGCGCCTTGGCGAGATGAGACAGGTTCTTGCGCGGCACAAGATCATGCAGGGCATAACGCCTGTGAAGCTCCGCGAAGTCCTTGAGGATCTGGGACCCACCTATATCAAGCTGGGACAGATCATGTCCCTTCATTCGGACATCCTGCCGAAGGAATACTGCGATGAGCTGATGAAGCTCAACTCTGATGTCACACCCATGCCCTTCTCAGAGGTTGAGAGTGTGCTGCGGGAGGCGTATGGGGGACCGTGGCAGGATATTTTCAGATGGATCAGTCAGAAGCCAATCGGTTCCGCGTCCATCGCACAGGTCCACCGCGCGACGCTCATGGACGGGTCGGACGTCATCATTAAGGTGCAGCGAAAAGGTATCTATGATGTGATGTCCAGGGATATCGCGCTTCTTCACAAGGCGGCGGGGCTTATAGGACCTGTCGCGAATGTGACCGGCATCACGGACATTGTGGACATCAATATGATCCTGGATGAACTGTGGTCGACGGCGCAGGAGGAGATGGATTTCCTCAAGGAAGCCTCCAATATGGAGGAATTCGCGAGGTATAACAAGGATGTCGCGTATGTGAGCGTGCCGAAGCTGTATCGGGAGTACAGCACCAGCCATGTCCTTGTGATGGAGTACATCGGCGGGTGCCCGATCGATGATGTAAAGACGCTGAAGGCTAAAGGGTATGATCTGGAGGAGATCGGCCGGAAGTTCGCGAACAACTATATCAAGCAGGTCATGGACGATGGATTCTTCCATGCAGATCCGCATCCGGGCAATGTAAAAGTCTGCGGCGGGAAGATTGTCTGGATCGACATGGGCATGATGGGGCGCCTCACAGAGAGGGATCGACTCATCATGTCAAAAGGTGTGAGGGGCATCGGACTCCACGATATCGCCATGGTGGAAAATGCCGTGCTCGACCTGGGCACAACAAGGGGGGTGCCGGACAGGGGCCGGCTCTATAAGGATCTGCGCGATTTCATTGACAATTACGGCTCACAGGGCATGGGCGAAGTGGACATCGCCGACGCGATGCAGAGCCTCATGGAGATCATGAAGAGGAACCGGATCCGCATGCCGCACGGCATGACTATGCTGGCGCGGGGCCTGGCCCATCTGGAGGGCGTTCTCTATACAATCAGTCCGTCGATCAATATGATGACCATCGCTTCCTCACGAGTGAAGGAAGAGATGGTCCGCAATACCGATTGGAAAAAAGAGGTCAGGTCATGGTCCTGGCGTTTCCTTCGCTCCGCCGAGAAGGGCGTGGAAATTCCGTCTCTTCTCGTGGATGTGCTGAATAATTTTCAGGCTGGCAGGAGCGAGGTCAATCTGAATCTGAATTCCTCGGATGAGCTCTCGCAGGTGATTTTCCAGGCGGTACGCAATCTCGTCATTGGCATGTGCGTGGCAGCACTTCTGATCAGTTCGAGCACAATCTGCACGACGGACATGGAGCCGAAAATTCTTGGCATTCCTGCTCTTGGCGTTCTCGGTTATGTGGCGGCACTTCTGATTGCTATGTTTTTCTCACTGCGTCACTGGCACAGGAAGAGGAAGAAATGAGGATGACTGCTTTGGGACGCCGGGAAAACGGGAGACGATTCCTTCCTCATATCCGTATGCGTTCTGGCTGATGCCGTTTCAGCGCATGCGCAAAATCGTCAGGAATCGCCTCCCGCTCTCCCGGCTGTCTGTCTCATCATCAGCAGTTCCGGGTTGAAAAGTCTGTGTCAATTGCCTATATTAGTCTTTATAATTTACACGTTTTTAATAAAAAATGACGAGGGAGACAGCATATGAAATTTCTTGAAGACCGTATCCGCAGAGATGGGCAGGTGCGCCCCGGCAACATTCTGAAGGTGGACAGCTTTCTGAATCATCAGATCGACGTCGATCTGCTCGACCAGATCGGGAAGGCATTTTATGACGAGTACAAGGATGCCGGCATCACAAGAATCCTGACGATTGAGGCATCGGGCATCGCGATCGGATGTGCTGCCGCAAGGTATTTTCATGTGCCTGTTGTGTTCGCAAAGAAGGCCAAGAGCCGCAACATTGACGGAGATGTATACACATCTACGGTGCACTCCTTCACCTACGGCAAGGACTATCAGATCACTCTCTCGAAGAAATATCTTGGGCCGGATGATACCGTCCTTCTAGTCGATGATTTTCTGGCGGTCGGCAAGGCCATGAGGGGACTGCTCGATGTCTGCGGTCAGGCGGGCGCGAAGGTCGCCGGCATCGGTATCTGCATTGAAAAGGGCTTCCAGGAGGGCGGAAAGATCCTCAGAAGTGAAGGGTATAAGGTGACCAGCCTCGCAATCGTGGATCACATGACGGATGACGGACAGATTACATTCAGGGAGGAGTGAGCGGATAAAACCCTGGTTGCAATCGGATTAAATTCTGATATAATGAGACAGTATTCCCGCTTTGGGAATGCTGATCTGCGGTTGTAGTACATCGGTAGTATGCGACCTTCCCAAGGTTGAGAGGCGGGTTCGACTCCCGTCAGCCGCTTGGTGAGAAAAAGCCTGTAGAGTCAACGAAGGTTGATTTTACAGGCTTTTCTGTGTTCAGACAGAATGCTTCATCGTGAAATATTGATGATCAGATGTTTCCGCGGGTTTTGATGGACACAAAGGAATCGTGACGATAATATTAAATTGTACCGGAAAAGGGTGCGGGTTCATTGGAAATTTCCGCCCGAATATGGGCAGAGAAAGGGGCGGCTATGAACATCTACGCAGTATGGCTCTTTGTCGGAATTGCAGTGATTCTGATCATCGGCGTCGGCAGTGTGTTCGTTGTGGAGCACCTGCGCAAAAGGGATTTCCAGGATCAGGTCACAGGGAAGAAGCCGGAGAGAAAGGCGAAAGAGGGTGACCACGCACCTTATCCGGAATCGGAGGCTGCAAAGCAGGAGGATCCTCTGATCACTGCTGACCGCGAGGGACTGCGGATGAAGGGCGGCCAGAATCTGTTCGGCGGGCACTGAAAAAGGTGGTTTAAGTTATATGTTCACAGCAAGAGATTACTGTCGTGCAGGTTCCATGGAGGAGGCCTGGACGCTGTATCAGAAGAAAAACAACATCGTCGTAGGCGGCATGCAGTGGCTGAAGATGTCGGATGCCTCCTATGGAACATTGATTGATCTTTCAGGCCTGGGACTTGACCGGATCGAGGAAGATCAGTATGAATTCCATATTGGCGCGATGACAACGCTCCGACAGTTAGAGACAGATGCGGGATTCAATGCATATACGGACGGCGCAGCGAGAAAGGCACTCTCCGGCATCGTAGGCGTTCAGTTCCGAAACCTCGCTACGGTCGGCGGTTCTGTTGCGGGCAGATACGGCTTCTCGGATGTCTGTACGCTTTTGCTGTGCCTTAATACGTATGTGCATCTGTTTCATGCGGAGACATCATCGGAGATTCCGCTTGCAGAATTCCTTGCGCACCCCTGTTCGCGGGACATTGTGACAGGGATCACGGTCAAAAAGGTGAAAACGAAGGTTTTCTATGAATCAGTGCGCAACACAAGGACTGATTTCCCGATTCTGACCTGTGCGGCATCCCTCCGCTATAACGAAACTCCATCGAAGATTCTTCTCTCGATCGGTGCGAGGCCGCAGAAGGCTGTCCTCTTTGCAGCGCCTGCGGAAGACGCCGCCAAGGATCCTGCTGCGTTTGCAGCACGAGTGGCTGAAGAAATCCCCACAGGCAGCAACGTTCGCGGCAGCGCGCAGTACAGAAGTCATCTCGTGCAGGTGCTGGCGGAGCGCGCGGCACGAAATCTCTTTCAAAAGGACTGAACGGCAATGACTGTAACGATAAATGTAAACGGGAAGGCGATCTGCGGGGACATCGCGCCGGACCTTCTTCTTATAGATTTTCTGCGGGACCACGGGTGCCTGTCCGTGAAGAGGGGGTGCGACACCTCCAATTGCGGCGCCTGCACGGTACATATGGATGGAAAACCAGTGCTCTCCTGCGGCATTCTTGCGGCAAGGGCAGACGGACATCAGATCACGACGCTCGAGGGACTGCAGAAGGAGGCGCTGGAATTCGGCGGCTTCATTGCCGATGAGGGAGCAGAGCAGTGCGGCTACTGCAGTCCGGGCCTCATCATGGAGTGCATCGCGATGGTGCGCGAGTGCAGAGAGAAGGGAATTGACAATCCCAGTGATGAAGACATCAAGGCGTACCTTGCAGGGAACCTTTGCAGGTGCTCCGGCTATGAGGGGCAGATGCGCGGAATACATGCATTTTTTGAGTGGAGAAGGTCACATAGGGATGCTTCGATTCTATAGGGAGAAATTAGCATAGATGCGAACAGGTGATGAGGCGAAAGGCCTTACCGGGAATTTAAAAGTAGTCAACCACAGCTGGCGCAAGAAGGACGCAGACCAGCTGATCACCGGAAAGCCGGTTTATACACAGGACATTGCGCCGAAGGACTGCCTTGTCGTGAAGGTTCTGGAGTCGCCGTATGCGAATGCGATCATCGAGGACATCGACACTTCCGTCGCGGAGAAGGTGCCCGGGGTGGCCGCTGTTTTCACATGGAAGGATGTGGACCAGAACGCAAGACGCTATACGAAAGCCGGTGCGACTTTTCCGGAGTCGAGTCCTTATGACAGGCTTCTTCTGGACCGCCACATGCGCTATATCGGCGATGGGGCGGCCATTGTCGCGGGTGAGGATGAGAAGTGCGTAGATAAGGCGATGCGCCTCATTAAGATCAAATGGAATGTGCTCGAGCCTGTGCTGGATATGCACAAGGCGATCGACAATAAGATTCTGGTGCATCCCGAGGACAACTGGGAGAGCATTGTGCCCGTCGGCGCGGACAACAAGAGAAACCTCTGTGCGCACAGCGACGAGAGCGACGGCGATGTGGAGGCTGTACTGAAGTCCTGCGATATCGTCATCGATGAGACGTACCACACGCAGGCCTGTCATCAGGGCTATATGGAGCCGTTCTGCACGTGGTGCACGAAGGACCCCTATGGGAGACTGGTGATTGTCAGCTCGACACAGATTGTTTTCCATGTGCGCAGGAATGTGGCGAATGCGCTGCATATTCCAAAGTCCATGATCCGGGTTGTGAAGCCGAGGATTGGCGGAGGATTCGGCGCAAAGCAGACCTCTGTCATGGAGATGTACCCCGCCTTTGTCACGTGGAAAACAGGCAGGAATGCGAAGATGGTCTTTACAAGGCGCCAGTGCCTGACACAGGGGACGCCGCGTCATGAGATGGAGATGCACGTGCGCCTCGGCGCTATGAAGGACGGGACGATCCGCGGCATCTATCTGTACACGCTCTCCAACGCGGGAGCGTACGGCGAGCACGGGCCGACCACAGTGGGCCTCTCCGGGCACAAGACGATTCCACTCTACCGCCCGGAAGCATTTCGCTTTGTCACGGACGTTGTTTATACGAATATCAATGCGGCGGGCGCCTACAGAGGGTTCGGCGCGACGCAGGGCATGTTCGCCGTGGAATCCGCGGTGAACGAGCTCTGTCATAAGCTGCACAGGGATCCCATGGATCTTCGCCTGCAGAATATTGCTCATGAGGGCGATATCATGCCGGGCTACTACAATGAGCCCAATACCAGCTCCAATCTCGACCGGTGCATTCAGAAGGTGCGGGAGATGTCCGGCTGGGATGCCAAATACCCTGGACAGAAATTTACAACACCCGATGGCAGGCATATGGCGAGAACGGTCGGTATGGCCATCGCCATGCAGGGCTCCTCTATCAGCGCGGTGGATGTGGGCGGTGCAACGCTGCGTCTCGAGGAGGGCGGCTTCTATATGCTGATCCTTGGCTGTGCGGACATGGGAACAGGGTGTGACACGATCCTCGCCCAGATCGCTGCGGAGGCACTCGACTGCCCTCTGGATAAGATCCAGGTGTCTGGCGCGGACACAGATACTTCTCCATATGATTCCGGCTCCTATGCCTCCAGCACGACCTATCTGACCGGCCGCGCTGTGCGGGATGCCGCGCTGGAACTGAGAAAGAAGATCATCCGCGAGGGTGCACGCCTTCTCGGCTGCCCGGAGGAGGACGCGGATTTCGACGGCGAGTATGTGCGGTATGTGCCGCTGAAGGTGCAGGAGCCTTCTGAAAATAAAGCTGCCGCAGATCCGGAGGAGAAAAAAGTCTCCTTGAATGAGATCGCGGAGCGCACCGTGACGAATATAACAGGGATTCTCGAGGCGACGAACACGCAGTCCTCGCCGACGTCGCCGCCGCCTTACATGGCGGGCGTTGCAGAGCTCCTCACAGACCTCGACACCGGTGAGTGCCGTGTAGAGAACTACTACGGCGCCATCGACTGCGGCACGACGATCAATCCGAACCTCGCCCGCGTGCAGGCGGAGGGCGGCATTCTTCAGGGCATCGGCATGGCACTCTATGAGGGGGTCCACAGGACGGAGAAGGGTGCGCTCATTGAGAACTCTTTCATGCAGTACAAGATGCCGGCAAGGCCGGATATCGGACAGATCCACATCAGCTTTGACCCGAGCTACGAGCACCTTGGACCGTACGGCGCAAAGTCCATCGGTGAGCTGGTGATCGATACGCCCTGCCCCGCCGTCGCAGAGGCTGTATACAACGCGTGCGGCGTCAGAATGAGGACGCTTCCCATCACGAGAGAGGACATCGCCATGGCAGGAATCAAGGGGGAAGAAGGCAGCGTGGCAGCACAGGAAAATCCTTCTCTGCGTTGACTTACTGCTCTATAGATGATAACCTGTATACAGGCTGTAATTGATGACAATTGCACAAGGAGGGTTATAACTTCATGGATATCAGATACAGTGCCAATCAAAGAGATGTGAAGAGGTATACAACACAGGAGCTGCGCGACGAGTTCCTGATCACCGGAATTTACCAGCCGGATCAGGTGACCTGCACATACTCCCATGTAGACCGCATGGTTGTCTTCGGCTGCATGCCCGTGCATGAGAGCGTGCCGCTGAACAAGGGAATTGATCCCTGGAAGAGCTTTGGAACGCATTATATTCTTGAGCGCCGGGAGATCGGTATTTTCAATATCGGCGGTGCAGGCAAGGTGACTGCTGACGGGAAGGAATATGCCCTCGGCTACAAGGACTGTCTGTATCTCACAAAGGGCAACAAGGAAGTCTCCTTTACTTCTGACGATCCTGAGCATCCGGCCAAGTTCTACATGGTGTCCGCACCGGCTCACTGCTCTTATGAGAACCGCCTCATCACAATGAAGGAGGCCAACCACAGACCGCTTGGCTCCAAGGAGCAGTGCAACGAGCGTGTGATCAATCAGTTCATTCATCCGGATGTTCTCAAGACCTGCCAGCTCTCCATGGGCATGACAGAGCTCAAGTCCGGATCTGTATGGAATACAATGCCCTGCCACACGCATGAGAGAAGAATGGAGATCTACACCTACTTCGAGGTGCCGGAGGGACAGGTTGTTTTCCATATGATGGGTGAGCCGACACAGACGCGCCACATCGTGATGAAGAACGAGGAGGCTGTCATTTCGCCGTCCTGGTCCATCCATGCGGGATGCGGCACATCCAACTACACATTCATCTGGGCTATGGGCGGAGAGAACCAGGAGTTCGATGATATGGATAACTTAAAACCTACAGATCTTCAGTAACAGATGACTGGAAAGGAGTTAACTATGGCAGGAATTCTGGACAAATTCAGACTTGACGGAAAAGTGGCATGGATCACAGGCGCTTCCTATGGCCTTGGCCTTGCCTATGCAACGGCTTTTGCGGAAGCTGGCGCGAAGAAGATTATTTTCAATGATATCAACCAGGATCTCGTGGACAGAGGCATGGCAGAGTACAGGAAGAGAGGGATCGATGCGTACGGCGCTGTCTGCGACGTGACGAACGAGGATCAGGTCAATGTCTTCGTCAACGACGTGACCAAGAAATTCGGCGGCATCGATATTCTCGTCAACAACGCNNGACGGAAAGGTCGCCTGGATCACCGGCGCGGCCTACGGTCTTGGCATGGCCTATGCAAAGGCTCTTGCCGAGGCGGGTGCAAGGATCGTCTTCAACTGCAGAAGCCAGGAGCACCTCGACCACGCGATGGAAGAGTATAAGGCGGCAGGCGTTGAGGCCTATGGTGCCATCGTCGATGTCACGAAGGAAGAGGAAGTAAAGAAGTTCGTCGCCGACGTGAAGGAGAAGTTCGGACCGATCACGATCCTGTTCAACAACGCCGGCATCATCAAGAGAATTCCGATGATTGAGATGACAAAGGCACAGTGGGATCAGGTCATCAGCGTTGACCTCACAGGCCCGTTCCTCTGCTCAAAGGCGGTTCTTCCGCAGATGATCGAGAGAAAGGCCGGCAAGATTATCAATGCGTGCTCTATGATGTCTGAGCTCGGTCGCGAGACAGTATCGGCGTATGCAGCAGCCAAGGGCGGACTGAAAATGCTGACCAAGAACATCTGCTCTGAGTACGGCCAGTACAACATTCAGTGCAACGCCATCGGACCCGGCTACATCGCTACCCCTCAGACGGCACCTCTGCGCAAGAAGCAGCCCGACGGATCCATGCACCCGTTCGACCGCTTCATCCGCTCGAAGACACCGGCACAGAGATGGGGCGAGACGGACGATCTGAAGGGCCTTGCTGTGTTCCTTGCTTCTCCTGCATCTGACTTCATCAACGGCCAGGTAGTCTACATCGACGGCGGTATTCTCGCCTACATCGGCCAGGATCCTTCCCAGCTCGATGAGTCCAAGTTCAGGGATGAGGGAACATCTGAGGACGTTGTTGTCAACGATAAGTAATAACAGCTCTTGGAGTGTATCCAGGCGCCGGGCGCGCTGAACGCCCGGCGCTTTTTTTGAATATCAGACATCCGGCAGGGAATTTTCAGCTCTGTCCGATTGAAAACTTTTGACCCGCGCATCAATAGATGCTATTGTTAATCCGTCACGTAAATCAACTGCGGACAATCGCACTGTGCCGGCACGGCAGCCGGGATGGAAGAGGGCCGCGGGCAAGTCTGCGCAGTGTCTGCGCGGGCAGTAAGCGTATTGATTATTGTTTAACATCCCCCAAAAAGTAAAATCTGAACGGAGAGTCCACTTTCAGGCAGATTTCTCGCTTTTCTGAGGGGCGGCAAGGGCGCGGAACGCCTTTGGACGCATTCATCCCGAATTGCAGCAATTCAATTCAGGATAAAAGATGTTAAACAAAGAAGATGTACAAGGAGGAGATGCATGAAAAAGAAGGTTCTCAGTGTAACGCTGGTACTGGCCATGGCGGCGACTATGCTGGCCGGCTGCAGATCGACGTCTTCCGACACTGCTTCTACGGCAGCGCAGTCGGCGGCTCCTGCAGAGGCAGGTACGGAGAGCGCTGATGCGGATGCGGCAGATACCGCTGCAGCAGCACAGACAGCAGATGCCCAGACCGGTGCAGGTATTGCCAAGGATGACCTGAAGGTCGGCGTCATCTATGTCGGCGATGAGAACGAGGGTTATACGGCTGCCCACATGGCAGGTGTAGATGAGATGGAAAAGACACTGGGTCTCTCTGATGACCAGATCATCGAGAAGAAGAACATCGCGGAGGATGAGTCCTGCCTCGATGCTGCCAATGACCTCGTGGACAGCGGCTGCCAGATTATCTTTGCGAACAGCTTTGGACATGGTTCCTACATGCTGCAGGCTGCGCAGGACAACCCTGACGTGCAGTTCTGTCATGCAACCGGCGCTGATGCAAAGGGCGCAGGCCTCTCCAATTTCCACAACTTCTTCACATCCGTATATGAGTCCAGATATGTCTCCGGCGTCGTTGCAGGTCTCAAGCTCAACGATATGCTCGACAAGGGAACAGTCACAAAGGACAAGCTCAAGATCGGCTATGTAGGCGCTTATCCTTACGCCGAGGTTATTTCCGGCTTTACATCCTTCTTCCTGGGCGTTCGCTCCGTATGCCCGGATGCGACCATGGAGGTCAAGTACACGAACTCCTGGGCTGACCTCGATCTTGAGAACCAGACCGCGAAGCAGCTCATTGCAGACGGCTGCGTTCTGATCTCCCAGCACGCCGATACAACAGGTGCTCCCAGTGCCTGCGAGGAGGCCGGTGTTCCCTGCGTCGGCTACAACATCGATATGATCCCCACAGCACCTGATGAGGCACTCACATCCGCTTCCATCGATTGGGGCCCGTACTACACATATGCTGTACAGTGCATGCTCGACGGCAAGTCCATCGACACTGACTGGTGCCAGGGCTATGCTGAGGGCGCAGACAAGATCACCGCTCTGAACGAGAAGATCCTGCCTGACGGAACAGCAGACAAGGTCAAGGAAGTCGAGGACAAGATCAAGAGCGGCTCTCTCCACGTATTCGATACATCGACATTCACTGTAGGCGGCAAGAGCCTTGAGGATGCCTTCAACGCAGGCGATCTCGATTCCTCCTTCTCGGATGACACGGCGAAGGATACCTTCGGAAAGAGCATTGCTGACGGCTACTATCATGAGTCTGATGTGACGCTGAACACTTCTGCTCCTACATTCTGCGTCATCATCGACGGCATCACTTCCGAGACGAACTGATGACAATATGGATTCCCCGCATAGATCTCTGATCTCAGCAAGGGCTGTCAGCCTGACTGAGCATATGAGGCATGCGGGAATCCTGCTTCCCGGTGCAGAAACCGGGACATAGGATACAGGCAACCGGATCCCCAATGACAGGGGACCGGTTGCCTTGTCCTGTTCATAGAGGAAAGGATTGGTATGGCGGACGCACAATATGCAATTGAACTACGCAACGTCACAAAACGGTTCGGAGAGGTTGTCGCCAATGACAAGGTGAATATGACGCTTCGAAAGGGTGAGATCCTCTCGATCCTTGGCGAGAACGGCAGCGGAAAGACAACATTGATGAACATGCTCTCCGGCATTTATTTTCCGGACGAGGGCGAAATTTTCGTCAACGGGAAAGAGGTTGCTATCCGTTCTCCGAGAGATGCCTTTGCCCTCGGCATCGGCATGATTCACCAGCACTTCAAGCTCATCAATATACTCACGGCGGCGCAGAACATCATTCTGGGCCTCCCGGGCCCGCAGCGCCTCAACATGAAGAAGGTCTGTCAGGAGATCGATGCGCTGACCTCGAAGTACGGGTTTGAACTCGACCCGAATATGAAAATATACGACATGTCCGTCTCGCAGAAGCAGACCGTGGAGATTGTGAAGGTCCTCTACAGAGGAGCCGATATTCTCATTCTCGATGAGCCGACTGCCGTGCTGACGCCGCAGGAGACGGAGAAGTTATTTTCAGTACTGCGCAACATGAAGAAGGCAGGCAAATCCATTATCATCATCACCCACAAGCTCAATGAGGTCATGGAGATTTCGGACCGCGTCATGGTGCTGCGCAGGGGACACTACATCGACACGGTCAATACGAAGGACACAAATGAGGCGCAGCTGACCGATATGATGGTCGGCGAGCACATCACACTCGACATCGACAGGACGCAGATCGACGAGACGTACAGAAGAATCGACGTCCGCGGCCTTACCGTGCGAAACCATGAGGGTCTAAAGGTCCTCGACAATGTCTCCTTCATTGCAAGATCCGGGCAGATCCTCGGTGTTGCGGGCATCGCGGGGAGTGGGCAGAAGGAGCTCCTGGAGGCGATTGCAGGCCTGCAGCACGCAGAGAGCGGACAGATCCTTTACCGTGCACCCGACGGGAGCGTAGAGGAGCTGACGGAGAAGACACCGAAGCAGATCTATGACATGAACATCCGGCTCTCCTTCGTCCCGGAGGACCGACTGGGCATGGGCCTTGTGGGCTCCATGGACCTCACGGACAATATGATGGTCCGCAGCTATAAAAAAGGGCACGGGCCTCTTGCCGACAGGAAGGCGCCAAGGCACCTGGCAGAAGAGATCGTGGACAAGCTGGGCGTTGTGACGCCGGGCATCTCCACACCTGTGCGCAATCTCTCCGGCGGCAATGTCCAGAAGGTCCTCGTCGGACGTGAGATCGCTTCGTCCCCGAAGGTTCTCATGGTGGCCTACCCCGTCCGCGGACTGGACATCAATTCGGCTTTTGCCATCTATCATCTTCTGAACGAGCAGAAGGAAAAGGGAGCGGCAGTCATCTGCGTAGGTGAGGACCTGGATGTGCTGATCCAGCTCTGCGACCGCATTATGGTGCTCTCTGAAGGAACAGTGGCCGGCATTGTGGATGCCAGAAAGACAACAAAGGAAGAGCTGGGGCTTCTTATGACGAGCGGCCATCACGAGGGTGAGGACGAGAAGGCGCGCGCGGAAGAGGAGAAGAAGAGACAGGAGGCGCTGCGCCATGAATAAAACGGTAAGAACGAAAAATGTCATTCATATGGTCAAGCGCGGCAGCATCAGCAGGGCGAAGGCATGGATGATCCGAGGCATCGCCGTGCTGCTCTCGCTCCTTGTGTGCGCCGTTGTGATTGTCGCCATTACAGGGGATAACCCCTTAAGCGTTTACGGCGGCATTGTGAGCGGCGCTGTCGGCTCCAATCGAAGACTCTGGGTTACGATCAGAGAGAGCGCGACACTCCTTGTGATCGCGGTTGGCCTTACGCCGGCCTTTAAGATGAGGTTCTGGAACCTCGGCGGAGAGGGGCAGGTTCTCATGGGCGGCGTTGCCACAGCGGCAGTGATGATCTATCTCGGGCCTTTGCTGCAGGACTGGCTTCTTGTCATCTTAAGCCTTGTGGGCGCCGCACTGGCAGGACTTCTGTGGGGATTTCTTCCCGCCTTTTTCAAGGCGAAGTTCAACACGAATGAGTCGCTCTTTACGCTCATGATGAATTACGTGGCCATGCAGATCGTCACATTCTGCATCGTTTTGTGGGAGCACCCGAAGGGATCCAACCACGTCGGCGTCATCAATCAGAAGGGAAAGGAAGGATGGTTCCCTTCCCTGTTCGGTTCAGAATACATGCTGGACGTCATTCTGGTTGCTGTCATCACGATCCTCGTTTTCTGGTATCTGCGATATACGAAGCAGGGCTATGAGCTCTCCGTCGTCGGCGAGTCTGTCAACACGGCGCGCTACGCCGGCATTGAGGTGAAGAAGGTCATCGTCCGCACCATGCTGATCTCTTCAGCCATCTGCGGCATAGCCGGAGCACTGATCGTAGGAGGCGCGAGCCACACGATCTCGACATCAACAGCCGGAGGCAGAGGCTTCACGGCCATCATTGTGGCGTGGCTGAGCCAGTTCAATCCTTATGCAATGATCGCAGCATCTGTTTTCCTGTGCTTTATGCAGCAGGGATCCATTCAGATCGCAACGCAGTACGGCCTGAATGAAAACGCATCGGATATCATCACTGGCATCCTTCTCTTTTTCCTGATCGGCTGCGAATTCTTCGTCCGCTATCGTCTCGAGGTGACCAAAGTGGAAGTTACGGAGGCTAAATAGATGATCATCATTACCTTTATTCAGCAGGCGATCGTACAGGCGGTCTCAATGCTCTTTGGTGCGACCGGCGAGATCATGACAGAGAAATCCGGAAACCTGAATCTGGGCATCCCCGGCATCATGTACATGGGCGGCATCTCAGGCCTTATGGGTGCCTTCTTCTATGAGAAGAGCACGGAGAATCCTTCCGTTGTTGTGGGTGTCCTGATTTCCCTTCTGTGCTGCATTGCGGCCAGCATGCTCGGAGGACTCCTCTTTACATTTCTCACTGTCACACTGCGCGCCAACCAGAATGTTGTAGGTCTGGCTCTGACAACTTTCGGCACAGGCTTTGGCAACTTCTTCGGCGGCTCGATCTCGAAACTTGCCGGCGGCGTCGGTCAGATCTCTGTGAAGACGACGGCATCGGGCTTTCGCGCGGAGATTCCGGTCCTCTCGAAAATTCCCATTGTCGGCGACATCTTATTTTCCTATGGCTTTCTGACCTACACAGCTGTCATTCTTGCCATTGTCTGCACCTACATTCTGACGAAAACAAGAATCGGCCTGCAGCTGACCGCCGTCGGCGAGAGCCCGGCTACGGCCGATGCTGCCGGCATTCACGTCACCAGGTATAAGTACGTGGCAACTGTATCCGGCGCTGTTATCGCGGGTCTTGGCGGTCTGTATTTTGTCATGGAGTACCTCGGCGGCACATGGGGAAATAATGGTTTCGGCGACCGCGGCTGGCTCGCCATCGCCCTCGTCATCCTTGCTCTCTGGAGTCCCGTGAAGGCGATCTGGGGATCTCTCCTCTTCGGTGCCCTCTACATCCTGTATATCTATATTCCGGGGATTGGGAGAGCCGTACAGGAGCTGACGAAGATGAGCCCGTATGTGGTGACCATCATCATCCTGATCGTGACCAGCAGACGCAACAAGCCTGAGGAGCAGCCGCCGGCAAGCCTTGGCCTTAGCTATTTCCGCGAGGAAAGGTAGTTTGAAAAATCATGCCGCAGGGAACGCGGCCCGGAAAAAATGATACAAACGGTAATCAGTGCCGTCGGTGCGGGCGGAAAGACCTCTTTTCTGCTGGTGCTCGCCCGCAGATATGCGGCACAGGGCAGGAGAGTAGTTTTCACGACATCCACCCATATTCAGCGTATGCCGGATGAGCCGGGGGTTCGCGTGTTGGGCGTTCCGTCGGAAGATGAGCATAAACTGGCGAGTCCTTTCACAGGTGATTCGCTTAACTCCATTCTCCCGCAGTTCCAGAGCTGTCTGGAGGCAGCGGATGTCATCCTCATCGAGGCGGACGGGGCAAAGGGATACCCATTGAAACTCCCGAGAGCGAATTAGCCGGTGATCCTGCAGGAGACGCAGACCGTCTATGGCGTCGCCGGCATGACGGCAATCGGCAGGAGATGGGAAGAAGCGTGCTTTGCCTTTGACAGGGCGCTGCAGGAAAAGATCTGCGGTGCAGATCCGGCAGCGGATGAAAGGAAATCTGCATTGCCGAATGCAGCGATCATCAGAAAAGAGGATGTAGCCGGAATCCTGTTATCCCGATATGGAACACAAAAAGATGTCGGTGCGCGCTGCTACAGAGTGATCCTGAACCAGTGTGATGGACCGGAAGAGGTGAAAAATGCGCTGTGGATCCGGGATGCCCTTGCAGAGCGCGGTATGATGAAAGAAGATGTTCTGCTGTGCAGGCATGGAATGATCCTCGAAGAGCAATGATCATCGGACTGCGGAAGAATAATGAAAATCGGGCAATTCCGAATGAAGGAAGCTGGAATTGCCGCCTCGATTGAATGATTACCTCAGCGAAACCGCTCTTGCGGATTTCGCTTCAGGGGGCCGCAGCAAAAGCGGCACAGAAAGGAAATTATGAGCAAATTCGGAACAAAGAACAAAGACAGCAAGAAGGCAGAAGAGAAGAAGCTCCGTCAGCAGCTGGCGGCACTGGAGAGAAAGAAGGCCAAGGCGGCAGCGAAGAAGGGCAAGTGATCTAAGATGTCCACAGAGAAGCCATGGATTGCAGACATTTCATGAAGAGATTCCGCGTCCGGCATTTTGTGTGGCTGCAGACCCGGACACTCAAAACCAAAAGCGGCAGGAGTA
>DEKA01000030.1:42643-42850 GCA_002353635.1 Lachnospiraceae bacterium UBA2734
AAACTCCTGCCACTTTTATTACTTTTACTATTGAAGTTTATTTTCATTCGGGTTCATTGAACTGTCCTGATCTTTGATGCAAAACAGACTGACTCAGCCCTCGGTCCCTGTCTTCTTCGGCACATCCACATCGATGTGCTCTGTTCCGTCTGCGTGCTCGAAGGCGGCGAGCTCAGGATGCTCACGCTTCTCCTCGGTGTAGTTCTC
>DEKA01000030.1:42855-43004 GCA_002353635.1 Lachnospiraceae bacterium UBA2734
TTCTCATAAGCAGGCTTCTTATGTGTCTCCTCTGCCCAGATCTCCTTTGCAACAGGCGCCCACTTGGCGGCGTAATCGTCGCACTTCGCACACAGATGCTCAACGGACTCAGGTGACTCGAGGTTTGTCTGATGCGCGCCGGTCTCCTT
>DEKA01000002.1:0-29368 GCA_002353635.1 Lachnospiraceae bacterium UBA2734
ACGCCTTCGTCAAAACTCACAGCAAAGAAAAAGCTCCCTCCGCAAAAAGGAGGGAGCCGGGGACTGTCTTAAGCTTGCATGGGTTACATGGTCTGTGTTGCGTTTGCAATGTAATCCATCAGATCGTCCGAGTCGATTCCATGAACCATCGCGGCCTCTTCGAGCGTCTCGCCCATGGATGCGGGGCAGGTGATGCAGTGCATACCGATTCCCATGAGGATGCTCGCAATGTTCGGGTTTACCTGCAGTGCTTCACCGATGGTCATATCTTTTGTGATTTTGGTCATAATGTTATCCTTTCCGGCCGGCATTCCGGCCTCTGGTGGCTTGAAGTATACCGGATACGCGCTTTCCCCGCAATGGGACAGATCTGCGTTTCTGCCCTTCAGCCGGCTGCATTCGAGAGAACCGATACGGCATTCTCCGGAATCAGAACCCTGCAGTGTTCCCTGAGGTATTGTTCGCGCGCATAGGACATAATTTCCTGCGCGGAGTACTCTGAGAGAAGCGCAAGAGAACTCTGCTGTTCGCTGACGGCCTTCGGACTGTCGAATACGATCACGAGATAGTAAAAATTCTCGCTCTCATTCTGGTACAGTGCGCTGTGTCCCCTGAAGGAACCGGCAATCAGCCCGGCGGCATCGAGAAGTTCACTCATGCTGTCGAAGACGAACAGGCGGTGCATGAATGCGTACTGGCGGATTCTGCGGAGCTCTTCATTTGCGTTCCGGTCCTGCTTTTTCTGTGCCGGATCGGACAGCACACCATTCCCGTTTTCCTGACCGGCCCTGTTCTCTGCCGGCCTTTCCTCTTCTGCCGGTTCTTCCGGCACATCGTCCGCATCTTCCTGCGCGCCTTCACCCGTCTGGCCTGCCGCATTTCCGATCAGACCGAGCAGGGATTCAAGCACATTGACCGCATCTGTTTCGTCTGACTGGGAACTCGTTTCATTCTGGACAGAAGGGCTGAAGGATGCAAAACGGGTATCCAGTTCTTCCGGATCCTCGACCTTTGTCACGAGAAGCACGATGCAGCTTTCATTCAGGGGAATCGCCTCGACGACGAGCGGCATGCCCTCACTGTCAAAGTTATACATCAGCGAAGCCTGCTGCATCAGATCGCGGAAAAGAGATTTTGCCTTGTCGGAACCATATGAGAGTTCACTGACCCGGATATTGCGGCTTGCAAGATCCTCGCCTGTGAGTGTGCAGCGAATCTGATTATCATTTACCTTTTCAATTCTCATGCAGCGGCCTCCTTTCAATAAGAAGAATAGTATAATTCTATACCCTCCGGAAAGAGGGTCAATATTTCCGGATGATATTTAACAAAACTTTAAGACCCGGATTGGAGCCATTGCGGAACCGCGGCGGTTTGTGCAGTTTTTACGGGCATACTTCCGAAATTCACAAAAATGAAGAAGTTCGCCGCCGCGTATTGAACCGGTGTCTATATGCCGGTATAATCGGGACAACAAAAGAGCAATCCGGGTGCCGGAAAGGAGGGGGAGACGCACCGGAGACATTCTGCCCGAATGTTCAGCTTTACTGTTCTGACAGATTTTCACATCTGAGTCTGACTGCATTTTATCTTTTCTTTCTTAATTCTCATTTCAAAATTACGGGGCACCTTTCCGGACGGACCAGCCGAAAAACGGAATCGTGATCTTTGGTCATAACAGGAATCAGAAATCGGTATCATGAACGATGGCTGCACTCTGTATCGTGACAGCAGACGTGAACCGATGCCGCGAGCCGATATCCGTCATGCAGATTAGAACTCATTCTTTCTGAATATTCATCTCTGTATATTTTCACTTTAACAATTCCATTGTCTTTCTGTTTTATTGATCGGACAGACGGCGGAAAGCAGAATGGTTTCCTGCAGGTTTGCAACAATACAAAACATTTTGCTGATAGAACCTGTCCCTGTTTTTGGGGAGAGGAGACACAGCACACTTCAGTCGGCCCGTCCCTTAAGAGGAGCGGGACGAAAGGCACTGCTCTTGAGCGCATCCCGCGAACGGACGCGGACGGAAAAGTTCCACGGGAGAATTATCCGAACGGTCAGGTTCCGGCACGGGGACGCAGCATATCTTCACAGAGAAAATCTTCTTTGCTGCATTCGTATTTCCTCTGTGTCTTGGAATTTCTGTTTGTCATGTCTATTGCTCATTTCTGATCAGGGCACATGTATCCATACAAAAGTCGAGGTGGAGGCCCCGCCGGGCGTTTTTTGTCGGATTCATGTGCTCTGTCTCTGCGCGCAGAGAAATCACCGGACGGCAGTCGGGAAGCCGGAGTCTTTTGCCCGGGCGGCACCTATGATAAGATGAAGTAGCCTGCGAGCAGGCAGAGAATGATTGACAGTGAGAAAAAAGGGCTGTAAGTCCTGCTGATACAGGACTTATGAACCGCAGTATCGGGCGTATGCACCCTGGTGCCTTTGGCAGCAGGAGATGCCGCAGCCGGCAGAACCGCTTTCGCGGATTTTGCCGGAACGGGGTATATTCATGGCATTTTCAAATAATAAAGAGGATGGCGGCCTCGATTTCTTTGATCTGGATGAGGACTTGACGGCGGATCTTGAGGACGAGGACGGCGGTTCCATTGATACCGGATGGGATGAAGAAGAAAAAAGCGGCCGCAGCAGTTACGGACGAAGAGAATACACGAATTCACAGCGCAGAGGAGAATCTTACAGAGAAAGAAGGACCCCGGAAGGAAGGACCTCTCTTGGAAGCAGCAGCCGGAACGGGGGACGCGGCAGCGATCGGAACAGCAGACGAAACGCAGACTACAGCAGCCGGAACGGCGGACGAAACACGGGATACAGCAGCCGGAACAACGGACGCAGCAGCAGTCGGAGCAACAGACAAAGCACCGGACGAAACAGCGGGCGCAGCAGGAAGAGGAGGAAAAGAATCAACCCGGTTGTACCGGTCGTGCTTCTTATTTTCTTCATCCTGGTCATTGCGCTCGGGGCAAAAATGTATCAGGACCGGTACGGCTACAGCAGTACCGTCGCGGATCTGAATTCGTATTTCGGCATTTCAGGCGACAGCGAGACGGCCATCATCGAGAACAACGAGATCCTCGACACCAAGGCGCAGGTATTTGACGGAGAGGTCTATCTTGACCTTGATACGGTGCAGGAGAGCGTCAATCCGCGCTTTTACTGGGGAATCTCGGACAATATTGTGATCTACTGCCTTCCGACGGAAATGGTCACGACGACGGTCGGAACGAATGAATGGACGAGCGATACGGACGGCACGGTGACGGAAAACTACACACTGACGCGGCTGTCGGACGATGGAAAAACCCTGTATATAGCACTTGATTATATCCGGAAATTCACGAATCTTTCCTATAATTATTATTCCGATCCGAACCGCATGACCCTGGCAGTGTCGTGGGGCGACCGGAGCGTCGCAGAACTTACGAAGGACTCGAATGTTCGCATCACAGGAGGCGTTAAGAGCGATATCCTCACTCCTGTGGATAAGGGAACGCAGGTCACGGTTCTTGAACAGGGCGAGCAGTGGTCAAAGGTAGAGACGGACGATGGATTTATCGGATACCTTGAAAACAAGGTGCTTTCGGATCCGCAGACCGTGACCGACACACCGGTCACAGACGTGGCCGAACCGGAATTCACAACGGTGCGTCTTGACGGAACGGTCAATATGGCGTGGCATAATCTCACCAACAGTGATGCAAACGCAAATTTTGACTCGGACACGGCGGATGTAAAGGCCATGAATGTCATTGCACCGACCTGGTTCAGTGTACAGGATGACGACGGAAATCTTGGAAACTGGGCATCTTCGGATTATGTGGCGAAGGCACATGACAAGGGCTGGAAGGTCTGGGCGGTCGTCGATAATTTCAATACGGCGGGCGTCGATCACAATAACTGCATCGCGCTTCTCTCGAGACGGCAGAATATAATCACACAGCTCATGAATTTCGCGGATCAGTACGGTTTTGACGGAATCAATGTCGATTTCGAGCAGATCGATCCGGCGTACGGGCAGGACTTCATCGAATTCATCCGCGAGCTTTCCATCAGCTGCAGGAAGAAGGGACTCACCCTTTCGGTCGACAATTATGTGACCTATAATTTCAATGATTATTACCACATGGACGAGCAGGGAGCTTTTGCGGACTACGTCTGTATCATGGGGTATGACGAGCACTATGCGGGCGATACCGAGGCCGGCAGCGTGGCGTCGATCGACTATGTGAAATATGGCATCGAGCGGGCGCTCCAGGAGGTCCCTGCGGAGAAGGTGGTGAACGGAATTCCGTTCTACACACGTCTGTGGACGAGCGATGACACCGGAATGACGTCTTCGACGCTCGGCATGGCGGCGGCGCAGCAGTTTGTGTCCGATCACGGGCAGACGCCAGTCTGGGACGAGACGACGCAGCAGCATGTGGTTGACTTTACCGAAGGGTCGACTCATTATCAAATGTGGCTTGAGGATGCCGATTCCATCCGTTCGAAGTTGGGCGTGATGCAGACAGAAGGCATCGCCGGCGTCGCGGAGTGGAAGCTGACGCAGGAGACGTCTGATGTCTGGGATGTGATTGCCGAGTACGTGAACGGCACACTGAATGCGGGGCAGAATGAATGATTACAGAATATGCGGTGATGACGGAGGATCATATTGATGAGGACGCAATACGCCGGGCCGGAGAAATCCTGAAGAAGGGCGGGCTGGTTGCTTTCCCGACGGAGACCGTTTACGGTCTCGGAGGAGATGCCCTCAATCCGGAGTCATCGAAGAAGATTTATGCGGCGAAGGGGCGGCCCTCGGACAATCCGCTGATTGTGCACATCTGCCGCCTTGAGGATACGGAGAAGATTGCCCGGGAGATCCCGGATGTATACTATAAGCTGGCAGAGGCCTTCTGGCCCGGTCCGATGACGATGATCCTGAACAAGAGCGATCTCGTCCCGAACGAGACGACCGGCGGGCTCGGGACCGTGGCAATCCGTTTTCCGAGCAATAAAATTGCACACGCCCTGATTGAGGCGGAGGGCGGTTTCATCGCGGCTCCGAGCGCGAACCGCTCCGGCAGGCCGAGCCCCACGGTGGCACAGTACTGCAGAGAAGACCTCGACGGGCGGGTTGAGATGATTATCGACGGCGGGCAGGTCGGCATCGGTCTTGAGTCGAGCATCATTGATCTGACGGACGGGGCTCCCACGATTCTGCGCCCCGGCTACATCACGAAGGAGATGTTCGAGAAGGTGCTGGGTCACGTCGAGGTCGATCACACGATCATCGACCCGAAATCGCATCAGGTGCCCAAGGCGCCCGGCATGAAATACAGACACTACGCCCCCAAGGGCGATCTGAAAATTGTTGAGGGCCCGAGAGACAAAGTGGCCGCCTACATCAATTCACAGGTGGCAGCGGCAGAGACGGCCGGCGAGAAGACGGGTGTCATCTGCACGGAGGAGACAAAGAATCTCTATCACGCGGACTGCGTAAAGAGCGCTGGGACGCGCACGGACGAGGAGAGCATCGCGCATGAGCTCTTTCACGTTCTGCGCGAGTTCGATGACGAGAACTGCACGGTCATGTTTTCAGAGTCCTTTGAAGGTACAGGCATCTGCATGGCCATCATGAACCGTCTGATGAAGGCGGCGGGGCAGCAGGTGATCAGACTCTGAGAAAGGTTGTACCGGCCGCATTGTGAGCGGCGGAGAAAGGACGATATGATAGCATTGGCATCAGATCACGGCGGATATGCACTGAAGGAGAAGGTGAAGGCGCATCTCGATGAGCTGGGACTTTCCTATAAGGACTTCGGCACGTACAGCGAGGAATCGTGCGATTACCCGGATTTTGCGGAGGAGGCAGCAAAGGCCGTAGCTGCCGGCACGTGTGATCGGGGAATTGTGATCTGCACGACGGGCATCGGCGTCAGCATTGTGGCCAACAAGGTGAAGGGCATCCGGTGCGGTCTGTGCACAGGCGTCACACAGGCGAGACTGACGAGGGAGCACAACGATGCCAATATGCTGGCCATCGGCGCGGGCATCACGGGCACGAATGCGGCAATGGACATCGTGGATACTTTCCTGAACACGAAGTTCTCCGGCCTGGAGAAGCACGTGCGCAGAATCGGCAAGATCACGAAAATGGAAGAGTGATATCGGGGTACTGTTCAGCTGCCCATCCGGTTTTCTGACTTTGCGGTGAGCGCCGGGCATTTATACAAAGGAGAGTTTTGATATGAGTAAAATTGTCATTATGGATCACCCGCTGATTCAGCACAAGATCGGCTTCATCAGAAGAAGAACGACCGGCACGAAGGCCTTCCGTGAGACGGTGGGTGAGATCGCAATGCTCCTGTGCTATGAGGCGACGAGAGACCTTGAGCTGACCGATGTGGAGATCGATACACCGATCGCCCACACAACCGCCAAGGAGTTAAAGGGAAAGAAACTGGCCGTTGTGCCGATTCTGCGCGCAGGTCTTGGCATGGTGGACGGCATGCTCAAGATGATTCCTGCTGCGAAGGTGGGCCACATCGGACTCTACAGAGATCCGAAGACACTCAAGCCTGTTGAGTATTACTGCAAGCTCCCCGCGGACTGCGCGGACAGAGAGGTATTCGTTGTCGATCCTATGCTGGCGACGGGCGGCTCCTCTATTGATGCTGTCTCTCTTCTCAAGCAGCACGGATGCAGAAAGATTCACTTCCTGTGCATCATCGCGGCACCGGAGGGCGTAAAGGCATTCAGGGAGAAGCACCCGGATGTTGACCTCTACATCGGCGCGATGGACGATCACCTCAATGAGAACGGCTACATTGTGCCGGGTCTTGGCGATGCGGGCGATCGTATTTTCGGAACGAAGTAATCCGGCAACTGTTCAGCACCCCTCGAAAAGTCGTAAATTCGGATGGAAAGCTCACTTCCCGGACGGATTTTTCGACTCTTCGAGGGGCAGACAAGGCGCTGCCAAGCGGTGAGCCATGAAAGGAGTCCCTATGTCATCCAAGAGAACGGACTATATTTCCTGGGATGAATATTTTATGGGGGTTGCACAGCTCTCTGCCATGCGGTCGAAGGATCCGCACACGCAGGTCGGTTCGTGCATTGTCAGCCCCGATCACAAGATCCTTTCCATGGGCTACAACGGCCTTCCGCGGGGATGCGACGACGACGTCTTTCCGTGGGACCGCGACGGTGCGGACCGCCTGATGACCAAGTACCCGTATGTCACGCACAGCGAGCTGAATGCGATCCTCAATTACAGAGGAGGATCCCTGGAGGGAGCAACGCTCTATGTCTCCCTCTTTCCGTGCAATGAGTGTGCGAAGGCAATCATTCAGGCCGGCATCAAGACGATCGTGTACGCCAGCGACAAGTACGCGGACTCCGACTCCACAATTGCCAGCAAGCGTATGCTGAATGCGGCGGGGGTGCGCTATTACCAGTATCAGAAGACCGGCAGGACGATTGAGCTGTCGGTGTGACAGGTGTTCGTTCTATGGATGATCATTCTCCGGGCAGCAAGGGTGAAGGACACAACCATATAGTGAAGAGACTGCTCCGGGAGGCTATCTGCCTTTCCGGAGCTGTTTTGCTGTCTGCATATCTTCCGATGACCGCATTTGCGGACGTGTCGGAGACGCAGAAGAAGCTGGATGCGGCGAAGGAGGCCGCATCCCAGACACAGGACGCCATCAATGAGAACCAGAAGGGGATTGAGAGCCTGAACGGACAAAAGGAGGATCTGCAGGGGCAGCTCGGCGACTTCAACAGTCAGATGAGCGAGATCACAGAGGCGCTGAATGCGCTCGATACAAAGATTTCCTCCAAGCAGTCGGAGATAGACGACACAAAGGAGACGCTCGCCGATGTGAAGAAGGAGCTCCAGGAGGCTTCGGATGCGCTTGATGCCGCGCAGAAGAAGATGGAGGAGCAGTACAGCAGCATGAAGAAGCGCGTACAGTTCATCTATGAGAAGGGCAGCGGCTATTATCTGGAAATCCTCCTCGGATCCAGCTCTTTTGGCGATTTTCTGAACAGGGAATCTTATGTGAAGCAGCTGGCGGCTTATGACCGCAGACAGCTGGAGAGCTTCAAGGAAGCGGCGAAGACCCTGAAGGAGAAAAAGGCAGAGGTCGAAAAAAAGGAGAGCGCGCTCGAGGAGCAGCAAAAGGAGCTGGAATCCGAGCAGTCTGATCTGCAGGGGCTGCAGGCGCAGCAGCAGAGCCAGCAGAGCAAGGTGTCGAGCCTCATCTCACAGACCTCCGGCAGCATCAGTGTGACGGACGCACAGCTCAGTGACGCCCAGAAGACGGCAGACGCACTGCAGGATCAGCTGGATACGCAGAATCAGCAGGTCTCCGCACTGGAAAAACAACTGGCGGAGGAGAAACGTCTCCAGGAACTCTCTGATGAGAGCGTGTGGAGAGACATTTCGCAGATCAGGTTCGCTGACACCGATCGGACGCTCCTCGCCAATCTCATATACTGCGAGGCGGGCAACCAGCCGTATCAGGGGCAGGTGGCCGTGGGCGCGGTGGTGATCAATCGTGTCATGTCCGGCGCCTTCCCCAGCACTGTGTCCGGCGTCATTTACCAGTCGGGCCAGTTTGAGCCCGTCTCCACGGGCAGACTTGCCGTTGCGCTGGCCAGCGACGAGGCCACAGATTCGTGCTATCAGGCGGCAGATGCCGCCATGGCAGGCCAGTCTCCTGTAGGAAACTGCCTGTTCTTCCGCACGCCTATTCCGGAGGTCACGCCGAAATACACTATAGGCGGACATATTTTCTACTGATGTATCTGTTGACAGAAAGGATGGATTGACAGCATATATGCGGATGAGAGTGATCCGGCTGGTTTATGCCGTTGCATTGTTTTTTGCCGTTATTATCGTCATGGAGGCGGTGTCCGGAACCGGCGGAAGCGCTACGGCGGGCAATATGAGCGCGCCGACCCTGCCGACAGTGGAGGCGCAGACAGAAGGGACGGCATGCAATCTGATGTTCGGTCAGGTCAGTGAAAGGTCCCTGGGAGAATACAGGGCGGCGGTTACGCCTGTTGCCCAGGACCGCAAAATCACCCTGCTGATCAATCCCTATGACAGCAAAGTCAAATCGATTGCCTATGAGGTCAGAAGCCTCTCCGGACAAAGACTTATTGAAAACGGCAGCATTGACGTGCCGGCCGCAGATGAAGACGGAATGCTCCAGATCGCAGTTTCCCTGAGCGATCTGGAGGAGGAGAATACGGAGTACAATCTGGTTCTTCTTCTGACGACGGACAGCCGCAGGGATGTGCGCTACTACAGCCGCTTCCTCATTGAGGACAGCGATCAGGAAAAGGATGGGAGCAAAGCGCTTGAGTTTGTTTCCACTTTTCACAAGGAGACCTTTGACAAG
Organism: Lachnospiraceae bacterium UBA2734; assembly: GCA_002353635.1. GTDB lineage: Bacteria > Bacillota > Clostridia > Lachnospirales > Lachnospiraceae > CAG-791. The sequence goes on from DEKA01000002.1 coordinate 9,417, forward strand.
GGCAGCAGCGACACTCTGCTGACATACATTGAGCCGGATGATTCGGAGAGCAACAGCAATCTCGCCCATGTGACGATCAGCAGCAGCGCAGATCAGGTGACCTACGGATCCCTGTCTCCTGTTGAGGTGCAAAGTCCCGTCTTCTCCATCACGTCCATTCAGGGCACCATTTACACACTGCGGGGAGATTTTGTCATTTCCGCGGATAAGGGAGACGGCCACACGGTCTATTACGACTGCACGGAGTACTACCGCGTCAACAAGGGAACGGACCGTTTCCATCTCCTCGCCTACACGAGAACAATGCAGACAATTCCGGACTTCTCGGACAATATGTACGAGAAGGACCGCATAAATCTTGGCATCGGGGATGTAAGTCAGGTGGAGGCAAGCGAAGGCGGAAAGGCCGCGGCTGCAGTTGTGGACGGGAGACTGATCGGCGTCTGCGGCAGAAGGGATGCGGTGTCGTGTATTTTCAGCTTCGCAGAAGCCGGCTCCGCGGATGTCAGGGAGAACCAGCACAGCTACGGGATCAAGATTCTCCGCGTCGATGATAACGGGAGCACAGATTTTCTTGTCTATGGATATATGAACCGGGGCGCCCATGAGGGGGAGACCGGCATTTCGGAGTACAGCTACAATGCGCAGCAGAATACTCTTGAGGAAGTGACCTTCATTCCTTATCAGGGCGGGAGTGACCGGCTCGCAGCACAGGTGGAGAAGGCCGCTTATCTCAATGATGACGGCGATCTCTTCCTTCTGCTGGATGAGACTCTGGTGGAGGTCGACAATAAGAAGGCGGAGGCAAAAATCCTGCATGAGGAGCTTGACGGCAGCTCCAGTGCCGTATCTGACGGCGGCGAGATGATCGCCTATGCCGGCACAAAGGACGAGGGCGGTGAGGGCACAATCATTCTCACTGATCTCGCGGATATGAGCACGCAGACGATCACACCGCCTTCAGGAGACACTGCGGTTCCGCTCGGCTTTATCGGCAATGACCTCATCTACGGGCTGCGCCATTCTTCGGACGAGACGAAGGATGCGGCGGGCAATTCCTATCAGCCCATGTACAGTGTGCGCATTGTGGATTCCTCATTGAAGGAGCTGGAAAATTACACGCCCGACGGATATTACATCTCGAACTGTGACATTCAGGACGGACAGATTACACTGCACAGAGTCGTCCGGAGCACAGATACGGAGGGCAATGTCACCTATACGGCGGCGTCTGACGACCAGATCATGAACGCCGACGCAGGAGGCGGCAGCAGCAGGACAGACCTCATCGAGACGGGCAGCGATGATGTCCTTGAGACGGTGTATTATCTGACGGCGGCAGGGCTTGAGCCGAAAAACCTGCGCTATGCAAGGCCGAGGGAAATCGGCTATGGAGATTCCCGGGAAATTTCGCTCAAGGCCAAAGAGAGCACCTCGGCACGCTACTATGTATATGATATGTTCGGCTACAGCCGCTCCTACAGCACGGCGGCAGAGGCAATTGATCAGGCACAGAAACTATCGGGCGTCGTTGTGAACAGGAGCGGGCGCCCCGTCTGGCAGTATGTTCCGGATGTGCGTTGCCAGATTGAGCTGCCGGAGAATACTGAGGATACAGATGGAATGAGTTCCCTCGCGGTCTGCCTTACGCGCATTCTGGAGCTGGAGGGGACGAGTGCGGATGTGACTTCCATGCTGAATGGAGGAGCGGATGCAGGCACAGTGCTCACGAAGGCGATCTCCGGCGCTGAGGCCATTGACATGACCGGATGTACGCTGCAGGAGGCACTGTATCCCACGAGTCAGGGTACGCCTGTGATCGCGATGAAGGCGGACGGCAATGCGGTTCTCCTCCTTGGATATGGTCCGACAAAGACAGCAATTTATGATCCGACCGATAAAAAGGATGAGGTGGAGATCATGGATATCGACAAGGCGCAGGAGATGTTCGCCAAGGGAGAGAATATCTACATCGGTTATCTTCGTGCAGAGTAAAGAAATGAAAATGGCCCGCGCGCAGGCAAGGGCTTGAGATGCGGTCGACAGCAGAAACTGCAGCAGGGAAAAGGCCCGTGAACGGAATTCCGCTCACGGGCCTTTTTTTCAGTCATAAGTCCATTCTTCTGTATGATCCGGATTATGCGAGGACGTGCTGGCCGTTCTCGTTGTATCTCGCCACGATGTTCTGGATGCGGGCGCTTGGATTGAGCAGATCACTGATGGAGCTGTCGTGGTTTAAGGTATCGATGATGTAGGCAATGTACTTGCTCATGCTGCAGCTGATGTACCAGGGGCGCTCGAGCAGATCCGGCGTCTGGTAAATCAGGTTGGTGGTCAGCACCTTGTCAAAGAGTCCTTCTTTATATGCCTGGTCAAAAGCGGCGAGGCCGTTCGTGAAGAGACCGAAGGTTGCAAAGACGAAGATCCTGCCGGCTTTTCTGGCCTTGAGTCCCCTTGCCACCTCGAGTACGCTGTCACCGGAGGAGATCATGTCATCGATGATGATCATGTCCTTTCCCTCAACGCTCGAGCCCAGGAATTCGTGTGCGAGGATCGGGTTTTTGCCGTCCACCACGCGGGTGTAGTCTCTTCTCTTATAGAACATGCCCATGTCGAGGCCCAGGACGTTGGCAATATATACGGCGCGCTTCATGCCGCCCTCGTCGGGGCTGATGACCATGGTGTGCGCGGCATCGAGATGGATGCCGTCCACATGCTTGAGCAGACCCTTGATGAACTGGTAGGTCGGCTGTACGGTATCAAAGCCGTTGAGCGGGATGGCGTTCTGTACGCGGGGATCGTGTGCATCGAATGTCACGATGTTGTCTACACCCATGCGGACCAGCTCCTGCAGAGCAATGGCGCAGTCGAGGGACTCACGCATGGAGCGCTTGTGCTGCCTGCCCTCATAGAGATAGGGCATGATCACGGTGATCCTGCGCGCCTTGCCGCCGATAGCGGCGATGGCTCTCTTCAGGTTCTGGTAGTGATCATCGGGGGACATATGGTTTGTCTCTCCGAAAAGCCTGTACGTCTTGCTGTAGTTGACGACATCCACGAGAATATAAAGATCCATTCCGCGGACACTGCTCTTCAGAACTCCCTTGCCTTCGCCTGTTCCGAAACGGGGCAGATCGCAGTCAACAATATAGGTCGGTCTCTGATAGCCGGCAAAGGCGAGGCTGTTCTTGTGCTCGCTCTGTCTCTCGGCGCGCCACTGCGTGAGATAGTAATCAATCTCCTGCGCGATGGGTTCACAGCCGCTAAGGGGTACAAGCCCCAGAGATCCAACCGGAATGGATTCCAGATTTCTCTTATCGTGTCTTTTGATCGGCTCCATTAATAATCCTCACTTTCTTCTTAAGCCTGATATCCGGGCCGGTTAGCTTACATAGTGTATAACCGCTCGTTATCCGCGAGAAAATGCGTTCAGAATAGCGCTCCTGCAGATCCTTCAAAGAGAGATTCGTTGTGATGATCGTGGAAACGCGGCCGATGCTGCGCTCGCTGATCAGGGCGAACAGACGCGCGAGAACGAAGCTGTTCGTCATCTCCGTGCCGAGATCATCGATGATGAGCAGGTCACAGTGATAAAGGTCATTCATCAGATCTGCCCGCTCTTCCCGCATGCCCGCATCGAAGTAGCAGGCGGATATCCGCTCAAAGAGACCGGAAGCGCTGAAGTAGAGAACGGAATGACCGCTCGCAAGGAGCTCCCCGGCAGTACTGATCGCAAGGAACGATTTTCCGGTACCGACTGTACCATATAAATAGAGATTTTCATAGTCGGAATCGAAGTTATTGATGAATTTTCTGCAGGCGGCGAGGGCGCCGCGGTAATGCTCAATATCTTCGGGCGTCCGGTAATACTCCTCGGTCGCCGCAGCGAAGTTGTTGTCCTCAAGGAGTTTCTTCAGATTGGACTGGTCGTAGAGAATGGAGGTCTCTGCGCGCCGCAGACACGAGCACTTGTGCCCGTCGACATAACCGGTATCCCGGCAGATCGGACAGTCGTAGTGCATCTCGAGATAATCCGCGGGAAGACCGGCTTCATGAAGGAGCTTCCTTTTCTGCTGTGCAATGGAAGAGATCGCGGCAGATGCCCGCTGCATGTCTGTATCCGCATCCGCCTTCTCCTGCGCCGTGCCTGTACCAAGGAGCCTCTTTTCGAGTGTGTGCAGGGCGATGGCAGGAACCTTCTGCTCCAGTGCGCGGTAGCCCGGAACGTGCGCGTACACATACTGCCTGCGCGCATCGAGCTCCTTTTTATGAAGATCGCGCCTTCTGGCATACTCCAGCATGAGGCCGTCATATTGTTCCCTGCTCAGTGACAAATTCTACCTCTGTTATTAATGATTAATGCCGCACCTTCTGCGGTATCCCGGGGCGGAAACTGCAGAAGCGTTGTTTCCGCCGAAAGAATTCAAATCAGTTCTCCAGCAGCTGACGCTCAAACTCGTCATAGTCGTAGTGATTCTGCTGAAAGCGGTTGAAGGCATTTGTCTTCGCGCTTCTGGATGCAGAATTCTTTTTGGCGCGGGGAGAACCCTGCGCCACGGCGTGCTGTGCCTGCACAGTCGTACTGATGCCCTCGCTGGCCCAGTTCACAGCCACCTTCTCGATATAGCGAAAGTCCTTTTTGTTCATGCCGACACAGTACTGCACCAGATAATCGATGAGGTCGGCGGAAAAATGAAGCTCATCCGCGATGTAATTGATGACGCGCACCTCGCGCGGAGCGAGAGGCTTGCCGATGTACTGCTCGACGATCATGAGGAGCTGTGCTCTCTCTTCATCGTCCATATCTTCTCTGGCCGCGGCATCCGCTGCAGAAGCTGCGCGCGCAGACTCTGCCTTCTTTGTCTTGACGGAATCAGGCTCTTCGCCTGCCTTTGCACCGAGCATCGGCTCGATCGGGATGATATTGTCCGCTATCTCGGAGGAGCCGGCGACACTGCGGCGGGGAGTGAGTTCACAGAAGCGCAGACTTATGATGTTGCCGGCGCCGTCAAACTGAAGGGCAATAAGACCCCTCTCCTGCCAATAGCGGATAGCGCGCAGAATGTCCTTCTCCGTCTGGTGAAACGAAGAGGCCATGTCGGCGATGCTGGCTGCCCTTCCGGCACCCATCATGCGCACGAGATAGAGATATACCTTGATCTCGATCTCCCCTGCATCCTTCATATACTGGTCAATAAAAAGATTGGAAATGACCGTTGCATCCGTATCACAGTCGCTGTAAATCGTAAAAACTCCCATCGTAACCTTCCCAAGTGCCAGAGATTTCCGATTTTTACCCGCGCTCTGCGCACCGGTTAGCAGACCGGCGTAAGGCTCCGGCATCGGCCGGAGAGAGCAGATCATCTAAAGGTGCAGCAGCAGAAATATCCCCAGCACTGCATGCACTGCGTCACCTGCGGGATTATGCCCGGATGGGACTTCTTCCGGATCAGGTGATCCTGCGGAGTAAAAATCAGCTGCCGGCAGGCAGCCATCAAGTGGATACTGGGAAGTATAGCACCCCGGGTTTGGGCCGCGAAATGGTAAAAGTCCACAGAAAAAACGGTGTGGATCCGGGACCCCGCGGGGTGCAGAAAAATGTGGAAAACGTTGAATCTGTGGATAACCCGGAGTATTCCCCGTAATACGGGCACAGGTTGTCCACGGTACTGCCGAAGCTCTTTGTGTGGACAGAGTGGATAAATCCTGTACGGATCTGCTATGAGAGCAGATCCGCCGCGATATCATTGACGTTTCCGGCACCCATAGTTATCACCACGTCATCCTTTTGGCAATTTTGCAGAATAAATTTTTCGATCGACGCAAAATCACCGAGATAGTGTACCTCCGTGTCCGTGTGGAGCGCCTCGATCTTATCCGCAAGTGTCTTCGAGCTGATGCCAAGCGTATCTGTCTCTCTTGCGGCGTAGATATCAGCGAGCACAACCACATCTGCCAGCGTGAGTGCCCTTGCAAAATCGTCCATCAGCGCCTTTGTGCGCGTGTAAGTGTGGGGCTGGAAGATCACATAGAGCTTTCTGTGCGGCATATGCCTTGCTGCGCGCAGCGTCGCCGTGATCTCCGTCGGATGATGCGCATAGTCATCGATGATCGTAAAGCCGTTCTTCTTTCCCTTATATTCGAAGCGTCTGTCCGTGCCGCCGAAAGCAGAGAGCGCCTGCGCAGAGACCTCGCGGTCCACATGCAGAAGGTCGGCAACAGCAAGCGCTGCCAGAGAATTGTAGACATTGTGCTCACCTGGAATATGAAGAGAGATTCTCTGGGTGTGTCCGCCCTTCTCTGTCCTGTGGCAGGCCGTATAGGTGGGATGTGCATACTCGTCATAGGTGATGTTGACGGGATAGTACTCACTTCTGTCCCGGTCAGAGCCGTAATACACAACTCTGCATTTCAGGCCGTCCGTGATCTCGTGCACATTCGGAATGTCGGAATTGATGACGAGCGCACCGTCCTCGGGAACGAGCTGCGCGAACCTTCTGAACGAGCGGCGGATATCATTGATGTCCTTGAAGAAGTCAAGGTGATCCGCGTCGATATCGAGAATGACGGCGATCTTCGGGAAGAGGGAGAGGAAGCTGTTCGTGTACTCACATGCCTCTGCCACGAAGCAATCGGAGTGCCCGACCCTGACCTGCCCGTGGATGCTCTTTAAAATGCCGCCGACAGAGATCGTCGGATCTGCGTCCTCGTGAAGGAGGATCTCCGAAATCATGGAAGTTGTCGTCGTCTTGCCGTGCGTGCCCGCAATGGCAACCGGCAGACCGTAGTTGCGCATCACCTCTCCAAGGAGCTGTGCCCTGGTCAGATGCGGAAGGCCCAGTTCCATGGTCTTTTTATATTCCGGGTTGTCGGGATGAATGGCCGCCGTGAAAACAACGAGATCCAGGTCATCTGTTATATTCTCTGCCTTCTGGCCGTAATTGACGTGTATCCCCTTCTCTTCGAGGTCCCTGGTGATGGGAGAAGGCGCTCTGTCGGAGCCGGAAACCTTAAAGCCTCTGCTGAGCAGAATTTCGGCCAGACCGCTCATGGAAATGCCGCCGATGCCGACGAAGTAGACGCTGACCGGCTTCTGAAAATCAATCTGATACATATAATTTACGAGTTCCTTTCCGGCACTCCATTAAATTGTGCCAAATATGTCACTGTTATTATAACTGAAAAGCCCGAAATTCCAATATGTATGCCCGCACGAATGTTTCAATTCAAATAGTGCTGTGCTATACTTTGGTCAGATGAAACATTCGCCGGTCGTCAGGCGGAAGGGGGTCCGGGAGTCAGGGAATCTGCGCCCCGGAACATCGAGTTTTTCTTATGAGGTGCGGTGCATGGTTAAGAAGGAAATGATTGCTATGCTGCTGGCCGGCGGAAGGGGGAGCCGCCTTGGTATTCTGACCTCCAAAATGGCCAAACCTGCAGTTCCCTTTGGCGGCAAGTACAGGATTATTGATTTTCCACTCAGCAACTGTATCAACTCGGGCATTGATACGGTAGGTGTGCTGACGCAGTATATGCCTTTGAAGCTCAATACCCATATCGGCATCGGTATTCCGTGGGATCTGGATAAGCTCGAAGGGGGCGTCTCTGTTCTGCCTCCCTATGAGAAGATCGAGGGGACGGAGTGGTACACCGGTACGGCCAACGCCATTTACCAGAACATGGCGTACATGGAGAGCTATCATCCGGATTATGTTCTGATCCTCTCAGGTGACCATATCTATAAGATGGACTATCAGTCCATGCTGGATTTTCACAAAGAGAACAATGCGGATGTCACGATTGCTGTCATGCCTGTTCCCATGGAGGAAGCAAAGCGCTTCGGGATCATGATCACGGACGAGCACGACCAGATCACGGACTTCGAGGAGAAGCCCGAGCATCCCAGGAGCAATCTTGCGTCCATGGGCATCTATATTTTCTCGTGGAAGGCGTTCAAGGAAGCGCTGGAGACGAACAAGGACACACCCGGTCTTGATTTCGGCAAGCACATCATTCCGTACTGCCGGGAGAAGGGTGAGCGTCTTTTTGCCTACGAATTCAACGGATACTGGAAGGATGTCGGCACACTGACCTCTTACTGGGAGGCCAACATGGAGCTGATTGATACAGTGCCTGAATTCAATCTTTACGAGGAGTACTGGAAGATCTACACCAATGTGGAATCTCTTCCTCCCCAGTATTACGGGCGCAGCAGCAAGGTGGAGCGGTCGATTGTCGGCGAGGGAAGCGAGATCTACGGCGAAGTGAACAGCTCTGTCATCGGCTGCAACGTTGAGATCGGGGAGGGATCCGTGGTGCGCGATTCCATTGTCATGAACGGCGCGCGGATCGGAAAAAACTGCAGAATTGAGAAGTCAGTTATTGCGGAACGGGCAGACATTGGCGATAATGTAGTGACCGGTGAGGGCGAAGAGGTCCCGAATGAGACGGAGCCGTCGATTTACCGGGATGGGCTCGTCTGCATTGCAGAGGATGCGGTGATTCCGGACGGTGTTGCCATCGGCAGGAATGTCTGCATCGGCGGGAAGACAGTCAGGGAGGATTATCCTGACGGACAGCTTCCGAGCGGCAGGACACTGATCAGGGAGGGCGATGAGAAATGAGAGCAATAGGTATTATTCTCGCCGGCGGCAAGTCAACCCGCATGAAAGAGCTCTCAAGAAAGCGCGCCGTCTGTGCCATGCCTGTTGCCGGCAGTTACCGCAGTATTGATTTTGCGCTCAGCAATATGGAGTACTCCCGCATTCAGAAGGTGGCGGTTCTCACCCAGTTCAATTCGAGGAGCCTCAATGAGCATCTGAGCTCATCGAAGTGGTGGGATTTCGGGAGAAAACAAGGAGGGCTGTTCCTGTTCACGCCTTCTTTTACGAGCGAGAACAGCAACTGGTATCGAGGGACTGCTGATGCTATCGCACAGAACATCAGCTTTCTTAAGAACTCGCATGAGCCTTATGTGGTAATCGCATCGGGCGACTGCGTATATAAGATGGACTATAACGCAGTACTGGAGTATCACGTTGACAAACGGGCAGACATCACGGTCGTGGTGAAGGACATGCCAGCGGATGTCAGCGTTGAGCGCTACGGCACAGTGCGTATGGACCAGGACGGCAGAATCACGGATTTTGTGGAGAAACCGATTGTCGCCCACTCCCAGACCATCTCGTGCGGTATTTATGTGATTCGCAGGCGCGTTTTGATTGACCTGCTGGGGAGGTGTGAGGAAGAGGGGAGATTTGACTTTGTCCAGGATATCCTGATCAGGTATAAGGACATTAAACGAATTTATGGCTACAGACTGAACGACTACTGGAGCAATATCGCTTCGGTGGAGGATTATTTCAATACCAACATGGATTTTCTGAATCCGGCGGTGAGACATTACTTCTTCCGCGAGTATCCGGAAGTCCACTCAAAGGTTGCTGATCTTCCTCCCGCCAAGTACAATGTCGGCGTCAGCGTGAAGAACAGTCTGTTGTCTAGCGGTTGCATCATAAACGGAACGATTGAGGATTCCGTTCTGTTCCGACAGGTTTATGTCGGAAATAACTGCGTAATCAGGAATTCACTGATATTGAATGACGTTTACATCGGAGATAATACATATATAGAGAACTGCATCGTGGAATCTGACAGCACAATTCAGGCAAATTCTTATTATAAAGGGGAGAACGGTATCAGAATAGTCGTTGAAGAGAAGGGCGAACGCTACAATATGTAATAGTTAGGAAGAGGACCGAATGAATATTACAGATGTAAGAGTACGTAAGATTACTAAAGTCGGTAAGATGAAGGCGGTCGTTTCAATTACACTCGACAACGAATTTGTGGTACATGACATTAAGGTAATTGAGGGCGAAAAAGGTCTGTTCATCGCAATGCCGAGCAGAAAGACGGCAGACGGCGAGTATCGCGATATCGCGCACCCGATTAATCAGGCGACTCGGGATATTTTGGAGAAGACCATCCTGGACAAATACCAGGAAAGCCTTGAGGATTCTCAAGAGCAGTAAAGGTTTGTTTATTGAATTATTACACTGTGCGGAAATGAATTGCAGAAGGAGGTGCGTATGCACCTCCTTCTGCAATTTACGGTTGTGCACAGCATGGCGGGGCAAAGAGGACGGATTTCGCCCTGTCCAATCGAAAGAAAGACGGAGTTATTGTTATGGAAGATTCATTTTATCTGGTTGTCGGTCTTGGAAATCCCGGAAGAGAATACGACGGCACAAGGCACAATGTGGGATTTGACGTGATCGACCGGCTCGTGGACGAGTATCAGGTGAGCGGTCCGGTGCGCACGGGCAAGGCCCTGACGGGAAAAGGGAGGATAGGCGGCAAAAAGGTTATTCTGATGAAGCCGCTCACCTATATGAACCTGTCCGGGGAGGCGGTGCGCGAGGGCATTGATTTCTATAAGATCGACCACACAGACCATCTCATCGTGATTTCGGATGACATCGATCTGCCGGAGGGAAAGCTCCGCATCCGCGCAAAAGGGAGCGCCGGCGGACATAACGGTCTTAAGAACATTGTGCTGCATATGGGAGACGGCGATTTTTACAGAATCCGTGTCGGCGTAGGCGCAAAGCCGAGCCCCGATGCAGATCTTGCCGACTATGTTCTCGGTCACCCGAAGGGAGAGGACCGCAAGGTCCTTGACGATGCCGAGGCGCGCGCTGCCGACGCAGTGCGCTGCATTCTCGAAGAGGGAATTGACAAGGCGATGTGCCGCTACAATGGTTGAGAAACCACAGACAGGCAAATGTCCTCACAGGAGTTATTCGTGCGATGCGATCACTGACAGAACCGCTCCATGCATCTGAGCAATACAACAAAATAGTGCAGGCGCTCTCTGCGCCGCAGGGGAGGATCCTCGCTTCCGGGTGCACATCGTCCCAGAAGCTCCATCTCATCTATGCTCTGACGAGGGAAAATGCCCTCATGTCTTCTGCGCGCTTTCGCGTCATCGTGACCTACAGCGAGAAGAGGGCCAGGGAGATTCAGCAGGAATATCTCTTTTACGACTGCAGCACCAGCGTCTTTCCGGCCAAGGACCTCATCTTCTATCAGGCAGATCTGCGCGGACGCGAAATCGAGACAGAGCGGCTGAAGAGCCTTCGGCGCATCATGGAGGGGCGGCCGGCGACGATCGTGACGACCTTTGCTGCCCTCGAGACGCCGCAGGTGCCCCTTCGCGTTCTGCGAAAGAGCATCGTCTCCATCGAGAAGGGAGGAACCGTCTCTGAGGAGGAGCTCGCGGAGAGCCTCGTGGGGATGGGATACGAGAAGACGGGGCAGGTCGACAGTCCCGGACAGTTCTCCGTGCGCGGCGGCATCATCGATATTTTCGACCTGACGGAGGAGAACCCATATAGAATTGAGCTCTTCGATGACGAGGTGGAATCCCTGCGCAGTTTTGACGTGCGCAGCCAAAGATCCATCGAGGAGATGGACGCTGTACGCATTTATCCCGCCTCCGAGATGATTCTGACACCGGCACGTCTGCAGGACGGCGCAGAGCGCGTACAGAAGGAGCTGAAGAAGACTGCAGCTGCTTTCCGCAAAAACGGCGAAATGGAGGCGGCACACCGCCTCGAGGAAGAAATATCCTCCATGCTGGAGGCGGCTCTGGAGTTCCATGACTATGGGTGTCTTGAGAGCTGCATCCATTACTGCTATCCGGAGACGGAGAGCTTTCTTGATCTGTTCCCTCCGGAGAACACCATGGTCTTTCTCGATGAGCCTGCGCGCGTCCACGAGGAGGCGTCTGCGGTCGAGACAGAGTTTCGCGAGAGCATGATCAGCCGGGCACAGAAGGGATATGCGCTGCCCGGGCAGATGGATATCCTTTCCGGGGAGGAGCATATCTGTGCCGTCCTTTCGAGGTACAGGTGCGCAGGGCTCTCCGGCCTTATCACGAAGAGTCCGTATTTTGATGACAGTCAGGCAGTTCTGCTCCATGTACAGAGCATTGCGCCCTACAACAAGAGCATGGACGCCCTGCTCTCCGACCTTCGCAGATACAGGAAAGAGCACTATAAGGTGATCATCATCTCGGCCTCGAGAACGAGGGCGAAGAGGCTAGCACAGGATCTCACGGCACAGGGGCTGACTGCTTTTTACAGCGAAAATCCGGACAGAGTGCTCGAGCCCTCCGAGATCATGACCTACTACGGGCATATCTCACAGGGATTCTCATATCCTGATCTGCAGTTTTCGGTGATCGCGGAGACCGATATTTTCGGCGCGGAGGCTAAGCCTAAGAAGAAAAAGAAGCGCCCGGAGGGCGAGACGATTGCCAGCCTTTCAGATCTGAAGGTCGGCGACTACGTCGTGCACGAGGATCACGGCATCGGCATCTACCGGGGCGTCGAGAAGATTGAACTGGACGGGACCTTCCGCGATTATCTGAAAATAGAGTACGGCGGCGGGGACATTCTCTACGTCCTTCCCACTGAGCTGAATGTTCTGCAGAAATACGCTTCGGCGAAGGCGGCAAAGCCTAAGCTCAACAAGCTGGGCACCGCGGAGTGGTCGAACACCAAGAACAAGGTTAAGGGAGCCGTCGAGGAGGTCGCACAGGACCTGGTGGAGCTCTATGCAAAGCGGCAGGCGCAGAAGGGGCATGCTTTCAGCGCGGATACCGTCTGGCAGAAAGAGTTCGAGGAGATGTTCCCCTACGAGGAGACGCCGGACCAGATGACTGCCATCGAGGACACAAAGCGGGACATGGAGAGCACAAAGATCATGGACCGCCTGATCTGCGGCGATGTAGGCTACGGCAAGACGGAGATCGCCATCCGCGCAGCCTTCAAGGCCGTGCAGGACGGGTATCAGGTCGCCGTCCTTGTGCCCACGACGATCCTTGCGCAGCAGCACTTCAACACCTTCACGGAGCGCATGAAGGAGTTCCCCGTGAACATCGAGATGCTCTCGAGATTCCGCACCTCCTCGGAGATCAAAAAGGCGCTGGAGAAAATCAGAACCGGACAGGCGGACATCGTGATCGGCACGCACAGGCTCCTCTCCAAAGACGTGCAGTTCAGGAATCTGGGGCTTCTTGTCGTCGATGAGGAGCAGAGATTCGGCGTCACGCATAAAGAGAAAATCAAGAAAATGAAGGAAAATGTGGATGTCCTCACGCTCTCTGCGACGCCCATCCCCAGGACGCTCCACATGAGTCTTGTCGGCATCCGCGATATGAGCGTACTCGAGGAGGCACCGCAGGAGAGGGTCCCCATCCAGACCTATGTCATGGAATACAACGAGGAGCTCGTGCGCGAGGCGATCCTGCGCGAGCTCTCCCGCGGCGGACAGGTCTACTATGTCTACAACCGCGTGAACGACATCGCCGAGGTGACGGCGCGCCTTCAGCAGCAGGTGCCGGAGGCGAGGATTGCGTACGCCCACGGACAGATGACGGAGACAGAGCTCGAGAAGATTATGTATGACTTCGTGAGCGGGGAGATCGATGTGCTCGTCTCAACCACGATCATCGAGACGGGACTCGATATCTCCAATGTCAATACGATCATCGTGCACGACGCCGACAGGATGGGACTGGCACAGCTCTATCAGCTGCGCGGGCGCGTCGGCAGATCCAACCGCAGGGCGTATGCCTACCTCATGTACAAGAAGGATAAGGTGCTGAAGGAGGAGGCAGAGAAGCGCCTTGCGGCGATCAGAGAATTCACGGACCTTGGCAGCGGCTTCCGCATCGCGATGCGGGATCTGGAGATCAGAGGGGCAGGCAGTGTGCTCGGCAGGGCACAGCACGGCCACATGGCTGCCGTCGGCTATGATCTCTACTGCAAACTCCTTGAGATGGCGGTGAAGAAGGCGAAGGGAGAGCCGGTGCAGGAGGAGCGGAGCGTGCGCGTAAGCCTCAGTGTAGACGCCTTCATTCCGGAGAGCTACATCGTCAACGAGGAACAAAAGCTCGATATTTACAAGAGAATTTCTGCCATTTCCGGCACTGCTGATGCGGATGAGATGAAGGATGAGCTGATCGACCGCTTCGGCTCGCCGATCCCTGCGGCTGCGCAGAACCTCCTTCGCATCGCACTCATCCGGGCCGTGGCGGCACGGCTCGACCTCGTGGACATCACGGGCGGACCGGATACAGCGCAGACGGGAACCATTCGTTACACCATGGCGCGGGACGCAAAGGTCAGGGTGGAGAATCTTCCAAAGCTTCTTGCGCACTACAGACCTGCCCTCGCCTTCTTCCCGAAGGGGATGCCGAAGGGGGAGCTGAAGGGACTTCCTTATTGGGAATATACTTACAGACTGACGGGCGTTACGGTGCGGGACGAGGAAACACTCCTTGGCACAGTCGAGAATTTCCTGGTAGATATGGAAAATACGATCCGCTGAAGACAGTCCGCCGGAGCCGCACCATGCGTGCTGCCCCGGCGGTTTTTGCTGTCCGCATGCTTTGACGGCAGAAGAGCGGCACAGAAAACAGCAGCGAAAACTGCTGTCCCGTGCCTTTTTGGCATCGCGCCACACTTGCCGAAAAGAACGCTTTCGTATACACTTTACTTTGATTTATTATGGATTTAACGAAGATTTGATCAAAGCAGCCGTGGCGGCGAGGGCGCTGCCGGGGCGGAGGTGTTATGAGTGTTCTGAGCGTACTGAGTGTTCTTGGCGGTCTCGTTCTGTTCCTGTACGGCATCCAGACGCTGGGAGATGGCCTGAAGAAGGTCTCCGGCGGAAAGATGGAGCAGATTCTGCAGTCTCTCACATCCAACAAGTGGAAGGGCGCGCTTCTTGGCATGCTGGTCACAGCGGTCATCCAGTCCTCCGGCGCGACCATCGTCATGGTTGTGGGCTTCGTCAATTCCGAGATCATGTCGCTGCAGCAGGCAGTCGGCGTCATTCTTGGTGCCAACATCGGCACAACGATCACAGCCTGGCTTCTCTCCCTCACGGGCATCCAGGGAGACAATCTCTTCCTGCAGCTGCTCAAGCCTGCCAATTTTTCCCCGATCATCGGCATCATCGGTGTCTTTATGATGATGCTGTGCAAGAAGCAAAGAAGCCGTGATGTCGGCGGCATCATGACGAGCTTCGCTGTGCTGATGATCGGTATGGATGTGATGAGTTCCGGCGCGGCACCTCTGGCGGACAATCCGTCGTTTACCGGTATTCTTACAGCATTCTCCAATCCGATTCTCGGCCTCATAGCCGGCCTTGTCATCACGGTGATTCTGCAGAGCTCTTCAGCCTCCATCGGTATTCTGCAGTCGATCTCCCTCACGGGCGTTCTGCAGATGAAGAGCGCTATCCCCGTCATCATGGGCGAGAACATCGGCTCTGCGATCACGGGCGTCCTTGGCGCCATCGGCGCATCCCGCAATGCAAGAAGAGCAGCACTCATCCAGCTCTTCTACTGCATTCTGAAAACAACGACCTTCATGGTCGGTTTCTATTCCCTCAATGCGGCCTTTCATTTTCCCATCATGAATGTGCAGGCGACGCCGGTGATCATTGCCGTGTTCCACAGTATATTCAATATTGCGGCCGTGCTCATTATGCTCCCGATCTCCGATATTCTCGTGAAGATGGTGGAGAAGGCCGTTCCCATCACGCAGGAGGAGAGAGAAACCGAGGGCAGCAGGAAGGAACTGCAGATCCTGGATGCGCGGTATATTACTTCTCCCTCTTTTGGTATCGAGCAGTGCAAGAGTGCTGTCGATAAGATGGGTGAATACACGAGGGAGACGCTGAACCTTGCCCTGGATACGGTGCTTTCGTATGACGCAGAAAAAGTATCCAAGGTGGAGAGCCTCGAGAAGACCGTCGACGACTACGAGGATGAGCTCAATTCTTACCTTGTGAAAATAAGCAGCCTGAAGGGGTTCACGGCGAAGGATTCGCACATGTTCGCACTGCTGATGCGCACAATCGGAGATTTCGAGAGAATGACCGATCACTCCCTCAATATCGTGCAGTCGATGACTGAGGTGCATGAAAAAAAGATGGACTTCTCCGACAGGGCAAAGGACGAGCTGCGCGTATTCAACGAGGCGCTGAAGGACATCGTGGACCGCACTGTCACGGCTTTTCAGAATGATGACAATGCCAAGGCGGCAACGGTTGAGCCGCTGGAGGAAGTGATTGACGGCCTCAATGAGGAACTCAAGAAGAGACATGTGCGCAGGCTCCGCAAGGGAAAATGCACGATTGAGATGGGGATGACACTGGAGGATATCACGACGGACTGCGAGAGAATCGCCGATCACTGCAACAACATCGCGGTACATATGAGCCAGGTAGGTGAGGATGGATTCGACACCCACGAGTACCTGAACCACCTGCAGGAGGCCGACAAGCTGGAGTTCCGGCAGGAGGTCGGAGAGTTTGAGGCCAGGTATACACTGCCCGGCATAAAGGGAAGCGTGGAAGAGGATTTCAGCGAGAGCGCGGATAAAGAGGGGAAGGGAAAAGAGAAAAAGAAGAAAAAGAAGTAGGCGTTCGCCGAATTGTCCTTCGTCAGAAAAAAGCTGGGAGCGAATAAATTCGCTCCCAGCTTTTTCTTCCTCATGCAGCCCCGCTCATTGCTTCGACATCTCGTCGAGCAGTTGGATCTTGGTGTCGTAGAGTTTCTGGGACAGGTCGACGTAGACCTGATGAGGGTTGGTGAGTCTTCTGGACTCCTCCCACAGGGTGTCCTGTTCCTTCAGGCAGTAGTCTCTGATCTGCATGGTAGGCTTGGATTCGTATACGCAGCGCCCGTTGATGAACAGCGGAATGAGCATCTCCTTGAGGGTGAACTCACCGGGCTGGAGTGTCGTCTTCTTCCAGGGCTCTGCGGGATCGAAGAGAACAAGCGGCTCGTCCTCTCTGAAGGTCTCGTCCTCAAAGCAGATGAGATCCGCCTTGATCTTGTGGGAGCCCTTCTCGTATACGCGGTATGTCTTCTTGTTGCCGGGATTGGTGATCTTCTCGGTGTTCTCGGAGAGCTTGATCTTGGGCTCAAATGTTCCGTCGGGGCGCTCTACTGCAGCGAGCTTGTATACACCGCCAAAGGACGGATTGTCCTTGGCTGTGATGAGGTTCGTGCCGACGCCGAAGGAATCGATGCAGGCGCCCTGCTGGAAGAGGGACTGGATGAGGTATTCGTCCAGATCATTCGAGCAGGTGATCTTTGCCTGCGGATAGCCGGCGTCATCGAGCATCTTTCTCGCCTTCTTCGTGAGATAGGCGAGGTCGCCGGAATCGAGGCGGATGCCGATGTGATCGAGCGGCAGACCCTTTTTCTTCATATAGTCAAATGTCTTAATGGCATTGGGCACACCGGATTTCAGGGTATCATAGGTGTCCACGAGCAGCGTGCAGGCCGAAGGATACAGATCGGCGTAGGTCTTGAAGGCCTCCAGCTCGCTGTCGAAGCTCATGATCCAGCTGTGGGCGTGGGTGCCCATGACGGGAACATCGAAGAGCTCGCCGGTGAGCACGTTGGATGTGCCTGCGCATCCTGCGATGACGGCGGCTCTTGCGCCGTACGTGCCGGCGTCAGGTCCCTGCGATCTGCGAAGGCCGAACTCCATGATCGGAGCGCCCTTTGCGGCATGTACGATTCTGGCCGCCTTTGTGGCAATCAGGCTCTGGTGGTTGATGATGCAGAGAATGGCGGTCTCAACGAGCTGCGCCTCCATGATGGGCGCAACGACCTTCACGAGGGGCTCCCTGGGGAAAATAAGCGTTCCCTCGGGCATACAGTAGATACTGCCGTGGAACTGAAAATTCCTCAGGTAATCCAGAAAGTCCTCATCGAAGAGTTTGAGGCTTCTCAGATACTCGATATCCTCCGGGGAGAAGTGAAGATCCTCGATGTAGCGCTTTAACTGCTCGACACCGCACATGATGGAGTATCCGCCCCCAAAGGGATTGTTGCGGAAAAAGGCATCAAAGACGACGGTCTTGTTCTCGTCCTTGTGCTTATAATAACCCTGCATCATGGTCAGTTCATACAGATCGGTGAGCAGAGTCAGGTTCTGTCTGTCCATTTGTTTCCTCCCATGCCGCCAGCTGTGCGGCGTGCAAATTCTGATTCCTGTTCGGCACTTCATCCCGGCTCCTGCGAAGAAAGCCGTAGGTCGGAATGCAGTCTTGACAGGTGTGAACACATTATTTGCATCATACTACTTTCAGACGGCGTATTCAATGCGAAAGAAGCGCATGCCTTGACGTGAATTTCCCTGCGGCCGTATAATCAGACGGCAATACTAATTTTCCGCGCGCTGACGAGAAAGGCGCGTGAAGGAGGTACAGATGTATAAAAAAGTCAACCCGGACCTGAATTTCGTTGAGCGGGAAGAGAACACCGTCAAGTTCTGGAACGACAACAGGATCTTTGAGAAGAGTGTCAAGGAGAATGAAGGTCATCCTATTTACATGTTCTATGATGGACCGCCTACTGCCAACGGCAAGCCCCACATCGGCCACGTCGAGACACGTGTCATCAAGGACATGATCCCCCGCTACCACACCATGAAGGGTGAGCAGGTGCCCAGAAAGGCCGGATGGGACACCCACGGTCTGCCGGTCGAGCTCGAGGTCGAGAAGGAGATCGGAATCGAGGGAAAGGATCAGATCGAGGAGTACGGGATCGAACCCTTCATCAAGAAGTGCAAGGAGTCCGTGTGGAAATACAAGGGGATGTGGGAGAAGTTCTCCAATAAGGTTGGCTTCTGGGCCGACATGGAGCACCCCTATGTCACCTATTATGATGACTATATTGAGTCCGAGTGGTGGGCACTGAAGGAGATCTGGAAGAAGGGGCTTCTTTATAAGGGATTCAAGGTCGTTCCTTACTGCCCTTCCTGCGGAACGCCCCTCTCCTCCCATGAGGTAGCACAGGGCTACAAGAAGATCAAGGACCGCACCGCCATCGTCCGCTTCAAGGCGAAGGGGGAGGATGCATATTTCCTGGCATGGACCACAACGCCGTGGACGCTTCCTTCCAATATCGCGCTCTGCGTCAACCCTGACGACGAGTATGTGAAGGTAAAGTGCATCGACGGCTATACCTATTATATTGCCTCGGCGCTTGCAGATACCGTTCTCGGGCCTCTGGCGGAAGACAAGGAGAAGAATCCGGAGGGCAAACCCGCTTACGAGGTCCTGGAGAGCTACAAAGGAAAAGATCTCGAATACAGGGAATATGAGCCGCTCTATCAGTGTGCCGCAGACGCGGTGGCGAAGCAGCACAAGAAAGCTTTCTTTGTCTATGCCGACAACTATGTCACCATGACAGACGGCACGGGCATCGTACATATTGCCCCGGCCTTCGGTGAAGATGATGCGAGGGTCGGCCGCAGATATGATGCGCCCTTCGTACAGATGGTGGATGACCACGGCCGCATGAAGCCCGAGACAGGCAAGTTTGCGGGCATGCGCTGCAAGCCCACACAGCACGAGATCGACGAGGGCGCAGTCAGCTGCGATCCCGAGGTGCTGAAGGACCTCGCTGAGAGAGGTCTGCTCTTTGCTTCCCCTAAGGTTGAGCACGATTATCCGCACTGCTGGAGATGCGATACGCCTCTCATCTATTACGCACGCGAGTCCTGGTTCATCAAGATGACGGCAGTCAGAGACGATCTTGTGCGCAACAACAAGATGATCAACTGGGTTCCGCCGACCATGGGCGAGGGACGCTTTGGCAACTGGCTGGAGAATATTCAGGACTGGGCGCTCTCCCGCAACAGATACTGGGGCACACCTCTTCCTGTATGGGAGTGCCCGGACTGCGGCAAGAGAATCTGCATCGGCTCGAGAAAAGAACTGGCAGAGCTCTCCGGAGATCCGTCCGCGGAGAAGATCGAGCTCCACAGACCTTACGTTGACAAAGTGACGATCAAGTGCGAGTGCGGCGGCACAATGCACAGAGTGCCTGAGGTCATCGACTGCTGGTTCGA
>DEKA01000002.1:29422-34535 GCA_002353635.1 Lachnospiraceae bacterium UBA2734
CAGACGAGAGGCTGGTTCTATTCTCTGCATGCCGAGGCAACGCTCCTGTTCAACCGCCCGGCCTTCAAGAACGTCATCGTCATGGGCCTTGTCCTTGATGAGAACGGCGACAAGATGAGCAAGTCCAAGGGCAATGCCGTGGATCCCATGGAAGCCCTGAATACGTACGGCGCAGATGCGATCCGCTGGTATTTTTACACGAACAGCGCACCGTGGCTGCCGAAGAAGTTCTCCGGTGCAGCCGTGAAGGAGGGACAGCGCAAGTTCCTGGGAACCCTCTGGAACACCTACGCGTTCTATACGCTGTATGCGGACATCGACCAGTTCGATCCGACGAAGCATCAGCTGGAGTACGACAAGCTCTCTGTCATGGACAGATGGCTCCTCTCCAAGATGAACTCCATGATCGGGGACACGGATGCCAACCTTGCGGCCTACAAGATTCCTGAGGCGGCGGCCGTCCTCGAGGACTTCGTGGATGATATGTCCAACTGGTACGTCAGAAGAGGAAGAGAGAGATTCTGGGCCAAGGGCATGGAGCAGGACAAGATCAATGCCTACATGACCCTGTACACGGCGCTGAAGAATGTGTGCCTGTGCGCAGCGCCCATGATCCCGTTCATGACGGAGGATATCTACCAGAATATCGTCCGCTCCGTGGACAAGAGCGCACCGGAGAGCATCCATCTCTGCCGCTACCCTGTGGCAGACGAGAAGATGATAGATAAGGAACTCGAGTCCGCCATGGAAGAGGTGCTCAAGATCGTTGTGATGGGCCGCGCATGCCGCAACACATCCAACATCAAGAACAGACAGCCTCTGGCAAAGATGTATGTGAAGGCGCCGAAGAAGCTTGACGACTACTATGTTACGATCATCGAGGATGAGCTCAACGTCAAGGAGGTTGAGTTCACGAACGATGTCAGAGCATATACAACTTATACATTTAAGCCGCAGCTCAAGACGGTAGGGCCTAAATACGGCAGGCACCTCGGCTTCATCAAAAAGGCTCTGACGGAGCTGGACGGGAATGAGGCCATGGACCAGCTGAACGCTGGGAAGAACCTTCACCTGCAGGACGGCGACACAGACATCGAGCTCTCCAAGGACGATCTGCTGATCGACATGACGCAGAAGCCCGGCTTTGTATCCCAGGAGGACGGCCTCTCTGAGGGCAGCACAACGGTTGTCATCGACACGAACCTCACCCCTGCACTGATCGAGGAGGGCCTTGTCGCTGAGCTCATCAGCAAGATCCAGACGATGCGCAAGGATTCCGGGTTCGAGGTCATGGACCGCATCAGACTTTCGATCGGCGGCAACGATCATCTCTATGACATCGCGAAGAAGAACGAGAGGGCTATCACGACAAAGGTCCTTGCAGATGCTGTGGAGAAGGATGTGAAGCTTGCAAACGAAAAGGAGTGGAACATCAACGGCGAGAAGGCAGTCATCGGCGTGGAGAAAAAGTGATGGTGTGTGTCAGGACCACAATTCACGGTCCGCTAAGCGGCGTGCATAACCGGAATTTTGGGCGACAATGACAGATATTGCAGGATACGCTGCAGGGCAGAGAAGCCCTGCGGTGTATCCTTTACTCATATTTAACGGCACTTTTTGTTTCTGTTCAGAGCTCTGCGGAGCACCCCGCATTCATTCTGCGGAGCAGTCCGGCATGCGGCAGAGAACAGAGATCACGTTCATTCTTTGAGGGAAAGGAACCGGATGATTACAAAAACACTGATCAAATTCGACAAGGAGCTGTTCAAGAGAAGCGTCGAGTACAATGTCAAGACCATGTACAGAAGGGAGCTCGGCGAGGCGACGAGGCAGCAGGTTTTCCAGGCTGCGGCGTATGCACTCAAAGACCAGATCATCGATGACTGGATGCGCACCCAGAAGGCTTTCGATGAGCAGAATCCAAAGACGCTGTACTACCTGTCCATGGAGTTTCTGATGGGCAGAGCCTTCGGCAACGATGCGATCAATCTGCAGGCGTACGGAGAGATTAAGGAAGCGCTGCAGGAGCTGGGCTTTGATATCAACCGCATTGAAGACGAGGAGCCGGATCCCGCCCTCGGAAACGGCGGTCTTGGAAGATTGGCAGCATGTTTTCTGGATTCCCTTGCGACACTTAACTACCCGGCCTACGGCTGCGGCATCCGCTACCGCTACGGCATGTTCAAACAGAAGATCCAGAACGGCTATCAGGTAGAGGTTCCGGACAACTGGCTCGAGAACGGCGATCCGTTTGAGCTGAGAAGACCGGAGTACACGCAGGAAGTGCACTTTGGCGGCTATGTCACCAGCTATCAGGGACCGAACGGCAGAACGCTCTTCCGTCAGGAGGGGTACCGCGCAGTGAAGGCCGTTCCCTATGATATGCCGGTCATCGGCTACGGCAACGGCTTTGTAGATACGCTGCGCATCTGGGACGCCGAGCCCGTGAACAGTTTTCATCTGGATTCGTTTGACAAGGGTGATTACGAGAAGGCTGTCGAGGAGGAGAATATGGCCCGCACGATCTGCGAGGTCCTCTACCCCTGCGACGACCACATGCAGGGCAAGGAACTGCGCCTGACCCAGCAGTATTTCTTTGTATCCGCCTCCATCCAGTGTGCGATCCAGAAGTTCATGTCCAGGAACAAGGACATCCACGACCTTCCGGAGAAGGCTGTTTTCCAGATGAATGATACGCATCCCACGCTGACTGTGCCGGAGCTGATGAGAATTCTTCTGGATGACTACCAGCTGGAGTGGGATGATGCGTGGAGCATTGTGCAGAGATGCACGGCGTACACGAACCACACGATCATGGCTGAGGCCCTCGAGAAATGGCCGGTTGAGCTGTTTTCCAGACTCCTTCCCCGCATTTACCAGATCGTCGCGGAGATCAACAGAAGGTTCGAGCTGCAGATCCACCAGCGCTACGACGGAAAGGCGGATGTGCAGTACAAGATGCGCAAGATGGACGTCATTTACGACGGTCAGGTGAGAATGGCCAACATGGCGATTGTCGCCGGCTTCTCCGTAAACGGCGTGGCGAAACTCCACACGGAGATCCTCAAGAACGAGTCTCTCCATGACTTCTACGAGATGTTCCCGGAGAAGTTCAACAACAAGACAAACGGCATCACGCAGAGAAGATTCCTTCTGCACGCCAATCCGCTGCTCGCTGACTGGATTACGGCCCACATCGGGGATGCCTGGATCACGGACCTCTCACAGGTTGCGAAGCTCAAGCCTCTCGCCGAAGATCCGAAGGCGCAGAAGGAGTTCATGCAGATCAAGTACAGGAACAAGATCCGCCTGGCACAGTATATTCAGGAGCACAACGGAATTACGGTGGATCCGGAGTCCATTTTTGATGTGCAGATCAAGCGTCTCCACGAGTACAAGAGACAGCTCCTCAACATCCTGCACGTGATGTATCTGTACAACGAGCTGAAGGACCATCCGGAGATGGACTTCCCGAAACACACATTTATTTTCGGTGCAAAGGCGGCAGCAGGCTACCAGAACGCCAAGCTCACGATCAAGCTCATCAATTCCGTGGCGGATGTCATCAACAACGATCCGTCCATTCATGATAAGATCAAGGTTGTCTTCATCGAGGACTACAGAGTGTCCAATGCGGAGGTGATCATTGCGGCAGCGGATATCTCCGAGCAGATCTCCACGGCTTCGAAGGAGGCCTCCGGCACAGGCTGCATGAAGCTCATGCTCAACGGCGCCGTGACGATAGGCACCATGGACGGCGCGAATGTCGAGATGGCTGAGGAGATGGGGAAGGAGAACATGTTCATCTTCGGCCTCTCCTCCAAGGAAGTCATCAATTATGAAAATAACGGCGGATATGATCCGACGCAGATCTTCAATAGCGATCCGAATGTCAGACGGGTTCTGAACCAGCTTGTGGACGGCACATATGCAAAGGACAACCACGAACTGTTCCGTCCGCTCTACAACTCACTCCTGCAGAGCCAGAACGGATCCCGCGCAGACCGGTACTTCATCCTGAAGGACTTCGAGTCCTATGCGGATGCGCAGAGAAGGATTACGGCTGCCTATGAGGACAGGGCGCGCTGGGCAAAGATGGCTATTCTGAACACAGCATCTGCCGGCAAGTTCAGCTCTGACCGCACGATCGAGGAATATGTGCGTGATATCTGGCACCTGCAGAAGGTGGAGCTGCCGCCGGTGAAGAAGCCGCACGCAAAGAAGACAGCGGAGAAGTAATAAAAGAGGGACTGAACAAAAAACTCAACATCTTGTCCGGGAAGCGGGTTTTCCATCTGAAATTATGAGTCCTCGAAGGGTGCTGTACAATTACACAGATTGACAGAATTGGAGGGAAGTACATGGTAGAGATCAAAAAGGGAGGAGCGTACTACCTCGGCGATGATCAGTTCATCGCCGATGACGGCAGCGCGGCAGCGCAGCTGAAGGCAAACGGTCTTACAGAGACAAAGGAAGACGGCAGGGATGGGACAATGGCCTGGCAGATCCTCTCCTCGCACAACACAAGCGGGAAGAAGGACGAGCTGGCCATCCGTTTTGACAAGCTCACTTCTCACGACATCACCTACGTCGGCATCATTCAGACGGCGCGGGCATCGGGCCTTACGAAGTTCCCCATGCCCTACGTCCTCACGAACTGCCACAATTCTCTCTGCGCAGTCGGCGGCACGATCAACGAGGATGACCACATGTTCGGCCTCACGGCCGCGAAGAAGTACGGCGGCATCTATGTGCCTCCGCACCTCGCTGTCATCCACCAGTACGCGCGTGAGATGCTGGCGGAGTGCGGGGGCATGATCCTCGGCTCCGACTCGCATACCAGATACGGCGCGCTCGGCACAATGGCCATGGGCGAGGGCGGCCCGGAGCTGGTGAAGCAGCTCCTGAACCAGACCTATGACATCAAACGCCCTGAGGTGATCGCAGTCCATCTGACCGGCGCACCGAAACGCGGCGTCGGTCCGCACGATGTGAACATCGCCCTCATCGGTGCTGTCTTTGCGAGCGGCTTTGTGAAGAACAAAGTTCTCGAGTTCGTAGGTTCCGGCATTAAGAACCTCTCCGAGGATTTCCGCATCGGCATCGACGTCAT
>DEKA01000002.1:34676-47013 GCA_002353635.1 Lachnospiraceae bacterium UBA2734
ATCGCCATGCCGTTCCATCCGTCTATGGCGTACACCATCGATGAGGTCAACCACAACCTGAAGGATGTCCTGCACGGCGTCGAGGAGAGAGCAAAGGTATCGTTCGGCGACGAGGTGGAGTGCCATCTCGAGGACAAGATTGTGAACGGGCGCCTTCTTGTAGATCAGGGCATTATCGCGGGCTGTGCCGGCGGCGGCTTTGAAAATATCTGTGCCGCGGCAGGCATTCTCGACGGCGAAGATATCGGCAGCGGCAAGTTTTCATTGAGTGTATACCCGGCTTCCCAGCCGATCTACTATGAGCTGATCCGCAACGGCGTTGCCGCAAAGCTCATGGATGCCGGTGCAATCCTGAAGACAGCGTTCTGCGGCCCTTGCTTTGGCGCCGGAGATACACCTGCGAACAATGCGTTCTCGATCCGCCACTCCACGAGAAACTTCCCGAACAGAGAGGGCTCCAAGCCGCAGAAGGGACAGATCTCCTATGTGGCGCTCATGGATGCGAGATCCATCGCAGCAACCGCTGCCAACCAGGGGTATCTGACACCTGCAACCGACATCGACAAGGATATTCCCTCGTACAGCTACCACTTCGACGGCGGCATCTACGAGAAGAGAGTCTTTGATGCGGCAGGAAAACCCGATCCGGATACAGAGCTTCAGCTGGGACCGAACATCAAGGACTGGCCGAAGATGCCGGCACTTCCTGAGAACCTGATTCTGAAGGTTGTTGCGGAGATCCATGATCCCGTGACGACGACGGATGAGCTCATTCCTTCCGGCGAGACATCCTCTTACCGCTCCAATCCCGAGGGACTGGCCGAGTTCGCACTCTCCAGAAAGGCACCGGATTATGTGGGTCTTGCCAAGGAAGTGCGAGAGGGCGAGAGAGCTCTCATGGCGGGCGGATGCGCAGGCAAGGCTGTACCGGAGCTGCGGCCGATCGTGCACACCATCAAGGAGAAGTTTACAGGAGTTGCCCATGAGAATCTGGGCGTTGGCTCCGTGATCTTTGCGGTAAAGCCGGGCGACGGCTCCGCGAGAGAGCAGGCGGCCTCCTGCCAGAAGGTTCTGGGCGGCTGGGCCAACATCGCCAATGAATACGCGACAAAGAGATACAGGAGCAACCTGATTAACTGGGGCATGCTGCCGTTCGTGATCGCCAAGGGCGACCTTCCGTTTGCGAAGATGGATTATCTCTTCTTCCCGGACATCAGAAAAGCCGTAAAGGAAGAGGCGAAGGAGATCACGGGCTACGTCGTAAAGGAAGGCTCTATGAAGCCGTTCACCGTGACGCTCGGCGACCTCACCCCTGAGGAGAGAGAGATTATCCTCGACGGTTGCCTCATTAACTACAACAGAAGATCTGTGCAGTGAGAGAGTATTCAGCAGCAGAGGATCATTGCGGACAATGAATATCCTCTGCAGATCATCGATAATGTAAGCAAAATCCCTGTGCCGCAGCAATGTGCTGCAGTACAGGGATTTTTTATCACACGGCCGGACCTGCTCTCTTATTACTGCTCGTAAACGATTTCTCCCCGGCAGATCGTGTAATGGATGACGCCAGGCATCTCATCCCCTATAAAAGGCGAATTGGAGGACTTGGAGGCGAAGTGATCCGTCACTGTCCAGTGCTCGTCCGGATCAAAGAGAACGAGGTCGGCGGGTCCGCCTTCCGTAATCCTTCCGGCGTTCAGATGATAATAGTCCGCCGGGCTGCAGGTCAGGCAGGCGAGAAGCTGCTCCATGGAGAGATATCCCGGATTCACCAGCTCGCGGATGCCCAGGGAGAGTGCCGTCTCGAGGCCGATCATGCCGCTTGGCGCCTTCCAGATGGGCTGCACAGCCTTTTCTTCAGCGGCATGCGGGGCGTGGTCCGTCGCGATGATGTCGATCGTGCCGTCCTGGAGTCCGCGAATGATGGCCATCCGGTCCTCCTCCGTGCGGATCGGCGGGTTGCACTTGGCATTTGCGCCGCACCGGATGACTGCCTCCTCTGTGAGAGAGAAGTGGTGGGGCGTCGCCTCTGCGTGAATCAGGGGATTGTGTCTCTTCGCCTGCCGCACGAGCTCCACGCCCTCCTTTGTGCTGATGTGCTGGATGCAGAGCTTCGCGCCTGTCTCGATGGCGTGCTGCACATCCCTTCGGATCATAGTGTACTCCGCGGCACTTGGAGATCCCTGAATGTGCAGGTGCTCTGCAGCAGCGCCCGCATGGATGCCATTCTCATGGATATAGGCAGGGTCCTCCTCATGGAGACTGACAGGGAGATCAACAGCCTTTGCGTGGAGGAGAGCGCCGCGCAGGAGAAGCGAGTTGAGAATGGGCTTCCCATCGTCCGTCAGAACGACTGCGCCTGCATTCTTTAATGCCTCGAAGTCAGTCAGCTCCTCTCCCTTCATACCGATGGTCACATTCGCCGCACTGTAGATGCGGATTTTCTCCTTTGCTCCGCGTGCGAGCACATCCTTCAGAATCTCAGGATTGTCGATGGACGGCTTCGTATTGGCCATCATGACGACGCTCGTGTAGCCGCCCTTTGCAGCAGAGAGAGCGCCGGTGTGGATATCCTCTTTATAGGTAAATCCGGGATCGCGGAAATGGGAGTGGGTGTCCACAAGACCCGGCGCCGCGATCAGGCCGGAGGCATCGATGACGTGCATTCCTTCTTCTGCGGGAATGCAGTCTTTGACGGAGATGACCTTTCCGTCACCCAGGAGAATATCTTTTGCTGCGTCCGTATGGGAAGCAGGATCGATCAGGTGAGCATTCTTGATGAGCAGCATGGCAGCGCCTCCTTGTATGCTATAATGATGCGGGATTGAACTCATTATACATGGTTGTCCGGACAGCGGCCGGCAAAGAAAGGCGGAATTTAACAAATGGGATATCTGCATGCACTGGCGGCGGTCATCGCTCTGCTGCTGTTCTTTATTCTGGGCATTCCTTTAGGCATCATAACCCTGATCATTGACATTTTCAGCAGAGAGAAGGGCGCATCGTTCGCATCCGCCTATGTGCGGTGGGGGGCAGGTCTTGTACGGCGTGCCACGGGCTGCCGGCGCACTCTGATCGGAGCGGAGAATCTTCCGAAGGGGAGAGCAGCCCTGTATATCGCAAACCACCGCTCGATCTTCGACCTTCTGTTCACCCTTGAGCTGCTGCCGGGACGGCTGGCCCCGGTTGCCAAGAAGGAGCTGAAGAACATTCCCTTCCTGCATTTCTGGATGAGGCAGATCAACACCCTCTTTCTGGACCGGAGCAACATCAGGGCAGGTGTGCAGATGGTCATCGACGCCGCAAATCTGGTTAAGGGCGGCACGTCGGTCCTTATTTTCCCGGAGGGGACGAGGAACCGCACAGATGATCCGGTGCAGGAGTTTCACGGCGGCAGCTTCAAAATCGCCATCAAGGCGGGCGCCCCTGTCGTACCGCTGACCATCATCGGCACAAGGCATGTCTTTGAGGAACATATGCCTTCCATCCATCCGGCCAATGTCACCATCGTCATCGGCAAACCCATCGAGACCGCCGGCATGCCCATCGCAGAGCGCAAGACCCTGCATGAGAGATGTCAGAAGGAAATCGGAGAGACCTATGCACAGTGGAGTGCCAGGGCAGCATCCGGGGAAGGAGAGTCCTCATCATGAAAACAACGACTGAGTTGACAGTTTTATCTAATGATCAGATTGCAACCGGCGTCTTTTCGATGGAGCTGCAGTACCCGGAAGACTGTGTTCCGCAGAACGTAAGGCCCGGACAGTTTGTCGGCGTCTATCTGCATGACCCGGCAAGGCTCCTGCCGCGCCCCATCAGCATCTGCGGATGGGACGAAGAGAGGGGCGTTCTGCGCCTTGTCTACCGCGTCGTCGGCGCAGGAACGGGTGAGATGTCTTCCATGAAGCCCGGAGAGAGCGTTCGCGTTCTGGGTATTCTTGGCAACGGCTATGATGTCGATTCGCTGACCGGGAAGAAGGTCCTGCTCATGGGTGGAGGTATCGGCGCGCCACCCCTTCTGGAGCTGGCGAAGCAGATCAGAAGGAAAGATCCTTCAGCACAGATCACCGCAGTCCTCGGCTACCGCACGGCGGATCTCTTCCTCGCAGATGAATTCCGGGCCTGTGCGGATGTGATCATTGCGACAGATGACGGCAGCGCAGGCTTCCACGGCAATGTGGTGGATGCGGTGCGCAGCAGAGATATTGCTTTCGATGTCATCTGTGCGTGCGGTCCCATGCCGATGCTGCGCGGCGTGAAGGCGCTGGCGCAGGAGCAGTCTGCAGGTGACGCCGGTGCGTCGCCTGCAGAGGGCAGCACCGGTGCAGCATTCGGCGAAGTCGGCCGCTCGGATTGTCCCTCAGGGGAGAATAAGGGCGTGCAGTGCTGGCTTTCCCTCGAGGAGCGCATGGCCTGCGGCGTAGGTGCATGTCTTGGCTGCGTCACAAAGACAAAGAACATCGATGACCACTCAAAGGTCCATAACGCGAGAATCTGCACGGAAGGTCCTGTTTTCAATGCGGAGGATGTACTGATATGAGAGAGAATGCAGCATTAGCAGAGGGCAGCAGGCCGGACATGTCGGTGACAATTGCGGGTGTGCGGCTGGCAAATCCCATCATGACGGCCTCCGGTACATTCGGCTCCGGCATGGAGTACGCCGAATTCGTTGACCTGAACCGCCTTGGCGCCGTGGTGACAAAGGGCGTTGCGAGTGTGCCGTGGCCGGGCAATCCCACACCCCGCATTGCGGAGACGTATGGCGGCATGCTCAATGCCATCGGCCTGCAGAATCCCGGCGTCGAGGTATTCGTCAAGAGGGACCTTCGCTTTTTGGAAGATTATCACACGCGCGTCATCGTCAATGTGTGCGGCCACAGCGAACAGGAATACCTCGATGTAGTGGAGCGCCTTGCGGGCGAGAAGCGCGTCGACATGCTGGAGATCAATGTCTCCTGCCCGAATGTGAAGGAAGGCGCGATTGCTTTTGGAACTAAGGCGGAGAGCCTGTATCACATCACGTCGGAGATCAAAAAGATCGCTGCGCAGCCAGTTATCATGAAGCTGACGCCCAATGTGACGAGCATCAGCGAGATGGCGAAGGCGGCGGAGGCAGCAGGTGCGGACGCTGTGTCTTTGATCAATACGATCACGGCTATGAAGATCGATGTGGAGAAGAGAAGATTCGTCCTTGCGAACAAGACGGGCGGCCTCTCCGGCCCCGCCATTCATCCCATTGCCGTGCGCATGGTCTATGAGGCGGCACATGCGGTGAAGATCCCCGTTATCGGCATGGGCGGCGTAATGACGGCGGAGGATGCGCTGGAGATGATTCTCGCGGGCGCCTCGGGAGTCGCTGTTGGCGCGGCGAACTTCTTCGACCAGAAGGCAACGGTGAAGATCATCGACGGCATAGAGGATTACATGCGCCGGCATGGCATCGCAAAGATCACGGATCTGATCGGTGCGGTGGAGTGAGTAAAGGCGTCTGATCAGGAAGATGCGATAGCGTGGGATCCAGTTGAAGACGTGGTGTACTCGGAGAGCGATGACAGTCCCGCCCGCGGCAGCGCGGGATACAGCAGTGAAGAGACACCGGCATCTGCATGCGGGCAGATGGCTGTCGGACAAATCCGCAGACTAAGGAATTCTCATGAAAGAGACAACAGAACTGGCATATGGGAAAATAAACCTCTCCCTCGACGTCATCGGCAGGAGGGCGGACGGGTATCACCTCGTGCGCATGATCATGCAGACGGTCGGGATCGCGGACACTATCGAGATTCGCGAGACGGACGGAGAGGAGATCAGCGTGGAGACCGATTCCGGGCACATTCCGGACGGTCAGGACAATCTCGTCTGGAGGGCCGCGGACATCATGCGCAGGGAATATGGCCTGCAGGGCGGCCTCTTCATCCATCTGACGAAGAGAATTCCCATTGCCGCAGGGATGGCCGGCGGCAGCGCGGACGCGGCGGCTGTTATGCGGGCTCTTCGCAGAATGTATGCACTGGATGCGCCGGATCACCGGCTCGAGGAGCTGGCTCTCCCGATCGGCGCGGACGTGCCTTATTGTATTGCAGGCGGCACGCAGCTCTCGGAAGGAATTGGCGAGGTGCTGACAGTCCTGCCCCATGCGCCGCAATGTTCCCTCGTTGTCGTGAAGCCGGATCTCTATGTATCTACTGGCTGGGTATATAAGGCGTTCGACGGTATTCCGGGAGAGGAGATCCAGCATCCGGACGTAGATGCCATGGCGGCCTGCATAGACAGAGGAGATCTGCGTGGGATGGCATCTCTTTGCGGAAATGTTCTCGAGCAGAAGACGGGGCAGGAGTATCCCGTCATTGGAGAACTGGAGCGCTTCCTCTCTGAGAGCGGCGCCGTCCGGGCACTCATGACGGGCAGTGGGCCCACAGTCTTTGGCATTTTTGATGATAAGGAGAAGGCACAGCGGGCGCTGGATGGGCTGAACGACAGGTATCCCGATTTTCAGCGGTTTCTCACGGAATTTGTGTGGCCGGAGGAGCTATAGGTAAGGATATCCATTTACCCCCACCTGGCACAGATCAAAAAACGCCGACTGAACTACCAAAGCCAGTTAATCGAGTAGGAGGCGGCAGGCGCCTGCTCTTGATGTCACGGCGGTCTCGCCTTTCGGCTCGGTCCGTTTTAAGCGCGTGCCATTGGCATGCTGAACCGTCAGAAGGCATCTCATGTGGCATGGATGCCTCCTGACTCGCTGCTGCGGGCATAAACACAGAAGAAGGAGGATACGAATCTGTATCCTCCTTCTTTGTTAATCGTTTATGAACAATGCACCATTATATTGGAATGCATCTGTAAGTCGTTGCTTTACTTGACGGCATCTGCGCCGCCGGCCTTTCTGACTTTGTCCATGAAGCGGCCGATGAAGCCCTTCTTTTTCTGCGGCGGAACGGGCAGTGCCTGTCCGTGTGCACCCTTTACCTCAACGATGTACATGCCGCTGACCATGGCCTTGACCTGCTTCTTCACAGGAATCATGTCGAAAATGCGCTCATCGGCTACGAGGTTCATGATCTGCGGACCGACCTTTGCCTTGACGATGGGGAGCTTCGATCTCTTCAGATACCAGGGCGTCTCCTGATAAACTTCAGACGGAAGGCCTGCATCCTTGATCTTCAGCCTCTTCTTGTCGATGATGAGCATGGTGACGGGCTGCTTGGCGGCCTCGATCTGCGCCTCATTCTCGGCCTGTTTCTTCTGAAGCTTCTTTCCGTAAAAATAAAGACCGATCAGTGCGGCGACAAGCGCCACCAGTATAATAATTAAAACGATAGTTCCGACACTCACGAATATGCCCTCCGTCCGGAAAATTCTTTTATAGACAAAGGGTATTCTATCATTGAATAGAAAGGCACGCAAGAAAAAAGGCTTTTATGCGATTCCGCCATGTGATACACTTTAGTTTACTGCGGGATGCCGCATTCGACAGAACCGCCTGAGCGGATTTTGTCTCAGCGAAGCAACAGGTTCGAATGGGATCGCTGATGTCAGGGTGCCGCAAAGGACGCGGCACGGAGTAAAGGAGAGTCCGAAATGAGAAAAGATTATTCACTGGTGGAGATTCACAGCATCATGCGCCAGCCGGATGAGTACACCGGGAAAGAGGTGACCGTCGGCGGCTGGATCAAGAGCAACCGTGACTCCAAGAATATTGGCTTTATTTCACTGGATGACGGCTCATGCTTCACGAAGCTTCAGCTCGTCTATTCCTCCGACCTTCCGAATTTTGACAAGATCGCGAAGCTCAACATCAGCGCCGCCATCATAGCGACCGGAACGATTGTAGCCACACCGCAGGCCAGACAGCCTCTCGAGATGCAGGTAAAGAAGATCGAGATCGAGGGTGGGTCCACACCGGACTATCCGCTGCAGAAGAAGAGACATACGCTGGAGTTTCTGCGCACCATGCCGCATCTGCGTGTGAGAACGAATACCTTTGAAGCCACCATGCGGGTGCGCTCCGTTATCGCTTACGCCATTCATCAGTTCTTCCAGGAGAATGACTTTGTCTATGTTCATACGCCTGAAATCACCAGCTCCGACGCCGAGGGTGCAGGAGAGATGTTCCAGGTGACGACACTGGATCTGGCGAATGTCCCGAAGAAAGAGGACGGCTCCGTTGACTACAGCCAGGACTTCTTCGGCAAGCCCGTGAACCTGACTGTGTCCGGCCAGCTCAATGTCGAGACATACGCCTTTGCTTTCCGCAATGTATATACCTTCGGACCGACGTTCCGTGCAGAGAAGTCCAACACGACGCGCCATGCCGCTGAGTTCTGGATGATCGAGCCCGAGATGTGCTTCGCAGATCTCGAGGATGACATGGAGTGTATGGAGGCCATGCTCAAGTACATCATCCGCTACTGCCTCGAGCACTGCCCCGAGGAGATGGCTTTCTTCGATCAGTTTATTGAGAAGGGCCTCATCGAGCGTCTGCAGCATGTCGTGAACTCAGAGTTCGGCAGAATCACTTATACAGAGGCTGTCGAGGAGCTGAAGAAGCACAACGATGAGTTCGAGAATAAGGTATACTGGGGATGTGATCTGCAGACCGAGCACGAGAGATACCTCACCGAGAAGGTCTTCAAGCGTCCTGTTTTCGTTACCGATTATCCGAAGGAGATCAAGGCATTTTACATGAAGCTGAATCCGGACGGAAAGACGGTCGCCGCCTGCGACTGCCTCGTTCCCGGCATCGGCGAGATCATCGGCGGCTCCGAGAGAGAGAACAACCTTGATCTTCTCGAGAAGAGAATGGATGAGCTGCATATGGACAAGAGCGGCTACCAGTTCTATCTGGATCTGCGCCGTTACGGCTCTGTCCGCCATGCAGGCTTTGGTCTTGGCTTCGAAAGAGCTGTCATGTACATCACGGGCATGGAGAACATCCGCGACGTTCTTCCCTTCCCGAGAACTGTTGGAACCTGCGAGCTGTAATTGTCAGAAGCATCATTTATTCCTGATTGTAAGAGGATCCTGTTATTACCAGCGGCCGCGCCGCGAACTGACGATGAACAGAAGTCTTTTCTGCGCGGACGTCTGTGCCGCAACCTGTACGGAGAGATGAATGCCCCTTTTTCACCGCAATAACCGAATAGACAGCAGACGATACACCGCTCTGCTTCTTTCTCTGTGCCTCTGTGCCGGTCTCGCTATGCCTGCCTCTGCAGATACGGTCTCGAGCCTCAGGCAGCAGAAGTCCCAGACGGAGCAGCAGCTGAGTGCCGCCCAGAGCAAAAAGGGATCTCTGGAGACGCAGCAGGAGGAGATCTCCGACTCCATCAATGAGAAGAATACAGAGCTGGTGCAGAACATGGCCAGCGTGCAGATGCTGGAGGAGCAGATCAAAGACCTGGACAAGCAGATCGCTGAGAAGCAAAAAGAATATGATGCTGCCGTCAAGGAGAAGGACGAGCAGTACAAAGCCATGAAAATACGTATTAAATATATGTATGAAAAAGGCGACAGCGACTACGTCCAGATACTCTTGAAGGCGACATCTTTTTCCGATATGCTCAACAAGGGCGAGTATATAGAGAAGCTCTACGAGTACGACAGAAAACTCCTCAAGCAATATGAGGCGACGGTCAAAAAGGTGGACAAGGCCAAGACGGAACTGGAGGACGAGAAATCCGATCAGGAGACGTCCAAGGTAGGTCTTGAGCAGGAGCAGCAGGCACTGCAGCAGTCTATTGACGATCTGAAGTCCCAGTACGACGATGTTGATGCGAAGATCGCCGAGGCACAGCAGGAGGCATCTGCGCTGGCCACGAAGCTGAAGGAGCAGAACGCAGCTATTTCCAGTCAGGTGGAGAAGGAAGCCAAGGCGGCAGAAGCGGCCAGGAAGAAGCAAGAGGAAGAGGCGGCAGCGTCCGCATCCTCCAGCAAAGAAGAATCCTCTTCCAGCGAATCCGCATCCTCGAAGGAAGAGGAGTCGAGCAGCTCTTCCAGCAGCAGCGAGGAGAACACCAGCTCCAAGTCTGATGAGAACGAGAATACGAATGATGTCAGCGCAGATGAGGACAAGGAAGAGGAATCTTCTTCGTCGGAGAACTCCTCTTCAGGATCCTCGTCATCGGGTTCGTCGTCCTCCAGCTCCAGCGGGGTGTCCGGCAGTGCAGTTGTCAGTTATGCGCTGCAGTTCCTGGGCAACCCTTATGTCTACGGCGGAACGAGCCTGACGAACGGAACGGACTGCTCCGGATTCACGCAGAGCGTCTATGCACACTTTGGTATCAGTCTCGGCAGAACGGATGCTGCACAGAGAAGTGAGGGAACGGAAGTCGATTCCCTTGCGGATGCGCAGCCGGGTGATATCATCTGTTATCCAGGTCATGTGGCCATCTACATGGGCAATGGCGAGATTGTGCACGCGAGCACGCCGGCAACCGGCATCAAGATCAGTACGGCAACCTACAGACCGTATATCTCGATCCGCAGAATGGTTAATTGAGACAGTTCTGTCTGCCCCGGGATTATTATTTCCGAAGCAGCATTTGTTATTGAAGCAATCATTATGCAGAGGCAGCAGCTGCGCCTTATTCAGGCAGCTGTCGTTTCTGACAGGAAAGGAGAGGCATGGATAAAGAAATGATCGTCGTTCTGGACTTCGGCGGCCAGTATAAGCAACTGATCGCCAGACGGGTCCGGGAAAATCACGTGTACTGCGAGATTCTTCCATGCACGACACCGATCGATAAACTTCGGGAGATGAATCTGAAGGGCATCATTCTCACAGGCGGCCCCAACAGCGTCTATGATCCTGCATCTCCCACATATTCCGTTGAGCTGTTCAGCATCGGCGTGCCGATTCTGGGCATCTGCTATGGATCCCAGCTGATGGCTTATAAGCTCGGCGGCGACGTGAAGACAGCGCCCGTCAGCGAATACGGACATACAGAGACGATCGTGGATGATCCGTCCTCTGTTCTCTTCCGCGATGTGAAGAGAAAATCCACGACCTGGATGAGTCACACAGACTACATCGCGAGTGTGCCGGAGGGGTTCCACGTCACTGCGCACACAGCGGACTGCCCAGTGGCGGCCATGGAAGATCCTGAGAGAAAACTATATGCGACCCAGTTCCACCCGGAAGTGGCGCATACAGAAGAAGGCGCGAAGATCCTCCACAATTTCGTGATCGATATCTGCGGCTGCAGCGGAAGCTGGCAGATGTCCTCCTTTGCGGAGACGACTATAAAGGAACTCCGCGAGAAAATCGGGAGCGACCGCGTTCTTCTCGGCCTCTCGGGTGGCGTTGATTCCACTGTTACTGCGGTTCTTCTCTCCAAGGCAATCGGCAAACAACTCTACTGCGTCTTCGTGGACCATGGCCTTCTGCGCAAGAACGAAGGTGATGAGGTCGAGGCTGTTTTCGGACCGAAGGGCAAGTTCGGTGATCTGAACTTCATCCGTGTAAATGCCGGGGATGAGTATTTTGCCATGCTCAAGGGCGTTACAGATCCGGAGAAGAAGAGAAAGCTCATCGGCGAGAAATTCGTCGAGATCTTTGGCGCCGAGGCAAGAAAGCTCGCCGGGAAAGGCGGCTTCCGCTACATGGCGCAGGGCACCATTTATCCTGATGTCGTAGAGAGCGGCGGTTTTGGCAAGGGCAGCGCCGTGATCAAATCCCACCACAACGTCGGCGGTCTTCCGCATGATCTTGTCGTGGAACTTGGCTTTGATGAGAAGCCAATCGAGCCCCTCCGCACCCTGTTCAAGGACGAGGTCCGCAAGGTCGGTCTTGAGCTCGGCATTCCGAGAGAGCTCGTCTTCCGTCAGCCGTTCCCAGGTCCCGGACTTGGCATCCGCGTCGTCGGCGAGGTGACACCTGAGAAGGTGCACATCGTCCAGGAGGCAGACGCCATCTACCGCGAGGAGCTCTCAAAGGCAGGCATCGACATGGGCAAGGGCCAGTTCTTTGCCGCCCTCTCCAACATGCGCTCAGTCGGCGTCATGGGCGACTTCCGCACCTACGACTATGCTGTCGTTCTGCGCGGCGTTCTCACCTCCGACTTCATGACCGCAGAGGCCGCAGAGATCCCCTGGAACGTGCTCCAGATCTGCATGAACCGGATCATCAACGAAGTGAAGGGCGTCAACAGAGTAATGTACGACCTCACGAGTAAGCCGCCGGGAACGATTGAGCTGGAATAAACACACGAATCCCTGTAAGTCTTGAATTTATGAGGCTTACAGGGATTTTTCTATACCCGCTGGGTACGGTTTGGGTACAAACTCCTTATTCCGGTGAGATTTTCGCCTGTGATTTATGACTGGCCAAATGAAA
>DEKA01000047.1 GCA_002353635.1 Lachnospiraceae bacterium UBA2734
ATCGAGTAGGAGGCGATTGCCACCTCCTACTCGATCGGAGAATGCAGTCCTGCGGAAGACAGGCAGTTTACGCGGCCTTCTCCGGAAGCTTCTTCATAAAGGTGACGTACAGCACAACCGCGACTGCCGCAGAGACGACCTCTGCAAAAGGGGTCGCCCACACGATGCCCGCCGCACCAATGAAGGATTTGAAAACAAACATCGCCGGAATGTCTACGACGCCCTTTCGCATGATGGCGAGAAGGAGCGCGCGCAGACGGCTCCCGGCCGCCTGGAAGAGGGAGTTCACCATATAGGAGACGGCACACAGAGGTGCTGCCCAGGCGATGACGGAGAGAAATTCTGTGCCAAAAGCGATGGTCTTCGGCTCATCGATAAAGAAGGCAACCAGCCAGGGCGCTGCTGCCTTGAAGACAATGACGCAGCCGATTGTGTAGATGGCCAGAACCTTGGCAGTGTAGCGAACTACCTTGCGAAGGCGCGTATACTCCTTCGCGCCGATGCAGTAGCCAAAGAGCGGCAGAACGCCCTGCGTCATGCCCATGCAGGTGTTGAAAGCGATCATGTTGATCTTCTTGGCGACGCCCATGCCGGCGACGGCCTCCGTCCCGTATTCGACGGAGAGCGCATTGGCGAACATGTTGGAGACCATGGCGAGCGTGGTCTGGAGCCCGGCTGGGATGCCAACAGTGAGCACATCGCCTGGAATATGTTCCCCAAAGGAGATGTCGCGGGGATCCACAGTGAAGATCGGATTGTCCCTGTGCCGCAGGAGATATACGACGAAGTACAGCAGAGAGACCGTATTGGAGAGCATGGTTGCGATGGCAGCACCCGTGACTTCGTGTCCCGGAGGCAGCAGCACGAACATGAACAGTGGATCCAGCACCATGTTGAGAATGCCGCCCAGGGACATGCCGATGCCGGCCTCCTTTGAGGCGCCGATGGAGCGGACGAGGTGCCCGCACAGGACATTTCCTACGGTGGGGAGTGCGCCGACGATCATCGTCCAGAACATATAGCTGTAGATGTAGCCGTAATCGGCGCTGTCTCCGCCGATCAGCAGGATGAGCTGGGGACGGAACAGGGCAATGAGTGCCATGTAGAGAAGGGATGCCGCAAGTCCGCTATAGAGACAGAACGCAAATGTGCGGCGGGCTCTCTTTGGATTCTTTTGCCCGATCGATCTGGAAATAACGCTGGCGCCGCCGATTCCAAAAACATTGGCGACTGCGGCCATGATGACGAAAACCGGCATGCAGACATTGGCCGCCGCGACCATGGCAGCATTGCCCGTGCGCCCGATGTACCATGTGTCTGCAAAGTTGTAGACCATGTTGATCACCTGCGTGATGATGGTGGGCAGTGCCAGTGTCCAGACAATCTGCGGAATGGAGCCGTTCTCAAAGAACACGTCAGGTCTTGATGAAGAATGTGATGATGTCATAGATGAAGAATTGTTGCTCGCTGTAGTATTCAATAGTTGGTGCCTGCCAGCATCCGTCAGTCGCTGAATCCGGCGTGAATCCGCTCCAGCACAGGAAGAAGTCTTTCATAATGAAGAAACTGACCTGCATTGCCCAGATCCCGGATGCGGTCCAGATCCACGACGGCGAAGTCTGCCGTCTCATCCTTCTGAAGATGGACGTCCTTCTCTGAAAAATCTATGGTCAGGTGATAGATGTCTACGTAATAGTTATTCTTTTCAGCGGGATTATCGCTTCTGTAGTCGCCCATATATTCGAGCAGCACGCCCTCCATGCCAAGTCCCGTCTCCTCGCGGGCCTCTCTCTTCACGGCCTGCACAGAGGTCTCGCCGGCCTTGACGCCGCCGCCGGTCACCTCCCAGGCACCGGGTGCCCACTCCTTGTCTTCCCGCCTCTTCGTGATCAGAAAAGAACCGGTGGGGGAAGTGATCACACCGAGCACGGTCAGATGATAGTCCCCCGGGGCCATATTCCAGTCATTGCGCTCCATTGTCCGACCGGTTCGCTTTTTATTGCTGTCGTAAATATCCCAGTATTCCATAGTCTTGTTCCGTTTCTTTCATTAATAACTCAGAATTTATTCAGCAGAAGGCATGGGAAAATACATTCACCCGCGTCTTTGTTTTCAAAAGCCGGCATTTTGTCCGTACCTGAGAGAGGACACAGCGCCGCATAACAGTTATGATGCCACGATTGCGCCGGCGGATGCAAGATAAATCTGCACATTGACTGCACAGGACGGCAGACGCCGTCGGAGACGGTGCAAATCAGGAAACAGAAAAAGCACTTGACAGGCCATGCTATACTTGAATAGTAACTCAAAGTGGCGATTTTGTACGCATTTCATGGATCGGTCTCAAAGGAACAGGAAATCATGGCAAAGTCATCTAATTCCAAAAAGGATACTATGAAGGAAGAAAACAATCAGAATTCTACTGAATTTACCCACATTCTCACGCAGCTGCTCACGCAGGGCAAGAAGAATCACGGCACACTCTCCAGTCAGGAAGTGAACGACGCCTTTTCCTCTTTTGGTCTTGACGACGATAAGATGGAGCAGGTCACTTCTTTTCTTGAGAGCAAGGGCATAGATATTCTTGATATGGACGACAGTGATTCCGGCAGTGATGCCTATGAGCTCGATGATGACGAGGAGGATGCATCCCAGGAAGAGCTGCGCCAGATTGAGGAGGACGAGAAAGATACAGGAAATCTCGATTCCGGGAGCGATTATGTCAACACAGAGGACCCGATTCACATGTACCTCAAGGAGATCGGCCGGGTCAAGCTCCTCACAGCGGACGAGGAAGTGGCGGTTGCCACCAGAATCGAGAACAGCGATATTGCGGAGAATCTTCTGAAGAGCGGGCACACGCCTGTGACAGAGGAGTATCTGAAAGAGGCGCTGGAGAATCTTCATCTGACCGACTACTATGACGAAAAGAAGGAATTCATCGGCAAGACAGAGAAGGATCTGAAGGAGATGACCGCGGATGGGAAGGACGCCAAGAACTTCCTCGCGGAGTCCAATCTCCGACTCGTCATCAGTATCGCGAAGAAGTATGTAGGCCGCGGCATGAGTTTTCTCGATCTCATCCAGGAAGGAAACCTTGGACTCATGAAGGCCGTGGAGAAGTTTGATTACCGCAAGGGATTTAAGTTCTCTACATATGCGACCTGGTGGATCCGTCAGGCGATCACGAGAGCCATCGCGGACCAGGCGAGAACGATTCGTATTCCCGTGCATATGGTCGAGACAATCAACAAGTTCATCCGCACCACGAGAGATCTGACCACAGAACTGGGGAGAGAGCCCACAGAAGAGGAGATCGCCAAGGCTATGGGCATCTCCACGGACAAGGTCATGGAGATTCAGCAGATTGCCGTGACCCCTGTCTCCCTGGATACGCCTGTCGGCGACGAGGAGGACAGCCAGATCGGCGACTTCATCAGCGATGACACCTCTGTGAGTCCCGCCGACGCTGCGACGTTCAGCGGACTCAAAGGGCAGCTGGCGGAGTGCATGGAGAGCCTTACGGAGAGGGAGAGGGATGTGCTCATTCTCCGCTTCGGCCTCAACGACGGCCGCGCGAGAACGCTGGAAGAAGTGGGCGCCAAGTTCGGCGTCACCAGAGAGCGCATCCGTCAGATCGAGGCAAAGGCGCTGCGCAAGCTCCGCCATCCGTCCAGGTCAAAGAAGCTCCGAGATTATCTTGAATAATGCGGCAGCCTTCCGGCGGGTGGTACAGCCGGGGAATGAAGATTTCTGACATGAAAAAACATAAAGCTGGCAGTGTGATACTGTCTGTTGCTTTTGTGCTGTGCGCGACGCTCACGGTGTGGCTCGCGGCCAG
The DNA here is from genome assembly GCA_002353635.1 of Lachnospiraceae bacterium UBA2734. GTDB lineage: Bacteria > Bacillota > Clostridia > Lachnospirales > Lachnospiraceae > CAG-791. The sequence continues at coordinate 3,842 of DEKA01000047.1, forward strand.
TGCAGTATGGGCCTTTACGAACTGGAGCAACCTCCACATGGAGGAGATCATATATGAGCTGACGGCACCTCTGACGGGCACCGGCAACGATATGATCGGCAAGTACGTGATAAAATGCGTTGTGCCCGCAGCGGTGACAGCCGCTGTTCTTTTCCTCCTTCTCTTCCTTTTAAGGAAGAAAAAGTGGATCGGCAGAGTGAAGGTGATCGGCCTCATCGTCAGTTTTGCCGGTTTTGCCTGCACACTCGTCTATGCGTGGATCAAGCTCGATTTCGGGAGCTTTATCGCCAATTACGGCAAGCCGTCCACATATATTGCAGATAATTATGTGGATCCCTCCATGGTGGATATCACCTTCCCGCAGCACAAGCGGAACCTGATCTATATCTATCTGGAATCGATGGAGATGACGTACGCCGACAAGGCCAACGGCGGCGGCTTTGACTTCAACTGCATTCCGGAACTGACAAAGCTTGCTGAGGAAAATGAGGACTTCTCGGGAAGTGATCCGAAGCTCAACGGCGGCATCGCCCTGAACGGCGCCACATGGACCGTAGGCGCAATGTTCGCGCAGACGTCCGGACTGCCGCTCAAGACCTCTCTCGACACAAACGGCATGAGTTCCCAGAGCGTCTTCTTCCCCGGCATTATGACCCTGGGCGACATCCTGGAAGAGGAGGGATATGATCAGACATTGATGCTCGGCTCCAATGCGACCTTTGGAGGCAGGAGACTTTACTTCACCGAGCATGGCCATTACGATATCCGGGATTATGAGTACTCCCTTCAGACCGGACAGATTCCTCAGGGATATAAGGTCTGGTGGGGATACGAGGACGAGAAGCTCTTCTCCTTTGCCAAAGAGAGGCTGACGCAGCTGGGCAGCGGAGACAAGCCGTTTAATTTCACCATGCTGACGGTGGATACACATTTCCCTGACGGGTATGTATGCAGACTGTGCGATGATGAATTTGCGGGCAATCAGTATGCAAATGTCATGCACTGCTCCAGCAGGCAAGTGACAGCCTTTGTCGAATGGTGCCAGCAGCAGCCCTGGTATGACAACACAACGATCATTATTTCCGGTGATCATCCCACGATGGACGCAGATTTCTGCAATGACGTCTCCAAGGACTATCAGCGGCGCGTCTATACGTGCTATATCAATGCGGCCCCTACAGTAAAGGATCCCACGAAGAAGCGCACGTATTCGACATTTGATGATTTTCCGACGACGCTGGCAGCGCTTGGCTGCCATATTGACGGAAACCGCCTGGGGCTTGGCGTCAATCTTTTCTCCGATGAGCCGACACTGATCGAGAGAGACGGCCTGGACAATGTGAACACAGAACTGATGCGCGATTCCGAATTCATGCGAAAGGCTTCCGCGATCAGTGATCAGGCGCTGGAAGTGCGCAGCAAGATCTCCGCCATGAAGCCGAAGATCAAGGTGAAGGAAGATGATCAGGGATACCTTGAATTTAAGGTGAAAGGGCTGAAGAACCTTGATCAGTATGCGGATGAGGTGCGCTATGTCTATCTGCAGATCCGCAATTCGAACCAGCTGATTCTGACATCGCCGAAGCTGAACCGGTGGACGGACGGATCGTACCGTGTGAACCTGCCTGTTTTCAAACTGAACGGCAACAAAGATATTACCTACATGTTGAAGGTGTACACAAAAGATGGTACAATCGACCTCACTGACGCGATTCCGTATTCGCTCAGTGAATAAGCGGCACTGAGGGAGCCGCCTGCAGCCCGATTTCCGGCTGCGTGCATTTCAGATGCAGATCTGATGCCTTCAACAGACGTCAATGGATATAGTCAATTGATATAAAGGAAGAGGAACCGCAAGGGCGCGGCATACAGGGGACCTGAAGGGCCCCTGTGTGCTGCGCATTTTTTATTGGGACATTGTTATGTTTTCAGAGGGATTCCGGACGGCGGCAGATGCAGAGAGGTTCTTTGTAAGCGTTTTCAACTCAAATCGTGCGCATTGAACAATGAAGCGGTCAGAAAATTTGAAAATTCCGTGAATTCATTACTTGACGCAAAAAACTGAAGGCTTTAGTATAACTGCAATACGAATCAGATATACAAACAATACGAAACGCGTATGACTATACGACATACGTATAATTCCAAGGAGGAACATTATGAAAAAGTTCAAGAGAGTAATGGGCGCCGCTATGGCCTCCATGATGGCAGCGACCCTTATGGCCGGCTGTGCATCAGGATCTTCATCCACATCTTCCAGTACAGCAGCATCCTCTTCTGATGCGACAGCATCTACAGAGAGCGGATCTTCTTCCGCTTCCGGCAGCACATTCAAGATCGGCACAATCGGACCTCTGACAGGCAGTGCCGCAGCTTACGGCCAGGCCGTTGCAAATGCAGCACAGATCGCTGTAGATGAGATCAACAAGAACGGCGGGATGAATGGTTATCAGGTAGAGCTCAAGAACGAGGACGACGAGCTTGATTCCCAGAAATCCGTCAACGCATACAACACACTGAAGGACTGGGGCATGCAGTTCCTGGACGGCTCCACGACATCTGCCTGCTCCATCGCCGTTTCCGAGTACACGAAGCAGGACAATATGTTCCAGCTGACACCTTCCGGATCCGCTGCAGACTGCACAAAGTACGACAATGTCTTCCGTGTATGCTTCTCCGATCCCGCACAGGGCACTGCAGCTGCCAAGTACATCAGCGAACACAAGCTGGCTACTAAGATCGGCATCATCTATGACAGCTCCGATGTATATTCCAGCGGCATCTACCAGAACTTCGTGACTGAGGCCGGCAACGACGGACTTACAATTGTCTCCCAGGAGGCATTCACAGCCGACAACAAGACAGACTTCTCCGTACAGCTCCAGAAGGCGAAGGACGGCGGCGCTGATCTTGTCTTCCTGCCGATCTATTACACTGAGGCTTCTCTGATCCTCCAGCAGGCGAACCAGATGGGCTACAAGCCTACATTCTTTGGCTGCGACGGTCTCGACGGCATCCTTACCGTGGACAACTTCGACAAGTCTCTTGCCGAGGGCACAATGCTCCTGACACCTTTCGCGGCAGATGCAAAGGATGATCTGACACAGAACTTCGTTAAGAGCTACAAGGACAAGTACAACGATACCCCCAACCAGTTCGCAGCCGACAGCTACGATGCAATCTATGCGATCAAGGCTGCTGTAGAGAAGGAGAACATCACACCTGATATGAGCGTCTCCGATATCTGCGACAAGATGGAAAAAGGCATGACAGAGATCACGCTTGACGGACTTACATCTCAGGACATGACATGGGAGGCCAGCGGCGAGCCCAACAAGGAGCCTAAGGCTGTCGTGATCAAGGACGGCGCATACGTCTCCGCTGAATAAAGAGTAACAGACCATATCTGCAGGTCTGCAGAGATGGAGAGGGAGGAATGCGAGCATTCCTCCCTTTGATGTTCTCATTAAAGGAGCATCATTTGCACGATTCCTTCAGCGGAAATGCCTTCGCGGATTTTGCTTCGGGGTGCCGCACAAGAGCGGCACAGAGAGGGTCATTATGATCAGTTTTCTTACTTCGCTCGTCAACGGACTGAGCCTGGGCGGCATCTATGCCATCATCGCCCTTGGCTACACGATGGTGTACGGCATTGCCAAGATGCTCAACTTCGCACACGGCGACTTTATTATGGTGGGCTGCTACATTATTTTCACGGCGGTCTCGACGATGGGGCTCTCTCCCGCAGTCGGCATCATTGCCTCCATTATTCTGTGCACGCTGCTGGGCGTTGCCACGGAAGCGGTTGCCTACAGACCGCTCCGCCATGCGGCATCGCCGCTGGCCGTGCTGATCACCGCCATCGGTGTCTCCTATCTCCTTGAGAACCTGGCGCTTCTTATTTTCGGTGCAGATGCGAAGTCCTTCACAAGCGTTGTGAAGTGGTCGGGCATCACTCTCTTCGGCGGGCAGCTCCACATTCAGGGCGTGACGATCATCACTATTATTGTCAGCCTTCTGGTGCTGGTTCTTCTACAGAGCTACATTCACGGCACAAAGAACGGGCAGGCGATGCTGGCCGTCGCGCAGGATCAGGGTGCGGCGACACTGATGGGCATTGATGTCAACAAGACCATCTCCCTGACCTTTGCCATTGGTTCCGGCCTTGCGGCAGTTGCGGGCGCACTTCTGTGCAGCGCTTATCCGACGCTCACACCCTATACCGGCGCAATGCCCGGCATCAAGGCCTTTGTTGCAGCCGTTCTGGGCGGCATCGGTTCTGTGCCCGGCGCCATGATCGGCGGCCTGGTCCTTGGCATCATTGAGATTCTTGCCAAAACCTACATTTCTTCACAGCTCTCGGATGCCATCGTGTTCGGTATTCTTGTCGTCGTTCTGCTCTTCAAGCCCACGGGACTGCTGGGCAAGATCACGCAGGAAAAGGTATAAAATGACGCCGATGCGTTATTTTCATACCGCAGCATCGGTGCTGGTGCACCGACTGCCGCATTTGGCGAAACCGCACTCGCAGATTTCGCCTCAGCGAGGCAGGTCTGATCAGGGGATAACGATATGAAAACTAAGAAACAGGACTATATCACCTATGCAGTTGTCATCGCGGCATGGGCGGTAATCGAAATATTGATGAAAATGGGATTGCTCTCCAGCCATCTGCAGGGCCTTCTCGTACCAATGGTTTATTACGCGATTGCGGCGGTTGCATTGAACCTCTGCGTCGGCATTCTGGGTGAGCTCTCTCTTGGACATGCGGGATTTATGTGTATCGGCGCCTTCTCGAGCGCGATCTTCTCTCTGATGACGGAGGACGTGCTGCCGGGAGGACTGCGGTTTTTCCTGGCCTTCCTGATCGGCACGGCAGTCACTGCTCTGTTCGGGTTCCTGATCGGTATCCCGGTCCTGCGTCTCAACGGCGACTATCTGGCTATTGTGACGCTGGCCTTCGGCGAGATCATAAAGAACATCCTGAACGCTGTCTATCTTGGCGTGGATGAGAAGGGACTTCATATTTCTCTGCAGAACCAGATGGCACTGGGGCTTTCTCCCAACGGCAAGATGCTGATTTCCGGCGCTATGGGCATGACAGGTATGCCGCACGACAGCAACTTCACGCTCTCCGTTGTGATTCTGCTGGTTGCATTGTTCATCACACTGAACCTGATCCGCTCAAAGCACGGACGTGCCATTATGTCCATCAGGGATAACCGCATTGCGGCGCAGTCCATCGGCGTCAACGTCGTGAGATACAAGATGATGGCCTTCACGATTTCTGCCGCACTGGCAGGTATGGCAGGCGTTCTCTTCTCCCACAACATTGCGACCATGCAGGCGACCAGCCAGTACTTTGGCTACAATGTCTCCATTCTGATCCTTGTGTATGTCGTCCTTGGCGGCATCGGCAATATCAGAGGCTCCGTCATCGCAGCGGCTGTCCTGTATATGCTGCCTGAGCTTCTCAGAGGCCTGAACAAGTACAGAATGCTCATCTACTCCATCGTGCTGATCGTCGTCATGATTGTGAACTGGGCGCCGGCTGCTATTGAAAAGAGAGAAAAGATTATGGCAAAACTGCGCGGCAAAAAGGAGGAGGCTTAACGATGGCACTGCTTGAAGTCAGTCATCTCAGCATTTCATTCGGCGGCCTTCGCGCCGTGGATGATTTCAACCTCACCATCGAAAAGGGTGAGCTGTACGGTCTCATCGGACCCAACGGTGCCGGCAAGACCACTGTTTTCAATCTTCTGACTGGTGTGTACCGCCCGAACGAGGGCGTTATCAAGCTGGACGGGCAGGATATCACAGGCCACAAGACGATGGAGATCAACAAGGACGGCATTGCGAGAACCTTCCAGAACATTCGTCTCTTTCATCAGATGAGCGTTGTGGACAACGTCAAGGCGGCATTGGAAAACCAGTACCAGTGCAGTCTCCTCGAGTCCATCATGCATCTCGGCCGTTACGGAAAGGTCGAGAAGGAGATGAATGACGAGGCCATGGACCTCCTCAAGGTGTTCTCTCTGGAACAGTATGCCGATTACCTTGCCTCCAATCTTCCGTACGGCCAGCAGAGAAAGCTCGAAATTGCAAGAGCCATGGCCACAAAGCCAAAGCTCCTTCTCCTCGATGAGCCGGCTGCCGGCATGAACCCGAATGAGACAAAGGAACTGATGGATACGATCTCTCTGATCCGGGATAAGTTCGGGATCACGATTCTGCTCATTGAGCACGATATGAAGCTTGTGTCCGGCATCTGCGAGAAGCTGACCGTACTGAATTTCGGACGTGTGCTCGCACAGGGCCAGACCAAAGAGGTTCTGTCCAATCCCGAGGTCATCAAGGCATATCTCGGCGACGAGTGATGAGAGGGGATAAGAGTATGGCACTTCTGGAAGTCAATAATCTGAATGTATATTACGGCGTCATTCACGCGCTGAAGGACGTCTCCTTTCATGTTGATAAGGGCGAAATTGTTGCGCTGATCGGCGCAAACGGCGCGGGAAAGACGACAACACTGCATACGCTCTCCGGACTTCTTCATCCGCAGAGCGGGTCCATTCTGTACAAGGGCGAGGAGATCACCAAAGTCCCCGGGCATAAGATTGTCAGCATGGGCATGGCACAGGTCCCTGAGGGACGCCGCGTTTTCGCGGATCTGACCGTGGAGCAGAACCTGAGACTGGGCGCATTTACGCGGAAAGACAAGGCAGAGACCGGAGAGACGCTGGATAAAATCTACCAGAAATTTCCGAGACTTAAGGAGAGGCAGAAGCAGGTGTCCGGAACGCTCTCCGGCGGCGAGCAGCAGATGCTGGCTATGGGCCGCGCACTGATGTCCCATCCCGATATCCTGTTGATGGATGAGCCCTCCATGGGTCTTTCGCCCATCATGGTGAATGAGATCTTCTCTATTATCGATGAGGTCCACAAGGAGGGGACAACGGTCCTCCTCGTCGAGCAGAACGCAAAGAAGGCACTGGGAATTGCAGACAGAGCCTATGTTCTCGAGACCGGACGTATTACAATGGAGGGGAAGGCAGCGGATCTGCTGAACAATACAGCGATCCAGAAGGCTTACCTGGGTGAGTAGTTCAGCGGTGCAGAGATTAGTCCGGGATGGGGAGTGAATATGAAGAACATTGTCATCACGATTGCGCGGCAGTATGGCTCCGGCGGACGCACGGTAGGGCAGATGCTGGCGAAGAGAGCCGGCATTCATTACTACGATAAGGAGCTGATGAAGCTGGCAGCTGAGGAGAGCGGCATTTCCGAGAAGCTCTTCGTTCAGGCGGACGAGAGCGTGAAGAAACTTAGTCCGCTCGCAAGACTGTCTAAGAGGGTGTATCAGGGAGAACTCCTCTCGCCGTCCAGCGATGATTTTACCTCCAGTGAGAATCTGTTTAATTATCAGGCGAAGATCATCAAGCAGCTCGCAGAAACGCAGTCCTGTGTGATTGTGGGCCGCTGCGCAGATTATATTCTGCGTGACTGCAGCCAGGTTGTGAGCTGCTTTGTGCATGCGCCCATGGCTTTTCTGATGGAGCAGGCAGCCGACAAGCAGAGCGCAAGGGGACATGAGCTGGAGAAGCTCATCGAGCAGATTGACCGCCACAGAGCGGCTTACTACGAGTATCACACAGGGCAGACCTGGAGCGATGCCCGCAATTATGATCTTTGCCTGGATTCCTCGCGACTTGGCTTTGAGAAGACTGTAGAGGAAATCATGGCCTACGCGCGGGTGCGCTTCGGCGAACACATCTGGGAAGAGATTGACAAGGAAGGGGAAGACTGAGAAGAGCCGGCAGGAGCATTTGTCTGGAATGCTTCTGCCGGCTCTTCCTGTCTGTGGACAGAGATTACCACCGGAATGGAGAATTGCCCCGGACGGCTCATGACTTCTTCTGGTTCTTCTTTACGATGGTGATATATCGGTAGAGGCTCGATACGGAGGAACCCAGTTTATCAGCAATGTAGGGTACAGCGCCCTTGATGGAAAAGAGCCCGCCGCTCTGCAGCTGGCTGATGATGGCAAGCTTCTCTTCATAGCTAAGGCGGTCGCCCTGTATCCGGTCTGTGCCGATCACCTCGTAATATGCCTTGTCCAGTGCAGAGTCAATATTGGCATAAAAAGTCTCCTCGGGATCCCTCTCCGTCAATTTCAGCGTGATATTACTCTCAATGTAGGAATCCGGATGGCAGATCGAGAAAATCTCATCCGCCAGATGCTTGTAGGCCGTGTCGTCAAAATTGATGCACAGCAGTCCCTCGAGTCTGCTCTTATTCATGATAAACAAGGTAGAGCATCGCAGTGTCTTGCCACTCGCGGTGACACCCCTGTAATTGAGCTTCCAGGCAGACTGTCTGTATTCGCCGGATTCAATCAGGCGTCTCGCATTATCGGTAATAGGCGCGCCGACCTCTCTTCCGCTGATTTCTCCATGCCTGATATAGAGAACACTGCGGAGGTCAGAGAGAACAATCTCATAGTTCGGGCCAACCACGTCACTCATAAAATCACAGAGCCCCTTATATTTCTGCAACAATTCATCGTTCATCTGAAAAACCTCCTGTTTCAGCATACCGGCAGCCGATGTCGGATTTCGATCATTATAGTAAGAAAATATTACCTCAAAAAGACCATCAGCCCTGCCGGATACAATAATAATATATTACACAAATTTTCACATGGTGTGATACTAATCTCAAAGAATAATGAAATATAGGCAAAAATATACAATATATTTTGTTGATAACGCAGAATACAGGGTAATTTGCATGATTTATATTGATAAAAATTTATTATAGTGGTAAAACATACTCATCAAGCAAATACGTACTGGCCGCCAGTCGGCAGGGGTCATATGGGGATGACCGCCGATGACCGGGGTATACATTCATGTATTGTCAGGAGGTACAGAAAATGGAATATCCTTTAAACGTTGAAGCCCCTAAGTCCTGTACATTTGTCAGCCGCACCATTCCAAGGGTCAGTGCTGAGCAGAGACAGAGAGCGCTGGAAGCCACTCACTACAATGAGTTTGCATTCCCGGCCGGCCTTCTTTATATTGACTGCCTCTCCGATTCGGGCACAACATCGATGATGGACACGCAGTGGGCTGCCATGTTCCTCGGCGATGAATCCTACGGCCGCAACAAGGGGTACTATATTCTGCTCGATGCTTTCCGCGATGTATGGGAGAGAGGAGATCAGCAGAAGAGACTGATCAATCTGTTCAAGGAAGGCGTTGACCGCGATGACGTCGAGAGAATAATGGATGAAGTGTACCTCGTTGATTATCAGGGCGGCTTCGTAAACGGTGGTCAGTATCAGCTCTCGAGACCCAACTTCTTCCTGGTTCCGCAGGGACGCTGCGCTGAGACTCTGCTGTTCGATGTTCTGAAGCCTGTTTTCGCAAAGAGATGGCCCGGCAGGGTATTCACTATTCCGTCGAACGCTCACTTTGACACGACAGAAGGCAACATCAAGCAGATGGGCAATATTCCGAGAAACCTCTTCCACAAGGAGATCCTTTTTGAGGTTCCGGAGAGCGGACACTACGATGTCAATCCGTTCAAGGGCAACATGGATATTGCCAAACTTCAGCAGCTGATCGATGCGGTCGGCGTTGAGAACGTACCGCTCATTTACACGACAGTTACGAACAACTCTGTCTGCGGTCAGGCGGTTTCCATGGAGAATATCCGCGAGGTGGCGAAGATCGCACACAAGTACGATATTCCTTATGTCATGGACGGTGCAAGATGGGCCGAGAACTGCTATTTCATCAAGATGAACGAGCCCGGATACAGAGATAAGTCCATCGCGGAGATCGCAAAGGAGATGTTCTCCTACTTCGATGTTGTATCCGCTTCTCTCAAGAAAAACGGGCATGCGAACATGGGCGGCTGCCTGTGCTTCAGAGACAAGGGACTGTTCTGGAAGAAGTTCTCGGAGTTTAACGAGGACGGCACAGTGAAGACGGACATCGGACACCTCCTTAAGGTGCGTCAGATCTCTGCCTACGGCAACGATTCCTATGGCGGAATGTCCGGACACGACATCATGGCGCTGGCACAGGGCCTGTATGAAGAGGCGAGATTCGACTATCAGGATGAGAGAGTCCGTCAGTGCCAGTATCTTGCCGATGAGCTGACAAAGAACGGCGTTCCGATTGTGCAGCCTGCAGGCGGGCACGGTATCTATATTGATGTGGATAAGTTCTTCGGCTATAAGAGAGGCCATGACACATTCTGTGGCCAGGCTCTTTCTCTTGAGATGATTCACCGCTATGGCATCCGCTGCTCAGAGCTGGGCGACTTCTCCATGGAATATGATCTGAAGACACCCGAGCAGCAGAAGGAGGTCTGCAACGTTGTCCGTCTTGCCATCAACAGGAGCCAGTACAGCAAGCAGCACATGGAGTACATCGTAGCAGCGCTGACACAGCTGTATAAGGACCGCGATACCATTCCTGATCTCCGGATCACATTTGGACGCACACTTCCGATGCGCCATTTCCATGCATGGCTTGAGCCTTATGCACCGAAGAAAGAGGAGCTCTGCGACCAGTAAACTGTGCGGAGATGCCCTTCATCGCAAAGAGTGATGGGGAGGGCACACCGTTATCCGGGAATGACAACACAACAGGTTCTGCATGGCAGGAGCCTTCCGCGAGAGGGCGGAAGGCTCCTGCTTCATCTTTACAGCACAGGTGCCGGCAAAGGGGGCTGTGGATGCGGCATCAAGGAGGGAATTTATGGGGAATGATAAGAAGAAACGCGATGGATTTGATTCTCAGATAGGATTTATTCTTGCCTGCATCGGTTCTGCCGTCGGTATGGGCAATATCTGGAGATTCCCGGTTATGGTGTCCAAATGGGGCGGCATGACATTTCTGCTTCCCTATTTTATCTGTGTCTTTATCGTCGGCACGACAGGCGTTCTGGGCGAGATGGCGTTTGGCCGCGCGGCGAAGGCCGGCCCGATTGGCGCTTTTGGCATGGCGACGGAGAGAAAGTTTGGCAACAGGAAGCTCGGTGAGGCTATTGGCATGATCCCGATTGTCGGTGCCATGATGCTGGCAATCGGCTATACATGCGTGGTCGGCTGGATTTTCAAATACATGTTCATGAGTCTGTCAGGGGACCTTGCCGGCCTTGGACAGGATATGGACAAGATCGGAGGAATGTTCGGCAGCACTGCCGCGGCATTCAGCAACAATTTATGGATCATCATTGCGCTGATCGTCAATTTTGCCATCATGGTCATGGGCGTTGCAGGCGGTATTGAGAAGGCGAATAAGGTCATGATGCCGGTCCTTTTCGGTCTCTTCATTATTCTGGCCATCTATATCGCAACAATTCCCGGCGCATCGGACGGATACAAATATATTTTCACGATCACCCCGTCTATGCTGCTCAATCCAAAACTCTGGATTTATGCCTTCGGGCAGGCATTCTTCTCTCTTTCGGTGGCCGGGAACGGAACAGTCATCTACGGCTCCTACCTCAAGGATGACGAGGACGTCATTCAGTCCAGCCGGATTGTGGCGGTCATGGATACGATTGCCGCTCTCCTGGCAGCATTTGTCATCGTTCCCTCCATCGCAACGACAGGGAGCGAGCTCAGCTCCGGCGGTCCCGGACTGATGTTCATCCATCTCGTCCATGTCTTCAACGGTATGCGGGGTGGCAGAATTGTCACGATTATTTTCTATCTCTGCGTTCTGTTCGCAGGTGTGAGTTCACTGATCAATCTGTATGAGGCGCCCGTCGCCGCACTGCAGGAAAAGCTTGGATTTGACAGAAAGAAAGCTGTCGCCACGATTGCCATCGTCGGATGTGTGGTTGCCCTCTGCATTCAGGGTATTGTGTCGGGCTGGATGGATTTTGTCAGCAATTACCTCTGCCCGCTCGGCGCATTTCTTGCAGGCGTCATGTTCTTCTGGTTCTGCGGACGGCAATTCGTTGAGGCGGAGATCAACAAGGGATCCAAATCAAAGCTTGGAGATTTCAACTACAATGTAGCCAAGTATGTTTATTGTGTACTCTGCCTGGTAGCCCTGATCGCGGGCGTCATCCTCGGCGGCATCGGCTGATCACGGGCACTGAGCAGAAACTTCTCCGCAAAGGGTGTTCATGCGGGACTGGGACTGCATGAAGAAAGATGACTTCTGCTCATCCATCTTTGGAAAGGTAGATAAAGAAAGGAAATGTACAGATGAAGGACAGTATTGCGACAGAAAAGGCACCGGCGGCCATTGGACCCTATGCGCAGGGCAGAATTGCATCGGGACGGATCGCGTTTATCAGTGGTCAGCTCCCTGTGGATGCGGGGACCGGAGAGATGCCGGATACCATTGAGGAGCAGACAAGGATGTCTCTCACCAATGTAAAGGCAATCGTTGAAGAGGCAGGCGCAGATATGGGAAAGGTCGTGAAGACGACCGTCTATCTGCAGAGCATGAAGGACTTTTCCGCTATGAACGGCATCTATAAGACCTTCTTTCCAGAGGGAAAATTCCCTGCGAGATCTGCCATCGAGGTCGGGAAACTTCCCAAGGACGCTCTGGTCGAGATTGAGGCAATTGTGGAGCTGAACTGATACCGACGCAAGGCCGGAAACGCTGAAATCCTCCCTGAAGTGCATGGCGCTTCAGGGAGGATTTTTCAGAATCCCTCTTTTCTTCTGGCCTTCCGGTTCTCTATGCGGCGCAGAGCGCCCTCATATTCAGCCTTTTCACTGATCGTCTCAGGCTTCAGGCGGTATGGCACTTCGATCGCCCGGCCGTCTTTGTCCACGCAGACTTCTGTCAGGTAGGCGCGGTTGATGGGATGGCGAAGGCCTGTCGGCACATCCTCGACATAGGTATCGACGCGCACTTCGATCGAAGTGTGTCCCACATAAGTGACCTTGGCCCTGATCACAATGATGTCGCCGAGGCGCGCGCCGCTCTTGAACTGCAGATTGTCTACGGCAGCGGTCACCACCATGCGGTTGCTGTGGCGCACGGCCGCGAGGCCGGCAGTGGAGTCGATCCATTCCATGAGCCTGCCGCCGAAGAGCCGGCCGTAGCCGTTGATATCCTCATTGCGCAGCTCCCGGACATTTTCCACTATAGATTCAGAAGGCGTTTTGTATAATTTCTTTTCCATATCTCTGTAACCGCTTTGCGTCCTGGATGCCTGCATCGATGTCCCGTAAATATCGCGGGGGGCAACAGATGCCTTTAACTGGTACAATCACTCCCTGTCGGAAGAATAAATATCTTTTTCAGCATAGCATCATTGCACGGGTAGGTCAAAATCTGCTCTGTACGAAGCGGCGGCGCAGATGCTAGTATTAGCAGGAGCGATCATACCGCGCTTTTTTGCGGGCGATGCGTTCAGTTTTTTCTGCAGCCGGCGCCGCAGCTGCATCTGCATATGCGGTGTGAGAGATAATTCAGTTCTATGCATTCGGGCTTAATGCGGAGGTAATCGTCATGGCCGTTACGACACCGATTTCCCTGAGAAACGGGCTGATCTATTCTGTTTTTGTGCGAAATTACAGCGAGGAGGGAACCTTTGAGGCAGTTCGAAGGGACCTGGACCGCATCAGGGCACTTGGCACGGACATCATCTGGCTGATGCCCGTTCAGCCAAGCGGAAAGGCGGGACGCAAAGGGAGCCTCGGCAGTCCTTATGCGATCTCGGATTACCGGAAGATCAATCCGGAGTTCGGCACGATGGATGATTTTGTTCGCCTTACAGAGGACATCCACGCGCACGGCATGAAGGTCATCATCGATGTTGTCTATAACCACACCTCGCCGGATTCCTGGCTTGCACAGAATCACCCGGAGTGGTTTTACCACAAAGGAGACGGGAGTCTCGGCGGCCGGGTCGGCGACTGGAGCGATGTCGTGGATCTGGACTACAGCAAGAAGGATCTCTGGCGCTATCAGATCGGTACCCTGAAAATGTGGGCGCAGTATGTGGACGGCTTCCGCTGCGATGTGGCTCCCATTGTGCCCGGCGATTTCTGGCAGCAGGCGAGAGCGGAGGTGGAGCAGGTGCGCCCCGGTGCTCTCTGGCTGGCTGAATCCGTGCAGCCGCGGTTCATTGCCTGGGCAAGGAGCAGAGGCATCAGCATGCAGTCGGATGCAGAAATCTACCAGAACTTTGACATCGCCTACGATTATGATATCTATGATCTCTTCAAGGCCGCCATCACCGGACAGGGCACATGGCAGGCCTATGCAGAGGCCGTTACCGGGCAGGAGTCCATCTACCCCGCCAACTATATCAAGCTCAGATGCCTTGAAAATCACGACAGGGCCAGGGCACACTTCCTGTTCCCGGACGCCAGGGCGCTGCGCAACATGACGGCGTTCAATTATTTTCAGAAGGGCATCACGATGCTCTACAACGGCGAGGAGAGATCAGCCGTGCATCACCCCACCTTGTTCGACAAGGACACAGTGGACTGGAGCGGAGAGGACATCACACCGCTCCTGCAAAGACTTCGTGAGATCAAAAGAGCGCCCATCTTTGCAGAGGGCGCCTATCAGCTGGAGGCTCTGCCGGGAGATTATCTGCACGGTACATATGTATATGGAGAAGAGCGCATGACAGGCATCTTCTCGCCGCGCGGGTGCACAGGCGCCGTGGCCGTGGATCTTCCGGACGGGCAGTATGTCAATTTGATCGGCGGCAGCACCGTCGAGGTGTATGAAGGTGTTCTCTCCTTTGCCGGCGAGCCGGTGATCCTGAAGGCCTGAGCGCACATGCCGGCGTCTGTATCTGCACGCCGCCGCGGCGCAAAAAAGTGCGGGACCTTCCGGACTGTTGACGAAAGGTCCCGCACTCTGCATGGCACAATAATCAGTGTGGGAATGATGGAACGGCCGTTGGCTTCTTTTTACCGTTCTGTCACCACCTGGAAAATATAGAACTTCAGGTAATAGGAGGCGTCACCTGCCCAGAGAATCGGGTGGTCCGGCGCCTGCTGACGGAATTCCACCTGGCGAAGGCGCCTGTGGGCGTCCCGCGCGGCCTCTTCGATGGCTGTGCGGAAGAGCTCCGGTGTCATGAAGTGCGAGCAGGAGCAGGTCGCGAGGAATCCGCCGTCGCGCACAAGCCGAAGCCCCATTGCGTTGATCTCGCGGTAGCCCTTTGAGGCGGCCTTCACGGAGCCGCGGGACTTGGTGAACGCGGGCGGATCGAGAATGACGACGTCGTAGGTTTTTCCCTGTGCGACCTGATCGGGCAGAAAATCAAAGACATCCCCGACGAGGTAGTCGATGCGGTCCTCAAGGTGATTTGCCTTCGCATTCTCATAGGCCTGCTGGATGGCCAGCTCCGAGGCATCGATGGAGACGACGTGGCGCGCACCGGCATAGGCGGCATTGAGGCCGAAGGAGCCTGTGTGGGTGAAGCAGTCCAGCACTTCATCCGCGTGGCTGCAGATCCGGTGGATGGATAGGCGGTTGAGCTTCTGGTCCAGGAAAAATCCTGTCTTCTGACCGTCTTTCACATCGACAAAGTAATGGATGCCGTTCTCTGTGATCGGCACCTTGGTGTCGAACTCTTCACTGAGAAATCCCTTCGTGCGCTGCAGGCCTTCTTTTTCTCTGACCTTGGCATCACTCCGCTCATAGATTCCCCTGATTTCGATTCCCTCCTCCTTCAGCACCTGGACGAGCGCAGAGAGCGCAATTGTTTTCAGGGAAGGGCCTGCCGGCGTCGGCACTTCGAGGCCGAGGGCCAGGGACTCGACGACGAGGACATCCTCATAGCGGTCCACCGTGAGCCCCGGCAGAAAATCTGCCTCTCCGAAAATAACGCGGCACGCGGAGGAGGTATCAATCACTGCTTTTCTGTATTCCCAGGCGGCGCGCACGCGCGCGGCGATAAATGCAGGTGTGATCACGTCCTCTTTTCTGCGGGAGAGCATGCGGATGCGGATTGTGGAATTTGTGTTGATAAAGCCGTACCCAAGCGGATACCCGTCGAAGTCCAGCACCTGGATAATGGCGCCGTTCTCAAACTCTCCTTCCGTCCGTGCGATCTCGTTGTCATAGATCCAGGCGCCGCCGCTTTTCAGTTCCCGGCCTTCGTGGGGGCGCAGGATGGCGGATCCGCCTGCTGTCAGTGCAGTGGTATTCGTGGTATCATATGTGAAGTAGTCTTTAATAGTCATGTAGTTTTCTCCGAACAGTACAGATCAGGATAAGGTTTTGTCCGGCGAAAGTTGCATGCAGAATTATGCCCTGCGGGAAGAGCTGCACAAGGCAGCGCACCTGTCAGAGATACCGGACATCAGTATTAGAATAGCGAAATGAGAGACAGATTACAATCAGCAGTGTACAGGAGGCTGGCATGAACGCACAGAAGACGGCGGTTTTGATAGACTCGGGCTGTGATGTTCCGGCGGCTGTCCGGAAGGAGCTGGACATCCGCATTCTTCCCCTCCGCATTATTTACCCTGAGAAGGATTACAGAGACGGCATCGACATTGATCCTGCAGAAGTTTACAGGAGGTATCCGGAATTCCCGTCTACATCGACGCCTTCCGTCGCAGAAGTACAGGATGCGTTCCGGGAGATCCGGGAAGAGGGATACGAGCACCTCATTGCCGTCTGCATATCGAGCGGACTCTCCGGCACATACAACACTATGCGGCTGGCGGCCTCGGAGATGGAGGACCTGGATATTTTCGTGTTCAACACGAAGAATATCTCGATCGGATCCGGCATTTTTGCCGTCTGGGCGGCGAAGAAACTCCAGGAGGGCTGGCCGTTTGAGAAGATTACGGCACAGATGCAGGAGCGGATTCACTGCAGCAAGGATTTCTTCTACATGGATACGCTCACGTATCTGAAAAAGGGCGGACGCATCGGGACTGTCCTTGGAACTGTCGGTGAAATTCTGCAGATCAGACCGATCATCAGCTGCAATGACGACGGCGTTTACTACACAGTCGCGAAGATCAGAGGAAGCCGCTTCGCCAAGGACAGGCTCCTGGAGTCCGTGAAGGCATTCTGTGCGGGACACCGCTCCTGGATTGTAGTCGAGGAGGGCGGCGCCCATGAAGAGGCGGCGGCCATGCAGGAGATGATCCGGAAAGAGGTGCCGGATGCGCAGATCCTCTTTGAGCAGCAGATCACGGCGACACTGGCCCTCAACACAGGTCCCGGGCTTGTGGGTGTCATGGCTTTTATTGATCCCGATTAGACAGGTAATGGAGTGATATGAAACTGATCAGTGCAATTGTCCCCTGCTACAATGAGGAGGAGAACGTGCCTTATTTTTATGAGGAATTCATGAAGAATAAGGCATTTTTTGATACACATGATCTTACTTATGAACTGATCTATGTGGACGATGGATCCAGTGACGGCACGGTGGGCGCTGTAAAGAAGCTGATCGCACAGGATAAAAAGGTCAAGCTCATCTCCTTCTCGCGCAATTTCGGCAAGGAGTCGGCCATGTACGCCGGCATGCAGCACGCAAAGGGCGATTATGTGGCTATCATGGACGCAGACCTGCAGGATCCGCCTTCACTTCTTCCGGAGATGTATGAATGGCTTCAGCAGGGGTATGAGTGCGCGGCCACGAGGAGAGTGGACAGGAAGGGAGAGCCCCCGATCCGCTCCTTTTTTGCGCGCAAATTCTATGCCCTCATGAAGAGATTTTCCAGTGCGGATATCGTCGACGGCGCAAGAGATTACCGGCTGATGAGCCGCAAGTTCGTGAACGCCGTGCTCTCTTTAAAGGAGGTTAACCGCTTCTCCAAGGGCATCTTTGGCTGGGTCGGCTATAAGACCAAGTGGGTTGAGTTTGAAAATGTCGAGCGCAGGCACGGCGAGACCAAGTGGTCCTTCTGGAAGCTCTTTGTCTACGCGGTTGAGGGTATTGTCGACTTCACCACAGTGCCGCTGACGATTGCCGCTTTTCTCGGCGTCGTTCTGTGCCTCTTTGCCTTTGTGATGCTCCTCTTCGTCTGGATCAGGGCGATGCTCTACGGCGATCCGGTGGCCGGCTGGCCGTCCATGGTGTGTATCATGCTGCTCGTCGCGGGGGTACAGATGTTCTTTCTGGGCATCATCGGCGAGTATCTCGCAAAGGCTTATCAGGAGCTGAAGGCGAGACCGATCTATCTTGTGCAGGAGCTGGTTGACGAGGAAGAGAGCGGTACTGATCCGGAGAATTCATGAACAAACACGCAGATTCCATCAAAAAAGTCATTGCGCTGGAGCTGCCGCTTCTTGGCATCGTCATGCAGGTTGCGGTTTATGCCGTACTGTGGTTCTACAGCTACTATCCGCTCGTGCGGCTGCGCCTCAAGTTCTATTTCAAGGGACATCTTCTCGTCCTTTTGATTTATCTGGTGCTGCTCCTCTTCTTCATGGCGACATACGGCGGCATGAATGCCGGCTATATGAAGAAGATGGATGTGTGCCTCTCCCAGGCCTTTTCGCTGATCGCGGTGAACGTCATCTCTTATTTTCAGGACTCGCTCCTGCGCAACTGGACGCTGCCGGTTCCGCCGATGCTCCTGTGCACCGCAGGGCAGATTGTCATCGCCGTTCTGTGGGTGAATGTCTGCGACAGGATGTACAAGAAGGCCTTTCCGCCGAGGCACCTTCTTCTTATTCACGGCGAGCGCTCCATCGATGCAATTCTGGGCAAATTCAGTTCCCGCCCGGACAAGTATAAGATCGATGCCTGCCTGGATATCACCCTTGGCGTCGAAGAGCTCGAGAAGAGGATTCTGGAGAAGGGCCTTGGCGTTGTTCTGTGGGACCTGCCCGTTGCGGCGCGAAATGAACTGCTCAAGTTCTGCTACGCGCGGGGGATCCGCGTCTATATGATGCCGAAGATCCCGGATGTTCTGATCAAGGGATCTTTGCAGCTCCATCTCTTTGATACTCCGCTGTATATGACGAGGGAGTATGCCCTCACCTTTGCCCAGAGATTCTGGAAGCGCACGATCGATGTCGTCTGTGCACTCATTCTTCTCATTCTGACCTCGCCGATTTTTCTTGTGACGGCTATTCTGATCCATGCCTATGACCATGGACCTGTCTTCTATCAGCAGGTGCGCTGCACGCAGGGACAGAAGCAGTTCAAGATCATCAAATTCCGCAGCATGCGCGTGGACGCAGAGAAGGACGGCGTCGCAAGGCTCGCTGCAGAGCATGACGACCGCATCACGCCCATCGGGCACTTTATCCGGAAGGTCCGGATCGACGAGCTGCCGCAGCTGATCAATATTCTGCGCGGAGATATGTCGTTTATCGGGCCGCGCCCGGAGAGGCCGGAGATCATCGCGCAGTACATGGAAGATATGCCGGAGTTCGCGCTGCGGATGAAGGTGAAGGCAGGCCTTGCCGGCTACGCGCAGGTCTACGGCAAGTACAACACGACGCCCTATGATAAATTGAAGCTCGATCTCACCTACATTCAGAATTACAGCATCTGGCTCGATCTTAAGCTCATGCTCCTGACGCTGAAAATTCTGCTGCAGCCCGAGAGCACCGAGGGCGTAAGCGCGGGTCAGGTCACGGCGCTGCGCGGGGATGCGCACAGCGAGGAGGATGACAATGAGAGGCAGTGAGACGCGGCATCTGCAGGAGCAGATGAATACGCGCAGCGTCTTTCTGCAGACTCTGCGCAGGATCTGGATTGTTCCGCTTGCCTGTGTGCTCGGGGGCCTTCTTGGATTTGCTGTCTATACGGCAGCCATCACCTGCACGGCCGGGGCGCGGCAGTATCAGGTGATCTCTAAGTTCTATATCGATTTCGCCGTCAATGAACAGACACAGAAAGCGTATGACTACTACAATGCGGCGACGTGGGACGATCTTCTCTTCTCTCACCCCGCCATCTCCGATGTCATTAAGAAGAACCTTCCCTCAGATATGACGATGGAGGAGGCAAGAGCGGACGCGAAGGCCGATATTCTCTCGGACATCCGCCTCATGACGGTGACCGTGACAGCAAAGAGCGCAGATGATGCCGCACAGCTGACGGAGGGGATCCGGAAGGGACTCGTGCAGTTCGGGGAGACCCAAAAGGAGTTTGACAAAATAACATTTCTTCAGTCCACATCGCCGACCCTTGTTACAGTGGACGAGCGGACGCGCAATGCCGTTCTTTTGGGCATCTTTCTCGGCTTTCTTATTTCTGTGTGCGCCCTGTGGCTGTATATGGCGCTCGATGACGCCGTCCATGTGCCGGAGGATGCAGTGCGCCGCTATTCGCTGCCTGTTCTGTACGTGCTGCGCAAAAGCGGACGCGGGGAACTGCCTGCGGTGATCGCTGCAGAGAACGCCATTGGACTCTCCGCTCTTGCAGGGGGGGAGTATCCGGGTGAGACAGCCGCCGACGGCGGAGCGCGCATGGCCACGCCGCAGGCGGCGCAGGAAGAAGTGCGCGGACGCATATACGCGGTCATCAGCGCGGACGGCGTATCACATGCAGAGGAGACTGCAAAAGCGCTGCAGTGCGCACAGGAACAGCAGAAAAAGAGCAGCGCTGCCGGATCTGAAGGTGCAGGTGTCGGTGCCGCGGGAGAAGTAAGAGGCGACAGAACAGAGGAACAGATAGAGATTCTGGCCGCTGGAGCGCCGTCTGATGCGGCCTTTGCATCGAATGTGCGCAGGGCGGATTGTCTGCTCCTTGCCGTGCGCGCCGGAGAGAGATCGGGATGCCTTTGTGAGAATCTGCTCGCGCAGGCAGGCGCGGTGCACAAGACGGTGAAGGGAATTGTCCTCACGGACGCCGACGGCCGGTTCCTTCAGCGATATTACCGTGCTGCCCCGGCGCATACTCTGCAGCAGGCGGAGGCAGTTCAGGAACGCGGACAGGTACCGGAGAAGAAAAGGCACAGATAAAGGAAACGGATGAGACTGCAGGTTTTGGTGGCCTGTGTGCAGGAGAACGACATCATGCTGGCAGAACATATGAATCTGTCGACAGAGGCCGTAATCTGCAACCAGTGCCAGGAAGTATCCTACAAGCAATTTGAGCGGAAAGGGCGGATGATCCGCTCCTACGCATTCAATGAGAGGGGCGTCGGACTCAACAGGAACAACGCCCTGATGCGGGCGGACGGGGACCTTGTCCTGTTCGCGGACGAGGACATTGTCTACAACGACGACTATGAGAACAGAATTCTTAAGGAATTCGAGCGAAACCCTCAGGCGGACATCCTGATGTTCAACGTGACGGCGGTGGAGAGCCGGAGAACATATGAGAATGTGCGCCACAAGAGAGTGCGCTGGTACAACTACGGGCGCTATCCCACCTACGCGATGTGCGCGCGGCTCGAGAGTC
Organism: Lachnospiraceae bacterium UBA2734; assembly: GCA_002353635.1. Lineage (GTDB taxonomy): Bacteria > Bacillota > Clostridia > Lachnospirales > Lachnospiraceae > CAG-791. Next base: position 25,181 of record DEKA01000047.1, read on the forward strand.
TTCGAAAGGCAAACGTCTGGTTTTCCCTTCTCTTTGGCGGCGGCGCCAGATACAGCAACGGAGAGGATTCCCTCTTCATCCACGACTGCCTGAAAAAGGGACTGAAAATATACGCCGCCCCCGTCGTCATCGGCCACGAGAATGCGCGGGCGGACGGCGAGTCGACGTGGTTCACCGGCTACAATGAGAAGTTCTTCTATGACAGGGGAGTCCTCTATCATTATCTCTATGGGGTGATGGCGCGGCCGTTTGCACTGCGTTTTCTTCTGGTACACAGGAAGAAGATGTGCAGGGATATCCCGCTTGGCACGGCCCTGCGCCTGATGACGAAGGGAATAAGAGAGGCCTGAGCCGGGCAGGAACGATCGGGAGACGATCATGCTGATGCAGGATCCTGCAGACGGCAGCACCGGCGCATACACACCGGCTGCCGCATTCGGGGAGTCTGTCTCAGCGGGCTATGGACATGAAGGGAAGTCTGATACTTTATATCGCAATTACAGCGGCGGCACTCATTCTGGCGTATGCCGCAGATGCCTGCCGGCGCGGCGCTGCGGGCACATCGTGCGCACAGGGAAGCCGTCGGGCAGGGAATGGCGCACAGCGCCAGAGCGGTGCGATGAGAAGCACAGGCCGGATTCTGTCCACGCAGCAGGCAGGCAGCGCCCTGTTCGAAAGGCCCGGCATTCGCCGCGGGCGCGCGGCCTCCTTTGTGTTCCTTGCCGCTCTCTTTCTGGTCCTCTTCGTGCCGGAGGCGCTGCGGCAGGAGACTGGAAATGACTACATGCGCTACGTGGAGTTCTTTCATCTTGCGTATGTGCACGCCTATGTGCCGACGGAGCCCGGCTTCAACTGGCTGTGCAGGCTGATCTACGGTCTGTGCGGATATGAGAACTACCTGCTCCTCTTTGCGCTCTTTGCCGCGGGGACAATTCTGTTCTTTCTGGCCGCCATGCGGCAGCAGGCGGAGGATTTTCCTCTGACCTTCCTTCTTTTTATGTTCTCCGGGTATTATTTTCAGAGCTACAACACTGTGCGTTACTACCTGGCACTGGCCATCGTGCTCTATGCACAGCACTTTCTCTTTGACGGCAGATGGCCTGCGGCAGCGCTTTTCTTTGTACTGGCGGCGCTCTTTCACAAATCCGCGCTGGTCGTTTTTCTCTTTTATCCTCTCTGCATGCTGCGCTGGAAAAAAAGAGATCTGCTCCTGCTGATGTGTGCGGGGGCAGGCGTTCTCTTTCTGCGGGAGCCGGTGATGGATCTCATTGTGAAGCTCTACCCCTCTTATGCAGGGACATCGATCCTCGCGGAGGGCGGGCAGGTGAGCCCCGGCAATATCGCGCGCAATGCGCTCATCCTCGTCCTGGCACTCTGGGCGGTCCGTGCATGGAAGCCGCTGACAGACAGGGCACACACGGAAGGTACTGACGGACTGGCCGCCCTGCAGAGGGATCCTTCTCTGCGCTTTCGCCTGCACTGTACGGTGCTGGCGCTTCTCCTGTATATATGCGGCTGGTTCATCCCGGAGCTCTCCCGCATCGGCTACTATCTGATGGTGCCGCAGATCTTTCTCATCCCGCAGCTGCTGCGGGTCAGGGAGGAAGAAGGAGCCGCTGAGGAAATTCTGCCGGAGAAAGGATCTGCAGACGGGACGGAGGAAAGGCAGGAGAGAAAGAAAAAGTGCGGAGGAAAAAGGATTAGAGACGGCGGGAGATTTTGCAGCACCCGCCTGGTCCGCGCCGGCATCATCTTGGCGGCGCTCCTTAACTTCGCCGTCTTTCTGCACAGCGCCGGCGCCTCCAACATCAGGATTCTGCCTTACCGGAGCTTCCTCTTCCACGAGCTGTCGCAGACGCCCTCGCGCAGTGTGGGCGAGTGAACCGCCGCGCCAGCAGAGAAAGGCTTCCGCAGAGAGCATAGGAGAATTCGCCGGGCGGATAATCACTTCTTCCGTCAGGAGAACAAGAAGGAGCATACAGATGAACACTCCGTTTTTTTCGGTCATTGTGGCATCCTGCAATGCCGGTGTGCGCCTGCCTGCGACCATAGACAGTATTCTCGCACAGACATTTGAGGACTACGAGATCATCATCAAGGACGCCGGCTCCACGGACGGCTCCCTCTCCGCCGTGCCCTCCGATCCCAGGATCCGCCTGATCTGCAGAAGGGACCGCGGCATTTACGACGGCATGAATGAGGGCGTCGCATGCGCCGCGGGGGAATTCCTTTATTTTCTGAACTGCGGGGACCGGCTCCACGACAGGAACGTGCTGGAGCATGTATATGGGGCGATCCGGGCACACGGGCGCGGGACGGACTATAATGAAGGAGAGCACGCGATCTGGTACGGCGACGTGTTCGAGATGCGGACGGGCCAGATCGTGGCCGCCAATCCTTCCATGACACATTTTGCCATGTTCAGGACGCTTCCCTGCCATCAGGCCTGTTTTTACGACAGAGCGCTGTTCGCGCAGAGAGGATTTGATCTGCACTATATTGTGCGGGCGGACTATGAGCACTTTCTCTGGGCGGTGATCTGCGGGGGCGCGGTGACGCACGCTCTTCCGCTGGTGATCGCCGATTACGAGGGAGGGGGCTTCTCGGAGACGAAGAAGAACCGTGAGATCTCCGCAAAGGAGCATCGGGAGATTGCAGAGCGGTACTTTTCACCGAAGGAGAGGACTTTGTTCACGCTCTATCTCCTTGCGACGCTCCAACCCCTGCGGGAGAAGATTGCCCACGGGAAGAGAACGGCCGCTCTCTATGACGGCATAAAGAATGCCGTGTACAGGCATAAACGTAAGAGAAGCGGCGGTTAAGGATGTGGAAGGTTTGACATTAACGCTGATGCGTCATTTTGCTGACGCACCGGCCGCCGCATTCAGCGAGGTATAAGATCAATGAGAATACTCTGGCTGTGCAATATAATGCTCCCGCGCTTTGCCAGGGCAATGGGAGTTCCCTATTCCAACCGCGAGGGGTGGCTCACAGGCTGCTACGAGAGGCTGATCAGGGAACCAAGAAGAGGGGGGAGCGATGAAAAACTGGTGGAGCTGGGCGTATGCTGCCCGGTTCCGCAGCCTTTGGGCGCGTGCAAAGAGATTGTCGACGGCGTGACCTTCTACGGCTTTCTGGAAAATCTGAGTACGCCGGAAGTCTATGACAGCTCGCTGGAGGAGCGCTTCCGTGCAGTGATCAGGGACTTTAAACCGGATATGGTGCACATTTTCGGCACGGAGTTTCCACATACTCTGGCCATGGTGAGGGCCTTCGATAATCCGGAGCACACGCTGATCGGCATTCAGGGCCTTTGCTGCTCCATTGCGGACGCATATATGGCGGATCTGCCGTACAGCGTGCAGAAGAGAAGGACGTTTCGCGACAGATACCGCAGAGACTCCCTTGAGGAGCAGCAGAAGAAGTTTCAGATCCGCGCGCAGAGAGAGGAAGAGGCGCTGCAGAACACCCTCCATGTGACGGGGCGCACATCCTTCGACCGCAGGATCACATCCGAGATCAATCCGGACGCCGTTTACCATTTCATGAATGAGACGATGCGGCCGGAATTCTATGAAGGAGAATGGAAGCCGGAGAGCGCGGAGCCGCACAGTATTTTCATGAGCCAGGGGGACTATCCCCTGAAGGGCTTTCACTACATGCTGCAGGCGATGCCGGCCATTCTGGAGAGGTTTCCGGACGCAAGGCTCTATGTCGCGGGCAATTCCATCATCGGCAGCGTTGGCGGAAGGCTCCGGGAGAAAAAGAGATGGCCGATGCCCGTCTGGATCTCTTCCTACGGCCTTTATCTGCGCAGCCTCATCCGCGACAACCATTTGGAGGGGCATGTCATCATGCTGGGGCGGCTCTCTGCGGAGGAAATGAAGGCACAGTACCTGCGCAGCAATGTCTACGTCTGCCCCTCCGCTGTGGAGAACTCACCGAACAGCCTGTGCGAGGCGATGCTCCTTGGCATGCCTGTGGTGGCGGCGAAGGTCGGCGGCATCGGGGATCTGTGCGAGGACGGAGAGGAAGGGATCCTCTTCCCGGGCGGCAGGATTTCAGAGCTCGCCGAGGGCATAAAGACGGTGTTCTGTGACAGCTCCCTCGCCGCATGGCTTGGCAGAAATGCCCGCGATCGCGCCATGGTGACGCACAGCCCGGACACGAATTTCCGCCGTCTCGTCTCGATCTACAGGAGCATGGTCTGAAAATGCGGATCGTTTTTGTCAGCAACTACATCAACCACCATCAGATTCCGCTGTGCAATGCACTGCAGAGCGCGGCGGATACGCAGTTTACCTTTGTGCAGACAGAGCCTATGGACGAGGAGAGGCGTCGCATGGGCTGGGCGGATAAAGGTAGCTCACTCTCCTTTGTAAGAAGTCTTCAGGATGATCCGGAGGGCGCAGGGAAGCTTCTTCTCTCCTGCGACATTCTCCTTGCCGGCTGGGCGCCTGCCGTGGAAGAAACCGTGCGCGAGCGGCTCCTCGCCGGCCGGCCGGTTCTGCGGATCAGCGAGCGGCTCTACCGCGACGGGCGGTGGAAAGCCATCTCTCCCAGGGGTCTTGCGGACAAATACAGGGCCTTCACAAGATTTCGCAGCGCTCCCTGTTATCTTCTCTGCTCCGGTGCCTATGTGGGATCGGATTTTGCGCTCATTCACGCCTTTCCGCACAAGAAGCTCCGGTGGGGGTATTTTCCGCCGCTTCGCACCTATAAGGACGGAGAGCTGCAGCAGATCAAGAACAGCGCGGAGTCGGAAACCGGCTGCGTCCGCCTTCTCTGGGCGGGCAGATTCATGGATGTCAAGCACCCCGAGATGGCACTGCGCCTCGCGAAGGACCTCCATAAAAAGAAAGTGAGATTTCACCTGGACATGATCGGCTCCGGGGAGAAGGAGGCGGAGTACAGATCCTTCGTCAAAGATAATGGACTCTCGGAGAGCGTTGTTTTCCATGGATTTATGGATCCCGCGCAGGTGCGCGGATACATGGAAAAGGCGCGGATCTTTCTCTTTACCAGCGATCACGGGGAGGGCTGGGGCGCTGTCCTCAACGAGGCGATGAACAGCGGCTGCGCCGTCACCGCGGGCGCGCAGGCCGGCGGCGTCCCTTACCTTATTAAGAGCGGCGTCAACGGATATATCTATAACGGCGAGGATTTCACCGATTTTTCAGCGAAGGTCCTGCATCTTATTGAAAATAAGGACCTCGCGCAGGAAATGGGCGCCCGCGCATATGACGGGATTGCGGGCCTGTGGAACGCGCAGACGGCGGCAGAGCGGCTCCTTGTCTTCTGCAGGAAGATCATGAGCGGAGAAGATCCGATGGAGGGGCTGCCGGCGGAGGGACCTTTGAGCCCCGATCCCGGGCTGCGGCCGTTCCTGCGCGTGAAGAAGCTTCCCTGAAAGGCGCCTGCTCTTTAACCGGAGAGGAAGGATCGTTATGAGCGGCAGGGCGTGATCCTCTTTGAGATGCTGCAAAGAGCACGGCAGAGAAGGAAAGGTTTTGAAATGGAGAGTCTGATCTCGGTCATCATACCGGTCTATAATGCGGAGGCGTTTCTTCCGGCAACAGTGCGCACGGTCACCGCACAGACGTATCGGAACCTGGAGATTATTCTGGTGGATGACGGATCTTCGGACGGCTCACTCTCTGTGTGCAGGGCGCTTGCCAGGGAGGATCCGCGGATTGTTGTCCTGCACAAGGAAAACGGAGGCGCGGGATCTGCCAGAAACTGCGGCATACGCGCTTCTCACGGAGAGTATATCGGTTTTGTGGATTCGGATGATGCTGTTCGGCCTGACATGTATGCGGCGATGATGGAGGGCCTGTCCCGATGGCAGGAGGGCCGCGCCGCGGATGCGGGATCACTCCCTCTTCTCGTGCAGACCGGGCGGATCGAGGTGAATGAGAGGGGAGAGCGGCTGCCGGATGCGGTGACGCCGCCTGCACAGATGGAGCTGGTCGGGGCGGAGGCGTTTGCCGGGTCGCTTCTTCTGTATACGGGGGATTCGTCTTTTTGTACAAAGCTGTGCCCGGCTTCGCTCCTGCGGGACAATCTCTTCGAGGAGGGAACGCTGGGCGAAGATTTCGGCCTGTATATGCGCATCATGGACCGGATTTCCGGCGTCCTGTGCCTGCCCTCTGTCGGCTATGAGGTGCTCCACAGGAGGGGGTCGGCGACGAGAAGAAGGAATCCGTCCCAGTTTTCAAAGGCCTATATCGATATCGTGCGGCAGGCGGATCTGGTGGAGAAGGCGATTGTGCCGGTGCATCCAAGCCTTGCACAGGCGGCGGTGCGCTTTGGCCTCTTCGAGCGGCTCGACTACATGCTGCACGTGCCGGTGCGCGATATGACAGAGGAGAATGCCTTCTATCAGAGTGTGTGCGGCTATCTGCGCGCGCATGTGCGGGATACCCTGAAGAACCCCTTCCTCACCGGAAAAAACCGGCTCTATCTCCTGCTCCTTACGTATGCTCCGGTGCTGACCCGGAAAGTTCATTGGACACTGCGCGGGAAGGCGATTCTGCAGAGTGAGGGAGGAGAGAGCGAGACAGAGGCGAGAGAAGACAGGAGCTGATCTGCCGGGATCCTGCCCGGCTTCTCTCCATCCGCAGATCCGGACAGATGTGGAGCGGCTTTGGCGGGCAGGAGAAGGGATGCAGATAAGGAACGGCCTGTATCATACTTGATTGATATGATGAAAGCTATTTTTTGGGCATGTTACTAGAAATTCATATAATGCCGTGCTATATTAGTCGTTAATAATTGACCACAGCGAATTGCAGTATCTGGCCACTTACAGCAGCTGTCGGAGCTCATGCACCGCCTTCTTACGGGCAGGCAGCGGGCAGCCGCCCTACAAATAAAGAAGGAGTCACAGAGATGGAAAAGAAGAATCTTGACTGGGCAAATCTCTCATTTGCCTACATGAAGACAGATTACCGCTATGTTGCCAACTACACAAAGGCAGCAGGCAAGTGGGATGAGGGAGGCCTTACCACAGACGACAAGGTCGTCATGAGTGAGTGCGCAGGTGTTCTGCAGTATTCCCAGTCCGTATTCGAGGGACTGAAGGCCTATACAACAAAGAAGGGCGAGATCGTCTGCTTCCGCCCGGATCTGAACGGACAGAGAATGTACGACTCCGCACAGCGTCTCGAGATCCCTCCGTTCCCGGTTGACCGCTTTGTAGAGGCTGTCAAGGAGGTCGTCAAGGCAGATGAGGCGTGGGTTCCGCCGTATGGCACGGGCGCAACACTCTATATCCGTCCTTATGTATTCGGCATCAGCCCCGTCATCGGCGTTAAGCCCGCAGATGACTATCAGTTCCGCATTCTGACGACACCTGTAGGCCCTTATTTCAAGGGCGGCGCTAAGCCGATTTACGTAAGAATCACAGACTACGACAGAGCGGCTCCTCACGGCACAGGCAACATCAAGGCCGGCCTGAACTACGCAATGTCCCTCAAGGCCATTATGGAGGCACACCGCCTCGGCTTCGCAGAGAACATCTATCTCGATGCTGCAACGAGAACAAAGATTGAGGAGACAGGCGGCGCGAACATCCTGTTCGTAGATCAGGACAACACACTGGTAGTACCGAAGTCTGACTCCATCCTTCCTTCCATCACAAGAAGAAGCCTTGTCTATGTGGCACAGCATTATCTTGGTATGAAGGTCGATGAGAGACCCGTTTACTTCAAGGAAGTGAAGGACGGCAACTTCAAGGAGTGCGGCCTTTGCGGCACAGCGGCAGTTATCTCCCCGATCGGTAAGATCAACGATCACGGCACGGACATCAACATTGCTTCCGGCATGGAGAAGATGGGCCCTTGGATGACTAAGCTCAGAGAGACACTGCTCGGCATCCAGGAGGGCGAGATCGAGGCTCCCGAGGGATGGATCTGCCACATCTGCTGATCCGGTCTTTTGGAGCAGGCTGACACTGTTGATTCTTAACAGAATGATGAGGAGAGGATTTCCGGTTTTTATCGGGAGTCCTCTCTTTTCGCTGTACGCGCATCCTCTCCTGGAAAATCAGGAAGTCTCCTGCCGGTCGAATCCTGTTCTCCAATATGTCCGGGTGCGGGTATAATATTCAGTAGCAGGAGAGAGTGGAGAACATGCAGGAGCGCGCGCTGGCGGCAGACAATCGAAAAGGACAATATACCGCGGGCAGCGCTCTTTTTTGGGGGACGGCCGTTATTTTCACGGTGCTCTTTCTCTGGATCCTGTGTCTTCTGGGACCGGCGCTTCCCGTGCGGGCATCCGGTGCTGCGGATCAGAAGATCAGTATCGACAGCGTGCGCCTTGACGGCGATGAGATCGAAGTGACGACGAAGGGGATGGCGTACACGGACGATGCCGTTTTCCGGCTGTATGCGCAGGAGCCCTATGAGAGCGGGACGCAGGGCGAGGAGGTGGCGCAGACGACACCTTTGGACGGCGTCTCGTTTGAAGTGCCGCTGAACAATAATACGAAGAATTCGCTCCTGTACAAGAAGTTCACGCTTGTCATCAAAGTAAACGGGAAGCTGAAGCAGACCGGCAGCACGCTCTATATTGAAAATCCTGAGGAGATCGCAGAGCACACCGTGGAGAGGAAGGAGATCGGCAAGAAGGGCATACTCCCCGCCCCGGAGCTGCTTGCCTCCAATTCGCTCGCGGATCTCGGCGTCGACCAGATCGTCTACAATGTACCTTTAGGGACGCTCATGAAGAATGGGGACAAGGCCTTTCAGTACGACGGAGAGACCTATTACGTCAACAGCAGGATCCTTGCGCAGTACGACACCATTGTTCCGCTCATGTCCATTCGGGGCATCCGCACAACGCTGATTCTTCTGAATGATCTGACCTCGGATGAGACGATGGTCTATCCGACCGCCAGAGGATATGACGGCGCCTACTATTACGCGTTCAATGCGGCAGATGCATCCGGCGCAAAGAAGCTGGCGGCGATCACATGGTTTCTGGCCGACCGCTACTCGGACGGCGTCTACGGCACTGTGGACAACTGGATCATCGGAAACGAGGTGAACACCAGGGAGTGGTATTACGACGGCAGCGATTCGGACATCACCACAAAAATCAGGCGTTATGCGGATGCCTTCCGGATTTGCTACAACGCGATCCGAAGCGTCAACGGGAAGGCGAAGGTGTACATCTCCCTCGACCATCAGTATGCGGAGAATGATGCGTCGTCGGGGTATTTTGGCAGCAGGGCGTTTCTGATCGGCTTTGCAAAACAGATGAAGGCGCAGGGAGACGGTCACTGGGGCGTTGCGATTCACCCGTATAATTCGAAGATGACCTCTCCCTATGTGTGGCAAAAGGACGCGAAGGTGAAAAAGAGCCAGAAATCGCCCTACATCACGATGCAGAACATCAGCATTCTGACAGACCTCATGCAGAGGGCGGATATGCGCGAGCCCGACGGGGATGTCCGGAGTGTTCTCATCAGCGAGATCGGCTATACGTCGACGTACGGGCAGGACGTGCAGGCGGCGGCCATCATCTATGCCTACAGGCAGGCGGAGAATAATCCTTATATAGATGGCTTCCTCTACAGCAGGCAGATGGACCATGCGACGGAGACGGCGCAGGGACTGGCCAGCGGCCTGACGACGGAGGAAGGCGTGAACAAGAAGTCATATTCATTTTACAAAAATGCCGATTCGGCGAAGATCCGCAAAAAGGCGGCGGCCATTATCGGCGTTTCGGATCTGGATACATTCCTGAAGGAGGGAGGCAGCAAATGACAGAAGAGGAAAAGATCAGCAGACTGAATGAGATGATCAAGGGATCGGATAATATCGTTTTCTTCGGGGGCGCCGGCGTGTCGACAGAGAGCGGCATTCCGGATTTCCGCAGCGTCGACGGCCTCTATCACCAGCAGTACGACTATCCGCCGGAGGAGATCTTAAGCCACACCTTCTATATGTCGAGGCCGGAGGAGTTCTTCCGCTTCTATAAGAACAAGATTCTTCTGCCGGCGCATAATGCAAAGCCGAACAAGGCGCACCTCAAGCTCGCGCAGTGGAGCAAAGAGGGGAAGCTCAGGGCCATTGTGACGCAGAACATCGACGGTCTGCACCAGGCGGCCGCCAGGGAAGTCAGCGCGCCGGAGGACAATATTCTTGAGCTTCACGGGAGCACGCTGCGCAACTACTGCGAGAGCTGTCATGCTTTTTATGATGTCGACTTCATGCGGAATGCAGACGGCGTGCCGAGGTGCACGAAGTGCGGCGGCAGGATCAAGCCTGATGTCGTTCTCTATGAAGAGGGCCTCAATATGGATACACTGAATCGGGCCGTGCGCGCGATCAGCGAGGCAGATGTCCTCATCATCGGCGGAACGTCCCTTGTCGTCTACCCGGCGGCCGGCCTCATCGACTACTACCGCGGGGACAAGCTCGTCCTTATCAACAAGAGCAGCACATCGAGAGATGCGCAGGCTGATCTCGTCATTGATGACAGCATTGGAAAGGTGCTGGGGGCATTGGATTAAGAAGAGGGCGGCAGCAGGCGGGGACAGCTTCTGCCGCAGAACGGCGCATCTGACAATAAGCGGCGTCATTCAGGAACCGGAACGAAGATGACGCTGCTTAACAATTATTCAAATTTACGGAAATTCTGAGCACAAATGCCTTGCACAGGGTTGCTCACATGTGCTAAAATTAAACTCCGTGGGATGTCCGTCCCAGACGCAGCGCGAATATGGCGGCGCTGCGGCAGCAGTAATCCTTGTTCTTACACAGTTGTAAGAGCCAGAGACCAGAAGGAGGTAGAGCACATGAGCAAATACGAGTTAGCCGTTGTTGTGAATGCGCAGATTGATGATGAGGCAAGAGCAGCAGTAGTGAACAACTGCAAGGAGCTCGTCGAGAGATTCGGCGCTTCCAATGTAGCTGTTGACGAGAGCTGGGGCAAGAAGAAGCTTGCTTACCCGATCCAGAAGATGACCGAGGGATATTATTACTTCGTTCGCTTCGAGGCAGAAGGCTCCGCTATCGCTGAGATCGAGAGCCGCATGCGCATTATGGACAATGTCCTCAGATATCTGTGCGTTAAGCAGGAGGCTTAACAGAAAGCAGAGGTACTATGAATAAGGTAGTCCTGATGGGACGTCTGACAAGAGATCCCGATGTCCGCTATACATCCGGTGAGAATACAATGGCCGTGGCAAGATATACGCTTGCCGTAGACAGAAGAAGAAGCCGCAGCAATGCGGACGGCCAGACCGCCGATTTTATTTCCTGTGTCGCCTTTGGCAAGTCCGGCGAGTTCGCCGAGAAGTACCTGCACAAGGGAACAAAGATCTGCCTCTCCGGCAGAATCCAGACAGGGAGCTACACGAACAAAGACGGGGTTAAGGTCTACACGACAGATGTCGTGGTTGAGGATCAGGAATTCGCAGAGAGCAAGAACGCACAGACGAGCGGCCCTGACTATTCCGGCTATCCGGACAGCAGACAGAGCGCACCGGCGCAGCGCCCGAGCTCTTCCTCCAGCGAGAAACCTTCAGGGACAGTGGATGGCTTCATGAATATTCCGGACGGAATTGATGAAGAACTGCCCTTTGCATGATCAGTACCTGAGAATGGGTGACAGACAGTGAGTGGTCTGCGGCAGGAATGCGGCAGACATTGAATTGCAGAAAGGATCCGGCAGGGTCCTTCGGGAGGCAATAATGGCTTTCAATAAAGAGAACGGCGGCGAGAACAAGCCCTTCAGACGTAAAGGAAACTTCCACAGAAAGAGAAAGGTATGCGTTTTCTGCGGAAAGGACAGCACAATCGATTATAAGGACGCAGCGAAGCTGCGCAAGTACATCTCTGAGGGAGGAAAGATCCTTCCCAGAAGAATCACAGGTACATGCGCTACTCACCAGAGAGCACTTACAGTAGCGATCAAGAGAGCACGTCACCTTGCGATCCTTCCTTACACAGAGAGATAATCAGTCTGCACGGACTGGTGGTAAGAACCCCCGGCGGTTATTCCGCCGGGGGTTCTGTGTTAATGCAGTTTCTATCCGTGAATGATATAATATACTAGTATGTCTTTACATACCCGCATAATCCGGCGGGAGTATGATCTCTGCGCAAAGACTGCTTAAGCGCTTTGGCCGGACGGATTACCGGATGAAAGCGTGCTCTGCGCACAGAAATTTTCCGCAAAGGGAACAGGAAATGGAGAACAACCGGATAAAACTGAAGGGGCGGATAGCGGCCTATTACGGCGCGCCGCTCCGCCTCGGCTTTCTGTTGATTCTGGTCAACATACTGATCTATTTTGTCAGCTGGCCGTCTGGCATCGTTCTGTCGGTCTTTCTGATCGCTTATTTTATCATCGTCGGTGCACTCTATCTGCAGAGCAGGCCCATCCTGATCAATGAGATGGTGAGCTTCGCCACCGAGTACGGGCAGGTACAGCGCAAGCTTCTGAAGAATCTGGATCTGCCCTACGCCATCCTTGATGATACCGGGCGCATCATCTGGACGAACTATGCCTTCGACAGCATCGTACAGGGTGGGAAGGTCCAGAAAAAGTCCATCACCTCTGTCTTTCCGACGCTGACCAGGGATATTTTCCCGAAATCTGACGACGATGTGAAGCTCTTCGTCAACTACGGCAGCAGCAACTACCGTGTGGAGATGAAGAGAATCCCGCTCGATCAGTCTGTGGCGGACAGCGACATCATCGACGGGAGTGAAAAGGCGGGAGCGCTCATCGCGCTCTATCTCTTTGATGAGACGGCTGTGCGTCTTGCCATTCAGGAGGTTGACGACCAGAGCGTTGTCATCGGCTTCATCTACATGGACAACTACGAGGAGGCGCTGGATTCCGTAGAGGACGTGCGCAGGTCTCTCCTGACTGCCCTCATCGACAGAAAGGTGAACAAGTACATTTCCTCTGTGGACGGCATCTGCAGCAAGATCGAGAAGGACAAATACCTGATTATCCTGCGAAAGAAGGCGCTTCGTCAGCTACAGGAGGCGCACTTCGAGCTCCTCTCTGATGTAAAGACAGTCAACATCGGCAACCAGATGGCGATCACGCTGAGCATCGGCGTGGGCCTGGACGGCCTCACCTATGCGCAGAACTACGAATTCGCACGCAACGCCATCGACCTGGCCCTCGGCAGAGGCGGCGATCAGGCGGTCGTCAAGCTCCCGGATAATATCATCTATTACGGCGGCAAGACGCAGCAGGTGGAGAAGAACACGCGCGTCAAGGCGAGGGTCAAGGCGCAGGCACTCAAGGAGATTCTGTCGGGAAGAGACTCTGTCTTCATCATGGGACACAGAATCGGCGACATCGACTGCTTCGGTGCCGCGATCGGCATCTACCGCGCGGCGCGCACGATGAACAAGGAGGCGCACATCGTTCTGAACGATGTGTCGACATCGCTCCAGCCGGTGGTTGATCTCTTCCGCGGCAACCCCGACTATCCGGCTGATCTCTTCTATGACAGTCAGACGGCCATCGAGAAGGTGACCGGCAACTCGGCACTCGTCGTCGTGGATGTCAATAAGCCCAGCATCACGGAGTGTCCGGAGCTCCTGCGCCTGTGCAAGTCGATCATCGTCCTCGACCACCACAGGCAGGGGACAGAGACGATTGAAAATGCAACGCTCTCGTACGTAGAGGCCTATGCCTCCAGCACCTGCGAGATGGTGTCGGAGATTCTTCAGTACATCGGCGACAACGTGAAGATCCGGCAGGAAGAGGCGGACGCCATGTACGCGGGCATTGTCATTGATACGGACAGTTTTCAGAGCAAGACGGGCGTGCGCACCTTCGAGGCCGCTGCCTTCCTTCGAAGAAACGGCGCGGATGTCACAAGGGTCCGCAAGCTCTTCCGCGAGGACGCGCTGGAGTACAAGGCAAAGGCAGATGCCGTCTCACAGGCGGAGATTTACAGGAACTGCTATGCGATTTCCATCTGTCCGGGCCAGGGAATTCAGAGCCCCACAATTGTGGGTGCGCAGGCGGCGAATGAGCTGCTCAATATCAAGGGCGTGCGCGCGAGCTTCGTGCTGACGGAGTACCAGAACCAGATTTTCATAAGCGCAAGATCCATCGATGAGGTGAATGTGCAGCTGATCATGGAGCGCCTTGGCGGCGGCGGACACATGAACATCGCAGGCTGCCAGATGACGGACGTATCTCTTGCGGAGGCGATCGGCGTGCTCAAGCACACGATCGACGCGATGATCGATGACGGAGAGCTGTAACAGAAGTTAAAGGAAAGAACCTGATCCCATCGGTGAAACCGCATTCGCGGATTTCACCTCGGGGTGCCGCAAAGAACGCGGCACAGAAAGGAAAATTATGAAGGTAATTTTATTACAGGATGTAAAGTCTCTCGGCAAAAAGGGAGAGATCGTAAATGTCAGCGACGGCTATGCGCGCAACTATGTGCTGCCGAAGAAGGTGGGTGTAGAGGCAACGGATAAGAATAAGAATGAGCTGCGCCTGCAGCAGAAGCACGAGGAGAAGCTCGCAGCGGAGAGACTGGCAGAGGCAAAGGAGCTCGCACAGAAGATCGCAGGTCTCAAGATCACTGTGAAGATGAAGAAGGGCGAGGGAGACCGCGTATTCGGCTCTGTCTCCTCCAAGGAGATCGCCGAGGCAGCAAAGAAGCAGCATGATCTTGACATCGACAAGAAAAAGATTGTGCTGGATGCGCCGATCCGCTCCTTTGGCATGCATGAAGTGCCGATCAAGCTTCATCCGCAGGTGACGGGCACGCTGTACGTGCTGGTGCAGGAGGCCTGAGCGGCATTTTCCAAAGTTATAAACTATGGCAGAAGACAACGCAGTAAAAAGAATAATGCCGCACAGCCTCGATGCGGAGATGTCTGTCATTGGCGCCATGCTCATGGACCAGCAGGCAATCAGCACGGCGATGGAGATTTTGTCGCCGGACGATTTCTATTCCCGCCAGTACGGCATCATGTTCGAGACGATCACAGATCTTGAGCGGGCCGGCATGGCGGTGGACCCGGTGACCCTGCAGGCAAAGCTCAAGGAGAAGAACCTTCCCCCGGAGACTTACAGCACGGAGGCAATCGCCTCCCTGATCGCACAGGTGCCGACCTCGGCGAATGTGGCCTCCTATGCGCGGATTGTCGCGGACAAATCCATGCTGCGCCGCCTCATCCGCATGAATGAGGACATCGCAAACGAGGCGTACATGGAGCAGGACCCTCCGGAGAAGATTCTGGAGAAGGCGGAGGAGGATGTTTTCAGGCTCTCAGAGAAGAGAAACGCCTCCGACTTCGTACCGATCAGGCAGATCGTGCTGAATGCGATGCGAAAGATCGAGATCGCCTCGCAGATGTCCGGGAACATCACGGGTGTCGCAACAGGATTTACGGATCTTGATGCCAAGACGGCCGGGCTTCAGCCCTCGGACCTCATTCTTCTGGCGGCAAGACCCTCTATGGGCAAGACGGCCCTCGCACTCAATATTGCGGAATACGTGGGTGTAAGATGCGCCAAACATGTGGCGATCTTCTCTCTCGAGATGGCGAAGGAGCAGCTCGTCACCCGTCTCTTCTCAATGGATTCACACGTGGATTCCCAGAAGATCAGAACGGGAGATCTGAGCGACGGCGAGTGGGGAAGTGTGCTCGAGAGTGCGGGCACGATCGGCGAGAGCGGACTGATCATAGATGATACGCCTGCCATTACTGTGGCGGCGCTGCGCTCCAAGTGCCTGAAATTCAAGATGGATATGGGGCTCGATCTCGTCATCATTGACTATCTGCAGCTCATGACGGGCTCGGGCGGACGCAGCAGTGATTCAAGGCAGCAGGAGATCTCCGAGATTTCGAGGTCCCTGAAGGCGCTCGCGAGGGAGCTGAATGTGCCTGTGATCGCACTCTCACAGCTCTCGCGTGCCGTGGAGCAGCGCCCTGACAAAAGGCCTATGCTCTCCGACCTTCGTGAGTCTGGCGCCATCGAGCAGGATGCCGACGTCGTTATGTTCATCTACCGCGATGAGTATTACCACCCGGACACAGAGGACAAGGGTATTGCCGAGGTGATCATTGCAAAGCAGAGAAACGGCCCTGTAGGCAAGGTGCAGCTCAAGTGGCTGGCGGATCTGACAAAGTTCGCCAACCTCGCATCGCCTCAGCAGAGCTCGCAGGGACCGGCTGCTTAAGCGGAGCGCTTGCAGCAGTCCGTCATCTTTTAGGAAGGCCTATGAAATTATTCAGAAAACTGTATCACGCCCTGACGAAAAGACAGCAGCACGTCATGGTGATTCTCTTCATCATGATGCTCATCGGCGCGTGGCTCGAGACGATCGGCACATCTCTTATTCTTCCCCTGATCACGGCGGCGACGGCCCCGGAGTCCATCGAGGGGAACAAGTACATGCGCAGGATCAACGAGTTCTTCCATCTGCAGAGTGTGAACCAGTTCCTCGTGATGGTCGTCATTGCGCTGATCATTGTCTATATTGTGAAGAATATCTACCTGTTCTTCATGTACTACTGCCAGTACAGATTTGTGTACAACGGCCAGTACAATACATCCAGGGCTATTTTCAAGGAATATGTGCACAGGCCGTATGAGTTCTTTCTCGACGCCAGCACACCTGTTGTGATGCGCAATATCGTCAGCGATGTCAACGGCACCTACAACCTGGTTCTGACATATCTGCAGCTGTTCACGGAGCTCACGGTCTTCATCTTCCTTGTTCTCCTCTCCTTCGTTGTCAACCCTGTCATGACGGTTGTGATGGGCGGCATCATCGCGCTGTTCATGCTCATCAACAAGAAGGTCTTCGCGCCGCTCCTTCGCCGTTACGGCCATGAGGTGCAGCAGAACAACGCACTCGTTACGAAGTGGCTCATGCAGGCGATGAACGGCATGAAGGAGACGAAGGTACTGAACAAGGAGTATTACTTCGTCACGCAGTATGAGCGAAGTGCAGGGCGCCTGAACCAGATCCAGCAGTTCCAGAGCACGCTCTCCAATGTACCGCGCCTGAGCATCGAGACGATCATGATTGTCGGCATCCTCGCTATGATGGGGGTCTTCCTGAGCACGGGCAGTGAGTACGGCACCGGCAATATGATCGGCCAGGTGGGCGTCCTTGCGATGGTGGCGATCAGAATCATGCCGAGTGCGAACCGCATGGTACAGTCCTTCAACAACATCGCCTATTATGAACCTGCCTTTTTGGACGTCGAAGACATTATCATCCGCTCGCACGAACTCCATGTGCAGGATATGTATGAAAATGAGGAAAAGGCCGATCCCATCCCCTTCCGTAAGGAAGTGCAGATGGAGCAGGTAACGTACCGTTATCCCGGGACCGACAGAGATATCCTGAAGGATGCGGACCTGACAATTCCGATCGGCAAGTCCATAGGCCTCATAGGTCCCTCCGGCGCCGGCAAGTCGACGACGGTGGATATTCTGCTGGGGCTTCTGCGGCCTACATCGGGAAAGGTCACTGTTGATGGTTTTGACATCCAGCAGAATCTTCCCGGGTGGTATAAGGATATCGGCTATGTGCCGCAGATGATGTTCATGCTCGACGACAGCATCCGCAGGAATGTGGCATACGGCGTGCCGGATGATGAGATCGATGACGAGCGCGTCTGGGCGGTACTCAAGGAGGCGCAGATCGATGATTATGTGCGCAGCCAGCCGCACGGCCTGGATTCGAGCATAGGAGAGCGCGGCATCCGCATCTCCGGCGGTCAGAGACAGAGAATCGGGATCGCGAGGGCCCTCTACAACGACCCGCAGATTATGATCTTTGATGAGGCGACGTCAGCCCTCGACAATGATACGGAGTCGGCCATCATGGATGCCATAGAGAAGCTCCACGGCAAAAAGACGCTCATCATCGTTGCCCACCGCCTGACCACCATCCACAACTGCGACGCTGTGTACAAAGTAGATGAGCAGGGCTTTACGCTGCAGCCGAAGGGATCCTACTGATGAAAAAAGCAAAGACACAGGGAAGAAGCAGGAATTGGCTCTTCGCTGAGGCGAAATCCGCGCAGGCGGTTTCGCCGAATGCGAACCTGTTCCTCCTGCTTCTTCTCGTTTCATTTCTTCTCATTCTTGTTTACAACGTATTCACGCCGATGCTCTCGGATGACTTCACTTACGGTGCGCAGGTGAAGGAGGCCTCCAACTGGTTTGACCTGGTGCGGCAGGAGGCCGACCAGTACATGCACTGGACGGGCAGATCCGTCGTGCATATGATCCTGCGCACATTCCTCTTCCTGCCGGGACCTGTTTTTAAAGTGTGCAACAGCCTCGCCTTTATTGCGCTCTCCCTCTTGATCTATGCACAGATCGACGGGAGGAGAAAGTGGGATGTTCTCGTCTTCGCGATGATCCAGCTGAGCCTGTGGCTCTTCACGGTGGACTTCAAGCAGTCAATTCTGTGGGAGACGGGCGCCTGCAACTATCTCTGGGGCACAATGATCATCCTGGCCTTTATGACGGCGTCCAGAGCCGTGTACAGGCGGGCAGAGGCCGCATCTGTCAGCACCGGCAATTCCTCGGCAGGTGACAGGACAGGCTGCGGAGGGCACAGCAGCGGCCTGAAGATGGCCCTTACAGCGCTTGGACTTCTTCTGCTGGGCATCATCGCCGGCTGGTGCAATGAAAATACCTCCGGCGGCGCCCTGCTCTATGTACTTTACTTGCTGGCAGCCTATCTCGCGGCACACAAAAAGGTTCATCCTGTCCTTGCAGCGGGTACAGTCGGCACATGCATCGGCCTGTTCATGATGGTGCATGCACCGGGCAACTATGAGCGCATGGCCTACAAATCGGAGCTGCACAGCGGCCTGTACGGCCTCTTTTCCCGCTTTGAGAAGATCACGGAGAGCGTGCAGGAGTATTTTCTGGTCCTGCTCATTCTCTATATGGCAGCCTGTGTGATCGTCTGGCTGCAGAATCGCCATAAGTCTTACAGGGAGCGGCTGATCATCCTGAAGCGGCCGCTCCTGTTCGGCTTCCTGTTCCTTGCGACGAGCTATGCCCTTATCCTGACCGTGCAGGCACAGACGAGGGCTCTCTTTGGAGCCGGGATCTTCCTCATCATAGGAACGCTCCAGGCGGTTGTGACCGCACTGCGGGGAGAGAAGGAGGCGGATTCCTCCATCATGGTGCGCAGCACAGTGTACGCAGGAGTCCTTGGGCTGGGCCTTTATATGGCCTTTACATACATAGCCTGCGGCGCCGACAATGCGCGCATCTTCAGGGACGTACAGGAGAGAATCAGTTACATTGAGCAGCAGAAGGCAGCTGGTGAAGATGATATAACGGTTGCGCAGGTGCACACGGATTTCTACAACCGCTACTCCGCCATTCAGGAAATGGAGCTGCAGGAGGATCCGGGATTCTGGACAAATGTCGGCTATGAGCAGTATTACGGTGTGAAGAAGATAAGAGCGATTCCTTACGTGGACTGGGCGGTGAAGACCGGACAGATGACAGAAGAGGAGGCAGAGACAGCCAGAGAGCTGATGGACCCTGTGGCCGGGTCGTCGGAGAGCGGGGAGTGATGATTGAGTGTCTGAGAGTACAGTAAAACCCCCGGGGATGTGCGCACATCCCCGGGGGTTTGTCATACATTGTCGTGCAATGATCTGTCGGGATCCGTGCCTTCGCGGCGAAGGAACCCGTTTCTGCGCCGGAGCGCAGAGCCAGTCAGCTGATTAAGCCTCTGTGATAGCTCCTACAGGGCAGCCGGACTCGCATGCACCGCAGTCGATGCAGGTGTCAGGATTGATCTCATAGTGAGCATCGCCCTGAGAAATAGCCTGTACAGGACATGTAGAAGCGCAGGTACCGCAGCTGATGCAGGAATCACCAATAACACGTGGCATAATAAAACCCTCCTTTTAGGTTTGCAGGTTTGAGAGGGAAATTATCCCTCACCAGTCTCTAATAGTAGCTAAGCACAGGGGCCGAAGCCTCTGTGCTTAGCTCGTTTAAAATGTTACTACCCTGTCGGGATGTTAGTAAATGCTAATTTGCATTAGCCTCCACTGACAGAGAACAGATTACTCGTTGTACAGAGCACCGAGCTTCTCCAGGTAAGCGTAGTGAGCCTTTGCGTGCTCCTCTGCCTCGCCAAAGAGCTTTGCTGCTCTCTCGGGGTTCTTGCGCTGCAGGGACATGTAACGTACCTCGCCGCCAAGGAACTCCTTGTACTCCTTTGTAGCGGGCTTGGAGTCCAGAGTGAACTTCTTGCTGCCGCCGGCCGGATTGAATCTGAACAGGTTGTAGTAGCCTGTCTCGACTGCGAGCTTCTCCTCGGTCATGGCCTTGTTCATGCCCTTCTTGATACCCTGGTTGATGCAAGGTGCATAGCCGATGATGATGGAAGGTCCCGGATAAGCCTCGGCCTCAGTGATTGCCTTGATGGTCTGGTTGTAATCAGCGCCCATAGCAACCTGAGCTACATATACATAGCCGTAGGACATAGCCATAGCTGCGAGATCCTTCTGAGGTGTCTCCTTGCCGCCTGCAGCGAACTGTGCTACAGCGCCCTCAGGAGTAGCCTTGGAGGACTGTCCGCCTGTGTTGGAGTAAACCTCGGTGTTCACAACGAAGATATTGACATCCTTGCCGGAAGCAAGAACGTGATCAACTCCGCCGTAGCCGATATCGAATGCCCAGCCATCACCGCCGAAGATCCACTGAGACTTCTTGTTCAGGAAATCCTTCTCCTTCAGGATATCCTTAGCTGCCTCGGATCCATCAGCCTCAAGACCTGCAACCAGCTTCTTTGTAGCAGCCTGGTTAGCCTGGCCGTTTGCGAAGGTGTCGAGCCATTCCTTAGCGCCATCACCGTTCCATGCCTCAACCTTAGTCTTCAGCTGAGAACGGATTGCATCGTTGGCAAGGAACATACCATAACCAAACTCAGCAGCATCCTCGAACAGGGAGTTGGACCATGCAGGACCGTGACCCTCTGCGTTTACAGTGTAAGGAGTAGAAGGTGAGCTGTTGCCCCAAATAGAGGAGCATCCTGTTGCGTTGCCGACCATCATATGATCGCCGAACAGCTGTGTGATGAGCTTGATGTAAGGTGTCTCGCCGCAGCCTGCGCATGCACCGGAGAACTCGAGCAGAGGCTGTTTGAACTGAGATCCCTTTACAGTGGTCTCTTTGAACTTGTTAACGACCTCATCCTTTACAGGAAGTGTTACAGCATAATCGAAAGCAGCCTGCTGGTTAGGCAGCTTCTCTGCATCTTCCTTCAGGGTCATGGTCAGAGTAGCGTTCTTGATGTTGCCAGGGCATACATTTGCGCAGGATCCGCAGCCTGTGCAGTCCAGAGAAGATACAACGATCGCGAACTTGTAGCCGGGCATTCCGGTGAGATCCTTCAGAACTGTTCCTGCAGGAACGTTCTTGGCCTCTGCCTCTGTCATAGCTACAGGACGGATTGCTGCGTGAGGGCATACATAAGAGCAGAATGTGCACTCGATACATGTATCTGCATTCCATACAGGTACGTTGACGGCAATGCCGCGCTTCTCGAATGCTGCTGTGCCGTTCGGTGTGGAGCCGTCTGCATAAGGAAGAACATCGGAAACCTTCAGGCTGTTGCCTTCCTGAGCGGAGACAGCGATCTGAATGTTGTTGACGAAATCCTGAGCATCCTTGCGGTCGGAAGTAACCTTCTTGAAGTCAAGACCCTCATCCTTGCACTCGCCCCAGGAAGCAGGAACTTCAACCTTGTGCCAGTTCTTGGCACCGGCATCGATAGCTGCCCAGTTCTTCTCAACGACATCCTGACCCTTGCGGCCGTATGTCTTCTGAGCGGCATCCTTCATAAGCTTGATGGCCTGCTCTTCAGGAATGATCTTTGTGATCGTGAAGAATGCGGACTGAAGGATGGTGTTGATACGTGTCGGGCCCATGCCTGTCTCAATACCAAGCTTTACACCGTCGATGGTGTAGAAGTTGATCTTATGATCATAGATGTACTTCTTCACCTGGCCGGGAAGCTCCCTCTCAAGCTCAGCATCGCTCCAGTTGCAGTTGAGCAGGAAGGAACCGCCGTCTACAAGCTCCTGAACCATGTTGAACTTGCGGATGTACTCCTTCTTGTGGCATGCTACGAAGTTTGCCTGGTGAATGAGGTATGTGGACTTAATGGGCTTCTTACCGAAGCGCAGGTGGGACATTGTTACGCCGCCGGACTTCTTGGAATCATAGTCGAAGTAAGCCTGTGCGTACATATCCGTGTTGTCGCCGATGATCTTGATGGAGTTCTTGTTGGCACCAACGGTACCATCAGCACCAAGGCCCCAGAACTTGCAGCATACTGTGCCCTCGGGTGTGGTGACAACTTCCTTGCCTGTAGGAAGAGAGAGATTGGTGACATCATCAACGATGCCGATTGTGAATCTCTTCTTGTCCTTGTTGTCGTATACAGCGATGATCTGTGCAGGAGTTGTATCCTTGGAACCAAGACCATAACGGCCGCCGAAGATCTCAACATCCTTGAACTTGGAATCTTTGAGTGCTGCAACAACATCGAGATAAAGAGGCTCGCCGATGGATCCGGGCTCCTTCGTTCTGTCGAGAACGGAGATCTTCTTTACAGTATCCGGAATAGCATCGATCAGTGCCTGTGCGCAGAAAGGTCTGTACAGTCTTACCTTTACAACACCGACCTTGCGGCCCTGTGCCATCAGGTAATCGATTGTCTCTTCGATTGTGTCGTTTACGGAACCCATAGCGATGATGATCTGATCAGCATCCGGAGCGCCGTAGTAGTTGAAGAGCTTATAGTCTGTGCCGAGCTTCTCGTTGACCTTGTCCATGTAGGACTGAACGATGGCGGGCATATCGTTGTAAGCGGTGTTGCATGCCTCACGGGTCTGGAAGAAGATATCCGGGTTCTGAGCGGAACCGTCCTGACGGGGATGATTCGGGTTCAGAGCGCCCTGACGGAATGCGTCGATTGCGTCGTGATCGATCAGATCATCGAGATCTTCGTAATCCCACATCTGAATCTTCTGGATTTCGTGAGAAGTGCGGAAGCCGTCGAAGAAGTTGATGAACGGAAGGCGTCCCTTGACGGCAGCGCAGTAAGCGACAGGGGTCAGATCCATAACTTCCTGTACGGAAGACTCGCAGAGCATTGCAGCTCCGGTCTGACGGCATGCGTACACATCAGAGTGATCGCCGAAGATGTTCAGAGCGTGGGTCGCAACGCATCTTGCAGATACGTTGAAGACACCGGGAAGACGCTCACCGGCAATCTTGTACAGATCCGGGATCATCAGAAGAAGACCCTGGGAAGCAGTGAAGGTGGAAGTCATAGCACCTGCAGCAAGAGAACCGTGTACTGCACCGGCAGCACCGGACTCAGCCTGCATCTCGGTGACCTTTACGGTCTGGCCGAAGATGTTCTTTCTTCCAGCTGTTGCCCATTCATCAACATGTTCAGGCATGACGGATGAAGGGGTGATGGGATAGATGGCAGCTACTTCTGTGTAAGCATAAGCTACATGAGCGGCAGCTTCGTTACCATCCATGGTTTTCCATTTTCTAGCCATGTTTTTGATTCCTCCTGTATTATTTGACGTTGTGCACTGCAATGGCACAACAGCCCAGTCTTATAAAATTATATTATCGGGCCATGAGAAAAGCAATGTATTTATCCCGGTGCAGAAGGCGCGAACTGTGAGATTTCCAGTGGTTTTAACTGTT
>DEKA01000043.1:0-60724 GCA_002353635.1 Lachnospiraceae bacterium UBA2734
GGTTAGCGAATCGATGCGCAGCGGTCACACCCGGGGCATCTCTGTCCGCAGCCTGCCCACAGCATATCTGCCTTTATCTTCTCTTCCAGATACCCGGCACGAACAGTACGAGCATCGGATACAGCTCAAGTCTGCCGGCCAGCATATCGAACATCAGCACGTACTTGGACAGGAGACTCAGACCGTTGTAATTGGTCATAGGTCCTACACCGGCAAGGCCGGGTCCAATGTTGTTGAATGTCGCCGCCACAGCCGTGAAGTCAGTCAGCAGATCCCACTTCGGATCAATCGTGAGCACAAAGACCGAACCTACAAAAATGAAAATAAAGACCGCCAGATAAACAAGAATGCTCTTCACCGTCCGCTTGTCCACCGCCTTCTTGTCGAACTCAATACAGCAGACGCTGTGCGGATGGATATATTCCCTGATCTGCTGCGCGACGGCCTTGACCATCACGAGCACTCTGGAGACCTTAATGCCGCCGCCCGTAGAGCCCGCGCAGGCGCCGATGAACATCAGAAGGACAAGAATCCCCCTTGAGAATTCCGGCCACTTATCGAAGTCCACCGTGGAATAACCCGTCGTCGTGATGATCGAACCCACCTGGAAGGCTGCGTGATGAAATGCCTTGAAGACGGAATCGAACATCGGCGCAATGTTGCCCGTGATGAGAAGGATGGCCACAGCAATGATGATGAAGTACCAGCGCACCTCTTCCATGCGGAAGGCCTGCTTCTTGTCCCGCCCCGTCAGATAGTAGTAAGCGTTGAAATTGACGCCGAACAGGATCATGAACACCGTGATGATGCCCTGCTGCAGCATGGTGTAGCTCCCAACACTGTCATTGCGTATGCCGAAGCCGCCGGTGCCCGCTGTACCGAACGAGAGGCAGAAGGCATCAAAGATAGGCATGCGGGCGAGCAAAAGAAGAACAATCTGCACGATGGTCATGCCAAAATAAATGGTATACAGAATCTTCGCGCTCTCCCTGACCTTCGGCACAAGTTTTCCAAATGTTGGGCCCGGGCTCTCCGCGCGCATCAGCTGCGCATTGTAGCCGCTTGTCATCGGCACAATGGCCAGCATGAAGACGATGACGCCCATGCCGCCCACCCAGTGCGTGAATGAGCGCCACAGGAGCGACGCGTGGCTCAATCCCTCCACATTGTCCAGGATACTCGCGCCCGTCGTTGTAAAGCCGGAGATTGTCTCAAAGAGCGCATTCGAGAATGAGGGGATATCCCCGTTGATGACGAACGGAAGCGCACCCATGATACTGATCAGGATCCAGCTAAGTGAGACACTCACCAGCGCCTCCCGCGCATAGAACACGAATTTGGCCGGTTTCTTCCACATCATGACGGTTCCGAGAGCAAACGTCACGGCCGCCATGATGAAGAAGGACAGTGCCTGGTGCTCCCCGTACATAAGTCCCACAATTGCAGGCAGGAGCATAAGCGCTCCTTCCACCCTCAGCACCATTCCAAGAATATACACTACGATGTGATAATGCATTGCAACAGCTCCGGCCACAGGATGCCTGCGGCCCTAATCTCCTCACTCCAGAATGTCGCGGATATCTCCGAATCCCTTATGCGTCGTCACGACGATGACGCTGTCTCCAACCTCTATGGTCGTCTGGCCGTTGGGCAGGATCGTCTTTCCTCTGCGAATGATGCAGGCCACGAGCACACCCTTCTTCGTGTGCAGGGCGGAAAGCGGGATGCCGACAACAGGAGCATCCTTCTGGATGATGAATTCCAGCGCCTCAACTTTATTTTCCACAATGTTGTAGAGCGTCTCAACATTGCTCCCGATCGAGTTCTGCATCGCGCGCACATAGCGGACGATGGATTCCGCAGTGATGTTCTTCGGATGGATCATGCTGCCGAGATTGAACTGGCTGATGACCTCATCGATCGAGATGCGGTTTGTCTTTGTGATGCACTTGAGATGACTGTTGACCTCGCGCGCATAGAGGGAGAGGAAAATATTCTCCTCATCGATGCCGGTGAGTGTGACAAACGACTCCGCCATCTCCACGCCCTCCTCCTTAAGGAGGTCATGGTTTGTGCCGTCCCCATTGATGATGACGGCTTCAGGGAGAATCTCGCTCAGCTCCTCGCATCTCGCCCTGTCCTTCTCGATGATCTTGACGTCGATTCCGTACTTGATCAGCTCCTTCGCGAGGTAATAGGCGATCTTGCCGCCGCCGACAATCATCGTGTCATGCACTCTGTGAATGTCCACGCCTATCTTGCTGAAGAAGTTCCTTGCATGCATGGGGGACGCGATGATGCTGATCACATCGCCTCCCTGCAGCACGAAGCTCCCGTCGGGAATCATGGCCTTGTCGCCTCTCTCCACAACGCACACAAGAACCTCGGACTGCACCTTCTTGGGGATGTCCATCAGCTTGCATTCATTGAGCACAGAGTTCTGCGGAATGACGAACTGCAGCAGTTCCACTCTCCCCTTTGCAAATGTGTCAATCTTGATCGCAGAAGGAAAGCGAAGGAGTCTTGAGATCTCCATGGCCGCCGCATACTCGGGGTTGACCGTCATCGACAGGCCCAGCTCATCCTGAATGTAGCCGATCTCCTGACTGTAGAGCGGATTGCGCACACGCGCAATTGTGCTGCAGTTGCCCGCTTTCTTGGCAAAGAGACAGCTGAGGAGGTTGAGCTCATCGAGGTCTGTCACCGCAATGAACAGATTGGCCTCCTCGATGCCGGCCTCTTTCAGCGTGGACCAGCTCGCCGCATTGCCGACGACGCCCATAACGTCATAGTTGTCCGTCATGTCCGACACCACCTGTGCATCAATATCGATGACAGAGATGTCGTGATTCTCACGGCTTAATCTCTCTACAATAGTGTGGCCGACTTTTCCGCAGCCAGCAACGATAATCCGCATTTTACCTTTCAATCCCCTTTAAATAATTTTTATGCAGGCTCCCGGCAGCCGCAGTGCATCCTGCCGGGAGTTCTGAAGCCGTACAGAGTTCTCTTTCCGGCCTCCGCTGTTACAGCTCGAACATGAGATCCTCGTAGGTCGGGAACGGCCACGCCGCCTTATCCACATTTTCCTCAAGGACATCGCACGGTGTGCGCAGCGCTGCCATGGCAGGCTTTATCTCGTCCTTATAGAAGAATGCCTTCTCCTTCTCATCTGCGATGGCGTTTGCCTTGTTTTCCAGATCCCGCAGATGATCCAGCGCCGTCTGCGCCTCGTCGATCCTGTCGGCAATGCCCTGAAGCCGTTCCGTCTCCGCGTGGATCACGGCACCTGCCTTCTGCACGGAAATGATAGTATCCGCGAGATCCCTCTCATAGTGCATGCACGCAGGCAGAATCTCCTTGGCCGCCATGTCGATCATCGTGAGCGCCTCGATATTGATCGTCTTGGCATAGGTCTCATAGATGATCTCTTTTCTCGACTCGAGCTCCTTGCGCGTAAAAATCCCGAAGCGCTCGAAGAGCTCTACGCTCTTCTGGTTGGTGAGCGCATCCGCCGCCTCAATCATGCTCGGAATATTCGGAAGGCCTCTTCTCTCGGCTTCCTTTACCCACTCCTCTGAATAGCCGTTGCCGTCGAAAATAATCCTCTGATGCTCCGTCAGGTTCTCCTTGATGAGGTCATGGACGGCGAGCTCGAAGTTGTCCGCCTTCTCTAGCACATCCGCCGCGTCGCTGAACGCCTCGGCGACGATCGCATTGAGCGTCGTCGTGGAACCGGCCATCGAGTCGGACGAGCCCACCATGCGGAACTCGAACTTATTGCCTGTAAAGGCGAACGGTGACGTCCTGTTGCGGTCCGTCGCATCCTTTGTGATATCAGGCAGTGTAGAAACGCCTGTCTTCAGAACGCCTCCCTCGAGGTGTCTCTTTGCGATACCGGTCTCAATGAGCTGACGCACCACATCCTCGAGCTGCTCGCCGAGGAAGATGGACACAATGGCCGGCGGCGCCTCGTTGGCGCCAAGGCGAAGATCATTGCCCACATCTGCGGCGCTCTGACGCAGAAGATCCGCATGCACATCCACCGCCTTCACAATGCAGGAGAGGATCAGAAGGAAGCGCACGTTCCTCTCCGGCGAATCCCCGGGATCGAGAAGATTGATGCCGGTATCCGTCGTGAGGGACCAGTTGTTGTGCTTGCCGGAGCCGTTTACGCCTGCGAAGGGCTTCTCGTGCAGCAGGCAGCGCATGTTGTGGTGGTCGGCGACGCGCTTCATCGCCTCCATCACCAGCTGGTTGTGGTCCGTCGCAAGATTGGCCGTCTCATAAACAGGTGCGAGCTCGTGCTGCCCAGGTGCGACCTCATTGTGCTGTGTCTTCGCGGGCACGCCCAGCTTCCACAGCTCGACGTTCAGGTCCTTCATGAACTCGCCGACCCTCTCCCTGATGACGCCGAAGTAGTGATCCTCCATCTCCTGTCCCTTGGGCGCAGGTGCGCCGAAGAGCGTTCTGCCGCAGAAAATGAGGTCCGGCCTCTTCAGGTATTTGGCCTTGTCCACGAGAAAATATTCCTGCTCTGCGCCCGTCGACGTATAGACATGCTGGGCCGTCGTATCGCCAAAGAGGCGCAGGATCCGGAGTGCCTGCGTATTGATGACTTCCATCGAGCGAAGAAGCGGCGTCTTCTTATCCAGTGCCTCTCCCGTGTATGAGCAGAAAGCCGTGGGAATGCAGAGTGTGACGCCTGTGCCCGACTCCTTCAGAAAGGCCGGCGAGGTCACATCCCACGCCGTGTAGCCCCTCGCCTCAAAGGTCGAGCGAAGACCGCCGGAGGGGAAGGAGGACGCATCCGGCTCGCCCTTGATCAGGTCCTTGCCCGTAAATGCCGTCACCATGTGCCCCTCATCGTCTGGAGCAGAGATAAACGCGTCGTGCTTCTCCGCCGTGATCCCTGTCAGCGGCTGGAACCAGTGTGTGTAGTGCGTCGCCCCGTTCTCCATCGCCCAGTCCTTCATGGCCTTGGCGACGACATCCGCCTCGGCGAGCGAGAGCTCACCGCCGTGCAGAATAATGTCCCGCACGCTCTTGAAAACACTCTTCGGGAGACGTTCCTTCATCTTGCTGATCGTAAAGACATTCTTTCCGAACAGCTCCTCGAGCCTGATCGTATCGCCCATATTCTCTCCTTTATTCCCTTGTCCCCAGCATCCGCAGAATATCCCCCTTCTGCGCCTGCTGATCCAGCGTGACATACAGCTCCTGATGCGGGTGGGGAGCACTCGGCATTTCTGCGCCCTCCGCATCCCGTATGTGCAGTACCTTCGTCTTCACATCGCGGCCGTCCGGCTTCATGATCTCGATCTCGTCGCCGACACTGAACTTGTTGCGCTGCGTGATGCGGACCGCTCCGTCTGCGCGGATATCCTCTGCGATGCCAAGCCAGACAGCCTCGCTGACATAGGTGTTGCTGTCGTAGACCATCGACTCCTCAGAAGGCTTGCCGTAATAAAAGCCGGTCGTGAACCTCCGGTATGTGCACTTTCTGATCTCGTCCTCATACCAGGGGAGGTTCTTGTGATAGAGCTCCGGGCTCTGCAGATAGTCATCGATGGCCTTTCGATACGTCCTCGCCACAGTGGCCACATACAGCGCCGTCTTCATTCTGCCCTCAATCTTGAAGCTGTCAATTCCCGCCGCGATGAGGTCCGGAATGTGGTCCACCATGCACAGATCCTTCGAGTTGAAAATAAACGTTCCCCGCTCATTCTCCTCGATCGGCAGGTACTCGCCCGGCCGGCTCTCCTCCGCAACAGCATAGCGCCATCTGCAGGGATGCGTGCACTCGCCCTGGTTGGCATCCCGTCCTGTGAAGTAGTTGGAAAGAAGGCATCTTCCCGAATAGGAGATGCACATGGCACCGTGTACGAAGGCCTCAACCTCCAGATCTTCCGGCACCCTGTCGCGGATCTCCCGGATCTCTGCCAGCGAGAGCTCCCGTGCACATACGACTCTCTTGGCGCCCTGCCCCGCCCAGAAATTAAAGGTCGCATAGTTGGTGTTGTTCGCCTGCGTGGAGATGTGAATGTCCACATCCGGACAGTTCTCCTTTGCCAGCATGAACATGCCGGGATCGGCGACAAGAACGGCATCAGGGCGCAGCTCCTCCAACTCTCGCATATACTCCGCGGCACCGTCGAGATCCCTGTTGTGGGCAAGGATGTTGGCCGTCACATGGACTCTCGCGCCGTGCGCATGGGCGTAGCGGATTCCCTCCGCCATCTCCTCCCGGGAGAAGTTCCTTGCTCTTGCGCGAAGGCCATACGCCTCACCGCCGATATAGACAGCGTCAGCACCGAAGTTGACAGCTGTTTTCAGGACTTCGAGGTCCTTTGCAGGACACAGAAGCTCTGGCTTTTTCATATTTTCAGAATCCTTTCATAGCGATATATTATTCCGCTCTTTCGAAAGAGCAGCTGCCTGGCCGTCATATTGTCAGATCTTATCTTCTGCAGGCTTTACGCGCACACTGACCGCTGCGCCGTCCCCCTCCTGCAGAAGAAGCGTCTGCATCTCCTCATTGTTCCTGAGAGCCTCCAGATATTCCCGCATCCGGCTGTGGATCGTGCGGTCTCTTCTCTTTACGGCAAACCTTGAGGAGAGGATCTCCCCTCCCTTGAAAATATTGTCCGTAAGGAGAATCCCCTGCAGCTCCAGAAGGCGCAGCACCTCCGGAAGGAAGTGAATGTACTGTCCCTTTGCCGCATCCATAAAAATAAAATCGAATCTGCCCTTCAGTGTTCCGAGAATTTCAGCCGCATCCCCTTCCAGAAGGGTGATGTCATCAGCTGCGCCGGCCAGTGCGAAGTTCTCCCGCGCCCTCTTTGCCCTCTCCTGATCGCGCTCGATGGTCACGATCTTTGCGCCCTCCGGTGCATAGGTATGCATGAGACAGGCGGAAAAGCCCGTTGCCGTGCCCACCTCGAGAATCCGCATGGGACGCTCTGCCGCGAGAAGAAATCTTATAAGGCTCTGTGTCTGCGGGCGGATGATCGGTATTCCCTCCGCCAGCGCCTTTTTTTCCATTTCATTCAAAAGAACGGTATTACCGGCACTCATAGACTCGATGAATGTCAGTATCCGTTCTTCCTTCTCCATTTCACTGGAATGTATCATGTTCGTTTATGGCGTCTGCGTATCCGTGCCGCTCTGTGCCGTACCGTCTTCGACGGAAGATAACTCCGTGGAAGCCTCTGTGCTCTCCGTTTCACCGGCGGAAGNNCCCCGCCGGTATCCGGAGTATCACTTCCTCCCGCCATCATTTTCAGCATGTCTTCGGGCGTCATGTCCGTCGAGAGCTTATAGGTGCCGGGTTTGATTTTGCCGTGCCACGAAGAAAATTTCTCCTGATAAGGGAACAGGGAACCGTCCTTGAGCAGACCGTCCTTCTCGAGAAGACTGCCGATCTCCTTTACGGACATATCGGCTGTGATCTCCACCGTCACTTCTTTGGCATTCTGCTTCGTGTCCACTGCTGTCTGTGCGAAGACGGCGTACCCGATGGCATATGCCTGCCTGGATGCGCTGATGATGACCAGAACAGCGACAGCGATCAGAACATACTTGATCACGTTGGTGACGTGATCAGCCGTGCTCTGACTGCCGCCTGCAGCACTCCTGCGCTCTCTTTCGCGGTCGTTTCTCTCCCCGTATTCCCGTTCTCTGTAGTCCCTGTCTCTGTAAGATGACACGATCCTCTCCTGTCACTGTCAGGTCCGCATGATGATCGGCAGGATCATCGGACGCCTCTTTGTCTTCTTCCAGAAGAAATCGCCGAGGCTCTCGCGCACAGCCGTCCTCATCTTGTTCTCATCGCACTGCTGCCCGCGAAGACTCTTCGCCAGGGCATCCTGCGCGACCACTGTGGCCTCATTCATAAGGACGTCCGCCTCTTTGAGGTAGACGAAGCCGCGCGAAGTGATCTCGGGGCCGGCTGTTACCATATCCGCCCCGTCCATGACCCACGTCACAATGACAATGCCGTCTTCCGCGAGGTGCTGACGGTCGCGCAGAACTGCGTTGCCGACATCGCCGACGCCAAGGCCGTCCACCAGAATCGCACCGGTCGGCACGGTTCCCGTCACCTTTGCGCTGTGCTGATCCATCTCCAGCACATCGCCTGAATGCATGATAAAGATATGTTTGCTGTCATAGCCCAGCATCTTCGCAATATTGGCCTGCGCGATGAGATGCCTGTATTCGCCGTGCACCGGAATAGCATATTTAGGCTGTACGAGCGAATAGATGAGCTTGAGTTCCTCCTGGCACGGATGGCCCGATACATGCACATCCTGGAAAATAACGTCCGCCCCCTTCAAAAGGAGCTTGTTGATGACATTGGTCACCGACTTCTCGTTTCCGGGAATCGGATGCGACGAGAAAATAACAGTGTCCCCGGGGCCGATCTTGATCTTCCTGTGTGTCGCCTCCGCCATGCGGGTGAGCGCCGCCATGCTCTCACCCTGGGATCCTGTTGTGATGATCGTCGTCTGATTGTCCGGGTAGTTCTTCAGCTCATCGATGTCGATCAGAGTGTTCTCCGGAATGCTGATGCACCCCAGCTCCTGCGCCGTGCTGATGATGTTCACCATGCTGCGGCCCTCTACGACGACCTTCCTGCCGTACTTGTAGGAGGAATTGATGATCTGCTGCACCCTGTCGACATTCGATGCGAACGTCGCAATGATAATCCTTGTATCTTTGTGCTCGGAGAAGAGTCTGTCGATCGTAACGCCGACCGTTCTCTCCGAGGGCGTATAGCCCGGTCGCTCTGCATTCGTCGAGTCGCACATCAGTGCCAGAACGCCGTTCTTGCCCAGCTCTGCGAAGCGCTGCAGATCGATGGCATCGCCGTATACCGGCGTGTAGTCGACCTTGAAGTCGCCGGTGTGCACAATGACGCCGACAGGCGAATAAATGGCAAGTGCCGCGGCGTCCACAATGCTGTGGTTCGTCTTGATGAATTCAACCCTGAATTTGCCCAGGTTCACCGTCTGTCCGAACTTCACCACGTGGCGCTCCGTCGTATCGAGCATGTTCTTTTCCTTGAACTTGTACTCGATGATGCCCATGGTCAGGCGCGTCGCATAAATCGGCACATTCACCTTCTTCAATACGTAGGGGAGTGCACCGATGTGATCCTCATGGCCGTGTGTGATCACAAAGCCCTTCACCTTATCGATGTTGTCCTCGAGATAGGTGACGTCAGGAATGACGCTGTCAATGCCGAACATGTCATCTTCCGGGAAGGCCATGCCGCAGTCCACAACAATGATGCTGTCCTCGTACTCGAAGGCGGTGATGTTCATGCCGATCTGCTCAAGGCCGCCGAGCGGGATAATCTTGAGCTTAGAGCCGCTCCCCGCCTTTCTCGTTCTGGGCTTTCTGGTTTTCGTTTTGTCTTTCTCTTCTGATTTGTTCAAGTTTCTCCTTATGATTTTTCATATATTCTTCCAGAATCACACTGGCGGCAACCTGATCCATGTACTGCTTGCGCTCCCCGGGTTTTATGCCCATCTTTTCCAGCATCTCATCCGCAGCGACAGTAGTCAGCCTCTCATCGGACATGACAACTTCCAGAGACGTGCGCCTCTCAAGCCTCTCTTTAAAGGCAAGCGCCGCCTCTGCTCTCTCGCCGACGGAATCATCCATGTTGAGCGGAAGACCGAGAACGATCAGAACGACATCCTCATCCCGGACGATCTCCTCGATCCGCGTGAGCGTCTTTCTGATCTTGCTCTCCCGATCTCTCCAGATGGTCTCCCTTGGCTGTGCTGTCATGAACAGTTCGTCACTCAGTGCAACTCCTACGGTTTTAGAGCCATAATCAAGCCCCATCACTCTCATCGCAGTTCCTCTTACTGTTCGTCTGACCAGTGATTATTCCTGATGTATGACTCCAGGATCTCTTCTACAAGTTCATCGCGCTCCACCTTCATAATAAGGCTCCTCGCGCCCATGTAGTTCGTAATGTAAGTGGGATCGCCGGACATGATATAGCCGACGATCTGGTTGATCGGATCATATCCCTTCTTGGACAGTGCCTCATAGACGACGGAGAGAACTTTCTTCACACCGCTCTCCTCATCGGGCTTAACCTTGAAATACTGTGTGCTGCCAAGATCATCTTCTGTATATCTTTTCATCATATCTTAATACCCCACTGAAAACAGCTAATCAAAGTCTATAATACTCTATTCATTCCGACTCTTCAACGAGTCTCTTTCCGCCGGAGAGAGATGCAGATACCCTGTCCCCGGCTCTGCCGCCGTGAACACGCCGCACAGATTCCGGCCGCACACCTGCTCTCCCGAAGAAGCGCAGAGCGCCTGCATTGCCTCGCTCTCCGCGACCAGCGCCTCGATATAGCGGGAAGTGTGTCCTGTATAGTAATCTTGCCCGCCAAGTGAAATTTTCTCCTCGAGAAGAACCGTATCCCTCTCTCCGATGAACTGCGCCCTGTAGGCATCTGCGCCCTCTTTTGCCATTGCCAGGAGAACTGCACTTCTCTTTGATTTCTCCCTGTCTGTCAGCTGCTCCGGCATGCGGTCAGCCACAGTGCCGTGTCTTCTCGAATATTTGAAAACATGCAGCTCAAAGAAGCCGATGCTGCGCACGAAGTCCGCAGACTCCCTGAAATCCTCCTCCGTCTCTCCGGGGAAGCCCACAATCACATCAGTCGTGAGCGCAGGTCTGTCGTAATACCGGCGCAGAAACTGTGTGCATCTGCGGAATTCCTCTGCACTGTAATGCCGGTTCATGCGCCGCAGCGTCCTGTCGCAGCCGCTCTGGAGGGAGAGGTGAAAATGAGGGCAGACCTTTGACAGGCCCGCAATATGCCGCACAAAGTTCTCCGTGATCGTCATGGGTTCGAGCGACCCGAGGCGGATTCTCTCTATCCCCTTCACCATCTGGATTCTGGTGAGAAGCGCGATCAGCTCCTCCTCCGGGCTCTTCCCCCAATCTCTTCCGTAGGAGCCGATGTGAATGCCCGTGATGACCACTTCCCGGATGCCTCTCTGTGCAAGCCCCGTGATCTCCTCAAGGATCTCATCCATATCTCTGGACCTGATCCGGCCCCTCGCCATGGGAATGATGCAGTACGTGCAGAACTGGTTGCACCCGTCCTGAATCTTGACATAGGCTCTTGTGTGCTCGGGCTGCGTCAGCTGCATATCCTCAAAGGCGGGATGTTCCGTCAGATCCTCCATTGTCCGGCCGTCGAGAATCTTTCTCTCGGGATCATCCTCCCTATCCGCCAGATATGCCGAAAGGAGCTGTGCGATCTGTCCTTTTTTATTGTTGCCGATAGCAAAGTCGATGGCAGGATCTTCTTCCACCCGTTTCTCATCCGTCTCCACATAGCACCCCACCGCGACGACAACCGCATCGGGATTCATCTCCTTTGCGCGGTGCAGCATCTGACGGGACTTGCGGTCTGCGATGTTCGTCACCGTACACGTATTGATGACATACACGTCGGCCTTCTGTGTGAAGGGGACCAGGGTGTACCCCGCCTCTTTGAGCTTCTGCACCATGACATCCAGCTCATAGCCGTTTACCTTGCAGCCCAGATTGTGTACAGCAACAGTTTTCATTGACAACTCCGGTTTTATTCAATAGGATGATATTCAGGATATTTATCTGCGAGGAGCCGGCCCCATTGCAGGCGGCATCGCATGCAGTCACTAGGAGGTTCGCATAATCTATGAAGACAGTCAAGATTTCTCTGAATTCCATTGACAAGGTCAAATCCTTCGTAAACGACATCTCGAAGTTTGATTCCGATTTTGATCTTGTTTCCGGCAGATATGTCATCGACGCGAAGTCCATCATGGGCATTTTCTCTCTTGATCTGAGCAAGCCCATCGATCTTAACATCCATGCAGAAGAGGGACTGGACAAGATCATGGAGGTTCTTAAGCCTTACATCATCGACTGATCATGATATCTTTCTGACGGCAGCTGCGTAAGGAGCATTTCTTCTCTGCCCTGCGGCGCAGCATAATGTCACTCTGCACAGATGCGGAAGGAAGCACTCAATTGCCTACTGAAAACCCGGCTGCGTTATTCGCGGCCGGGTTTTTCCGTGCACGGCATTACATTCCTTCTTTGAGAGGATCCTCGCGGTGCTTGATGCAGCGCACGCCGCTCACATCGACAACCAGGATCTCATCGGTGGCAAGGGCCTCCTCCACCATCTCATCAATCTTCTCCGTAAGATTTCTCTCATGCCGCTCGATGACGCTCAGGACCGGCTTCGTCACAGGATGCTTCGCCACGAAGATCGTGCAGCAGTCCTCATAGGGCAGGATGGATGTGTCATACGTGCCGATCTTCTTAGAGAGCGTCACAATATCCTCCTTATCAAAAGCAATGAGGGGACGGAAGACCGGCAGTGTGCAGACCGCATTCGTCACGCCCAGTGACCTCGTTGTCTGCGAGGCAACCTGCCCGATGCTCTCTCCCGTAATCAGTGCATCGCTCCCGGTTCTCTTCGCGATGATCTCCGCGATGCGCATCATGTATCTGCGCATGATGATCGTGAGCTCATCGTGCGGACATTTCTCATAAATATAGAGCTGGATCTTTGTGAAATTGATGTTGTGCAGATAGATCGGTCCGCTGTAGCGCGAGACGAGCTTTGCCAGGTCCACCACCTTCTGCAGGGCGCGCTCACTCGTATAAGGCGGCGCGTTGAAATATGTGGCATCGAGCTTGAGTCCTCTCTTGGAGCACATCCATCCGGCCACCGGAGAATCTATTCCGCCGGAGAGAAGGAGCATGCCCTTGCCGGCGCTGCCGACCGGGAGACCTCCCGGTCCCGGAATGATGTGGGAGTACATGTAGATTCTCTCCCGAATCTCCACATGCAGCATCACTTCCGGATTATGCACATCCACTTTGGTCTCCGGATAAGAAGTCAGAATGGCCTCGCCGATCTCTGCATTGACCTCCATGGAATCCATAGGGTAGTTGCGCGCAAGGCGCCTTGTCTGCACCTTGAAGGTCACATGGCGGTCCGGATATTCAGAGCCGAAGAACTCCGCCGCTGCCTTTTTCAGCTCCGGCACAGGGACGACATCGATAATGCGCACCGGACAGATGCCCACGATGCCAAAGACATAGCGAAGGGCACCCACCACCTCGTCGTAGTCATATTCCGATTCACAGTACACGAAAATACGGCCGCTCGTTCTCGCGATCCTGAACCTGCCCGTGCACTTTTTCAGAGCAATGTGAATCTGGTTGACGAGATCTTCCTCAAAGATGCCGCGGTTCTTGCCCTTGATGCCGATCTCTGCGTATTTGATCAGAAATGCATGATAAATCATTTATTACCTCTCTGTGCCGCATTCTTTTCGGCACCCTGAGGCGAAATCCGCGCAGGCGGTTTCGCCGATAGGATTGCGCAGCCGATGTCGCGCCTTTTGCGGCATCGGCTGCCGAAGGAAAGATCATGCATCGGCATGATCTTTCCTTCTTGCCTCTCTGTGCCGTGTTTCCTTCGGCATCAGCATGATCTTTTATTCTGTTACCTTCGGGTATATCTGCGCAGAAACGGTACAATCTCTTCCAGTGCATCCGCCGCATACTCCAGATCCTCTTCCTTTGTGAGTTCTGAAGTGCTGATGCGGATCGTGCTGTCGAGGAATTCCCTCGGCGTCCCTGTCGCTACGAGTGTGGTGCTCACGTGCGGCCTGTTGGATGAGCAGGCACTGCCGGCACTCACATAGATTTTCTTCTCCTCCAGTGCATGCAGCAGAACCTCGGCGCGCACGCCCTCAATGGAGAGGCTGATGACGTGCGGTGCACTCTCCCTTCCTGTCGGTCCGTTCACATGCACGCCCTCGATCTTCGTCACGCGGTCAATAAACGACTGCTTCATGGCATAGAGGCGGTCGAGATTTTCATCCAGGTGACTGTAGATCATCTTTGCCGCGAGCGCCATGCCGGCGATGCCCGGAACATTCTCGGTACCGCTACGAAGACCTCTCTGCTGGCCTCCGCCGAAGAGAATATTCTTCACCTTCACGCCGTCTCCGACGTAGAGAAGTCCCACACCCTTCGGTGAATGGAATTTATGTCCGCTCGCCGCAAGAAAATCAATGTGCATCTTCTGCGGATGTATGACGGCCTTGCCAAAGCTCTGCACGGCATCCACATGAAAGAGCGTCTTCGGGTTCTTCTCCTTGATGATCCGCCCGATCTCCTCAATCGGCTCCAGCGCGCCGATCTCATTGTTCATGTGCATGACGGAGACGAGAATCGTATCATCCCTCACGGCATCCCGGACGCTCTCCGGATCCACGCGTCCATAGCGGTCTACAGGAAGATACGTCACCTCAAACCCCTGAGACTCCAGATACCGCATGGACTCACTGACCGCCGCATGCTCGATCTGTGTGGTGATAAGGTGCTTGCCCTGCCTCTCATTGGCCAGTGCACCACCGATCAGAGCGATGTTGTCGGACTCCGTCCCGCAGGATGTGAAGTAAATATTGTCGGTGCGGCACTTCAGAATCTGCGCGAAGGTCTCCTTCGCCTCACGGATTCTCTTCTCCGCCTCCACGCCTTTGTGATGAAGACTTGACGGGTTTCCGTATTCCTGAAGGAAAATACGGTTCATCAGCTCCACCACCTCAGGAAAACACGGCGTTGTGGCCGAGTTATCCAGATATACTTCCCGCTCGTTCAGTTCACTCATCAATGTACCTCAAAGAGATAAATCAGCCAGGAGAGAAAGGTGAGTGCCGCTGTCTCCGTGCGCAGGATTCTCCTGCCAAGAGAGATGGGCACAAAGCCGTGTTCTCTTGCATACGCAACCTCTGACGGCTCGAATCCGCCCTCCGGTCCGATGAAAACAGCGACCGACTCTCCCGCCTTAAGTCCCTCCAGAATCTTTTTTGTCCCCGGATCCTGCGGCTGCAGCTCATACGGCAGAAGGCGCACGCCTGTATTCTGCTGTGCGTACTGCACTGCCTCTTCCACAGTCATGGGCACATGTACCTTC
Organism: Lachnospiraceae bacterium UBA2734; assembly: GCA_002353635.1. Lineage (GTDB taxonomy): Bacteria > Bacillota > Clostridia > Lachnospirales > Lachnospiraceae > CAG-791. The sequence continues at coordinate 15,032 of DEKA01000043.1, forward strand.
GGGACAATGCCGCGTCTCGACTGCTCCGCGGCCGACTGCGCAATGCCCTGCCATCTCTGCGTCCTCTTTTCTGCCTTGGCGCCGTCAAGGCGGACAACGCTCCTTTTCATGGCCACAGGAATGATCTCAGAAGCACCCAGCTCGACGGATTTCTGCACGATGAAGTCCATTTTGTCCGCCTTGGGCAGCCCCTGAAAAAGAATGACCTTCACCGGCAGCTCTACGGACGCCTCCTTCACAAAGCGGAGTCTGCAGATCACTGCGCCGTCCCCGAATGACTCGATGCCGTACCGGTATTCGCGGCCGTCCGTGCCAAAGCTCACGCTCAGCTCGTCCCCTGTTTTCATGCGGCAGACATTTCGGATGTGGTTGTAATCACTGCCTGTGATCCGCAGAAGATCTCCCTGCCGCTCATCCGGATCAGCGAATATGTGCATCATTGTGCCTGAAACCTCCGCGGCTTCCTGCCGGCGACACACCTCCACTCGCCCTGCGCGATCTCGGAGATGCCGATGATCCCGGCCTCCCGCATAGCCTCGGAGACTTCTCCCTCGCGGCCGGCGACAATCCCGCTCGTGATGTACCATCCGCCGGGCTTCAATGCACGCACGGCGGCAGGTGTCAGCGGAACAAGAACATCGGGCAGAATGTTGGCCACGACGATGTCATAGGCATCATATCCGACCTCGTCCTGTACCTTTTTGTCGTTGACAAGATTGCCGAGGATGACCGGAAATCTCTCCTGCTCTATTCCGTTGTGCTCAAGGTTCTCTTTGATGGCAGGGACCGCCATCGGATCAAGGTCTGTACCCACTGCCTTCTTCGCGCCGAGAAGGAGGGAGAGAATCGAAAGGATTCCCGAGCCCGTGCCCACATCCAGCAGCACGGTGTCCTTTGTCAGGTGTCGTCTGATCTCGCGGATGCACAGCTGTGTTGTCTCATGTGCGCCCGTACCGAAGGCGGTTCCGGGGTCAATATGAAATGTAACGGCCGGCTTTTTTCCCGTATCTGCGGGCTTCTCCCACGAAGGAATGACCAGAATGTCATCGATCCAGAACTGGTGAAAATACTGCTTCCAGCTGTTGATCCAGTCGATGTCCTCCGTCTCCTCGATCGTGACGGTGCCGTCTCCGATCACGTCTGAGAAGCTTTTGAGTTCCTTCACTTTATTTTCAATTGCCTTTTTCATGGCTTCGGGCGTGACTTTCCTTGCCGCTTTCTCCGAGCCATCCTGCGATGCACTGTAAAGAGAGCCCCCGGAGAGCGCCGCCGAGTCTGTGCTGTTATCTTCCAGAAGGAGTGTCCCATCCGGTGCCTCCTCCACATAGAAGGAGAGCACTGCCGAGCCGTCATCGTCCGGCTCATCCGGCAGGATATCCACGAACATCTCTTCCTTCTCCTGTGCCGTGAGAGGAACATGGTCCTCAATCTGCGCACCGTACAGGCCGATGTCCGTCATCGCGCTGACTAATATGTCCTCAGCCGCACTCGTCGTACGGATCTTGAATCTCATCCATTTCATATGAAGATCTCCGTTTGCCCTGCTGCATTCCCCAGTGCTTTATTTGCCGAATTTCCAGCGCTTGGGCTTCTTTTCCTTCTTCTCGTCTGTGCTCTCTTCCTTTGCCGCATCAAGGCTTCCGCCCGTCTCCGCGTCAAACTTCTCGAGGAGCTCCTTTGCCTCGCGGCTGAGCTTCGTCGGCGTCTGGATGACCAGCATCACATAGTGGTCGCCGCGGACATTCCTGTTCTGAAGCGTGGGCACACCTTTGCCCTTCAGGCGCACTCTTGTGCCGGTCTGTGTGCCGGCCTTTACATCATAAAGGACCTTTCCGTCCACTGTATCGATGGCAACAGTGCCGCCGAGGGCCGCAACGGCATAGGACATGGGCACAGTCGAATAGATATCATACTCCTGTCTCTGCCATCTTGCATCCGCTTCGACGATAACTTCCACCAGAAGATCCCCTCTGGGGCCGCCGTTAATGCCGGGCTCGCCCTTCTCCCTGATGCGGACACTCTGCCCGTTGTCAATGCCTGCAGGGATAGAGACAAGAATCTTCTTGCGGCTCGTCGTATAGCCGGAGCCGCCGCAGGTGGTGCACTTGTCCTCGATGATCTTGCCGGAGCCGCCGCACTGCGGACATGTCTGCACATTGCGGACCGTGCCGAAGAACGACTGCTGTGTGTAGACAACCTGTCCTCTGCCCTGACACTTCGGGCACATCTTGGGACTTGTGCCGGGCTTGGCGCCCGTGCCGCCGCAGGTAGGGCAGGGATCCTTTAAGTTGAGCGTCAGCGTCTTTTCGCAGCCAAAGACCGCCTCCAGGAACGAAATCCGCACGCTCGTCCTGATGTTCGCGCCCTTCATCGGCCCGTTCTGGGGGCTCCTCGATCTGCCGCCGCCAAAGATATCACCGAAAATATCGCCGAAAATATCGCCAAAATCAGCGCTGTTGAAGTCAAATCCCCCGCTGCCAAAGCCGCCTGTTCCGTCGAAGGCGGAATGGCCGAACTGGTCGTACTGCGCTCTCTTTTCCTTATCACTCAGAACAGCATAGGCCTCCGATGCCTCTTTGAACTTGCGCTCGGCTTCCTTATTGCCGGGATTGACGTCGGGGTGATATTTCTTGGCCAGTGTGCGGTAAGCCTTCTTGATCTCCTCCTCGCTGGCATTTCTGTCAACGCCCAGCACCTCATAATAATCTCTCTTCTGTTCCGCCATGGAATAACCTTTCCGCAAAATAATGGAAATCGTTCGGCACCCCTTAGCGCATGCGTCGAAGAATTGCAGCGCTTTTTGGGAGCAATTCGGGATGGGTACCAAACAGTCACTATAATCGAGCAGGAGGTAGCAATCGCCTCCTACTCGATGTCGCGGTGCTCGTCAGAAGGCATCTCATGCAAGCATGGATGCCTCCTTCCTCGCTCCTACGCGCACATAACAAGTTCGGAGCGTACACCGCTCCGGGCTTTTACTCTAAATAATTGTAACTGATCTGTAAAGGGCCAATTGTCTTTAATCGCAAATATGCCCGGCGCGGTTCCTGCCGCGCCGGGCATACTCCGGTCTTTTGCCGATCCTGTAAGCGGATTATACCTCGCGGTAATCTCCGTCTACTACATCGTCATTGTTGCCGCCGTTCTGGCTGCTCTGCTGGTTTGTCTGCTGCTGGCCTCCCTGTGCACCTGCACCCGGCTGAGGACCTGCGCCGGCATTGTTCTGGTTGTAGAGCTGTGCGAAAACGGGCTGTGCATCGTTCATCAGCTTCTCTCTGCCGGACTTCAGGGCATCCACATCAGCATCACTGATATCTGTCTGATCCTTTGTGCGGTCGAGAACCTCGCGCAGTGCCTTGATATCGGCCTCTACACCGCTCTTTGCGCTGTCAGCGATCTTGCTGCCGGCATCCTTAAGAGCCTTCTCTACCTGGAAGCATGCAGAATCCGCATCGTTTCTTGCGTCAACAGCTTCCTTTCTCTTCTTATCCTGTGCCTCGTACTCCTTGGCATCCTTCACAGCCTTCTCGATATCATCATCGGACATCTTCGTGCCGCCGCTGATCGTGATGTGCTGCTCCTTGCCGGTGCCAAGATCCTTTGCGGATACGGTTACAATGCCGTTGGCATCGATATCAAAAGTTACCTCAATCTGCGGAACACCTCTCATAGCCGGCGGAATTCCATCGAGTCTGAACTGGCCGAGGGACTTGTTGTCCTTGGCGAACTTGCGCTCGCCCTGCAGTACGTTGATATCTACAGCTGTCTGGTTGTCCGCAGCAGTGGAGAAGATCTGGCTCTTCTTCGTAGGAATCGTCGTGTTGCGCGCGATCAGAGGTGTTGCGATACCTCCCATGGTCTCAATAGAGAGTGTAAGAGGAGTAACATCGAGCAGAAGCACATCGCCCGCACCTGCATCGCCGGCGAGCTTGCCGCCCTGAATGGCTGCACCGATGGCAACGCACTCATCAGGGTTCAGGTTCTTGCTGGGCTCATGGCCGGTCAGAAGTTTAACCTTCTCCTGTACGCAGGGAACACGTGTGGAGCCGCCGACAAGAAGAACCTTGCCGAGGTCTGCATTTGTAAGGCCTGCATCGCGCATAGCGTTCTGAACAGGAACTGCTGTTCTGTCGACAAGATCTGCGATCAGCTCCTCGAACTTGGCTCTTGTCAGATCCATATCAAAGTGCTTCGGTCCATCCGCTGTAGCTGTGATGAACGGAAGGTTGATGTTTGTTGTGGTAGCAGAGGAGAGCTCCTTCTTTGCCTTCTCAGCAGCCTCCTTGAGTCTCTGCATAGCCATCTTGTCTCCGGAGAGATCAACGCCCTCCTTCTTCTTGAACTCGTCGACCATCCACTGGATGATTCTGTTATCGAAGTCATCGCCGCCGAGGTGTGTATCACCGTTTGTGGCCAGAACCTCGATGACGCCGTCGCCGATCTCGATGATGGAGACATCGAATGTGCCGCCGCCCAGATCATAGACCATGATCTTCTGCTCCTGCTCGTTGTCGAGGCCATAGGCCAGAGCAGCTGCAGTAGGCTCGTTGATGATACGCTTTACATCAAGGCCTGCGATCTTGCCGGCATCCTTTGTTGCCTGTCTCTGTGCATCGTTGAAGTATGCGGGAACTGTAATGACTGCCTCAGTAACCTTCTCGCCGAGATATGCCTCTGCATCCTCCTTCAGCTTCTGCAGGATCATGGCAGAGATCTGCTGCGGCGAATATTTCTTGCCGTCGATCACAGGGCCGTCATCCGTGCCCATCTTTCTCTTGATGGAGCTGATGGTTCTCTCCGCGTTCGTCACTGCCTGGCGCTTTGCGGGCTCGCCGACCAGTCTCTCACCGTTCTTTGTAAAAGCAACTACGGAAGGGGTTGTTCTTGCGCCCTCCTTGTTGGCGATTACAGTGGGCTTGCCGCCCTCCATAACAGCCACGCAGCTGTTGGTAGTACCAAGATCAATACCAATTATCTTGCCCATAATTGTCTCCATTTCTGCACTTTCGTGCCTTTAAATTCTATTTTCAAAATCACTTCGTGACAGCCACCATACTGTGACGAATGACGCTGTCGTGGTAGAGATAGCCCTTCTGGAGCTCCTGTGCGACAACACCGGAGTCATACTGGTCGCTGTCCACCTGCATCACTGCATTGTGGTAGTTGGGATCAAATTCCTTTCCCACTGCCTCAATGGGCTTGACGCCCATATCCGTGAGCTGTTTGACCATCTGCGAGTAGATCTTCTTCATGCCTGTCACAAACGCATCATCCTTCTCCTCATCGGAGACGGTGTCAAACCCTCTCTCAAAATTATCGATAATAGGGAGCATCTTCTCGATTACATTCCGCTCACCCATGGAAAACATCTGTTCCTTTTCCTTGTCCGTGCGCTTCCTGTAGTTGTCGAACTCCGCCATCTGGCGCCTCAGGCGGTCCTGCAGGTCATCGACCTTCTGCTGCAGTGCCTGCTTCTCCTTGTCCTCCTTCTTTCTTCCAAAAAAGGACTTGCCGGTCTTAGCGCTTCCATCGTCCCTGCCGGGTTCATTCTCAGCACTTTTATCTTCAGCAGACTCCTTTTGTTCTGCATTGTCGGCACCTTGTGACTGATCCTCTGCGGTCTTCCCGGTCTGCTCTGCAGCCTTCTCTTTTTCGGCCTTCTGCGCAGTCTCTTCTGTATCTTTTGTATCAGGATTCTCCTTTTGCAGATCCTCCTGCCCTGTATTCTTTTTCTCTTCTGTCATAGCATCCTCCGTCATTTCTTATACAACTCATCGAGCTGACGCATGATCTGCTTCATGACGCCGATCACTCTGTCGTAATCCATTCTCTTGGGTCCGATCACACCGATCGTGCCCTTCATTCCGCCGCCCAGATCGTAGGTAGCTGTCACAACGCTGCAGTTCTGCATGCTGGCCATCGGCATTTCATTGCCGATATAGACCTGTATGTCGCCGTCCTGATCATCAGAATCGAGCGCCTCCTGGACGATACTGGCCAGATTCTTCTTCTCCTCAAAATCGCCAATGAGGCGTCCCGCCTTTGCGTTATCCTCGGCGAGCTCGGGATACTCAAGAATCTTGTCCGCTCCGCTTGTATAAATGCGCGGCTTTGTGTCCGAATGAATGGCCTCTGCTGCTGCCTCGATCACGTGCTGCGCGATCTCACTGTGTTCACCCGCCTGCTGCTTGATCTCCTGGACAAGGCCCAGTGTGATCTCATCCGTGGACAGCCCGCACAGCGCATTGTTCAGCAGCATGTTCAGGCGCAGGAGCGTCTTCGATTCCAGCGGCTCGTCCACGTGAATCATCGTGCTGCGCACGACATTTCCCTCGATCACTACAACGCCCAGAATATCCGTAGGATCAATCTGGGAGAGCTGTATGAACTTGATCTTGCCCTGCCTGATCACAGGCGCTGAGATCATGGACGGATAGTTCGTGTTCGTGGACAAGAGCCTTACAACCTGCTGGAGAAGCTCCTCCAGCCGGTCACCCCGCTCCAGCAGCACATCCTTCAGAGAGGTCTCCTCTTCCTGACCGCCCTGCAGCATGTTGTCGACATAGAGGCGATATCCTGCATCGGTGGGAATTCTTCCCGCCGAAGTATGCGGCTGTCTGATCAGTCCCATCTCCTCAAGGTCCGACATCTCATTCCGGATCGTCGCAGAGCTCAGGTGGAGATCCGTGAATTTCGAAATTGTTCTGCTGCCGACAGGTTCGCCGCTCTCCAGATAATTGCGGATGATGGCCTGCAGAATCTTCATTTTTCTTTCTGTCAGTTCCATGTATCCTCCTTATCCGTTGTTAGCACTCATCATCATCGAGTGCTAACACCTGCTGACAATTAAGATATCACCAGTCCCCCGGTATGTCAACACAACAAGCGTATATAAAACTATGAAAACTACGAGCGGTGCAAAAAAGTTCCGGAACGAATGCAGATGTGAGCTTGCTCACAGATGAATTCGTTCCGGAACTTTTTTATAGTGCGACAGCACGACATGAGCGCAGGCGCGAAGCGCCGCAGCGAATGCGCACATGCGAAGGGAGCGCCCCCGAAAAATCCGGAAGCGCTCCCTTATATTATCTTCTTTGCAATTGCTGTCAATCGATCAGATATTGAACGAAAGATCCTCAGTGCCGTTGACAACGGCATAGACCTTGCCGTCCTCAGGCTTCACATACAGCTCAACAGACTTGAAGTCTGCAACATCTCTGCCGAGATCATACTGCCATACATCCTTTGCGGACTGTACCAGTCTCTCCTGTGTGTAGTCGTTGCCGCCCCACTGCAGAACAACCTCTGCCTTTACAGCCTCAGCCTTCTTTGCAGGAGCTGCCTCTTTCTTTACAGGAGCCGCCTTCTTTGCGGGCTCTGCCTTCTTTGCTGCTGTTGTCTTTCTGACTGCCACTTTCTTTTCCTCTTTCTTCTCTGCTGCAGGTGCTGCCTTCTTCTCTGCCGCCTTCTTTGCAGGAGCCGCCTTCTTTGCGGGTGCTGCCTTTACCTCTGTAACTGCTGCCTTCTTAACAGCTGCTGTCTCAGTCTCTGCCTTCTTAGCGGCAGGAGCCTTCTTCTCGGTCTTTTCTTTTTTTGCCTCAGCGGCCTTCACCGCTGTCTCGGCTTCCTTTACGGCAGGTGCTGTATGAAAGCTTGCCTTTACGGTCGCCACGGGCTTTTTCACTTCGCTCATCTGGTTGAATCTCTCCTTTCGGTATATCGATTCAGTATTCCCAGTGGCGGTTAGAGTCAATATCAATATACTCCATACCCACGGGATTTATACTTAAATTAAGGTATCACATTGTATTTTTGCTGTCAACAAAGTTTACTGAAAATAAGCGCTGGATTTTGTTGAAAATGCCAATCTTGACATTATTGCCGATAATTCGCATTTATTCCGCCAACTCTTGTGCAATTCGGCCAAGACTGGGTGTGATTCCCGTCGCGAGCGCCGTTTACGCTGATCCAAACGGTACCAGCTTATTGCCAGAATAATATCCTGCGCACGCGCAGGGACAAGCCAACTTCCACGGTGCCAAAGAACAGCCTCGGGGTGCGGAATGTCTTACGAACGATTTTGTGCATGTGTCAAGGCACACATACGCATATGAGGAGGAAGACATTCCGCACTCCGAGGCGTCCTATTTTCACAAGGAAATCAATTCAGCTCATGCACTTACAGTGTGCCCCGTGAGCGCAAAATATACGATGACCAGCACGCCCAGCACAATGCGGTACCATCCGAACACCTTGAAGTCATGCTGGCGGATATACCCCATCAGAAACCTGATGACGACAATGGATACCGCAAAGGCCACGATCATGCCTGTCGCAAGAATGGCCAACTCCATGGAAGAGAACGAAAAGCCGTACTTCACTATTTTCAGAAGGCTTGCGCCCGCCATAACAGGAATGGCGAGAACGAACGTAAACTGCGCGGCAACCGTTCTCGAAACGCCGATAAGGAGTCCTCCGATGATCGTTGCACCGGAGCGGGACGTCCCGGGGAAGATAGCGGCGATCAGCTGGAACAGGCCGATCAGAAAGGCCTGCTGAAACGAGATGTCATTCAGATCATCCGTCTTCGCCTTCCTTCCGCGGTATACTGTCTCGATCACAATAAACGCGATGCCGACAAGGATCAGCATAATCGCGACGACCAGCCAGTTGTACAGATGCTCGTTCAGCCAGTCATCAAAGAGAACGCCGACAACAGCCGCAGGCAGGCAGGCGACAATCGTCTTGGCCCAGAGCATCAGTGTGTCCTTTTTAACCACAATTCTGGTCCTCTTTCTGTGTTTGTAGAGTCCCAGCGGCCAGATGGTTTTCCAATAAAGAAGAACAACGGCCAGAATGGCGCCGAACTGAATGACAACAAGGAACATGTCCCAGAAATCCTTGGAGACATTCAGCGTCACGAACTCATTGAGAAGAATCATGTGGCCTGTTGAGCTGATCGGCAGCCACTCCGTGATGCCCTCGACAAGGCCGAAGAGAGCGGCCTTCAGTATTTCGATCATATAGTTTCCTTTCCAGTTGAATGTATATCCGAAGGTGCGTGGTCAAAGACGGCTGCTGCATCGCAGAATCTTTCCCTGTCTGCGGTCAGCGCGATCAGTTCCCGCCCCTCAAAGTCACTTCTCCCACGCTGTGCCGAAGATTAGCGATAGCACTCCTCCACAAATTTCCGGATAACCGGGAGGGATCTCTTCACCTTCTCTGTGTCCACGCAGTACGCAAGGCGGCAGTACCCCGGTGCGCCGAATCCGTCGCAGGGCACGAAGATGAGATCATACTGCATAGCTTTTCTGCAGAAGGAGACAGCATCCTCTTCAAGGGTTTTGGGCATGATATAGAACGTTCCGCCCGGCCTCTGCACGGTGAAGCCCAGATCTTTGAGCGTATCGTACAGAAGATTCATATTTGTCTCATACACGGACAGGTCCGCCGTCTCATCCACTGTATCTGCCGCCGCCATCTGGATCAGCGAAGACGGGCAGTTGTGCCCGATTCCTCTGGAAATCTGGCCAAAGACAGCCGTCAGCTCGTCCGCATGCTCACAGGCGGGATTGACCGCCACATAGCCGATTCTCTCACCGGGCACGGACAGGGACTTCGAGAACGAGTAGCAGGTCAGCGTGTGCGGATAGTAATGTGCCGGATAGGGAACCTTTTTCCCATCAAAGGCAATCTCTCTGTACGGCTCGTCCGAGATCAGCACAATGTTGTGTCCGTACTGTGCGCTGCGGCGGGCAAGGCGCTCCGAGAGCTCCTTCAGTGTCTCCTCAGAGTAGACGACGCCGGAGGGATTGTTGGGTGAGTTGATGAGGACTGCTGCCGTATTCTCATCGACGGCCTTCTCGAATCCGTCGAAGTTGATCTGGAAATCTGAGAATCTGGCCGGCACAACGCGGATCTGCGCCCCTGTCTCATTGATATACGGCCCGTACTCGGGAAAATACGGTGCGAACACGATCACGTTCTGTCCGGGCACCGTGACTGCGCGGACTGCGTGCGCAATGGCACCTGCGCACCCCGCCGTCGGGAAAATATGTTCTGCCTTATAGTCAATGCCAAAGCGCCGCCGGAGCGATGCAGCGATCTTCTCCTTGACACCCGGCAGTCCAAGGCTCGGGCTGTATCCGTGGAGCTTCACCGGCTCCATCGTCTCCAAAAGATGCACGGCATCTGCATTGAAATCCCTGGGCGCCGGAACGGACGGATTGCCGAGACTGTAGTCAAATACATTCTCATAGCCGATTTCTGCTCCGCGGCGCGTTGCATACTCGGAGAGCTCGCGGATGACTGATTTGTGGCCCAACATATCAAGATAATGCTGATTGATCATAGTAATTCCTCTGTATGTTTTATTCCGCCGGAACCAACCGGCTATAGAAATAATATACTATTCAGAAATCATAGCAAATAAAAGAAGGGGCGAAATTAAACAAAAGATAAATCTTCCTAAGACATCCGGTAGCACAGCATCTCTCTCCCCTCGTGCATGCAGATGCCTATTTTCTCCATGTGAAGACTGTGCAGAAGAGCGATGGAAGGCTGGTTGTCCTGATCGGTATAGATCATCACTCTGTCTATGCCAAGAACATCCCGCACATAGCGGGCGACAGCCTCGGTGATTTCCCTGGCGATTCCCTTTCTTCGCATATCGGAGCGGATAATGTAGCCATACGAAATGTCCTTTTCATCGCCGGAAGGCAGGTCAAAGCCGGCCCGTCCGATGATCTCTCCGCTCTTTCGATCCTCAATCACCCACATGCCAAAGCCGTAGAAGCGGTACACGTTGTACCGGTAGGCATGGATGATCTTTCTCTCCATCTCCGTATCCTCAGAGGGCGGCGTGAGAAACTGCCGCGCCTTTTCATCATAGAGTTTTCGGATCGAAGGCAGGTCGTCCTCTGTCATCTCCCGCAGGGTGCACCTCTCTGTCTCCAGAATTGTCCAGGGCAGGTCGGCTGCCCTCTGATAGAGTTTGATCAGTGTTTCCCGGTCAAGGTCACCCGGATTGGAGACCAGGTAATCGAGACCATGGAATTTCTCAGCTTCGTTTCCTTTATGAAGGTACCCCTCAACAGCGTACCCCTGCGCCTTCAGCTCATCGCAGAGCGCTGCGCTGTCACAGAGAACCAGTGTTCCTCTCTTTTCGATCTGCGCGGGATTTACCTGCACTTCCTCCACCTCCTCACGAAGGAGAGGTACTGCAGTCTTCAGTTCATTATTGCACAGCGGCAGGTAATTCTCCGGAATCCGAAAAACAATCCGCCGCAGGATGTTCTGCTCTTCCGTCTCGTTCATAATTTGTTCATATCTACTTCAAAAAAGCTTCAAATGAAAACCATTTTCAGGTCACGATTGCTCCGTATACTTTAATCATAGCAAAGCGATGAGCCAATACAACATGCTAATGACTTTTTCATAATAGTGCCAGCGATCCGAGAGGGTTGCTGGCATCCTCCCTTTTATAGGGGCTTTATTTTCCGTATGGCTCCTCAAAAGGCAGCAATCCCGTATTACTCTTCAAAAGACAACATCGCCGCAGGGAACAGATATTCCATCTGTCCTCTGCGGCTTTTCTTTTCTCAGATACTGCAATATTGCAGCTGAATATCATTGCGACAGCAGAATTCTGTCGTTGTCGAGCTCCTTCCCGGCATTGACGGAGAATTCCTCGAGAAGATCATCGACGCTCATGTGCGCTCTTTTCTCCCCGCTGACATCCAGAACGATTCTGCCGCCGCTCATCATGAGCGTGCGGTTTCCCATCTCCAGTGCCTGATGCATATTGTGGGTCACCATAAGACAGGTGATATGGTGCTGCTCCACGATCTTCTGTGTGAGATCGAGGACCTTCTGCGCCGTTGCGGGATCGAGTGCTGCCGTGTGCTCGTCCAGAAGAAGGAGCTTCGGTGTCACAATGGTTGCCATCAGCAGCGTCAGCGCCTGCCTCTGTCCGCCGGAGAGAAGCCCCACAGGACTCGTCATCCGATCCTCAAGCCCCATGCCGAGGTGAGAGAGCTGTTCCCGGAACATCTCCCTCTCCGATTTCGTGATCCGGCAGAACCCCTGCAGGAATCTGTGCATCGGCGAGCTGCTCTCTGCGGAGGAAGCGCGCAGATAGGCGACAGCAAGATTCTCCTCGATCGTCATGTGCGGCGCTGTTCCCATGAGCGGGTCCTGAAAGAGACGCCCGATGCAGCGGCTCCGGATGTGCTCCTTCTCGAACGTAATGTCTTTTCCATCCAGAATAATTCTGCCCTCGTCTGTGATAAATGACCCGGCGATGGCATTAAACATAGTTGATTTGCCTGCGCCGTTGGAGCCGACAATGGTCGCAAAATCGCCGTCCGGCAGCTCCAGACTCAGATGACTGAGGGCCTTTTTTTCATTGACAGTGCCCTTGTTGAAGGTTTTACTGATCTCTCTTATGGACAGCATCAGCGCGCCTCCTTATCTGCAGGGTTATCTCCCGCGTCCGCACGCGCTCTTGTTCTTCTGCCGATTCTCTTCTCCATCTGAAAACGAAGCATCTCTTTCGCTGCCGGAGCCGCAATGGCCACAGCAACGATCAGGGCAGAGACGAGCTTAAAAGCTTCCGTCGGCACATTGAGTCGAAGGGCGATGGCCATAATAAAGCGATAAAGTACCGCACCTGCAACGACGCCCGCGATCCGTGCAGGCATCTTTCCCCTGCCAAAAAGCGTCTCACCGATGATGAGAGACGCAAGTGCAATCGTCACCATGCCTGTACCCAGGTTGATGTCAGCCATCTTGTTGTACTGGGCGATCAGGGCGCCCGCCATACCCGTGAGGGAATTGGAGACGCACAGACCGATCGTGATCATCAGTCCGGGATTAATCGAGGAGGCGCGCACCATGGGCGAGGAATCGCCCGTAGCCCGGATGGAGAGGCCAAGTCTTGTCCCGAGAAACCACCACAGCAGCAGGCATGCAGCACCCACAAGAACCAGAAGGAGAACCAGTGCGCTCCAGTCGCCCCAGCCGGCGGCATCCGAGAGTCCGGCGATCATGGAGAACACGGTGTCCTTTCCAAAAATGGAGAGATTGGACGAAAAGCCCATGACCGCCAGATTGACAGTATAAAGACCCGTATTCACGATGATGCCGGCGAGAATGCTCGGCACGCCGAACACCGTCTGCAGGGATGCCGTGACGAACCCGGAACACGCACCCGCTGCCATGGCGCACACGATGCCAAGAACCGGATGTCCCGCGATCGTCATCGTCGCGCCGACTGCACACCCGAGGGTGTAGCAGCCGTCCGTCGACAGATCACAGATATTGAGAATGCTGAAGCTGAGGAACAGTGACAGCGCGATCAGTGAATAAATCAGTCCGACTTCCAGCGCCGTCTGTACAATGCCTGCTGTAAAAAATCCCACTTTTCTTACTCCCCGGAGATCAGTTGCTGAAGTTCTCCGCCGTTGTTGTCTCCTCGATATCGGAGCAGTACGGCTTGAAAGCTTCCTCTGCCTTTGTCAGATCAATGCCTAGTGCCTTTGCGGTATCCGTGTTAATAGTTGCAATACCATTATCAAATGTTACCACAGGATATGTTGCAGGGTCCTTGCCATTTACAAGAACATCTGCCGTGATATCTGCCGTCGACTTGCCGAGGTCCTTGTAATTGATGCCAAAGCCGAGGAATGCGCCGTTAAGGGCGAAGGAATCTGCACCGGTGTAGTGCGGAATGCCGGCCTTGATGAACTTCTCATAGATAGCAAGCTCTGCATTCATGATCGTATTGTCTGTGGGTGTGAAAACAGCGTCCACGCCGGAGGCGATCAGCGCATCCGCTGCCTGGCTGACCTCATCTGTAGAGGTGCCGGTCTTCTCGACATACTTTACACCCTTCTTGTCCAGGAAATCCTTTGCCTCCTGAATGGCCTTCGCGGAGGAGTCCTCGCTCTTGGAGTAGAGAAGTCCTACGCTCTTTGCATCCGGATTCTCTGCGAAGATGAGGTTCATGATCGCCTCGGTATTGAGTGCATCCGATGTACCTGTTATGTTGGCGCCGGGTGCATCCATGGACTTCACAAGCCCTGCACCTACAGGATCTGTCACAGCCGAGAAAATGATCGGTGTGTCATCGCCCTCATAAGTCGACTGCACAATCTGTGCGGCAGGTGTTGCGATGGCGATGACGGCATCCACGCCGTCGGACTTGAGCTGCGCGGCGATCTGGTTGAGCGTTGTGGCATCTCCCTCGCCGTTGAAGAAGTAGTCGCTGTAGTCAAATGTAACGCCGAGCTCCTGGCCCTTTGCATCCAGTTCCTTCTCGGCACTGTCCGTGATCTGGTTCAGGGATGCGTGATCCATGTACTGTACAATGCCGACCTTGTATTCCTTACCGGAAGCAGCGGCGGTTTCCGTGCCCGCCTCTGCTGCAGCAGTGTCCGCCTGCGCTGCATCGCTCTGCGTATCTGCAGAGGATGCATCCGCCTGTGCAGTGGAGGCAGAAGCGGTCGTATCCGCCGCGGAGCTGCCGGAAGAGGAAGAGCTGCCGCACCCCGCGAGAAGTGCTGTGCCAAGACCTGCTGCAAGAACAACTGCCATGACTTTGTTTTTCATAATGACCTCCTTTGTGAAAGCGATATGCTATTAAACCCCCGTTTCTGAGCTGCGCGCCTGCGCTCATGTCGCGCTGTCGCGCTATGCAGCGTGGAAAACATCGTCCATTCCTGGAGCAAGCTCCGGAATGTCCGCTGTTTTCACGCTGCGCACCGCTTGTAGTTATGCGCAAAAGAAAGCGTCCCAGAAACTCCTTGTTTCTGAGACGCCAAACATTCTTATTCAGCGCGGTGCCACTCAAATTGGCTGATCGCCCACTCTGCACGCACTAACATGCGCTCCGCGATGATAACGGGTCCGGTTCCCGTCAGCGCCTAACGATAATACATTCGCATCATCCTCGGGCTGCCCTCAAAAGTCCATTCATCAGTTCACGCCGTGCGGCTTCGCACCAACTGCCGCTCTCTGTGCCTTTGTTCCCTGACTACTAATCTTTCTCACAGGTTTGTCATATTCAGTTGGATTAACAGGGATATTAATACATTCCGTGAGAATTTTCAATCCCTTTTCTTAATAATTTCTCAGCGGCTCTGGCCTGTCGTGACGAACTGCTCAATATCGCTGATCGCTTTTTCCTCATCATCCCCATCGGCGGAAACGAGCATCTGGTCGCCGTTGTCGAGCTCCAGTGACATCATTCCCATGATGCTCTTGGCATTAACCCGCTTTGTGCCCAGCTCGATATACACCCTGCTGTCATACCGGCTGGCAACCTGCACGAGCTCCGCGATCGGGCGGGCCTCAAGGCCTCCCTTTAATGCGATGGTCATAGACTTTTTAATCATAATCTCCTCCTGACGTCCCCTTACCGTTCAACCTGGCCCCCTGCGCCAGTTCAGTCAGCTTTCTCAGTCTGTGATTGACGCCTGACTTGCCTACCTTTGGCGTGAACTTCTCCCCCAGTTCCTGGAGGGATAAGTCCGGATACCGCAGCCGCAGCTCCGCCGTCTGCCGGAGCGCCGCAGGAAGTGCTGCGAACACTTCCTTTCTGTCCATCAGATACCGGATATCCTCAATCTGTCTGCGTGCGGCATTCACAGTCTTTCTGATGTTCGCCGTCTCACAGTTGACCTGGCGGTTGACCCTGCCCCGCATGGACTTGACGATCCTTGCATTGACCAGCTGCATGGCACAGATGCCGGCGCCGCACAGATTCAGAATATTCTCAATCGTTCCGGCATCTTTGGTATAGACAACGCTGCGCTCTGCGCGGCGCTGCTGCTTCATCACAATCCCGTATCTTCTCAGATACTGCTGCAGCTGACAGGCATACTGCCCGCTGCACGAAAAAGAAAGATGGTATTCCTTCTCTGGATCACTCACTGAACCATTGCAGACAAAGGTATCTGCAATATAGGATCTGATACAGGAATCGCTCCGGAGAAGATGTGGATGCACACCGGCAGAAGTCCCCGTTCCGTCAGGGCCGAACTGCATCTGTGCATTCCTTGAGAACTGCAAAATGACGTCCTGTGTCAAAATATCTGACAAATCGATGGTTTTTCCGCTATCATTTTGCCAATAATCTGACACGACAACAATTTTAGCTGTTTTCTCCAGCAATGTAAAGAGGAGTGCTCTTCCAGGGCTCCCATCCCTTGGGATCTCCATGTGCAGCCGCCCGCTTTTTTCCTTCGAAAAAACGCCCATGCAGGCAGCTGCCGCCGCAAGTCCGGCCATCTGCGCATCGCGCTGCGCCGGGACATGCCGGACGATCTCCTTCTTGACTTCCGTTGAAAATGACATGGAACCGCCCTCACTGACGGGAGCTGTTCTTCACATCCCTGTGATAGAGCTTGAGGCCGTAGTCGCCGTGGCCTTTCAGTCTCTCATACAGATCGTTGGCCAGCGTGACGCTCCGGTGCTGGCCGCCTGTGCAGCCAATTGCGATCACCAGCTGGTTCTTGCCCTCCTTCACATAGTAGGGGATAAGAAAGGTGATCATATCTGTCAGCTTGTCCATGAACTCCTTCGTCTGCGGAAAGGAGTTCACATAGTCCTGCACGGGCTTATCATTCCCTGTGAGGTGCTTGAGTTCATCGATGTAGAAGGGATTGGGAAGAAAGCGCACATCAAAAACAAGGTCCGCATCTGTGGGTATCCCATACTTGAAACCGAAAGAGAGGACATTGACCTGCAGAGAATTAAAATGGGCATTGTCCTGAAAAATCCTGATCAGTTCCTGGCGCAGATCTCTTGTGAGGAGCATCGACGTGTCGATGACATAATCTGCGCGCGCCTTGATGTTCTTCAGGATCTCCCGTTCCTTCTTTATACCGTCCTCGATTCTGCCGTCCGGTGCCAGGGGGTGGGCTCTTCGTGTCTCCTTGTATCTGCGCACGATCGTCTCATCGTTTGCATCCATGAAGAGAATCTCATACTGGTAGCCTTTCTTGCGCAGCGTCTCGAGCACCTCTTCCACATAGGCAAAAGGCTTGTCCGAGCGCACATCAAGGCCCAGCACCACCTTTGAGATCTCGCTTCCCGGCATGAAAACAAGTTCCATAAATTTGTCGATCAGCCGGACAGGAAGATTGTCCACGCAGTAATATCCCTCATCCTCGAGGATCTTGATCGCTGTCGCCTTTCCGCTGCCGCTCATTCCTGTAACGACCACAAATCTCATCAGAACTCTCCCAAAAGAATAACTTCCGTCTCCAACTCTATGCCGCTCGTCTCAAAAACTCTCTTCTGCACAGCCCGGATCACATCCCTGATATCCGCTGCTGAGGCGTGGTCTTTGTTGATCACGAAGCCGCAGTGCTTCGTCGAGACCATAGCCCCGCCGACTGTGAATCCGGCTAGTCCCGCCTGCTGGATCAGCTGGCCGGCAAAGTGCCCCTGCGGGCGCTTGAATGTGCTGCCCGCACTCGGATATTCGAGTGGCTGCTTGTCCCTGCGCCTCTGTGCATAATCCGTCATCCTTGCTGTTATGGCTTCCTGCTCATCCGGATGCAGATAAAAGACTGCGCGCAGCGCCACAGCGCCGTTCTTCTTCAGGACGCTTTGGCGATAGCCGAACGCCATCTCCGCATTTGTGAGTGTCCGCACGGTTCCATCCGGAAACAGCGCCTCCACGCTCTCCGCCGTGTCCTTGATCTCTCCGTCGTAGGCGCCCGCGTTCATCACAAGACCGCCGCCGACAGAGCCCGGAATTCCCGCCGCAAATTCAAGACCTGAAAGGCCCATATCTCTCGCCATAATGGCTGCCCGCGCAAGCGGTGCACCTGCGCCGGCAGTAATCCTGCGCCCATTGACAAAGAGCGCACACAGGCTCTGCGCTCCGCCCTCATCCGCTACATCCGGCGCACTCGCGCGGTTTGTATCCGTCATTGGGATTCCACCCTGTGTGAGCGTGATCACGCATCCTCTGAATCCCTTATCGCCGACAAGGATATTCGTGCCGCGCCCTAAAAGAAACCACTTCTCTCCGGCCCTCTGCAGGATTGTCATGACCTCCTGCAGCTCCTGTACTGTCTGTACATACACGAACAGGTCCGCCGGACCTCCTGCGCGGAAGGAGCTGTGCAGAGACATCGGCTCGTCCGTGCGCACCCTGGAAGGGCCTGTCACAGCGGCAATCTCCCTCTGCAGTTCCTCAATTCTTTTTGTCATTTATCTCTGTCTCCATCATTAATATTCGTTCAGCCTCATCCGGATCTCCTGATGCAGCAGTCTCCGTGGAACTGAACCATTCCCATTCCGGAGACACTTTTATTCATCATCTTCATCCCGCCTGCTGGAAAGCGCCTTCTGCACGCGGTTATAGAGCTCCTGTGCCGCATTGTAGCCCATCTTTTTCTGTCTGTGGTTGACAGCGGCACATTCGCAGATGATCGCAAGACTTCTGCCGGGCCGGATCGGGATCCTGTGGCAGACCACCTTGTTCCCGAGGTACTCTGTGTATTCCTCCTCAAGTCCAAGTCTGTCGTATTCCTTGTCCTTGTCCCAGTCCTCGAGCTGGATCACAAGATCAATATTCGCCGTATCGCGCACGCTCGAAACGCCGTAGAGCGATTCCACGTCGATGATACCGATGCCGCGCAGCTCAATAAAGTGCTTGGTTATATCGGGCGCGGAACCTACCAGCGTCTCCTCGGAGACCTTGCGGATTTCGACCACGTCGTCCGACACAAGTCTGTGGCCTCTCCTGATCAGCTCAAGTGCGGCCTCGGATTTGCCTATGCCGCTCTCACCAGTGATCAGGACACCCTCGCCGTAGACATCAACGAGCACCCCGTGAATTGAAATACAGGGTGCAAGCCTTACGTTGAGCCAGCGGATCAGCTCCGCCATGAAGACAGATGTCGCCTTCTTTGTCTGCAGGACAGGGATCTGATATTTGCGGGCGTACTCCAGGAACTTCGGCTCAGGCTGCAGATCCCTGCAGAAAATAAAGCAGGGCTCCTTCATGGCAAACATCTGATCAAAGATCTCGTCCTGTCTCTCCTGTGACATGCCCGCCATGTAGGAGTGCTCGACAAAGCCGATAATCTGGATGCGCAGCGGATCGAAGTGTTCAAAATATCCTGTCAGCTGCACGCCCGGCCTGTTGACGTCCGGCTGCCTGATCTTGATCTTTGACACATCGATGTCAGGCGTCAGATTGACGAGTTCTTCTTTTGTGATGACCTCACTTAACTTAACACATGCCATAGCTGCCCCTTGCCTTCTGCACGCGCACACGCAGGAGGCGCATCCGCGTCCCCCTCTGCCGCAGACTGCACGCCCAGCGCATCATCCCCAATGACCGCGCTGGCAGCATTGCCCGCAGCACTCTGCTGCCATATCCGTCCGGCCTTTTCTCCCGGTGCTGAACCGGGATACCGTGCCGCATAGATACTTTGTCTGAATTTTAGAATAGCACACCTCATTTTGAATATGCAACGACCGAGGCCATTTCATGCTCGTCGCCGCTCACAGAGATGATATTGCCCGGTGAGAGTCTTGAATAAATGCCGGAAAGATGTCCGCCGTACAGATACAGTCCGGTCATATTGGCGAAGCTGTGCAGATGCGGATATGCGGGATCCTGCGCGCCCTGCTGCCAGCCTGCCGCCGGCTCCTTTGTGAAATCCGTATCGGAATAATCTGTATTCAGCGTCCTGTACGGCTCCACATACTCCTGCAGAATGTATCCGCCTCCGGCATGGGATCTCACGATATCCTTCCAGCCATCCTCCGTATATGCACCGCTGTAAAAAATCCCCTGCGCGCCGTAGGAATCCTGCGGCTTGATGATCCATCTCTTCTGCCTCTTCAGGACATCCTCCCTTCGCGCCGTCTCCTCTGAAAGGAGTGCAGTATAGGGAACATGCGCTGCGACGAACGTATTCTCAGCGGGCGTAAGGATCTTCTTTGTCTCCTCCATGTGCAGGATCCGGAACAGAACCTTGTCGTGCACGACCTGTGTGCAGAAATCGCCAGCCATAAGAGTGCTGCCGCTTCGCACTGCCTGAAGGAAATCCGGAATCTCCTCCTTATGGGCAAGAATGTCCGATGTCACGGCTCTCCTGTAGATCGCATCCACCGGCATGCCGCTCTCTGTGTAAAGATGTCTGCCGTCGAAACGCATATTCCGGATTTCCGCCACCTCGGCGCTGCAGCCGGCCCGCTCAAATGCCTCGCGGAACCGCTCGAACTCTGCGGCTGAGACGCCCTTCTCCAGGAAATCGACGATCGCCACATTGGGCAAAGCCTCTCCCCGTCCGCTCTCTCTCCAGAGCCCCAGAAACATGGACACAAAGGAGTCAAAGAGCTCGAAGGGCTTCTGGATGTAATGTTCATCCAGCTCCTTCCACATCAGCGTCTTCGCATAGAGCTGCGACATGACGCGGTTCTCGTTCATGGCGCTGGTCCCGTCCGCGTTGAATTCGCACCAGCGGAAATCCCCCGTCTCCTCATTGAGGAACATGTCGAGTCTGCATACGGGGAGCAGAACAGAATATGGCGGCCGCCTGCAGATCCACTCCTCCAGCTCCTTTGAGAAGCCAAAGAGTGCGCGGTAGGCAGGATTGCCAAGGTACTCGTCGATGACCTTCACGAGAATCCGCCACATCGTCTCCCCGGCATCTTTAACAAGGATATAGCCTTCTTCCGTAAAGGCCTTCGGAAAATAAAGGAGCTTCACCGGCGTACCGTGATAAGTTGCCTCGGACCCCGCGATTTCAGCCGCTTCCCGCATGCCGGATGCATCGTGGGCCTGCATATTATTTTTATAATGCTGAAGCTCTTCTTCCTGCAGTGTCAGTTTCATGAATGAACTCCCAAAATTCGTCTGCATCCTCCAGACGATCCGCTTTCAGACGGCCCTGAGATACCATCCTTCTGCGTCCGCCGGACTCCGCACAAAGGCGGCGCCGGCGGTTTTGCTGAATACGTCGGCACCGATGCTGCGCTTTTTACTGCCGCACAAAGTGCTCCAAATGGGTGAAATCTCTGTAGTGCCCATCCAGGAATTCTCTCTCCCGCGCCGTGCAGGCACTGTACACATATTCCAATACAGCCGTGCGCAGTGCTGCCTGGCCGTCTGCCTGATTTTCGGTCTCCGCCCGGTCTCCCGCTTCTCTCTGATCTGCTGCCTCACCCCGCAGAGCGCCGGAAAAGCCGCGCGAACACAGGAAGTCCTCCGCCGCGCGAACGTCGGAAAAAAGTGCTCTGACCACAATACCGTAAGCCATGATTCCCTTCAGAGGCATGGAATCCCCGACGCGGATTTCGATGTAATGCTTTGCCCGCACATCCGGAAAAACCATGGACAGCGCATGTTCCACCTCGTTCTCCTCCCCCGCGGGAACAATCTGCGGTGCGTGCAGGACAAAGTCCGCGTAGGCATCGAATGTCATACCGCCTTCCGTCATATATTGGTGCACATCATCCCTGGCGGGATCCACATGCTGCCAGATCTCAAGGCGCATGTGCGGCTTCGTATTGGGCGCGCCCTCAAAGACCGGCATGTTGTCGCACAGATCCGCGAAAACAGTGCGCAGGGCATAGGCGAGCCTGTACTTGCGGGCGAAATCCTCCTCGTCCGCGTAGTCCACGGAGATCTGTGTGGACGCCGTCCCGCGCATCATGCACCTGCCGTAATGGCCTATTGTCTTAAAGGCGGCATCCATAAGACGATAGCGTTCCTTTGGGATAATGGCGAGGTCATCCACCCTGGAAGCCGGCTGATAGCCATATGCTGCGATCTCCCAGCCAAACCTCTTCAGAACGCGCAGGAGACGCTCTTCAAACGCCTCATAAATATCGCGGTACGCAAAGACATCGCAGACCGGTCTCGCGCTGATTTCCAGCTGCGCCGCGGGCTCGAGCGTAATCGAATAGTCCGCCGTCTCATACCCGATGCAGTGTCCCTCCGACATGGTTTTGGATGTAACCCTGCGGGCGCCTTTGTTTTCCTCTTCCATGAGCGCAAGGAGAATCTCCTCCACACCCCGTTCTCCATAATACGGCACGGCTCTCTGCGTCACCGGATCGACGATGAAGCGCTCCAGTTCAATGCCAAGCTGTGTTCCCTGCAGATTTTTGCGGCAGCCCTCCCGCAGCCGGGCAGCCAAATCCTCCCTGTTCATTTGAAACCTCTCTTCCGTCTCTGCTGTCGTTCGTCCCCCGAGCGGTGAACTGTCGGATGGACATTCTCTCACTATACGGATTCCGTTACTTTTTATGAAAATACGACCAGATCGCCTCCGCCTGCGCCTTATTGATCTCCGGCACGCGGCAGAGTGTCTCCTCGTCCGCATCCATGATGTCCTGAATGGAGCCAAAGCTGCGCATCAGCGCCTTCTTTCTCGCCGGCCCGATGCCCGGAATCTCGTCGAGACGCGAGTGTACCTGCGCCTTCGAGCGAAGAGACCTGTGGTATTCGATTGCGAACCTGTGCGTCTCATCCTGGATTCTCGTGATGAGCTTAAACCCTTCGCTGTGCGTATCGATGGGCACCTCTATATTGTTGTAGTACAGCCCTCTCGTTCTGTGGTTATCGTCCTTGACCATGCCCGCGACAGGAATATGAAGGCCCAGCTCCGAGAGAACAGAGAGCGCGATGTTCACCTGCCCGCGGCCGCCATCCATCAGGATGAGGTCGGGGAACTTTGTGAAGCTCCCATACTCCTGTCCGATGTTCTTCTCTGTGAGCTCTTCTGCCTCTTCCAGGCCGTGGGTGAAGCGCCTCGTCAGCACCTCCCGCATGCAGGCATAATCGTCAGGTCCTGCCACCGTCCGGATCCGGAATTTTCTGTAGTCGCTTCTCTTGGGCTTGCCCTTCTCATAGACGACCATGGATCCCACATTCGCAAAGCCGCTGATGTTGGAGATATCGTAGCTCTCCATACGCTCTGCGCTCTTTAAATGCAGGAGAGCCTCGATCTCCTTCACGGCGCCGATGGTGCGCCCTTCCTCCCTGCGAAGGCGTTCCCTGTCCTTGTGCAGAATAATGCCCGCATTCTCGTTGGCCAGCTCCACCAGCCGCTCCTTCTGCCCCTTCTGCGGCGTGATGACAGAGACTTTGCTCTCCTTTTTGCCGGAGAGCCACTCCTCGAGAACAGAACTGTCCTCGAGCTCCTCCGGCACATAGACTTCCTTTGGGATATAGGGCGTTCCGGAGTAAAACTGCACCATGAATTCGGAGAGAATCTCAGCTTTCGTCTTTCCGCCCACATGGTTCATGTAGTAGTGCTCTCTGCCGATGAGCCGCCCGTCCCTTATAAAGAACGTCTGCACGACCGCATCCGCATCCGCATTCTCTTCATCGATGGCTATGCCGAGAATATCCTTGTCCTCGCCTACGCCCTCGGACATCTTCTGCTTCTGTGAGATCTGACGGACTGAGGAGAGAAGATCCCTGTAGTGTGCGGCCTCCTCGAAATTGAGTGCCTCCGATGCCTTCTCCATTCTGGCCTTCAGATCATCCAGGATAATCTCGTAGTGTCCGGAGAGAAACTCCAGGGCGAGATCCACTCTTCTCCTGTACTCTTCTTTTGTCACCGCGCCGTGTACACAGGGGCCTGTGCAGCGCTTCATGTAGTAGTTGAGACACGGCCTCTCCTTCCCGATGTCCGCGGGAAGGTTTCTTCTGCAGTCACGAAGGCCGTACATGCGGTTCAGCAGCTCAATCGTATCCCGCACCGCATTTCCCGAAAAGAACGGGCCGAAATACCTCGCCTTATCCTTTTTCTGTACTCTCGAGAAGAGGATCCTCGGATACTCCTCTCCCACCGTCACCTTGATGTAGGGGTATGTCTTGTCGTCCACGAGCATCGTGTTGTACTTCGGCCGGTGCTCCTTGATCAGGTTGTTCTCAAGGATGAGTGCCTCGAGCTCCGAGTCTGTGACAATGTATTCAAAATACGCGATCTGCTGCACCATCTGGTCGATGGCGGGTCCTCTTCCTATGTTGCTGCGAAAATAAGACCGCACCCTGTTGTGCAGCACCTTTGCCTTTCCGATGTAGATAATCACGTCGTTCCGGTCGTGCATGATGTACACGCCGGGCTTCTTTGGCAGTTTATGCAGTTCTTCTTTGAAATCAAACTTATCCGGCATTATAAAAATAAAATCATCCGCAGAAAACCCGGGGCTGCGGACAATGCCAACCGGCATTCTCCACAGCCCCGCAGCATCTCTGCCTCATTATTATCGTTTATTCGCTCTTCGTTTTGTTCTCTTCCCGTCCGGACATGTCCTGTCCATCTGCAGCGGCATCTGCGCTTTCCGCATCCGAAAGAGATGTACTCTTCTGCACATCGCCGGATACATTGCCTGCGTCCTGCGACTGCGTATCTGCGGGAGCGCCGGCGTCCTGCTCCTTCGCTTTTTCGGGAGCAGGCTCCTGCTCGATCGCCTTCACATTCTCCTGCAGTTTTTCTTCAGGACTCTTCTCCTCTTCCGGCGGCAGGCCCCTCGCCTCGCGGTAGATCCGCATGAATTCCTTGCCGGTAATCGTCTCCTCCTTGATGAGGTAGGCGGCGATCTTGTCCATCACATCCATGTTGTCGGAGAGGATCCTCTTCGCTTCGGCGTAGCACTCGGCAAGAATTCCTCTGACTTCCTCATCGACGGCAGCAGCCGTCTCATCCGCACAGTTGAGCTGTGCGCGGCCGTCGAGATACTGGCTCTCCACGGTGGCAAGACCCATGATGCCAAAGCGCTGGCTCATGCCGTACTGCGTCACCATCGCCCTCGCAATATTGGTTGCCCGCTCGATGTCGTTGGAAGCACCTGTCGTCACGCTCGAGAACTTGAGCTCCTCCGCCGCGCGGCCGCCGAGGAGTCCCACGATCATGTCGTGGAGCTCTTCCTTGGAGTTGAGATAATGCTCCTCCTCAGGTACCTGCATCACATAGCCGAGTGCGCCCATAGTCCTCGGCACGATCGTGATCTTCTGCACGGGCTCCGAATTCTTCTGCACGGCGCTGATGAGCGCATGGCCGACCTCGTGATAGGAGACGATCTGTCTCTCCTTCGGGCTCATGACGCGGTCCTTCTTCTCCTTGCCGACGAGCACCTGCTCCACCGCCTCGAACAGATCCTTTTGGGAAACATATTCCCTGTGGTTCTTGACCGCGTTGATGGCGGCCTCGTTGATCATGTTCGCAAGGTCCGATCCGACAGCGCCGCTCGTTGCGAGCGCGATCTCCTCGAGGTTCACTGTCTCGTCCATCTTCACATCCTTGGAGTGAACCTTGAGAATGGCGATTCTGCCCTTCAGGTCAGGCTTGTCCACGATGATGCGGCGGTCAAATCTGCCGGGACGAAGGAGCGCCTTATCAAGGATCTCGGGGCGGTTCGTCGCACCGATGACCAGAATTCCCTTCTGGGAGTCAAATCCATCCATCTCAGAAAGGAGCTGATTCAGTGTCTGCTCCCTCTCCTCATTCCCGCCGCCGAATCTGGAATCTCTGCTGCGGCCGATGGCATCAATCTCATCGATGAAAATAATGCAGGGCGCGTTCTTCGTCGCCTCACTGAAGAGATCACGCACGCGGGATGCGCCGACACCCACATAGAGCTCAATAAAATCCGAGCCGGTGAGCGAATAGAACGGCACATGCGCCTCTCCGGCAACGGCCTTCGCGAGCAGCGTCTTTCCTGTACCGGGCGGGCCTACAAGAAGGGCGCCCTTCGGAAGCCTTGCGCCGATCTTCGTGTAGCGTCCGGGGTTGTGCAGGAAGTCCACGACCTCCTGGAGGGATTCTTTTGCCTCATCCTCTCCCGCTACATCTGCAAAGGTGACGCCTGTATCTCTCTGCACATATTCCTTGGCATTGCTCTTGCCGACGCCGCCCATAATGCCGCCCTTTCCCATTCTTCTGAACAGGAAGGAGAGCAGCACCCACATAATGACAATGGGCAGAATATATGTTGCAAGAACAGAGATAATCAGCGCGCTGGAATCAGGGATATCTCCTTCCACGTCCACATCCTTCGCAAGAAGGCGCTGCGTCAGTGTGGAATCATCCACAATTCCTGTGTAATACCGGATCTCCGCCTTGTCGCCAGATACGCCCTTTTCCTTTGGCGCAATATTGATCCGGCTGTCGGTGATCTCAACGCGGGCGACCTTGCCGTCCTCAACCATCTGGTTGAATTCGGTGTAGGAGATCTTCTCCGTCTCGGATTCTCTGCCCCGCGCCATGTAGCTGATCGCCATGATCATGATCAGTGCCGCCATGAGCAGCACAAAGAAATTCTGGCTGTTCGGCGGCCTTCTGCCGCCGCCGTTTTGTCCGTTTCCACCACTGTCGTTATTGTTCTTCTGATCGCGGCCGCTGTTGTCACTGCCAAGGCCTGGAAAATTCATTTACATTACCTCAAACTTATACTATTCATGGATCGGGATCCATCTGTCTCCTGTCTGAAAGAGTGACAGATCCTTCCTCATATCCCTCGGGGCCCTGCCCTGCGCATCGCCGTGAAGGCATACAGCGTCTTCCGTCCGGACCCTGGCATCATTATATTATAAAGAGAATTCAAAACAATCAGCCAAATGTGAAAAGAAACTAAAATTCATCGTGCACAATCGGATTTTTCCATTCCGTGCCGATCGTTTATACTAAAAAGATATCGGTCCGCTCCTCCTCACGCAGTATATCCAGCCCGGACCGGCCGGCTTTGGAACTGCATGCCGGAATGCACTGCCGTCTCCCTGCGCAGCAGGTGCGCGGCACAGAGCAGAAAGGAAGAATATGCCTACAGTCAGACTCTTTGATGATACACCCTATGAAACTTCATTTGCCGGCACTGTTGTCAGTGCGCAGCCGGGTGCCCGGGAGGGAACGGCGCAGATTGTTCTCGACCGGACGCTCTTTTTCCCCGAGGAGGGCGGACAGACCCCCGACCGCGGCACTCTTCACGGATTCCCGGTCATCGATGTACAGATAAAGGACAATGTGATCACGCACACCGTGCAGGCGCCGTCCGATGCCTTTGTGCCCGGGGCAGAAGTGAGGGGAGAGATTGACTGGTCCCACCGCTTTTCCAACATGCAGAACCACTCCGGCGAACACATTCTCTCCGGCCTTCTGCACTCCCTGTACGGCTATGACAATGTGGGCTTTCGCCTGAGCGACAACACAGTCACGCTCGACACCAGCGGGCAGCTCACAGACGAACAGCTCCGGGATCTCGAGCGCAGAGCCAATGAAGTCGTTTACAGAAATGTTCCCATTCACTGTGAATACCCTTCCCCGGAAGTACTGAAAACACTGGATTACCGGAGCAAAAAGCCGATCGACGGTCCTGTCCGTATTGTGACTATAGAAGGTGTCGACGTGTGTGCCTGCTGCGCACCCCACGTGCGCAGAACCGGAGAGATTGGTCTCATCAGAATTCTGGACGTCCTCCACACAAAGACCAACATGCGCCTGACCATTGTCTGCGGCATGCGTGCGCTCGAAGAGACACAGAAGGAGCAGGCACAGCTCATGGCCGTCTCGCATCTGGCCAATGCACCGAGGCTCTCGTGTTCCGACGGCGTGCAGCATCTGCTGGATGAGATTCTCTCCCTGAAGGAGCAGTTAAAAACTGACGACATCCGCTACGTCGACACAAGGCTGCGCGAGATTGATCTGTTGGAGAGCGGCAGATCCGCCCGCTCCCTCTGGGTATTCGAAGCGCCCATGAATGTTCTCGCGCAGAGGAATTTCATGAATCAGCTGTGTGAGAGAGGGTACCGGTTCGCAGGTGTTTTCACGGGATCGGATGAAGAGGGCTGGCACTACCTGATCGGCTCGCGCGCAGATGACGCGAGAATTCCCGGAGATCTCCTCCGGAAGGAATTCGGCGCAAAGGGAGGCGGCAAGCCCGCCATGGTGCAGGGCACCGTCCACGCAGCGCAGGCTGCCATTCTGAAAATGCTGCCGTGACCGCCGCTTCCCTGCACATTCGTGAATTACGCAGCGGCCGCCGGAAGATCTGTCAATCCGGCCGGCGGCCTGCACAGAGTAAGAAAGTCAATCCAGAGAACTTATGAATACTGTCGTCAGAAAAGCCGTGCGAAAACTCCACGCGAAGGACCTTGTCATCATCGCGCTCGGCAGCACCATTGTCGCCTTTGCGACAAAATATCTCCTGGACCCCGCAGGCCTTGTCACCGGCGGCGTCTCCGGTCTTTCCATCATTATCAAATATCTGACCGGCCATTACACAGCTTTCGAGGTACCGCTGTGGATGTCCAACTTCGTCCTGAATGTCCCGATCTTTCTCTTTGCCATCTACACAGACGGCTGGAAGAGCATCGTAAAGACGGGCATCGGCTGGCTCCTCATGACCGCCGAGCTCTACGTGTGGCCGGAGATCTCCCTCATGCCCACAAAGAACCTGTTCCTCGTTGCGATCTACGGCGGCGTCTGCTTCGGCGCAGGCACGGGGCTTCTTCTGTCGACGGGTGCGACGACCGGCGGCACGGATATGCTGGGCCAGTCCCTCCACAAATTCATGCGCCAGTATTCCCTGGGCTCTCTCATCGCCGTTCTCGACGGGATAATCGTTGCGCTCGGTGTAGCTGTCTTTGGCGTGGAGAGAACGATGTTCGCGCTCATCAGTGTTTTCATTATGGGGCGCGTGACGGATTACTTCGTATCAAAAGGGCGCCGTGCCAAAATGTCGCTCATCATCTCAGAGGCAGGCACTTCGATCGCAAAAGATATTCTGGAGGATCTCGACCGCGGCGTCACGAGCTTCGAGGGGAAGGGCATGTACACCGGGCAGAACCGCATAATCCTTATGTGCATCTGCTCCAACAGGGATATCCCCGAGATGAAGAATATCGTGCGCGATCACGACCCGAAGGCGTTCTTTGTCATCTGCGATGTGAACGAGGCAATGGGCGAGGGCTTTATAGAGCACTGGAAATAAGAGTGCTCAGACGCGCTCTGTGATGAGGCGGCCCCCGCTGTCCTTTCCGACGCGGATCACGAAATCAAACGCGTTGCAGCGCGTGCTGAGATAGAAATCCTTTTCGGGATATACTTCCTGCGTGTCCGGATTGAAGAAATGGGCACCGGCTGTCGTCTTCATGGCATCTGCCCTTGCCTGCACGTCGAACGGACGGCCCTCAAGAACAGATTTAATATATTCCGCACACAGCACGTCCTCGTCCGCACGGGCGAGTCCCGCCTTGCCCATTGCAACGATTGAAACCTTCTCCGGATTCTTCTTTCTGATATATGCAGCTACGGCATTGGCGTTTACAAGGCTGGCAGTTACAATCTCCTCTGCGCCCGCTGCCGCTGCATTCACGATTCCCTGCGTGCCTGCGCTTGTCGTGTGGATCACGGTCTTTCCGCGAAGATCTGCTCCTTCCATCTGGCAGGGAGAATTCCCGAAGTCACAGCCTTCCACCTTGGCGCCCTTCCTCTCGCCGCAGAGGATATAGTCGGGATGTGCCTTCTTCATGGCGAAGGCATCCTCGAGACTGCCGATGGGATAAATCCGCACAACACCCGCATCGAAAAGATAACACTCCAGCGAAAAAGCGCGGAACACATCGATGACCACTGTAAGCCCCTGCGCCTTCCTTGCGCCTTCTATCAATTCAAGAATCTGAATATCCATAATTCTCAGCCCTCCTCTTTCTTTGCAACATGTAATTGTTTAGCACCCCTCGAAAAGTCGAAAATTCGGATGGGAAGCTTGCTTGCCAGACGGATTTTTCGATTTTTCGAGGGGCGGCCAAGGCGCGGAGCGCCTCTGGACGCCCACATCGAGGAGAACCGAAGGTTCTCGAGATGGGAGTGCTAAACAGTTACTGCAACATCATATCACTTTTTTCAGAATCACTCTGTATGATGAAGCAATTCCGGAATATATGCCGCATCTTGTAATTTTCCGCGGTTGGTGTATATTGTGAGCGTGCGCTACATCCATTGTCTGTCAAAGGACAGACCCCGGGGCGGCGGGTGCCGTCACCTGTATACGGAGCAGCAGCAGGAGGGAATATTCGAATAACGGTCATTTACGCTAAAGATTCATTCTACTATGCATAGAATGGGTCTTTTTTTACGCGTAACTACAGGCGGACCGAAGCATAGCGCAGGCCAGCGCGATATGAGCAGCGGCTTTGCCGCTGTGAATACGCATCGCCCGTATAGCCGCGCGATACACTATTCCCTCCTACGGATCGCAGAGCCCCTGCGAAGGAAGGTATGTTATGAAAAAGAGACTGATCACCAGCATCGCTGCACTCGCAGCAGCACTCTCCCTGGCTGCATGCGGGTCGGGAAACGGCGCGGCAGGGAACACCGCCGCATCCGCCGGCACCGCACAGGCGGGGGACACCGCCCTGCAGGCAGACACGGCATCCACAGCTGAAGAGACCGCGGGCAAGGACGGCGGCACCTTCACTTATGGGCTCGCCACAGAGCTCGACAACTTCGATCCCTTCACCGCGACGACCGCAGACGCAAAGAGCATCTACTTCAATATCTATGAAGGCCTCGTCAGGGTGCAGCCTGACGGCACTTTCACAGGCGCCGTAGCTTCCGACTACAAGGTGTCCGATGATGCGAAGACCTATACATTTACACTTCGCGACGGCATCCGCTTCCACAACGGCAATCCCGTCACAACAGACGATGTGCTCTACTCCATTCAGCTGGCAATTGACAGCAAGATCAACGGATACGACAACATCGACAAGTTCGAGGCGACCGATGACAAGACCATCGTGATCACCCTTAAGAAGGGCGACACCTCCTTCCTCGCCGACGCCACGCAGGCCATCGTGCCCAAGGGCTCCGACGACAATCACGAGCTGGCACAGAAGCCCATCGGCACAGGCCCCTTTAAATTCACGGAATACGCCGTGCAGGACCATGTGACCCTTGACCGCTTCGATGATTACTGGGGAACACCCGCCCACCTCGATGAGGTCGTGGTGAAATTCCTTGCCTCTTCCTCCGACTACATCGTGAACTTCCAGTCCGGTGCAATCGACGGCTTCACGGCAGACGCCTCCATCACTGAGCAGGTGGACAAGAACAGCGCAGTTCTCAACGTCGGCAACTCCAACGCCGTGCAGGCCCTGTACCTGAACAACGCCAAGGCGCCTTTTGACAACGCAGACGTACGCAGGGCCATCTGCTATGCCGTGAACCCCGATGACATCATCAACCTCGTCGACTACGGCTATGGCACAAAGATCGGGACTGCCATGATTCCCGGCCTCTCCGCCTACTACGATGACTCGCTCGCATCCACATATGCGACAGATGCCGACAAAGCGAAGGAGCTGCTGGCGAAGGCGGGATATCCGGACGGCATCGAATTCACCGTCACCGTTCCATCCAGCTATCAGGTACATCTCGACACGGCGCAGGTTCTCGTCAATGAGCTGGCCGACGCCGGCATCACGATGAACATCAGCCAGGTGGACTGGGCGACATGGCTGCAGAACGTCTACACCAACAGGGACTATGAGGCGACTATTATCTCCGTCGACGGCGCAACACCATCGCCGACCGCCTTCCTCTCCCGCTACAGATCGGATGCGGACAACAACTTTGTGAACTATAAGTCGGATGACTTCGACGCCGCCTACGACAAGGCCGTCGGTGAAGTCGATGAGACCAAACGCGAGCAGGACTTCAAGGACTGCGAGAAGATCCTCACAGACGATGCTGCCAGCGCTTATCTGCAGGACGTCGCCAATATCCTTGTCTGCAGAAAGGGCTTCTCCGGTTATCAGGGCTATCCCCTCTATGCTGTAGACTTCTCTGCCATCAGCAAAGACTGACGGATGGTCTTAAACGCCGCAGGCCGTTTGGAGGCTGACATGCGCTACATTCTGAAGAAAACCGCGATACTGATTCTGACCATGTTTCTGATCTCCGGTTTCACATTTCTTGCCTTCCATATCATTCCGGGGGACCCCGCACAGCTCATTCTGGGCACCAGTGCTTCCCCGGAACAGTTGGAAGCACTGCGTCATCAGCTGGGCACGGATCTGCCCCTGTACAGGCAGTACATACAGTGGATCACAGGGTTCCTGCACGGCGACTTCGGCACATCCATCCGCTATTCGATGCCCGTGGCATCGCTTCTGCAGGGACACCTGGCTCCCACACTGATACTGGGGGCCATGGTGATCGCTGCAACACTTCTCCTTGGCATTCCGCTGGGGATCCTCGGCGCACACAAGCGCGATTCCCTGTGCGGACATATCCTGAGCCTCCTGGATATGATCGGCATCTCTTTTCCGGAATTCTTCCTCAGTATCCTTCTCATGTGGATCTTCGGACTCATTCTTCATCTGTTCACGCCCGGCCAGTATGTGGACTACGGGAGCGACCCCGCGGGCTTTTTCAGATTCATGATCTTCCCCGCTGCCGCCATCGCCATTCCGCAGACCGCCATCCTGGCAAAATACGTGCGCACCGCCGTGATCGAAGAGCTCGGCAAGGACTACGTGCGCACCGCCAAGGGCAAGGGCAGCACGATGCAGGGCATTCTCTACAGCCATGTACTGAAGAATGCAATTGTCTCCATTGTGCCCCTCATCGGCATGATGATCGGCAGCATCTTTTCCGGCAGCATCATCATCGAGCAGGTCTTCGGCATCCCCGGAGTCGGAAGACTCCTCATCTCCTCTGTCTCCGGCAGAGATTTCCCCCTTACAGAGACCATCGTGATGTACATTGCCCTGATCATTGTGCTCACGAACTTCGCCGTGGACATCGTGATCCAGTGGATCGATCCGAGAATCCGTCTGAATGGCTGATTTGCAAGGGATAAAAGCAGTTTGCTGATCTCGTAAATGATCCACCGGACGGTTTACCATCGGAGAAAACGCATTCGCGGATTTCTCCCGGGGTGCTGCAAAAGACGCTTCACAGAGAGGAAAATATGACAAGAAAGAAAAAGGGAACTGAAGAGCTGCGCATTGGCGCCGTTTTAGTCGGCGTTATTGTGCTGCTGGCCGTTATCGGCACCTTCTGGACGCCGTACGGCATCAATGAAATGAGTGCGCGGGACAAACTCGCGGCGCCAAGCCTCCTGCACCTGTTCGGCACAGACAACATGGGGCGCGATGTTTTCAGCAGGGCCATTGTCGGCGGGCGCTTCACGCTCCTTGTCGCCGTCTCCACTGTGGCGGGCTGCACGGCGATCAGCCTTGTGCTGGGGCTTCTCGCCGGCTACGCCGGCGGCATCGTTGATGAAGTGATCATGCGCATCATCGACGCTGTCAACTCTTTCCCCGGCATCCTCATCGCCCTTGTCATCGTCTCCATTCTTCCCAAGGGAAGCTACACCATCATTCCCGCGCTGTGCATCATGTTCGTCCCCAGCTTCACCCGGATCGTTCGCACCGGAACCCTCCAGTACAAAAACGCGGGCTTTGTCCGCAGCGCCAGAGTGTTCGGAGATTCGGATCTGCGCATTCTTTTGATTCATATTTTTCCCAACATTATGCCGCTCCTTCTCTCCACCATTGTTGTCGGTCTCTCGAACGCGATCCTCGCGGAGTCCAGCATGAGCTATCTCGGCCTTGGCATACAGCCGCCGACGCCCAGCTGGGGAAGAATGCTGTATGAGGCGCAGAGCTATATTTTCAATGCGCCGTGGTGTGCACTGGCGCCGGGCTTTATGATCGTCCTGACGATTGTCGGCTTCAACTGCCTGGGCGAGGGCCTGCGCAAGAGGTATCTCACATGAGTACAATCGCTGAAAATACTGCCTTCCGCAGCCATTCCTCTGCGGCGCGGCAGTCAGTCCCTGCCGCAGACAGGAAAATTCCTGCAGAGAATGGCGGAAAGACAGAGAAGGCTGAGCAGGCTCCCATTCTCCGCATTCAGAATCTTACGGTCGGTCTTCGAGGAGCCGATTCCTCTCATCTTGTGACGGACCATGTCAGCATCGATGTCGGAGCCGGTGAAATTCTCGGCATTGTCGGCGAATCCGGCTGCGGCAAAACCGTCACGAACCTTGCCGTCATGGATCTTCTGCCGCAGTCCCTGTATGTCTCCTCCGGTTCCATCCTCTTTCGCGGGAAGGATCTTCTGCAGATGAGCACGAAGGAGCGGCAGCAGATCTACGGAAACGACATCTCCATGATCTATCAGGAGCCTCTGACCTCCTTGAATCCTCTGCAGAAAATCGGCCGCCAGGTGGGGGAGTCTCTCCGGCTCCATGAGAGGAATATTTCCAAAGAGGAGATCGCTGTGCGCGTGCGCAGATCGCTGGAGGAGGTGGGGCTTCCGGACATTGACAGAATAATGGATGCCTATCCCCATCAGCTCTCCGGCGGGCAGAGACAGCGCGTCATGATCGCGATGGCGACCGTCTGCAGACCGGACCTCATGATCGCGGACGAGCCCACGACAGCGCTGGATGTGACGGTACAGGCGCAGGTTCTGAGACTCCTGCATCACATCAGCAGACGGCATGGGATGTCCGTTATTTTCATTTCCCACGATCTGGCCGTCATCCGGCAGATCTGCGACCGCGTGGTTGTGATGTACGCGGGACAGGCTGTAGAGAGCGCTCCTGTGGAGGAGCTGCTGTGCACACCTGAGCATCCCTACACAAAGGCGCTCCTTCGCTCTATTCCGCTTCCCTCGTCGAAAGGTGCGGATCTCCCCGTCATCCCGGGCCATGTCCCCGCCGTGAACGAGAAGAGAGATCCCTGTCCCTTTGCGCCGAGGTGCCCTGTTGCTTCTGCGCTCTGCCGGGAAAAGGCGCCGGCACCGGTACTGCTGTCAGAGGGACACGAAGTCCTCTGCCACATGGCCGGCAGGGGAAAGGAGGCGGCCGATGACTGAGACATCTGAAAATAATGCATTCTCAAAAGGAACGTCTGTCGGACTGAACAGACAATCTCCTGCGGCACCTTCTGATTTGCAGGGGGGAGATACAGACAGTATCCTTGAAGTCTCCCATGTGTCCAGCAGCTACAGGGACGGCGGGCTCGGCATAGTCTCCAGACCGCAGAGCGTACAGATTCTGCACGATGTCTCCTTCCGGATCCGCAAAGGAGAGTTCTTCGGACTTGTAGGCGAATCGGGCTGCGGCAAGTCGACGCTCTGCAACTCCATACTGGGCCTGCAGCCCTTCAGCGGAACGATCCGCGTGAACGGCACGTCCCGGAAAGAACTGGGACGGAAGGACTTCTCAGAGGCGGTGCAGGCTGTTTTCCAGGACCCTATGAGCGCACTCGATCCCAGAAAGACGATCGGTTACACGCTTAGAGAGCCCCTCATCGCCCACAGGATCGGCACAGCACAGGAGCAGCATGCCGCTGTGCTGGAGATGCTCAGCAGAATCGGGCTGGATGCCTCCTATGAAAACAGATACCCCGGCGAACTCTCCGGCGGGCAGAGGCAGCGCATCTGTATCGGGGCTGCCCTGATGCTTCATCCCTCCCTCATCATCGCAGATGAGGCCGTCTCCGCGCTGGATGTTTCAGTTGGCGCACAGATTCTGAATCTGTTCAGAGACACGGGCAGGAATGAAAATTTTGCCATGCTCTTCATCTCGCACAACCTGAATGTGGTCTATTATCTGTGCAGCCGCATCGCCGTGATGTACAGCGGAAGAATCGTGGAGATCGGCAGTGCGGACGATATCTATTATCACAGCGTTCATCCCTACACGAGGCTCCTCCTCTCTGCCATTCCGGGTTTTGAAGACGGGATAGAGGAGGAAGAAGCAAAGGAAGCAGGAGCAGAACGGCAGACACAGGCGGAGCTGCACAAAGCAGGAGAAGCAGCCGGAACGGACCGGGCAGAAAAAGCGGAGCTCAGCATCGGAAAAGGCGCCGCTAAGGGCGGCCTTTCCGGACAGCCGCACACAGCCTGCTGTTTCTATGCGCGCTGTCCTTATGCCGCAGAAAAATGCCTTTGTGAGCCCCCGCAGATCAACGTCGCGCACGAAGGCACCCCGGAGCACCTCGTCAGCTGCATTCTGGCAAAATGAACATACAAGGAGGTCTTTTTTATGATACTCGCAATCGATACAGGCAACACGCACACCGTCATCGGGTGCATCAACGATAAGAATGAGGTGACGCAGACCGTGCAGATCAGCACGGATGTGACAGGAACCGCTTATGAGTACGCGGTCAAGATCAGAGAAATTTTCAATATTATTGCGCTGGATCCGCACAGCTTCGACGGCACGATCATCTCCTCCGTCGTGCCGCAGGTCACGCTCGTGCTCGCCAAGGCCATCCGCCTCGTCACGGGGTGCGAGCCGCTCATCGTCGGCGCAGGCGTAAAGACCGGCCTCAATATCAAGCTCGATGATCCCGGCACCATTGCGGGCGACCTCGTGGCGACCGCCGTCGCCGCCAAGGAGGAGTATCCTCTTCCCTGCATCATCATCGACATGGGGACGGCGACTACCATCACGGTCATTGACAGAGACGGCAGCTACATCGGCGGCTGCATCATGCCTGGCACCGGGATCTCTCTCGATGCGCTGACAAAGGAGACATCACTTCTTCCCAGCATCGATTTCCTTCCGCCGAAGAAGGTGATCGGCACCAACACTGTGGACTGCATGAAGGGCGGCATCGTCTTTGGCTCCGCGGGAGCCCTCGACGGCGTTCTCACGCGCTACATCGATGAGCTGGGAGATGTCGGCAGCATCGTCGCGACCGGCGGCATGGGCCACATCATCGCGCCCTACTGCACACACGACATCACGATCGACAACCACCTGCTGCTGAAGGGCCTCGGCTACATCTACAAGAAGAACAAAGAGATGCAGGAGAAGCCTAAGAGACGGAGCCGCAAGGCGAAGGCATGACGGCGGCTGAACGCTGTATTGGTCTGTACAGCAAAAGACCAAATGGGCGTCCCAACACGCTAAAGAAAACCGCAGCAGGTGAAATCTCATCTGCTGCGGTTTTTTCAGGTATCTGTTCAGCACCATTCGCCAATCCCTTCAGAAGGCGTCGGGGCTCTTCAATGCAGACATTCCGTTCTGCCCTCAGTCGATTTTCGGCAGTACCTTTCCAAGGCCGTCCAGATCAAGTCCCTCGTAGTACTCGATCTTTCCGTTGTCTGCGGCGGCTGTCATGGCCGGATCAATCGGAAGTCTGCCGATGAGGACAGTGCCTTCAGCCTTTGCGGCTTCCTCTGTGTGGCTCTCACCGAAAAGCTTAATCTCCTCGCCGCAGTGAGGACATTTCACATAGCTCATGTTCTCGATGACGCCAAGAATCGGCACGTTCATCTGCTCCGCCATGCGGACTGCCTTCTTCACGATCATCGAAACCAGATCCTGCGGCGTCGTCACAACGATGATGCCGTCAACGGGCAGAGACTGGAAGACGGTGAGCGGAACATCGCCTGTTCCCGGGGGCATATCGACGAACATATAGTCCACATCGCCCCAGACAACATCTGTCCAGAACTGCTTGATCACGCCTGCAACAACGGGACCTCTCCAGATGACGGGCTGTGTCTCATCCTCCATGAGAAGATTCATGGACATCACCTTGATGCCTGTTGCGGACTCTGCGGGCACAAGAACGCCCTCTTCCTTGCCCTGCTGCTGCATCACGCGAACGCCGTCCGGCGTCACGCCGAACATCTTCGGAATGCTGGGTCCTGTGATATCGCAGTCCATCACAGCGGTGCCAAAGCCGTGGCGTCTCGCCCACAGCGCGCACAGCGCCGTTACACTCGTCTTGCCGACGCCGCCCTTGCCGCTCATGACGGCGATCATCTTCTTCACATGACTGCCGGGATTGGCATCCACGCGGAAGTTTGGCTTCGGCATGGGAATTCTGCCTTCTTTTTTCTCTTCTGCCATTGTTATTAC
Organism: Lachnospiraceae bacterium UBA2734; assembly: GCA_002353635.1. Classification (GTDB taxonomy): domain Bacteria; phylum Bacillota; class Clostridia; order Lachnospirales; family Lachnospiraceae; genus CAG-791. The sequence continues at coordinate 52,913 of DEKA01000043.1, forward strand.
CTCATTGGATTTATTCTGGTATTCGTCCGGCACGCCGAACAGATACTATTCTACATCAACTCTTTAACTGCCACATCAGTAAGATAGCACAGAGCGGCATTTGATAATGTAACATTTGTTACTATTGTCAATCCTTATCCTTCTTCTCCTTTTTACCCTTCTTGTCCTTCCCGGCTTTTTCTTCCCCGCTTTCTTTATTCTCTCTGCTGCGGAACTTCTCCAGCTTGTCCTTCGGAAGCTCCCTCTCGATGGATCCGCGGAGCTTGTCAAACTCGCCAAGCCTCTCCTTCGTCACTTCCGGATACCGGGGATTCATATCCTTAAGCGTGTCGCAGAGAATCTCACTGACAATGTAGCGCATGTACCACTTGTGGTCCGCGGGAACGACATACCACGGTGCCTCCTTGGCGGCTGTCGCATTGATCGCATCCTCAAAGGCCTTCTGGTAGGCATCCCAGTATCCGCGCTCCTGCCAGTCGCCGGGCGAGAACTTCCAGTTCTTCTCGGGCTCCTCAATTCTGGAGAGGAAGCGCAGCGCCTGTTCGTCCTTGGAGACGTGCAGGAAAATCTTCACGGTGCGGATGCTGTTGTGGTAAAGATACTGCTCGTAATGGCGGATATCCTTGTACCTGTCCTCGATGATGGTGTCCTCATCGATGCGGTCGGCGTGCGCCTGCTGGCGGTAGAGCTCCTTGACCTTGCCGATCAGAACATCCTCATAATGGGAGCGGTTGAAAATGGCGATTTCGCCCTTCGCCGGCACCTGCTGCTCGACTCTCCAGAGAAAGTCGTGGGCAAGATCCTCAGACGAGGGCGCCTTGAACGCCGCCTCGTGCACACCGTGCGGTGAAAGGCATGTCAGGACAGAGCGGATGGTGCCGTCCTTGCCGGCCGCATCCATCGCCTGGAACAGGAAAATAACGCCCTCCTTCTTCGCTGCATAGAGCTTCGCCTGCAGCTCATCCATCTTCGCATCATTCTTCTGCATCTGCTCAAGTGCCTCTGCCTTGTCCTTGCACAGAGAGGTCTCATCCGTAGCGGCATCCTTGATAGAAAAATGTCTGGAGCCGTCGTAGCAATATTTCTCCAGTAATTTCTTTTTGCCTGTATCAGCCATTATTACCTCCTTGTGCCGCGTTCTTCGCGGCACCCGCGGTTCCTGATGTCGGTTTGGAAATGACGTATCAACGTTATTTTCAAACTGCATTTTCCCGTTCCTTTCTGCATTTTTTGCGCCAGCAGCAGTGTAATCAGGATTTCTGCAGGCTGCCAGCTCCGGCGGAACCGACCGCAGCCGCCTCATGCAGCGCTTTCCGAAGTGCATCGTCCACCGCATAAATATACAGGCCGTCAACTCCCCGTGTAAGGAGGACGTTGACTTCATTGCGAATGAATTCTGTTCCGAATTTCTGCCTGCTGCCGTCAGCGAGCGTGCGGTACTGCGTTGCTTTTTTGTCATGACTCGCCGAAGGATCAAAAACGATTCTGCCGTCCCGGTACTTCACGGAAGGCCCAAGGATCACGCCCGCATAGTTCAGGTCGAACCCTTGAACTGTGAAGGTAGAGCCAACCTCACCAATCGATACCGGCTGCTCCGCCCAGGACATCTCCTTCAGCTTTCTCCTCGTTTTCCTGTCAATGCCTTCTCTGGGCAGCTGCAGATTCCACGGCATCCTCCATTGGCCGACTGTCACATACCAGTAATCCGCTTTCTCCGGTTTTTTGTGATCAACGTAATCCCAGTCAAAGGTTGCAAGGATTCTGGAGAGCTTGGTCTCCTCGTTTTCCGCCTTTTCCCGGATTGCCTGCTCGAGTGCTGCCGGATCATCAAAAATCCGTATATCATACCGGTTATCCGGCGGAACTGGAAGAACTGACTGATGATCAACAAAATTCCGGATCCAGTGCACGGTCTCCTGACTGCCTCTGATCCGCAGCTGGTTCTTCAGCTCAAAGTAATAGCTGTGCAGTCTGGTCTCCCCCTTATTCTTTGCCTCTGTTTTCAGCCGGTCCACATAGGCCGGATCCCAGTATTCCTGCGTGTGGAGGGTCTGGTGCTCATCGAACATGATAACGACAACCCGTGCCTGCCCACGCAGATCCTCCAGCTGGTTTTTCCCCCGGTAAGACTGCTTGCCCTGCGTCCAAAGAAGATGTGCCTCATCCACGAACACCACATCAACCGGCGGCTTCCCCGCATGGCCGTTGATAAAGGCTGTCGGCTTCATGACAACCTCCTCGTCACCGCTCTTGAGCCCAAGCTTCTCTGCGATCTGCTGATAGACCTTGAGCTGTTGATCGTGATTGACGATCAGTCGGCAGCTGTAACGGCTTCCGTCCTCCTTTTGGGCGGTACACAGCTCATAGAAGAGGTTGCTGTTCAATACTGTCTTTCCGGTCCCCGCCTCTCCGGAGACAAAAACCAGCTGTCCGACCTCATTCTGTGCCAGGGCATCGTAAATGATCTCCAGAATCTGCTCCTTATCTCTCTTCTGGTCCTCCGTGAGCTTATGAAAGGGCGATGCCTTGAAAACAGCTGAATCCTCGATCAGCTGTTGTGCCGGAAAGAGCGCACTGTTGCACCTGTGCAGTCCTCTCCAGATTCGCCGGAAAATTTCTTCGAATTCATCTTCCGGATAATACTTGTCCTGCTCATTGCCCCTGCGGTTATAGATCCTGTCGACCTTGTCCACGCCCAGCATATAATGCATCAGACGGTTCTCAACATCCAGCGTCAGTGATTTGTTGAAGTGGTCGTGCCCTATAATGAAGAGCTTCGAGCGCTGATCGCCGATCACCCTGTGCTGCCAGGTCTTCTCCGATTTTGCCGCCTCATAGTGCTGGAGTGTCCGCTGAAAGACATTGTTGGACTCTCCGATATAGACTTCATACCTGTCGCTGTTTTCAAGATTGTGGATATAGACTGTAGGGTAACGCAGAATAATCCTGGCGTTTCTCCGATCAAGTCCGCCGTCGAGCTTCTGCTCAAGCTCCGTCAGTGCTGTTTCATTGTCCGGTATCTCATATATAACCGGATTGTTCATTCTCTCACCTCTGCTGCAGCAGCAGTGTGCCTTCTCTATTCAGGTCTCTCTCCACTGCGCTGTCATTCATTCCGCCGATACCTCTTCCTGACAGTTACAGCTCCGTGTATTTCTTGCTGGTGCCTTTGGCCTTTGCTGTCGGATATTTTCTCTCGTTCTGGTCAATCTTCTCATTGATGATCACATCCGGATCCATGCCCATCTTATCCGCCATCAGAATACAGTAATTCATGACATCGGCGAGCTCCTCCTTTACGGCCTGTGGATCATAGCGCTCACCATTCCACTGAAAACATTCCAAGAGCTCTCCCGCTTCAATCGAAATGGATTTGGCCAGATTCTCCGGGCTGTGGAACTGGTCCCAGTCTCTGTCCTTTGTGAATTGTGTGATCCGCTTGATAGTCTGATCAGATATCATTGAATTGTCCCCCTATAGACCTAAAAATCCACCAGGTAAATGCCTATATCCACCTGGACAAAGCCTCTCTTTTTCTGGACGCACTGCACTCGCGCCGTCAGCATTTTTCCGGCGTCATCGTGACGACAGGGATCTGCTCCTGTAAAAGTCCCGGATGATCCTTCTCACCTGTGCGTCCGTCATATTGATCCCCCTTAAGTTCCCCGTGATTTCTGAAAATGTTCAGACCTCTATATTGTACTCTCTGCCGTCTGCCTTGCTCCATCTCGAATTGTAAAAGTCAGCATCCGAAAAATTTCAGAGCGACTGTCCTGAGCCCCTTCCTCGCTACTACGCGCATAAAAAAACGGGACTTTATTGTTAAAGTCCCGTAAAAGTGAATACAAGCTATGAGATTACAATTCAACTGGCTGTCTGTGTGCAGTCTGCCCTTCCGCGAATAAAGACGAAATGAAGTCAGACTGGGCTCACTCGATGAGCAGCCCCACCGGACAGTGGTCCGATCCATAAACATCTGTATAGATCAGCGCATCCTTCAGCCGCGGCTCGAGACACTTTGACACGATGAAGTAGTCAATTCTCCACCCTGCGTTCTTCTCCCGCGCGTGGAACCTGTACGACCACCACGAATAGACGCCCTCTTTGTCCGGATAAAAGTACCTGTAGGTATCCGTAAACCCATTCGAGAGGAGGACTGTCATCTTCTCCCTCTCCTCATCGGTAAAGCCTGCATGGCCGCGGTTCGTCTTCGGGTTCTTGAGATCGATCTCCTCGTGAGCCACATTGAGATCACCGCAGAAGATGACAGGCTTTTTCTTTTCGAGCCCTTTTGCATACGCGAGGAAGGCGTCCTCCCATGTCATGCGGTAATCGAGTCTCTGCAGTGCGTCCTTCGAGTTGGGCACGTACTCCGTGATCAGATAATAATCGGGATACTCCAGCGTGATGACACGTCCCTCGTGATCATGCTCCTCTATGCCAAGGCCAAGGCTGACGGAGAGCGGCTCCTCCTTTGTGAAAACAGCCGTCCCCGAGTATCCCTTTTTCTCCGCATAGTTCCAGTACTGGTGATATCCCGGCAGATCCATCTCGATCTGTCCCTCCTGGAGCTTCGTCTCCTGCAGGCAGAGAACGTCCGGTGCCTCCTTCTCCACGAAGGCGTAAAAATCACCCTTGCCAACACAGGCGCGAAGGCCGTTGACGTTCCAGGATACTAATTTCTTCATATCAGTTCCCCTCGTACTGAATTGCGGAATAAACCGGGTAAGGTGCAAGCGCCTCTCTTCCCTTGAGTCCCTTCAGCTCCATAAGAACAAGGACGCCTGCGACAACACCGCCGCACTTCTCAACGAGCTTGATCATTGCCTCTGCTGTGCCGCCTGTCGCCATGAGATCATCCACGATCAGCACCTTCTGACCGGGCTTGATCGCATCCTGGTGCATCTCGAGCGTCGCCGTGCCATACTCCAGCGCATAGTCGACGGAGACCGTCTTCCACGGGAGCTTGCCCTTCTTGCGGATGAGCACCATCGGCTTATGCAGGTTGTATGCAATCGGCGTTCCGAAAATGAACCCTCTGGACTCCGCCCCCACGATCACATCAAAATCCACATCTTTGATGAGGTCCTGCATGGTGTCGATTGCCAGCTTCAGTCCGTCGGCGTCCTGCGCCACCGTTGTGATATCTCTGAACAGGATTCCCTTTTTCGGAAAATCCGGAATCGTGCGAACGTAATCTTTGAGTTCCTTTGCCATATCAGCCTCCCTGATCTGCAGCGCAGGCATTGCTGCACTTACAATCGTTCTGATGCACCTGCCATGCATGTCGGGGCAGTTCTCCGTGCAATCCAAAACGCGATACCCTATAATGTAGTTGGCATTGTCCCGACATGCCCAAAGAGCATTCGGAAGAAAGCGCCAATAAGCCACATCTGATCATTTGTTGGATAACCCCAACGTGTTCATTATATCGGCTGCGCAGTGATTTTGAAAGACTGTGACGCCGCAGGAAGGATTTCATGGAAGACATCAATATTGCTCTGCTCATCGATGCTGATAACATCAGTCCCAAATATACGCCGCTCATTCTCAGTGAGCTGTCAAAATACGGGAAGATCACCATCCGCCGCATGTACGGCGACTGGACGCAGGACCGCCTGCACTCGTGGATGAAGTGTTATTCCACCTATTCTCTTACGCCGGTCATGCAGCCCAACTCAACACCCGGCAAGAATTCAAGCGACATCGCGCTGATTATCGACGCCATGGACATTCTCTATGACGGCGATGTGCAGGGCTTCTGCATCGTCTCCTCCGACGGCGACTTCAACAAGCTGGCAACCAGGCTTCGCGAGGCCGGCAAGGTCGTCATCGGCATGGGCGAAAAGAAGACGCCCGAATCGTTCAGAGTCTCCTGCGAGCGCTTTATTTTCCTGGATGTGATCAGCGGAAGCGATGACAGCGACGCCGACAGCACGCCGGCACAAAAGAGCACTAAGAGCAGATCTTCGAAGAAAAAGACGGCACAGAAGACGCAGAAAAAGACAGATACAGCGGCTGCTCCTGCAGTTTCGCCCGATATCCCTTCCGATGTGAGCGTTGTCGCCGATTCAGCCGATACTTCCGATTCTTCCTTCGACAGCCCCGATCAGGACAACGGCTTCACTGACCAGTCCCTCATCGAGAACGCCATCGTGAAGATGATCACCGACAACAACACAGACGGCAAGGAGACGGGCCTTGGCGAGATCGGTTCCCGCCTTGTGAAGATCTTCCCGGATTTCGATATCCGCAACTACCATTACAGCAAGCTCTCGGAATATCTTCGCGATCTCCCGTCCCTCTCGGTCATCAACAAAGACAACAATGTGTGGGTTTCCCTGAAGAGCTCTCCCGACAGCGAGATTGAGCGGCAGATCCACCAGATCTTTGCCCGCCACAGGACGGATGATCTCAACATCAGCGTCCTCAAGAACGAGCTGCAGGATCTGAACCCCAATCTCAACGCCACGATCAGAAAGAGCGGCGTCACCAGATTCTCCGTCTATCTCAACCGCAACATCCACTCGGTCGAGGTGAACGGACACCATGTGACACTTCTGAAGTCGGATGCCAAATCCGAGTAAAACGTCAGGTGCACGGCAGAGCATTACAGGAAAACGTTTTGCCGCATTAACCTCAAAGAGAAAGATAGACCTGTATTTGCTTTGAAAGCAGATACAGGTCTATCTTTCTCTTTTTTCTCATAGACATAAAGCCCGGGGGCACTCTTCCGTTTATCAATCGCAGTCCGGTCCTTTATTTTACAGCCGCACCGCAGATTTGCAGGTACTATGACTAGTCCTCAAACGGATCCACGTCTTTGATATTGTCGTGCAGGATCCACGGCGATACGCTCTCAAGGAAGCCGTCCACTTTGCTCCAGTACCCGAGAATGTCCTCTGCGACGGACTGCGCATGCCCTGCGCCGTGCACCCAGAGGCAGTCCTTTCTGCAGGCAGCCGCCTCATAGAGGCGCTTTCCCATCTCTGCAGGGACATATCTGTCGGCTTCGCCGTGAATGAACAGCGTAGGCGTGCTGCTCCCCGCGACAGCTTCGATCGGCGAAGCCTTCGCCAGGTCATAATGATTTCTTGCAAGGCAGATGCCGCGCACCATCTGCAGTGCCATCTCTGTGGGCAGCACCTTCTTCGGCAGCTGTTCGTAGCCGTGCGCGAACTCCTCCATAGCGGACGTGTACGAGCAGTCGCTGATGACTGCCTTTACACTGTGCGGAAGCTCCATCCCCGTCGCTGTGAGGACTGTCGCGGCGCCCATGGACAGACCGTGCAGAATGACGACGGCCTCCGGATCCCTCGTCTCAATGGCGTGAATCCATGCAATGAGGTCCTTCGCATCGTCATATCCCATGCCGATGTAACTGCCCTCGCTCGCGCCGTGTCCGCGCAGATCCGGCAGCAGCACATTCATGCCGTATTCCTCATAATAGTGCCTTGCGAAGACGCCCACGCTCTCTGCGCTGTCCCGGTAGCCGTGAACGCAGACGGCATAGCGGTGGCAGCCCGGTGTGTTCGAAACAATCAGATTTCCGTGGAGCTGAATCCTGTCCCACGAAAGAAGATAGACATCCTGCCGGCGCACATGCTCATTCATCCAGCGCCGCCCCTCACGGAAAACAGCGCGGTTGGTCGAGGTATCCGTCTTCTCGTCATAAGGCTTTGGAGAGAGACAGTAGTCATAGAGATAAAGTGCGGCACCCGCAAGTCCGCCGGCCGCCGCAAAGGCTGTTCCTCCCAGCGCTGTGCCCAATACCTTGCTGATTTTCATGCTTATTCCTCGCTGAGGCGAAAT
>DEKA01000043.1:60750-72219 GCA_002353635.1 Lachnospiraceae bacterium UBA2734
GTTTGAAAATGACGCATCGGCGTCATTTTCAGACTTACCTCCTTGTGCCGCTCTTTTTGCGGCACCCCGGGGCGAAATTCGCGAAAATGTTTTCGCCGATTGTGCAGTTCAGTTCTTCCCCAGCACCTCAAGGTTCACCGTGATGTCAAACTGTGTGCCCTGATTCAGCTGGCTTCTCACCTGAATGCTGCCTCCCATCAGACTGAGCGTCTTTCTGGCTGCTGACAGCTCACTCTGGGGATCATCAAAGAGCCCCGGGAGCTTCTCGTCCGCAATCCCGCTTCCCGTATCGCGCACAGTGAAGTGATAGTAGGCGCGGCCATGAACTGCGGGATCCGCCGTGTATGAAAATGTGATCCGGCCGCCCGCGCCCGTGTTGGCCACCGCGTTCTCCAGGGCTGCCAGGAAGGCCATCTGCAGTCCCGGCTTATTGCCCTTCACCATATCCGGCACCAGATCCTGCGGCTGGCAGTCGAAGACAAGGTCCTTTTGTCTGCACTGGGGCCAGATAATCTTGCGCACAGTGTCCACACAGGCACTGAGGGAGAATTCGCACTCCCCGCCCCTGCCGCCCGGGACACTCCCGGCGATTGCCACAAGATCGGAGGACATGACAGGGACATTCTCCGCAATCGCGCGGATATCAGCCTGCAGAGAGTCCTTCCTCTTCCGGTCCTCCGCTTTCTGCATGGCTTCTGCCATGCTCTGCACAGAGCGGAGCTGTCCTGAAAGGAGGTACTGCATTCTGGTCAGACACTTGTCCTTCTCCTTGAGACGAAGGGCCGTGTCATTGTCCTGCGCCCGCTCACTCAGCTGCAGCTCCTTCAGCTGCGCCTTCAGGGTAAAATTCTCGCGGGAGAGCGCATCTGCCCTCTCCTTCTCCTTCTCAAGTTCCCCGCTCTTTTCCTGCAGCTTCTTATCTCTGTCCTCCATGAGCGCCTTTCGCTCGGCTTCATTCTGCTCCCTGGTCTCTTTCCGCTCCTGCTCCCACTGTGCCTGCAGCCTCTTCTTCTGTTCCTCTGTCTGCTGCAGCACTTCCTTGTCCATAGCTCTCTCCATGGCAAGAATTCTTCTCTGGTACTGAGAGTCTGAGCGCGCGTGGAGCTTCTCTGCCTTGTCGTACTCCTCCTGGAGACGGGCCAGGCTCTCCTCCGCCTTCTTTCTGGCGGCGGCCTCCGTGCGGACTGCCTCCTCGGATCTTGTCACCGCCTCATTGATCGCGCGGCTGGCCTTCTCCGTCGCATCGCGCACGGCATCATCAGCCTTCTCCTGCACCTTCGCGGCGTCGCTGTTCTCCTCAGCAAAGGTCTTCACATCCTGCGCCTTCTGCGCTTCCTTTGCCTTCTCCACTTCCTTCTTCAGGCGGCGGTCCGCTTCCCCGACGATATTCGTGATCTCCATGAAGAAGAGATAGAGGACGGTCTTTTTGCCCTCTTTATAGGGTGCGGCCGCCACAAGGTGCGAGGCGACCGTTCTTCCGCTGCTCTTCACGAGACTGACCTGCAGGTCCATCGGCTTTGCCTTCCTGATGCCGATCAGCTGCCCAAGGAGTGTGCGGACCCGCCTCTGCTCTTCTTCAGAGAGCATGAAGAACGGATTCTCCTCCATGCGGCTGTAGAAGTCGTCCTCCTCGTAGCCAAGTCTCCTGTAAAAATAAGAGTTGCTGTACAGATGCCGGATGCCGGCTCCCGCTCCTCCCGTGCTCGCAAGGACAATGACGCCGCCGGGCATGTTGTCGATGAACTCCCGGATCTGCTCTGTATCCGTCCGTGCATATTTTCTGGAAATACCTACGAAGGTCAGCGTATACCCGGCTCCCTGCTTCTGAATACAGAGCGTACAGCGAATGTTGACCGTGTCCTCTTCTCTCTTCGGGATCAGGTTGACCTCATAGACAACCGTGCTGGTGTCACCTGCTGCCGGAGCGCTCCGGATCGCCGCGATGTCCACGTTGAAGAGCCTGGGATCCTGGCGGATAGTCCCCTCAATAAAAGAGAGTGTCTCCTGCTTCGTCAGAAAATGGCGGATCTCATCCGGCGTCACAATGACAATATCCGCCGCAAGAAATTCGATAGTGAGCCTTGCGTCCCGCCTGTTGTATAATGTCTCTAAGAATTTTTTTCCGTAATCGATTGGTGTCTGCATGATAGATAATTGTATCATACCGGCCAGCGCCGGCGCAGTGATTTTGCTATACTGTATTTATCAGCACCCTGCTGAAAACTGATGAAAGCCGGGCTGCAGGCCCGTTCACCGGACGGACGGGCAGCCATACCATTGACCATTGGCGGGATTGCCCGCCGCGTTTTTCACTTCGGGGTGCCGCACACAGATCGGCACAGAAAGGAAGATATGGCAGAAAAGACCGACAGCAGCAAGAACGAAAAGGAAAACGACATCATCACCCTGACCGGCGATGACGGCACAGAGGAACAGTATGAACTGCTCGATATGATTGATTACTCCGGCACCCAGTATGCCGTCCTCGTGGAGGCAGACCCGGATGCGGAGCAGGTGCAGATCTTTAAGGTGGAGGATGCCGACGAGGAGACGAATACGCTCACGCCCGTAGCCAGCCAGGAGACGGCCAATGCAATCTTCGAGCTCTTCAAGACGAGGAACAGTGATAAGTACGATTTTTCCTGAACAGCACACTGTTATCAAGTCTTTGGCGTCGACATAAAACCCAGTGCGGCGAACTGTGAGGATGTCCAAAATCCTTAGTTTGCTGTACTGGGCTTTTTAGTGTTCTTTACTCTATGTGTCTGATGCCGACTGTATGATCAGTTTTCCTTCTCCGCAGCCGCAAAGACTCTCTCGAACTCCTCGATCAGGTCGTCTCCGTTTTCAATACCAACGGAGAGGCGCAGCACTCTGTCCGTGATGCCGTTCTTATCGAGCAGCTCCTTCGGCACCTCGGAGTGTGTCTGTGTGATCGGATAAGTGATGAGGGACTCGGTCCCGCCAAGGCTCTCCGCGAAGCGCACGAGCTCCACATGATCGAGAATGGAGTGGGCGAAGCCTGCGCTGTCCACCTCAAAGGTGAGCATGCCGCCAAAGCCAGTGGCCTGCTTCTTCATAATCTCATAACCCTTGCTGTCCGGCAGTCCCGGATAGAGAACCTTTGTCACATGAGGATTCTTCTGCAGCCACTCTGCGAGGCGGAACGCGTTCTCCTGCGATCTGTCCATGCGCACGGCCAGTGTCATGAGTCCCCTTATGATCAGCCAGCTGTCGATGGGTGCAAGCTCATTCCCCGTGATCTTGATCATATCCCTGATCTTTGTCCCCAGCTCCTGTGTGGCGGAGACCACAAATCCGCCGAGCGTGTCATTGTGCCCGCCGATGTACTTCGTCGCGGAGTGGATGACATAGTCTGCGCCCCACTTAATCGGCTGCTGATAGTAGGGTGAGAGGAAGGTGTTGTCCACGATGAGAAGAATGCTGTGTGCCTTTGCGATGCGGCTTACCTTCTCCAGATCCGTGACATGCATCATGGGATTGGTGGGCGTCTCCAAATAGAATGCCTTTGTGTTCGGGCGGATGTATTGCTCCGGATCGTCCGTAGAAAAATCAATTCCCGTAAACTCATATCCGTTCTTTGTGTTGATCGTCTGGAAGAGTCTCGTGCTTCCGCCATAGAGATCGTTGTCGACGACAAAGTGGTCTCCGGGCTTAAAAGTCTCCATGACAGCCGTCACCGCCGCCATGCCGCTCGCAAACGCCGCGGCGTCTGCGCCGCCCTCGAGCAGCGCCATCTCGAGCTCGAGCTGTCTTGTTGTGGGATTGGCGACGCGGGTATAGTCATACCCTGTGCTCTCTGTCTGCTCCTTGAAACCTCTGTGTGCAAAGGTAGCTGTCTGATAAATCGGATAGCTGATTGACTGGTACTGGTCATCCCCGCCTGCGTGAATCTGGAGCTGACTCTCTATATGGAGCTTCTTCTTATCCATGATGTCCTTTCTGCCGTGCATGCCGGCCCCGAACCTTCCCCTGACTCGTTCTGTTCCCCTTGTGTAAATGTTTGGCACCCCCCGAAAACTCAATAATCCGGATGGGAAGCTTGCTTACCGGATGGATTTTTGACTTCACAAGGGTGCCGGACAATTGCCAACTGTTATTTCTGCAGCGCCTTCACCGCATCCCCGAGCCGTCCCATGGCTTCCTCAAGAATGCTGCGCGGGCAGGCAATGTTGATGCGCTCGAACAGCGCCGTCTCCTTACCGAAAATAGCGCCGCCGTCGAGCCATAGCCTTGCCTTGTTCACGACGAGGTCCTCCAGCTCCTCCGGCTTCAGACCGGTGCCGCCGAAATCGAGCCACAAAAGATAGGTTCCCTCCGGCTCCACGAGAGATACTCCGGGAAGATTGTCCTTTACGTACTGCCGCACATAATCGAGATTTCCCTTAAGATACTGCAGGAGCTCCTCCAGCCACGGCTCACCGAGATCATAGAACGCCTTCGTGGCGACCATACCCAGGACATTTCCCTGGCTGTATCCGGACGCCGCCACCTCTCTGCGGAAGAACCTGCGCTTATCCTGGTCAGGAATCAGAATATTGGCGCACTGGAGTCCCGCGATATTGAAGGTCTTGCTGGCAGAAGTGCCGGTTACCGTGAATTCCTTAAAGGAAGGGTCAACGGATGCAAACGGTACAAAGGTGTGCCCCGGATAGACGAAATCGCAGTGAATCTCATCCGAGAATACGGTCACCCCGTGTTTCTTACAGATTTCTCCGAGTTTCTGCAGCTCCTCCCTTGTCCACACTCTGCCTACGGGATTGTGCGGATTGCAGAGAAGGAAGAGCTTGACGCTGTTCGTGTATATTTTCCGCTCAAAGTCGTCGAAATCGATGTGATAGCGTCCATCCTCATAGATGAGCTGGCTGTTCACCAGTCTCCTTCTGTTGTCCTGGATGACCTCGCGGAACGGATAGTAGACCGGCTGCTGGATGATCACCGCATCACCGGGCTTCGTGTATGCGCGCACCGCGGCGGCCAGCGCATAGACAACGCCGGGCGTCACCGTGTTCCACTCCTTCTGAATTGTCACGCCATATCTTCTCTGAAACCAGCTGACAAGGGAGTCGCCGTATGCATCATCAGGGTCTGTATATCCGAAAATCCCGTGATCGATGCGCGCCTTAAGGACATCGAGCACCTCCTGCGGCGCGCGGAAATCCATGTCCGCGACCCACAGCGGAAGGAGATCATCCCTGCCCATCCTGCGCATCTGTGCATCGTACTTGATACAGCCTGTGCCTTTTCTATCGATTACAGTGTCAAAATCATAACGTCCCATGGATTCTCCCTTCTGTCACCTCTGCAGGGCGCTGCCGCTTCCGCCCCTCTTCTCCTCGATCTTCTCCGCCAGCATGTAGTGGAGACTCCCTGACAGATACAAAAGACCCAGAATCATGTCCACAAACGGGAAAATCATGACGCTGAAAAAGGCCAGGATTCCGTCAAGAACCTTCGAGGCGCTCACATAGGCATAGAGCACCATCCAGAGTGCGATCACACCAAAGCAGATCAGCATGAAATATCCGCAGATACCGACTGTCTGTACCACATTCTGCACGATCTTATTCCCGAACGGCTTTGCGTAAGACACGTTATAGAGAATATACGCGATGAAAGCGGCATATCCTGTCCACCTCGGCGGATAATAAGCAGTCACCGGCGTGGGCTTCGGCACCTGTACGCGGAGCTTGCGCAATACAAGGAGTGTCACCTGGAAAACAATGAAACCCTCAAGTCCGCCTGAAATGGCAATGGAGATCAGCATGACCTTCTTCAGCATATTGGCGGGCGGAATAAGGGCGGAGACATCAACACCGGTTTGTCCAGACTGCTCTGCCGCCTTCTGCATCATCTGCTGCATCATCTGTTCCATCTGTGCGACGTCCTGATCGAGGCTGACGCCGGTTGTGATCTGCGCGATGATGACCATGCTCACCAGCTCACACGCCATCGTGAGGAACATGATCATCAGCATCGTCTTTGTCAGATCCTTCTTGTGGTAGATCCGCACGCCCAGAACCATCCCCAGCACTGCCGCAGAAATCGCGTAAAAAACAGAGGTAAAAGTCCCGAAAAAGAAGGAGAGCAGCACCATGCAGACGAATACGGTAAGACTCGCCTTCCCGCCGTACTGCACTGCGAACGCCGCAATCGGGATCGGCAGGATGTAGGTCATCATGCCCTCCAAAAGCCCTCCTGTCTGCCGGTTGAGCAGAAGAATGAGCCCGTAAATGGCGATCAGCATCGCGCCGTATGTAATCTTCAAGGTCTTGTTGTTCATGTAGGAAAGCCTCCGCTTGCAGACACCTGTGTCCGATTGGGTGTACCGGCTCTTTCTGCCTCTTCCGGCGGCAAATGCAGGCCTGTACGCACCTTTCTGATGATGAACTATCATACCATATCCACAGATGGGGGACGCGGAACTTTGCATGCAGTAGTTTTCCTATAGAATATATATGATTTATAAGAATTGCAAGTAAAATATTAAATTGCCCCGCGTGATGCTACAATAGTATACATTCGGTGGTTCTAAATTCCGTCACACGATTGAGGTAACATACATATGTCTTCCACACCAGCCAGCACAGAATCTCCTGTATACAACAAGCGGCACTACAGAACAGGCATGATCTGCTTCTTCTTGAGTGGCATCGGTGCCATCAGCGCCGGCATCATCGTCAGCCTCCTGCGCGACCTCTACGGCTTCAGCTACAGTCTGACCGGCACGATGGTCTCTGTCATGAGCATCGGCAACATGATTTCCCTCCTCATCGCTGGCATCCTCCCCGACATGATCGGTGAAAGGGCAACAACACTGATCCTGTGCAGCGGCTATGCGATCGGTTATTTTCTCATGGCGCTGACCGGAAATCCGATTCTGCTCCTTCTCGCCTTCCTCATCGCGGGTATTGCAAAAGGATGTGCCGCCAACAAGTGCACAGTCCTCTCCGGCAACAACACAGATGACCGGCCAAAGGCCATGAATCTAATGAATGCCTTCTTTGCGCTAGGCGCGCTCCTCTGCCCCTTCCTCATCTCCTTCACAGAGAATCTGGGCACCAAGGCACCTATGATCGCCGTGGGGTTCGCGGGACTCCTCATGTGGTACATGTTCCTGCGGGCAGGACTCCCCGGCAAATCGGGTGCCTCCTCCGGCGAAAAGGCAAAGACCGACTACAGTTTCCTGAAAAATCCGGTGTTCTGGATCCTCACGCTCCTTCTCTTCTGTCAGAACGGCGCGGAGTATACCGTAAACGGATGGCTGGTCACCTATTACAAGAATGAAAAGATCCTTGTGGGAACGCTTGCCGCCTACACCGTGACGGTGCAGTGGCTCTTTACCCTGATCGGAAGGCTCCTTCTCGCCTTCGGCATAAAGATCCGCAATCCCTATAAGGCTCTCTCTGTCATGGGCATCGCACTCACAGTCATGTACATGGTGCTGATCCGGATGAACGCGGCAGTGCCGGCTCTCATCGCCCTCGCCCTCTTCTCCCTCTCCATAGCGGGCGTCTACCCGATGGCCGTGGCCGGCGTCGGACAGATGATGAGCTCGGCCAGTGTCGGCGTTCTCCTCTCTATTGCGGGCGTCGGCGGCATTATTTTCCCGTGGATCGTGGGCATCATCGCCGATCACACGACGCTGCGCACCGGTATGGCAGTCAACCTCATCCCCTGTGCCGGGATTTTTCTCCTGTCGCTCCTGATGGTGCGCATCAGCGCAAAACGTGAAAAGGCATAACTGCACAGAAGGAAAGTTAGAGGACTGTTGACAAGAGAACAATGATGTGCAGATACGTTTTTCTGTCTGAACCTCTTTCATAAAAAAATCTGCGGCGCTGGGCCGCAGATTTTTTTATGGGAGAACTATACTGTTTATTTGCTGTAAAGCCACTGATCGTCATGCCGTTCCGGCGCTCCACTCGCCTTACGGCTCCTCGATGTGCTCCTGTCCCACCTGCAGAATGGTGTGCACATGGGCATCCGCAAGGTAATAGATAATCTGCTTGCCTTCTCTGCGGGAGGAGATGAGCTTCGAGGACTTTAATATTTTCAGCTGGTGGGAGACCGCGGATGTCGTCATGCCGAGTGCCTCCGCAATGTCGCCGACGCTCCTCTCTCCGTCGTAGAGGACAAAGAGGATGCGGATTCTTGTGGAATCGCCGAAGACCTTGAAGAGTTCGGCGAGATCTGCCATTTCGTTTTCATCTGGTAAACTGCACTTCACACTCATTTTATTTTCCCCCCTGCAGGGTTCTCGCCGAGTTCAGTACGCAGAGAATCAGTACGCCTGTGTCGCCGAAGACGGCCAGCCACATCGGTGCGAGTCCGAATGCGGCCATGATCAGGATGACCACTTTGACGGCGATGGCGAAGACAATGTTCTCCTTTGCGATGCCCTGCGTCCTTCTGGCGATCCGGATGGCTCTTGCGATCTTGGACGGCTTGTCGTCCATCAGAACGACATCCGCCGCCTCGATGGCCGCATCCGAGCCCATGGCGCCCATGGCGATGCCGACATCCGCTCTTGCAAGAACAGGCGCGTCATTGATACCGTCGCCCACGAAGACGAGTGTCCCGTCTCCGTGCTCCCTCGTATCCCTGAGCAGCTCCTCCACCTTGTCGACTTTATCCGCCGGCAGGAGTTCCGCGCGGTAATCATCAAGACCAAGGTCCTTCGCTACACGTGCGGCCACATCCTTCCGGTCGCCCGTCAGCATCACGCATCTGCGCACGCCTGCAGACTTCAGATCCGCGATGGCCTGCGGCGCATCCTTCTTCTCCACATCCGAGATGTGAATGTGACCCGCATAGACGCCGTCGATGGCCACATGGATGATGGTTCCCGGAGCTTCACAGCTCTTCCACTTCGCGCCGACAGCATCCATCATCTTCGTGTTGCCCACGCAGACTGTCTTTCCATTGACCACAGCGCGCACGCCCTGCCCTGCGATCTCCTCGACATTCTCCACAGAGCACCCGTCGCTCTCATTGCCGAAAGCATTGCGCAGAGATACCGCAATCGGGTGTGTCGAATACCGCTCAACATGTGCGGCGAGATGGAGCAGTTCCTTGTCGGAGATCACCTCGGGATGGAGGTCTGTCACCTCAAAGACGCCTTTTGTGAGCGTTCCCGTCTTATCGAACACAGCCGTATCTGTGCGGGAGAGGCTCTCCATGTAGCCGGATCCCTTGATCAGCACGCCGATCTTCGAAGCCGCGCCGATTCCGCCAAAATAAGCGAGCGGCACCGACACCACCAGCGCGCAGGGGCAGGAGACAATCAGGAATGTCAGCGCCCGCAGAAGCCACGTCGCAAACTGCCCTTTGAAATCGCCGAGAAGGAGCGGTGGCAGAAACGCCAGCGCAATCGCCGCGAAAACAACGATCGGCGTGTAGATCCTGGCAAAGCGGGAAATGAAGTGCTCGCTCCTGGACTTCTTCTCGCTGGAATTCTGTACGAGATCCAGGATCTTTGAGGCTGTCGACTCCCCGAAAGCCTTTTGGACTTTCACGCGGAGCAGACCGCTCTTGTTGACGCAGCCGGAGAGAACCTGATCGCCCGCCTTCACATCTCTTGGAAGGCTCTCGCCTGTGAGCGCAACTGTGTCGAGAGAGGATGTGCCTTCAAGGATAACGCCGTCCATCGGCACCTTCTCGCCGGGCCTGATCACAATGGTCTCGCCGACCTGCACCTCTTCCGGGAAGACCGTCTGCAGGGATCCATTCCGCTCCACATTGGCCGTATCAGGACGGATGTCAAGGAGCTGCGAAATCGCTCTCTTGCTGTTGCCTTCCGCGATTCCCTCGAAGAGCTCGCCCACCTGGAAGAAGAGCATGACGAAGACGGCCTCCGCGAACTGCGGTTTCCCTCCTGGAACAAAGCCAATGGCCAGTGCACCGACCGTCGCCACCGTCATGAGAAAGTCCTCATCGAAGACCTCTCCATGGCCGATTCCCTCTCCGGCTTCCTTCAGCACATCAAAGCCTGCCGCCAGATAAGGCACAAGATAGATCAGCAGAACCTGCCACATCGGAAGATCGGGAAAATTCTTTTCGATCAGAAAGGCGGCGAGCAGAAGGACGGCTGAGATGATGATCTGAATCAGCTTCTGGCGGGGCTCCATCTCGTCATCATCATCGTCATCATCGTCCTCACCGCCGTCCTCTTCTTTCCCGGTCTCTTCCCTGCATTTGCCGTGGCTGCAGCCGCAGACTTTTTTCTTCTCCTCCGTCTCCGGAGTGCCTTCAGTGCCTCTCTTCAGCTCTTCTTCGTCATTCTCCTCATGATGTCCTTTTTTGCAGCAGCTGCATCCCATACTGTCCTCCCGCGCTGACAAGCGCATTCCATTTTCTTCTTTGCCGTAAGCTGTTGTTCTGCCTTGGAGCAGTCAGATCCACCTGGCCTCTATGGTCCGACTGCTCAGCTCTTGAATTGAGTTGATTGTTGTCTTGATCATTTGAATTGTTGTTCAACTATTGATAAGAACAGATTAATACAGCGTGAAGAGACTGTCAATAGATATGTTGTCAGAACCGGATGCCTGCCAGTTCGATGAGAATCCCCCAGAAGATACCGGCGGCGTAGAGGATGGCCGTTATTTTCAGATTCTCTTTAGGGCGTGCGTTGGTGCGGAAAAGGACGAGGAGCCCCACGCCCGCACCAACAAGAAGCCCCGCCATCATTTGTCCGGCGCCCAGCATTCCTTCAAGATAGAGTTCCGTGATCATAACCGATGCGGCGCAGTTGGGGATGAGCCCGATGAGGCCTGCGAGGAGCGTGCCGATCACGGGTCTGCCTGTGAGGATGCCGGCAATTGTTTTCTCGCCGAGGCCCTCCACAAGGAGTGTCAGAGCAAAGGAGATCAAAAAGACGAAAATGACGATGTGCAGGGTGTGCACAAGGGCGGAGCGGACGATGCCGCCCTCTTCCTCTTCGCAGCCGCAGTGCTCGTGCTCGCACAGATCGTGGATGCGCTTGCCGGTTTTATCCTTATATCTGGTGAAGCGGAGAATAAAATCGATGCCAAGTCCTGTCAGCGCGCCGATCACGGCTTTGGCGGCGAGGATTTTCACCATTGTAGGGACGGCCACCTGCTCAGAGATAAAGATCGGCAGCATCTCATCCGAAGTCGACAGGAACACGGCAAGGAGCGTCCCTATGGAAATAAGACCGCCCGCGTACAGACTGGATGCCGCGGCAGAGAAGCCGCACTGCGGGACGATGCCAACCAGTGCGCCGGCGATGGGGCCCCACTTGCCGGCCTCAGCGATCAGATTCGCAGAGTGCCCCTCTGTCTTTCTCTCCAGCGCCTCCATGACAAGGTAGGTGACAAAGAGAAAGGGGATCAGTTTTAATGTGTCTACGCCCGCGTCGGTGAGGGCGGAAATAATCAGTTCTGTCATGTTTATTCCTCGCTGAGGCGAAATCCGCGCAGGCGGTTT
>DEKA01000043.1:72231-83870 GCA_002353635.1 Lachnospiraceae bacterium UBA2734
ATCGGCGTCATTTTCAAACTTTAATTTCCTTCTTTCGGCCTTTTATCTGCTGCATCAGCGTCGCCGAACAGTCCGCTCTCCTTCGGATTCCTCTGTGCATTCTCTGCGTCCCGGGCGTTTTTTTCTTTCTCCCTGCACTCTCTGCAAAGGCCCACCATGATCGAATTTCCGCAGTCCAGCTCGAACCCGTGCTCAGCCATCAGGTGTTCCGAGATCTCCTGCATGAAGCCGCAGTTGAGGTGGATGATCTTCCCGCAGCGGCTGCAGAGCAGGTGCAGGTGTCGCGCGCACTCCATCTTCGGCGCCATGTACTGATAGAAATTGTCCTCATCGCCGGACATCTGGTGAATAGAGAGCACATGGTCGGAAGTCAGGCGTTCCAGATTGCGGTAGATCGTTGCGAGGTTCACATTCATCCCCTCGGCCTTCATCTGCGCATAGATGTCCCTTGCGCGGACTCTGATGTCCGCATGCTGTTCAAAATACCGCTGAATCCACTCCTTGTTTCTGGAATGATACTCTTTTGCCATTTGTACCTCACTGATATCTGTGCCGGGTTTTCGCGGCAGCACGATGCAAAATCCGCGCAGGCGGTTTTGCCGAATGCAGCAGCCGGTGCTTCGACACCGACTGCTGTTTGAAAGATCAGGCATCTGCGCGATCCTTCAAGCTCACTCTCCTGCCGCTTCAATTTTGCAAATCATTCGCATTTTATAAGTGATCTCCTTTTTTGTCAACAGCTTTTGCAAATGATTTGCAATTTATTGCTGCTCAGCACTACTGGACACCTGCATCGGAGAAACGCGGTGTATATTCAGGTAACCCGGGATGGAGTGCGAATAGCTGCTGCCTTTTTTAAACGCTTCGTTTTAACGAAAATGAGGCTTGTATTTTCAAAAGAAATGGATATATTAGGGAATTAAATCAAAGTGTATACCACGATGATCAAAAAAGATGAACGTCCGGAGCTGGGAACAGCTTTGCGGCATATATAAAAGCGGCAAGACTGTGCGCAGTTTCTGACACATGCATCAACAGATATTATTCATCCAAGGAGGAGACAGCAATGATGCATTTTGCAAGATGTACGGCGGGCGCAGTCTGTGCCGCTTTGGTTTTAGGCCTGATTCCATATTCAGCCGTAAAGGCAGACGATGGCGCTCTGCAGCAGACGAAGGTCGCAGACCCGCAGACCTATACTTACGGTGGGGACAGCTGGAGCCCCTGGGACGAAGATTATAATCTGAACACGTATTACCTGAATCAGGGTGACACAATTCAGTTCTATTCATTTTATTACGACAGTCACAGCGGCAAAAAGGTGTATCTTGTCCCGAGTCTGAATCAGAACTCCGGTGCGGACAGTTCGGAACTCCCTGCCTATGAATCTCCGAAAAAGGTGGGCGGCACAGTCGATAAGCCTGTCCTTGAGCTGAACTGCGGTTTTACCTATGACGCATCTAAGGAATTGACAGACTCACAGATGAAGAGACAGTACTTCACCGTCAAGGCCGAGAATCCCGGCAAAGTGACACTCGATGATGACAACAACCTGACCTATTACATGATGACCTATGAGGAGAGCGGGTCAGACGGCAGTCAGGCTCTGTATAAATCCAGTGGGACCGACAACCCTCTGTACGGCTATTTCTACGTGAATCCGATCGTTACTTTCAGTCTGAACGGCAAGGGCGATGGGGATAACACTTACGAGAAGGACAACGTGCCGTATGATCACGCTGTCACAGTGCCGGAGAGCGATCCCACGGCAGAAGGCTATACCTTCACAGGCTGGTATACGGATGCCGACTGCACAACTGAATATGACGGTTCGGAGATCACAGACAACACCACGCTTTACGCAGGGTGGAAAGAGAATAAGAAGGACGACAGCAACAACAGTTCGTCTGACAACACCGCAGATGATGCTAATAAGGAAAACAGTTCGTCTGATAATACCGCTGATGACACCAATAACGGCAGCAGTTCTTCCGACAATACTGCGGATGGCGCTAATAAGGGGGACAGTTCTTCTGACAATGCAACAGATAACGCCGGCAGCGGAAACACCGCTTCTGACAGCACGACAGACAACGACAGCGCAGGCAGCAGTGACGGCCAGACAACAGATGCGAATACAAAAAAGGCTGCAGCTGCATCGGCTGTAGTCACCGCAAAGAAGCATCACAAGACCAGTACACACACGCACACTTATCAGTGGGTGCTCTATGAGCCGGCAACAGATCAGCAGGATGCGCTCATGGCTTACCGCTGCACGGAGTGCGGCAATATCCTGTCCTGGCAGAGAGTGCCGAACAGTGCTTACTATCAGTTCAATGCAGACAGCGCCAATGAGATCTCCAAAGCGCCGCAGAACGGAACCGTCACTATCTCGACGGATAAATGGGTCAGCTTCGCGAAGAGGCTCGTCCTGCCTGCTCTGCAGAACCGCCCGGATGTCACCGTTATCGTAAAATACGTCTGGAAGGGAACTAATTACAAACTTGTGATTCCCGCCGGAACAGACTTAAGTTCCTTCTTCGATGAGAACGGCTACTGCGGCTTCATGAACCTGAACAAATATCAGGTACCGTGGGAATACGGGAAGGAATAAGGGGTGATTGGCTTTTCACTCTGAAAGACTTCCGCAAATATGATGAAGGATCTTCGACATAGTAAAGGAGACCTTATTTTCCGATCTGAGAAAGCGGCATCAGCTTCGCAGGAAATCCTTTGCACAAAAAAAATCAATGAAATAATCCCCCAGTTCTAAAGAGGCTCAGCTTTTAGGGCCGAGCCTCTTTCAGCGTTATCTCTGTTGTCACCACTCCGTCACAGCGCCGCCTCATAGAGCTTGCGGATATCCGTCTCCGTGAAGTGGCCCGGTGTATTCGCGATGTTGCCGGCGGATACCTTCAGGCAGTTCTTCGCAAGCCATGGGATATCCTCCTTCTTGATGCCAAGATCTGTGAGGGTGATGCGCAGATCCAGCTTGTCGAGAAGTCCCTCGATCTTGCCGGCGCAGTCCTCTGCGGTGAAGCCGCCGAGGATTCTGGCCAGATGGCCGAACTTCACCCGGTTGTAGGGATACTCCGCCTCAACGGCTGCCGGCGCAATGGCCGCAAGGCCCTTGCCGTGTACGGCGTTGCTCTTGCCGCTCACAGGATGCTCCATGCCATGTGCGAGGGTCACGCCCGCCGTGCCGATGATCATGCCGCCGATCGAGGCGCCCATCGTCAGCTCAGCCCACGCCTTATCATCCTTTGCATCCCCCTTATAGAGCTTCACCAGATTGTCTGCGATCAGAGGAATAGCGTAGAGTGCAAGCGCATCCGTGAAGGGCTGCGCATTCCTTGCCGTGTAGGCCTCTATGCAGTGGCAGAGAGCATCGAACCCGACGGAGGCAAGTACGCTCTTCGGCATTGTTTTCATGAGATCCGGATCGACAATGGATGCCTTTGCAATGATCGCGGGCGTCCTCAGCGACTTCTTGTCGCCCGTCTCAGGATCCGTCAGGACAGCGAAGCCGTTCGCCTCGGACCCCGTGCCGCAGGTCGTCGGGATCAGGACGAGAGGAAGTGCCTTGTCGCCCGTTAATTTTCCGAAAATATAGTCGGAGATATTCCCCTCATTGACCGCCGTAAATGCGATGGCTTTCGCACAGTCCATAACGCTGCCGCCGCCAAGAGCCACAATCACGTCGGCCTTTTCCGTCCTTGCCAGTGCACCGCCCTCCATCGCTGTAGTGGTGAGCGGGTTCGGCGTAACCTTATCGAACAGTGTGCATGTCATGCCCTCCTTCTCGCAAAGACCCTTCACCCTGTCATAGAGTCCGGATTTCTTTGCACTGGAGCCGCCTGTGACAATAAGGGCTTTTTTGCCGTAAGAAGCAGCGACTTTTCCAGCCTGCTCAGTCTTGCCTGCACCGAAAATAATATTGACCGGCACTGACCAGTTGAACATCGTCGAGATAACCGGAATCTGCTCCGGAGCAGTCTCCGCGCTCTCCATCGCCGCCTCAACACTGAGGGCAGGGGCAGGCGTGCCTTCCGGAACTGCCTCGCCGGTCTGGTAAGAGGACTGCATGCTCTGAAGGGGAGCATAGTAGCCGAACTTTTCACCGTATTTAGCCTTGCAGGCCACCAGGAAAACAATGCCTGCCGCATACCAGCCGCCTGCAATCGCCCACTCCTGTGCGGTCAGCGCGGCGCCGGAGCCGGGAACGATGTAGAGAATCAGCATGATACCCGACATCACAACGGCGATTGTGCCGCAGAGAATCCCGTGCTTTACCTTATAGGGACGGGGCATGTTGGGCTCTTTCTTCCGAAGAATCAGGAAGGAAATGGAGACCATGCAATATGCAAGCACACAGCCGAAGTTGCCTGCATCAGAAACCCATACGAGCATCTTTCTGCCTGCGAAGGGTGCCAGCATACTGAGGATGCCGATAAGCCAGATCGCATTGCTGGGTGTCTTGTGTGCAGGATGAAGCTTTTTGAAGAAGCGGGGGAGCATGTAGGATTCCGCCATGGAGTAGATGGCGCGGCTCCCGCCGAGCATGAAGGAGTTCCAGCTGGTGACGATGCCGCACATGCCGGCGATGATGATCACCTTCGACATGAATGTGCTGTGGAAGGCCCTCGCCATCGCATCGGCCGTAACGAGGCCGGTTCCTGCATAAGAGGCCTTGATAGCACCTGTGTCCATGACATAACCTACCGCCAGAATAACCAGTGCGTAGAAGCTGATTGCCAGAACGATCGAGAGGAGAAGGAGCTTGCCGATCTTCTTCAGAGGGACGTTGATCTCCTCAGCGGCCTGCGGAATGACATCAAAGCCGATGAAGAAGAACGGGCTGATGGCAGCCACACGGATGATACTGCCGATGATATCGCCTGTGGTCGATCCGGCGAATACCTGACCATCCAGGTTCGAGGGACTTCCGGAGATGGCGGAGGCCGCCACCAGTGCGATGCCGGCTGCGGCGATCGTCACGGTGAGCACTGTCTGCAGCATGGCTGCAGTCTTTGCGCCGCGGAGATTGATGATCGTGATGATAAATGCGAAAACAACTGCTACTGCCACCCAGGATGCATAGATATCAAACCCTGCAACCGTGTACATGTAGCCCTTCAGAAATCCCGGCCACAGATAGGTGATAATCGTAGGAAAGGCGCACGCCTCGAAACATACGACACTGACGTAGCCGAGAATGATGGCCCAGGTGCAGATATAGGAGCCGCAAGGGCCCATGGCACGCATACTGAAAACATGCTCGCCGCCGCACTCCGGCATGGCCGGTGTCAGTTCCGCGTAGGTCAGTCCGATGAAGAAGATCATCACACCGCCGAGGCAGAAGCCGAGCATGGCGCCGATGACGCCGCCGCGCTCGATCCAGTCGCCGGTCGAGACAACCCAGCCCCAGCCAATCATGGCGCCGAAGGCGATTACCAGGATGTCCCACATCGACAGGACTTTGTCAAACTCTGATTTTTTAGGTTCCATAATGCTGAACTCCCTCCAACTTGAATTCAGTACTGTTTGTGTTCTCTATTTCACTTCTGTTTCGGACCGCCAGCAGGGCACAAAAAAACGCCGGCGGACAGAGGGCACAAAGCCTTCCATCCGTCAGCGCCATTGCCGACGATCCCGTATCCGGAGTTCACTCTCCGTAGCGAAGATCAATCAGCTGCAGCAGATATTTTGCTGTCTTCTCCCAGCCGAGCAGGGCACTGTTCAGCAGGATGTCTCTGTTGTTTCTGTCGCCGCGGTAGGTTCCGGTCATGTACTTGTAGCGGACGTGCTCGTTCTCATCGTAGTATGCAACACGCTTTTCCGCTTCGTCTCTCGACAGGTGCTCCAGCTCCATCACGGATCGGATGCGGGTTTCTTTCGGAGCATACAGGAACACCTTCAGGGTGTCCTTTCTCTCCTTCAGGATGTAGTCCGCGCAGCGCCCGATGATGACACAGGAGGATTTCTCCGCCATCTGTCGGATGACATCGAACTGCACGTAGATGACACGGTTCGTGAGGTTTAGGTACCTGGGTCCCAGGGAGGTGTCGACCTCAAACTTGACGTTTGCATCGACATCGGTCTTCTCAACCAGGTCCCTGGAGACACCGGTCTCCTCCACGACCTTGTCCACGATGTCCCGGTCATAGAACTCAATGCCCAGGGCGTCGGCGATGAAGCGGCCGATCTGCGGTCCGCCTGCGCCGTACTCACAGCCGATGGTAATGACCATATGTTTCATGAACTCTACCCCCGGACGGTTTCTTACTTGCTCAGAGCGTCGATGGACTCACCGATGATCTCGATGGCCTTGTCGCACTCCTCCTTGGTGACAGTGAGCGGCGGGATCAGGCGCATGATGTTGGAGCCGATGGCAGTGGTGAGCATGTGTCTGTGGAAGCACTCGTGCTTCATGTCAACACTGCCCAGATCCGTGAATTCGATACCGATCATCAGGCCCTTGCCGCGGACTTCCTTCACATGAGGGAGCTTTCTGAGGCCTGCCATCAGGTACTCACCGGTCTCTGCAGCCTTGCCTGCCAGATCCTTGTCGAGCATCTCGGTGATGGCTGCCAGGGAAGCGGCGCAGCAGACCGGATGTCCGCCGAACGTGGTTCCGTGAGAGCCCATCGTGAAGGCCTTGGAGACCTCCTCGGTTGCGCAGATGGCGCCGATCGGCATTCCGCCGCCCATAGCCTTTGCCATGGAGACGATGTCGGGCTTGATGCCGTAGTGCATGTATGCCATGATCTTGCCGGTGCGGCACCATCCGGTCTGGACCTCATCGATCAAAAGCAGCATGTGCTTCTCATCGCAGAGCTTTCTCAGACCCTGCATGAACGCAGGGGTTGCCGGATTCACGCCGCCCTCGCCCTGGATGGGCTCGACCATGACGGCGATGGTGTCATCATCGACCTTTGCCTTGAAGTCCTCAAGGTCGTTGAACTTTGCATAGGAGAAACCGGGAGTCATATCACCGAAGCCGACCTGGCAGGCGTTGTCAGGCTGACCGGTTGCAGACATAGCACCGAAGGTGCGTCCGTGGAAGGACTTCGCGGCGGTGACGATCTTGTATCTCTTCGGACCGTACTTCTCAACGCCGTACTTTCTTGCCATCTTGATCATTGCCTCGTTGGCCTCGGTTCCGGTGTTCTGAAAGAAGATCTTGTCCATTCCGATCGTGGTGCAGATCTTCTCAGCGAGAAGGGCCTGCGGAACGGTATAAGGATAGTTGAAGGTCTGCATGATGGTGGCTGCCTGGTCCTGAACGGCCTTGACAACCTTTTCGTTGCAGTTGCCGACGCTGTTGACGGCGATGCCTGCGTAGAAGTCGAGGTACGGTGTGTCGTTCTCATCGTACATGTAGTTGCCCTTTGCACGATCCGCGACAAAATCGAAACGCTCATAGGTCTCGATCATGTACTTGTTTACCAGAGCCTTGAGCTCCTCAGCAGTAAGTCCCGTGTCCTTCAGTCTCATTTTGAAGTTCCTCCTGTGTGTTTTTGGAAGTCCGGCCCTTCGCATTCTCTTTTCTTCACAAAATAAAAAAGACGCAATCGTTTCATACGATTGCGTCTTTGCAATGCCGGCTTCCGGCTACAAATCATAAAGTAGCACCGCCCTCTTTCCCTGTCAAATTAGTTTTTCGAAGTTTTGCCTAAGAAAACTTTGGGCCGCACGGGAAATCTTCTGGTTCAGAAGGGCGTCCGCCTTTGTTTTTTAGATATGCAAAAATCGAATTGAATACAGTTACTTCGAGATATATCGAAAAATGGTCTGTTTTTTCAGCTTCAGAGCACCTGGTTTCCTCGATACGAGAACCAATTCCGGCATTTTCTCCCCCCAGTCCCCGTCCTCAGGACGCATCGTGATCGATGTTCCAGACAAGGTACCTCGGAAGGGTTATGGTCCTGGTTCCCTCGCAGAGGCTCTCCCCGATCCTGTTCTGCGAGATTTCAAATCCGACCTTCGGAGCGTACTCCCTGCAGAAAGTCCGATAGCGCTTGGCCTTCGGATTGTCCGCTCCTTTTACCTCCACGGGGACCGCAGAAGTTTTCCCCTCATACAGGAAATCAAGTGCTGCCGTATTCCCGGATCTCCAAAAATACGGGGTCTTTCCAAGAGATATCGGTTCCTGACAGACGAAGGTCCGGGAAAGCGCATGGGCTGCATAAAGTCATAGGACTTTTGCAGAAATTGTACCAAATCTCCTGAGACTTTCGATTGCATCCCCTGCAGAAATGGCAGGAGTTCGGGATTCTCCTCAAAGGTCCCGCAAATGCCGCTTCGCTCTCCGATTGCCCCGGACACAAAAACACGCACCCCCTCTCTTGGAGTGCGTGCTGTCGCGGGAGACGATTCCCACTGTGTTATGGACTTTTACTGATTCCAAGGGAAGCTGTAGTAGTACTGACCCTGGCTGCTGGAGCCGCTCTGGCTGTTCTGGCCGCTGGAGCTGCCGGAATCCTCTGTGCCGTTACTCGAGGAGACGACAGAGCTGTCGCTGAGCGTCACTTTGAGCTCCTGCTCTGCATACTTGCCGTCACTGCCATTTCTCTGGATGGTCAGCGTGACTTCGGTGCCGGCTGCATAGTAGCGCAGCTGATCCTGCAGATCCTCCATGTCGCTGACGGAGGAGCCATTGATTTTGGTGATGATATCGCCCTTCTGAAGGCCTGCATCGGCAGCGCCGGAGCCGTCCATGACGGAGGCGACATAGACGCCCTCCGGCATGTTGTAGGCAGAAGCCACCTGGCTGGTGACCGAGACGCCCTGAATGCCGAGATACCCCTTGTCCTCATCGGAGACCTTGGTCTTCGTGGACTGGTTCATCAGGGTCTCGATGACCGGGATTGCATCCGAGATCGGGATGGCATAGCACATGCCCTCGACCGTGGTGGCACCGATCTTACTGGAATTGATGCCGATGA
Organism: Lachnospiraceae bacterium UBA2734; assembly: GCA_002353635.1. GTDB lineage: Bacteria > Bacillota > Clostridia > Lachnospirales > Lachnospiraceae > CAG-791. Next base: position 81,180 of record DEKA01000043.1, read on the forward strand.
CATTGCCGTTGAGATCGATCAGCGCACCGCCAGAGTTGCCGGGGTTGATGGCTGCATCGGTCTGGATGAACTTGTTGGTGGTGCCGTTCTCAGAGTCTGCGATCTCTCTGTTCAGGGCGGAGACAACACCTGTCGTCACAGACTGACCATAGCCAAGGGCGTTGCCGATGGCGATGACGGACTGGCCGACCTTCAGGTTGTCAGAGTTTCCGAGCGTTGCGATGGCGATTGCGTTCTTTGTGTCATCCGACAGATCGGCGAGCTTGACGGCGATGACCGCAAGGTCCATGTCGGAATCCGTTCCCTTGATGTTGGCGTCTGCTGTGGACTCATCCACGAACTGCACCTGCAGGGAATCCTCATCCGCCACCACGTGGTTGTTGGTGACGATCAGGAGTTCGTCATCGGTCTTCCCGATGATGATACCGGAGCCCGTTGCCGTCTGCTCCTGGCTGTAGGTCTGTCCGAAGAAGTCCTGGCTCGTGGAGGTGTAGTTGTTGTAGACCGCGACGATGGACGGCATGTCTTTCGCGACGATCTTTGTCACCGTGTTCTCCTGTGCCTCGGCATCCGAGGTCTGAAGGCCCAGGGATGCACTGGAATCGGTGGAGCTGTCCTCAGAGGCACTCTCTGTGGAGCTTGCAGCTGCAGAGGACTCCGTATCACTGCTGGAGCTGCTGTTGTCCTCGGCGATCGAGAGCGTTACGCCCTCGCTCTGGCCCTCCGTGGAGGCCTCTGCGACGGAGGCAGTTGTCTGGTTTCCGGAGACCCTCGAGATCCCGTAGGCACCGGCGCCTGCGCAGATGCCGAACACCGCTGCGAGGGCGATGGCGAAGGCTACCTTGCCGCCCCTGCCGTTCTTCTTGTTGTGGTTGTGGTTCCCGCTTCCGCCTGCTGCACCGCCGCCATTGGTATTGTAGCCGCTGGAATAGGAGCTCTGATAGCTGTCTCCTCCATTCGAGGAGCCATCGTTCTGGCTGTACTGATACGTTCCGTTGCCGCTGCCAGATGTGTTCTGATACCCATCATATCTGTTGTCGTCCATCGTAATCCTGCCTTTCTTAAATCCCCGAATACACGATCTATGTCTTTGCAGGGCAGCTGAATGATTCCCTGCACCCCGCTTCCTTATCTTCAATACCGAGTATATCGGCGAACTGTGATAAAAATGTGAAGCCGTGTTGATGAATCTGTGTCTTTTTTGGCGTTTTCGAGGTATTCTGGTTTCTGACGGCTGACGCCGTCTGAAATGAGGAGGTACCCTTGACAGAAGAGTTTGATACAACGTGGGGAACGGAAGAGAAAAAGGCAGCAGCAGTCCCGGCAGAGGAGAGGAAGAGAGCAGTCCTTGCCGGCCTCAACACCGGAAGGAACGGGGCGGAGTACGACGCCTCGATGCGGGAGCTGAGGGCCCTCGCAGAGGCCCTTGGCCTTGTACCTGCCGCCACGATGGTGCAGAGCGCAGCTGCCATCACCCAGAAAACCTATATCGGGAGCGGCAAGGTCCAGGAACTTCTCCTTCTCATTGAGGACTGCGGGGCGGATGTCGTCATCTTCAACGAGCAGCTGACACCGATGCAGGTGCGGAACCTCGAGGATGTCCTCGACACGGAGGTGCTCGACCGGACAGGAATCATCCTGCAGATCTTCTCGGAGCGGGCACGCACCAGAGAGGCAAGGCTCCAGGTCGCCTCCGCAAGGCTCTCCTACCTGCTGCCGCGCCTTGCCGGCATGCGCAAGAACCTCTCCCGCCAGGGCGGCGGGTCCGGACGCCTCTCAAACAAGGGTGCCGGTGAGGAACAGCTTGAGCTCGACAGGCGGCACATCGAGCGGCAGCTCTCCGAGATCCGACGGCAGCTCGAGGCCATCGACAGAGAGCGCAGCACCCAACGGGCCATGCGCCTGCGCTCGGGGCTTCCCAGGGTGTCCCTTGTCGGCTACACGAACGCGGGAAAGTCGACGCTCCTGAACGCCCTCCTTGCCCTCTCCCCCGGAGCGGATGCGGAGAAGAAGCAGGTCCTTGAGAAGGACATGCTCTTTGCAACGCTGGACACCCAGGTGCGGAAGATCTCCGTCCCGGGGCACACGACCTTTCTCCTCTCCGACACGGTCGGGTTTCTCTCAGACCTTCCCCATGCCCTCGTGAAGGCCTTCCGCTCCACCCTCGAGGAGGCAAAGTACGCAGATCTTTTGCTCGAGGTCGTGGACAGCGCAGACCCTGCTTCCGACCTCCAGATACAGGTCACGCAGAGGACCCTCTCGGAAATCGGGGCGGGGGACATCCCGGTTCTCTTTGTCCTGAACAAGGCGGACCGGCTCCCGGACATCACGATTCCCTCTGCCCACGGGGACAGGATCTACCTCAGTGCAAAGACGGGAGAGGGACTCTCAGACCTTCTCGACCGCATCGACGAAGCCCTCCTGGGGCGGCGGGTGACGAGGACCTACCTCGTCTCCTACAGCGAGGGAAAGCTTCTCGCCTCCCTCGCATCCCGCTTTCCGGATGCTCAGCAGGCCTATCTGGAAGACGGCGTCAGGATCGCGCTCACCCTGCCGAGAAAGGAGGCAGAGGCCCTTGCCTCCCATACGGGCGTTGCCATTCTCTCCGACAGGGAAGTCTGACGAAAACAAACGCCGGAAGTTCCGGGAAGTCCTGCTTCCCTGGAATCTCCGGCTTTTCTTTCTGCTGTA
>DEKA01000019.1 GCA_002353635.1 Lachnospiraceae bacterium UBA2734
ACGGGATTCTTTATTGTATTACATCCTCTCCGGTGCCGAGAATCCCAGCACGTCAATGCAGGTGTTCAGAACAGATTCTGTGAGGTACAGAAGGGCGATCCACCCCTCCTTGACGCTCTCATCCTGCTCGGTGAGGATTCTCGTCCCGTGGTAGAAGCTGTTGAAGTCATTGGAGAGCGCATAAATGTACGCACAGATTCTGTGCGGTGCAAGATTCTCGTACGCATCCTCCATCATGGCGTTGAAGCCGCACAGCTGACGCATGAGATTCTTCTCAGCAACAGATCTTGGCTCCTGAACCGTGAGGTCTTCCGGATTCTTTCCACCCGCCTCCTGGTATCTCTTCAGGATGGACTTGATGCGGACGATCGTGTACAGAATGTAGGGACCTGTGTCTCCCTCAAACGACGTAAACTTCTCTGTATCGAAAATATAATCCTTAGACGCCTGGTTCGAGAGATCACCGTACTTGATCGCTGCAAGCGCAACCTTCTTCGCAGTCTCTTCGGCCTCTTCCTCCGGAATATCCGGATTGGTTTTAATCTTCTCAAGCATCTGCTCATCAATGTCCTTGATCAGCGTCTCGAGGCGCATAACGCCGCCCTCTCTCGTCTTGAAGGGCTTGCCGTCCTTTCCGTTGACCGTTCCAAATCCATTGAAAACAAGTTTGCAGTCAGCATCCACGAGATGACATTTTCTCGCTGCGCGGAAAGTCTGCACGAAGTGCAGTTCCTGGCGCTTGTCGACAACGTAAATGATCTCGTCAGGATCGTATTCCTCCTGGCGCATTTTGATCGTGGCAAGGTCCGTCGTCGTATACAGCGCGGCGCCGTCGGACTTGAGGATCATGCAGGGCGGCACTTCCTTGGCATCCGACTCCTCAGCGACATCGACGACGAGAGCTCCCTGGCTCTCGTAGGCCTGTCCGGACTTCTTCATGTCCTCCACCATCCCGGGGATGATGTCATTGACACTGGATTCTCCATTCCAGAGGTCAAAGGTGACATTCAGATTCTGGTAGTTCCTCTTCATATCTGTGACGGACACATTGATGATGTGGTGCCACAGTGCGCGAAGGCCGGGATCCCCCTGCTGCAGGCGGTGGGTATTCTCCAGTGCCTCCTTGTGATAGTCCTCATTCTCCTTGGACTTGGCAGAGGCGAAAGGATAGATCTCCTCGAGGTCGCTCACCGTGAACGGCGGCTCCTTCGGATAGTCTCCTGTATGCTCGGGATCAAAATAGGGGAGCTCCGGATGTCTGTGCTGAAGCTCTGTGATCACAAGACCCATCTGCAGACCCCAGTCGCCGAGATGGATGTCACCGATCGCCTTGTCGCCGTGATAACGTACTATGCGCTTTAATGCCTCTCCGATCACTGCACTGCGCAGGTGTCCCACGTGGAGCGGCTTTGCGACATTCGGTCCGCCGTAGTCCAGAATGACCGTCTTGGCTTTGTCAGGCTTCTCCATGCCGAATTTCTCCGCCTCTTTCATCTGGCGCAGATAATCGCACAGGAACGATTTGCGCAGATCAAGGTTCAGAAAGCCGGGCTTTACCACCTCCGCTCTCTCGAAGACTGCGCTGTCCTTCAGCTGCGCTGCGACGTCGCCTGCGATCATAAAAGGGGCCTTGTGGTACTGCTTCGCTCCGGCCATGGCGCCGTTGCACTGGTACTCCGCAAGGTCCGGACGTCCTGAGACGGAAACCTTCCCAAGCGACGCATCGTATCCCGCCGCCGCAAAGGCCCTTCCGACTTCCTCTGAAAGAATATTCAATAACTGCTGCATATTTCCCTCGCTCTTATATTTCTGCAGAGTCTCTCCTGCTCATAACGTTTTGTTATATTGAAATGTTTCTTCAGTCAGAAAATAGATTCTTCCGACTGGTAATGGCATTCTAAGCTATTTTCAGTGCGCTGACAACTGCACAGGTTACGCCGCACAACAGCTTCGTGCGGACACTTCGCCGCGCAGATGCCTCCTGGTGCTTTGCTGCACAAATGGAACCGCTCACAGCTCCGTGACGTTTTCCTTATGAAAACTCTCTCCCTTACTGTACTTGCATCCACAGTAGTTCTGCCTGTACAGGTCAAATTCCTTCGACAGCTCGATGCTCCGCTTGTAGCCGTCCTTCTTTTTAAAGTCTGAAGGAAGAAAGGCGACGCCGTATCTCTCCTGCATCTCCTGACCGATGGCGTTGAGCTTGTCCGCATTCTTTAAAGGGGAGATTGTGAGCGTCGTGGAAAAATAGTCAAATCCATTCTCCTTCGCTGTCTCGGCAGTTTTTCCCAGACGCAGGGCGAAGCACCTCGTACACCGGTCTCCTCCCTCGGGACAGGACTCGTAACCTTTCACAGCCTCTTCATAGGCTTGACCGTCATAGTCACAATCGAGGATCTCAATCCGATTGGCGGCCGCCGTGGAGTGCATGCCCGCAAAATCCTGCTCGTCCACCTGCCGGTTGTACGCCTCGATGAGCCTCTTTTCCTCTGCCTTCCTCTTCTCGTACTCCGCGCGCTCTGAGATATTCGGATTGTAATAAAAGACCGTCACCTTGAAGCATTCCCGGAGCCTCTCGAGGCACGCCGAGGAGCACGGCGCACAGCAGCATTGAAGAAGGAGGGTCGGTGTCCTCCCCTCCTTCTTCAGCGCATCCATGATCTTGTCTAATTCTTTGCTGTAATTGACCTTATTCACTTTCTTCAGAGCCCTACTGCCTTCTCAATGTTCGAGTCGAGCTTGGCGATATCAATGACGCTCAGGTTCTCCTCCTCACCTGCATGCTCAAGGGAGGACACAAGTGCACGCGCTGTATCGAGTGCGGTGATCGTTGTTACGCCTGTCTCGATGGCTGTACGGCGGATGAGGAAGCCGTCTCTGTTCTTGTCGCGGCCCTGTGTGGGTGTATCGATGACAAGGTCGATCTTGTGGCCAAGAAGAAGGTCCATGACCGTCGGCGACTCCTGATCAATCCTGTTCACCTTGCGGACAGGAATGCCGTTCTCGCGCAGAACCTCTGCCGTGCCGAGCGTCGAGTAGATGATGTAACCAAGGTTCGCATATCTTCTTGCGATGTCAATGATCTCGCCCTTGTCCTGATCTTTCACGGTGATGATCATCTGCTTGTGCTTTGGCAGATCGATGCCGGCGCCCATAAATGCCTTGTACAGTGCCTCATTGAAATTCTTCGAGATGCCGAGGCACTCGCCGGTGGACTTCATCTCAGGTCCAAGGGAAATCTCCGCGCCTCTGATCTTCTCCGTCGAGAAGACAGGCATCTTGATGGCTATTGTGCCCGCCTCAGGCGCAAGCCCCGGCTTGTAGCCGAAATCCGTGATCTTCTTGCCCAGCATGCACTGCGCGGCGAGATCCACAATCGGAATGCCCGTTACCTTGCTGATATAAGGCACTGTGCGGGAGGACCTGGGGTTCGCCTCGATGATGTACACCTCTTCGCCGACAGCGATGAACTGCACGTTGATAAGACCCAGAATATGCAGCTCCTTCGCAAGGCGCCTTGTGTACTCCGCGATCGTCTCCTTGACATGCTGAGACAGTGTCTGTGCCGGATATACAGAGATCGAATCGCCGGAGTGAATGCCGGATCTCTCGATGTGCTCCATAATGCCGGGGATCAGAATGTTCTCGCCGTCGCAGACTGCATCGACTTCCGTCTCTGTGCCCTGCAGGTATTTGTCGATCAGGATCGGGTGCTTCTGCTCATAGCGGTTGATGACCGCCATGAACTGCTCAATCTCCTCGTCGGAGATGGCGATCTGCATGCCCTGGCCGCCAAGAACATAGGACGGACGGACAAGGACAGGGTAGCCCAGCTTATGGGCGACTGCCTTGGCCTCCTCTGCAGTGTAGACGGTGGCGCCTGCTGCCCTCTTGATGCCGGTCTTCTGCAGAACCTCATCGAAGATCTCGCGGTCCTCTGCGGCATCTACGTCCTTCGCATCCGTGCCAAGGATCGGCACGCCGAACTTTGTCAGCGCCTCTGTGAGCTTGATAGCAGTCTGGCCGCCGAACTGCACGACCGCATAGTCGGGCTTCTCGATATCGATGACATTCTTTACGTCCTCCGGCGTCAGCGGCTCAAAATAGAGCTTGTCCGCGATATCAAAGTCCGTGGAAACTGTCTCGGGGTTGTTGTTGATGATGATGGTCTCGTACCCGGCCTTCTCAAACGCCCATGTCGCATGCACGGAGCAGTAATCGAATTCGATCCCCTGTCCGATACGGATGGGGCCAGAGCCCAGCACCAGAATCTTCTTTTTCTTCGTGACTCTCTCCGCCGCCTCATCCACATCGGATGTGTTGTATACGGAGTAAAAATAAGGCGTCTTCGCCTCGAATTCCGCGGCGCACGTATCTACCATCTTGAACCTTGCGGTGATGCCGTTGTCGTAGCGCATCTTCGCGATCTGGTCCGCAGGAATGCCCGTGTATCTGGAAATAACGGTGTCCGGAAATTCGTATTTTTTCGCCTCAGTGAGCAGTTCCTTGGTGAGCGGTCCCTTCTTCAGTCGCTCCTCAATGCGCACGAGGTGGTGAATCTTCTCGATGAACCACTCGTCGATCATGGTGATCTCATGGATGGTCTGGCGGGAAATTCCCTTGCGCAGAGCCTCGGCGATCACCCAGATTCTCTGGTCATCAATGACTGTCAGGCGCACGAACAGCTCTTCCTTGGAGAGATGACTGAAATCGTAGGAGTCCAGCGCATCGACGTGCTGCTCCAGCGAGCGGATGGCCTTCATAAGGCCGCCCTCGAAGTTGTTGGCGATGGCCATCACTTCGCCCGTCGCCTTCATCTGCGTGGTCAGCGTTCTCTTCGCCGTAATGAACTTGTCGAACGGAAGACGCGGCATCTTGACGACGCAGTAATCGAGCGTCGGCTCGAAGGAGGCATATGTCTTGCCAGTCACCGCGTTCTTGATCTCATCGAGTGTAAAACCGAGGGCGATCTTTGCCGCCACCTTGGCGATCGGATAGCCCGTCGCCTTGGAAGCAAGCGCAGAAGATCTCGAAACTCTGGGGTTGACCTCAATGACGCAGTACTCAAAGCTCGTCGGGTGCAGGGCGAACTGCACGTTGCAGCCGCCGGTGATCTGCAGCTCGTTGATGATGTTGAGGGCCGCAGTACGCAGCATCTGGTATTCCTTGTCGGAGAGAGTCTGTGAGGGCGCAACAACGATCGAATCGCCGGTGTGGACGCCGACGGGGTCGATATTTTCCATGTTGCAGACGGTGATGCAGTTGCCTGCACTGTCTCTCATCACCTCATACTCAATCTCCTTCCAGCCGGAGATGCATCTCTCGACAAGAACCTGGCCGACTCTGGAAAGCCGCAGGCCGTTCTCAAGGATTTTGCGCAGCTCCGCCACAGAGTGGGCGATACCGCCGCCGGAGCCGCCGAGTGTGTATGCGGGGCGCAGAACAACGGGGTAGCCGATAGTCTCTGCGAACTTCACGCCGTCCTCGACATTCTCGACGACCATAGAGGGAGCGACCGGCTCACCGATCTTCTCCATGGTCTCCTTGAACATCTCGCGGTCCTCAGCCTTTTTGATGGTGAGGGCTGTCGTGCCAAGGAGCTTAATGCCGTGCTTATCCAGGAACCCGGACTCCGCGAGCTCCATGCCCAGGTTCAGGCCTGCCTGACCTCCAAGTGTCGGCAGAATGCTGTCCGGCTTCTCCTTCTCAATGATCTTCTCAAGGACCTTCACATTCAGAGGCTCAATATATACCTCATCCGCGATGTCCTTATCCGTCATGATGGTCGCAGGATTGGAATTGACGAGGCAGACCTCAACGCCCTCTTCCTTCAGGGAGCGGCAGGCCTGTGTGCCGGCATAATCGAACTCTGCCGCCTGTCCGATGACAATCGGGCCGGAGCCGATCACCATAACCTTATGTACATCTTTGTTCTTCGGCATGATTATGCAAACTCCTTTCCCGACACGGAAGGATATCCGGCCGTGTTCCTGCCCTGTCTGATATTGTCGATGAATCTGTCAAAGAGGAAGCCTGAATCCTGCGGACCGGGGCATGCCTCCGGATGGAACTGCACCGTCATAATGTTCTTGTTCTTATAGATGAGGCCCTCGTTAGTGCCATCGTTGACATTGACGAACAAAGGCACAGCGATCTCCGGGTCAAGGCTCTTCTCATCGACCGCGTAGCCGTGGTTCTGGGAAGAAATATACACGCACCCCGTTGTCAGATCCTTCACAGGGTGGTTGCCGCCTCTGTGTCCGTACTTGAGCTTGTAGGTATCCGCGCCTGTCGCGAGTGCCATCAGCTGGTGGCCAAGGCAGATCGCAAAGATCGGGATATCGCTGTCATAGAGCTTCCTGATCTCTCTGATGATGGATGTGCACTCCTTCGGATCTCCCGGCCCGTTGGAGAGCATGATGCCGTCAGGGTTCGACGCGATGATGTCCTCTGCGTGGGTCATGGCGGGCCATACCGTCACGTCGCATCCGCGCATGGCAAGGGACCTGGCAATGTTCCTCTTCGCGCCGACGTCAAGAAGGGCAATGTGCAGACCCCTTCCGTTGAGCTCCCGCACAAGACTTGGTCTTTTCTCCTTCACGTCGCTCTCGCCGTTTTTGTAAGCTTCATACTGCTCCGGATTGAAAACAGCGTGCCCCGTGATCGGTCCATTCTCCTCGAGTGTCTTTGCCCCCGGCACCTCATAGCGCTCACGGCAGCTGACTTTCGCCACTACCTTGCCGCAGGTGTATGCCTTGAGGCGGGGAAGAAGCTCCTCGAGATTGTAGTTTTCATTGGTGGTGATGCACCCGTTCATTGTGCCCTTCTCGCG
>DEKA01000037.1:0-883 GCA_002353635.1 Lachnospiraceae bacterium UBA2734
TATCTGGCAAAGCGTGACTGCGAGTGGATGGGCCAGGTTTACCGCTTCATGGGACTTACCTGCGGCGTTGTTCTCAACCAGATGAGCACACAGGAGAGGCAGGAAGCTTACAACTGCGACATCACCTACGTGACGAACAATGAGCTCGGCTTCGATTACCTGCGCGACNNGATGTCACGTTCGGTACGAACAACGAGTTCGGTTTCGATTACCTGCGCGACAACATGGCCATCTATAAGAACCAGCTGGTGCTGCGCGGTCTCCACTATGCGATCATCGATGAGGTGGATTCCATTCTCATTGATGAGGCGAGAACACCTCTTATCATTTCCGGTCAGTCCGACAAGTCCACTGAGATCTACAATATGTGCGACATCCTTGCAAAGCAGATGATCAGAGGTAAGGATGAGGAGGAGACCTCCAAGATCGATTACATCATGGGTGAGGTGCCGGAAGAGACAGGCGACTTCATCGTCAACGAGAAGGACAAGATCGTCAACCTCACCGCACAGGGCGTCGCCAAGGTGGAGAGATTCTTCCATCTGAAGAACCTTGCGGATCCGGAGAACCTCGAGATCCAGCACTGCATCATCCTTGCCCTTCGTGCGAACAACCTCATGCACAGGGACCACGACTACATTGTCAAGGACAATGAGGTGCTCATCGTCGATGAGTTCACCGGCCGTGTAATGCCCGGCAGACGCTATTCCGACGGCCTGCACCAGGCCATCGAGGCTAAGGAGCACGTAAAGGTCAAGAGAGAGAGCAAGACGCTCGCCACGATTACTTTCCAGAACTTCTTCAATAAGTTTGATAAGAAGTGCGGTATGACCGGTACTGCCCAGACTGAGGAGCAGGAGTTCCGTGACATCTACGGCATGGA
>DEKA01000037.1:973-1152 GCA_002353635.1 Lachnospiraceae bacterium UBA2734
GTTCTTGTCGGCACGATCACGATTGAGACATCGGAGCTCCTCTCCGGCATGCTCAATCGCGTCGGCATTCCCCATCAGGTGCTGAATGCCAAGTACCATGAGCTCGAGGCCGGCATCATCGCACAGGCAGGCCAGCACGGCGCAGTGACCATTGCAACGAACATGGCCGGCCGTGGTAC
>DEKA01000037.1:1207-17629 GCA_002353635.1 Lachnospiraceae bacterium UBA2734
CGTTCCGGCCGTCAGGGAGATCCCGGAGAATCTCAGTTCTACATCTCTCTCGAGGATGATCTGATGCGCCTGTTCGGCTCGGAGCGCATGATCAGCATGTTCAACGCACTCGGCATTCCGGAGGGCCAGGAGATCAAGCACAAGTCTCTCTCCAAGGCCATTGAGTCTGCCCAGAAGAAGATCGAGTCGAACAACTTCGCAGCCAGAAAGAACCTGCTCGATTATGATGAGGTCATGAACGAGCAGAGAGAGGTTATCTACGCACAGAGACGCCGCGTTCTTGAGGGCGAATCCATGCGCGATACCATTTACGGCTACATCGAGGAGATCATCGAGAACGCTGTGAACACCGTAATTGGTGAGGACATGGCACCTGACGACTGGGATATGAATGAGCTCAATGATCTTATTCTGCCCATCATTCCTCTGCAGCGCATTACAAGAGGCCGCATCAATGTAAAGACGAAGGACGGCCTTCTGCAGCAGCTCAAGGAAGAGGCCGTGAAGCTCTATGAGAGCAAAGAGGCCGAGTTCGCCGAAAACGATGAGATCCGCGAGATCGAGCGCGTCATCCTTCTGCAGATGGTTGACCGCAAGTGGATGAGCCACATCGACGATATGGAGCAGCTCCGCCAGAGCATCGGCCTTCAGGCTTACGGCCAGAGAGATCCTCTTGTGGAATACAGAAGAGCTGCTGTGGACATGTTCAACGAGATGATCGGCGCGATTCGCGACGACACCGTGCGCTATCTCTTCCAGGTAAGACCGCAGCAGAAGGTTGAGCGTGAGCAGGTTGCGCAGGTAACTGGCACGAACAAGGATGACGAGTCCCTGAAGAAGGAGCCCGTCCGCAAGATGGACAGGAAGATTTATCCCAACGATCCCTGCCCTTGCGGAAGCGGCAAGAAGTACAAGAACTGCCACGGCAGAGGACTTGTCTGATAAGAAGTTAGTTTCGAAACCGCATTCGCGGATTTCTCCTCGGGGTGCCGCAAAGAACGCGGCACAGAAAGGTAACTATGCTGGAACTTGACCAGATGAAAATTGAGCTTCAGGGACTTCAGGAATCCCTGAAGGAGGGACGCGATTCCCTCAATCTCCCGTATAAGAAGCAAAGGATCGAGGAGCTCTCCCGCGAGATGGAGGCCCCCGATTTCTGGAACGATGCCGACAAGGCCAACGGGAAGATGAAAGATCTGAAGGATATGCAGCGCACAGTGGAGGAAGCCGACGGCCTCTCCCAGCAGTACGACGATATCCTCTCCCTGATTGAGATGGGCAATGAAGAGGACGACGCTTCGGTTGTGTCTGAAATCCGGGAGGAGCTCGATGATTTTGAAAATAAACTCGAAGAGCTTCGTCTCTCGACACTCCTTACAGGTGAGTACGACGCGAACAATGCGATCGTCTCTCTGAACGCGGGCGCAGGCGGAACGGAGTCCTGTGACTGGTGCTCAATGCTCTTTCGCATGTATTCGAGATGGGCGGACAAGAAGGGCTTCTCCATCGATGTCATGAACCTTGTGGACGGCGATGAAGCCGGCATTAAGTCCGTCGATTTTCAGGTAAATGGAACGAATGCCTACGGGTTCCTGCGCTCTGAGCACGGCGTGCACAGACTCGTGCGCATCAGTCCGTTCAATGCACAGGCAAAGCGGCAGACATCCTTTGTCTCCTGCGAGGTAATGCCTCAGCTCGATACGACCGTGAACATCGAAATCAATCCGGATGATATCCGTATCGATTACTACAGATCGAGCGGCGCAGGCGGACAGCACATCAACAAGACATCTTCGGCCATCCGTATCACGCATTTCCCGACCGGCATTGTCGTGACGTGCCAGAACGAGAGATCCCAGTTCCAGAATAAGGAGAAGGCTTTTGAGGAGCTGCGCGCTAAACTCTATATGCGTCAGAAGGCAGAAGAGGAGGCCATGCTCGACGGCATCCGCGGCGATACCAAGGAGATTGCCTGGGGCTCCCAGATCCGCTCCTATGTCCTGCAGCCCTATACACTGGTAAAGGATACGAGAACGAACGAGGAGACATCGGATGCGCAGGGTGTCCTGGACGGCAACATTGACCGCTTTATCAACGCCTACCTGAAGATGGAGGCGAACAAGCGTCAAATGAAGGCGGAGCAGGAAAAGATCGGATGAGCGCAGGAGTGGGGAGAACCTGACAGATGAGCAGAAGAAGGAGAGGACCGGGCAATATTCTCTTTAACCTTGTGCCGATTGTTCTGATCATCATCATGGCGGTGTCCGGCACCCTCTTTATGAAGGACTTTCTGACCTACAAGGCGGCATCGGATGAGTACGATGCACTGGCAGAGAAGATTGTCGTAAAGGAGGATGCTTCGGCCGCTGATGCGGGAGATACCGAGGCCGAAGAGGAGAAGGATTATTACCCTGATCTGGATATTGATTATGATTCTCTGGAGAAGATCAACGGGGATTTTGCGGGCGTTCTGTACATACCTGCACTGAAGCTCCGCTATCCGATGGCACAGAGTCATGACAACGCGGAGTATCTGACCACAACCTTCAATGGGGAGAAGAATCCCTCCGGCAGCATCTTTGTGGATGCCAATGCAAAAGATCCCTTCAACGATCTGAATACGATTGTTTACGGCCACAACATGAAGAACATGACCATGTTCGGGAGTCTGAAGAAGTTCTCGGCGGATTCGTCCCTGTGCGAGAGCGATCCCTACTTCTACATCTACCAGAAGGAGAAGACGCGCCGGTACAGGATCATCGCTTACTTTACTATTTCAAACACGGATTCCATGTACAACAACTTCACGGATGAGACGGGATATGATGCCTACATCGCGAAGATTTCGAAGATCTCCCAGTACCAGCCTGGCAAGGATGCTGTAGATTACACACAGTACCCGAAGCTCGTCACACTCTCGACGTGCTGGGGCACCGGCCACAAGTACAATTTCGTAGTTGTCGGAGCGTTGGAGGCGGAGAAGAGTGCATCCTGAGAATCTTGCAGACAAAATATGAACATAAAGAATCGGCAGTGCAGGTTGATTTTCCTGTACTGCCGATTTTTATTCGGGCACTCCTGTCCCGGCCAAGCGTCCTCAATAGTTTTCAGTTGCGAAGCTCCCGCATCAGCCCCGGCAGGTCCCGGATGTCCTGCAGCTCCGGCACTTTCTGCCGGACTGTGCCGAATCCGTAGGCTGCATGGATGAACCTTCCGCCGGCCTTCAGTGTGGCGTCACAGTCGCCCTGAATGTCGCCCACATACCAGAAAGGATCCAGTTGATCGCGGTCTGCGAGAAGGCGCATCGTGCCGTCCTTGGAGAGACCGGTGTTGCCGTAGCAGTCAATGTCCTCAAAGTAGGGCCAGAAGCGGTAATGGTCCAAAAAGGCCTCAATGTAGCCGCTCTGGCAGTTGCTCACGATAAAGAGCGGCCAGCCGTCCTGCCGCAGTGCCTTCAGCGTGTCCTCAAGTCCCTCGTAGAGGGTGCCTCCGTGGGCGGCGAGGTATTTATTTTCATTGGCCATGCACTGGTCCATGAGAGCAGTTCGCTCCGCATCCTTCATGGTGGGGAAGAGGATGCGGCTGATGGCATCCATAGTAAGGCCCATCACACTGTGCACTTCTTCGGTTGTGACAGCGCTGCGGTCAGGATTGGGGAAGCGCTGAATCATCTCTGTCCACGAGAGGGCGACGCCCTCCGCGGAATCCCAGAGGGTCCCATCCATATCAAAAATAATGCCTGCCCGTTTTTCCATAAAGGATTCTCCTCTGTCTCTTTTCTGCCGCTTATTCTGCCGCCGGGTCCTGCAACTGCTGCATAGCGGCTGAAAAGTCCTGATATTCATCTGATCGCTTCGGCAGTGCCGTCAGATGATCTCCTCCGCATCGTTCTCTTCGTAGCGCTCGTCGCAGTAGCGGCAGCGGTAGATTTCCTTCTTCTCGTCCGCGAGATAGAAGATATGCGGGAGATTGGTGTCCGTGTTGGAGATGCAGCGGGGATTCTGGCACTTGATGATGCCGCGGATCTCCTTAGGAAGGGAGACGTGGCGCTTCTCCACGATTTCTCCGTTCTTGATGACGTTGATCGTGATGTTGCGGTCGACGAAGGCCAGGATGTCCATGTTCAGCGTGTTGATGTCGCATTCAACCTTGAGAATATCCTTCTTGCCCATGACGTCGCTCCGCGCATTCTTGATGATGGCGACGGGGCAGTCCATTTTGTCGAGCCCCAGGTAATGGTAGATTTTCATGGCCTTGCCGGCCTTTATGTGATCGAGGACGAAGCCCTCTTCGATTTTGCCAACGTTCAGCATAGTCCGCTCCTTTCCTTTACTGCTCAGTGGGGACGTGAATGTTCAGAAGGGTCAATACCAGCGCCATGCGCATGTAGACACCGAACTGAACCTGCCGGAAATAAGCGGCTCTTGGATCGTCATCGACCTCCGTCGCAATCTCGTTGACACGCGGGAGCGGGTGCAGCACGTAGCAGCTCTCCTTGGCCATTTTCATCTTTTCTGCATCCAGAATGTAGAAGTTCTTCAGTCTGACATAATCGTCCTCGTTGAAGAAGCGCTCCTTTTGGATTCTTGTCATGTAGAGGATATCGAGTCTGCTGATGGCGTCCTCGAGGCGGATGTGTTCCTCGTAGGGAATGCCCATGTCATTGAGCATCTCGGTGATATAGTCGGGAACGCGCAGCTCCGGCGGCGAAATGAAAATAAAGTGAACATTGGGGTATCTGACCAGCGCATTGATCAGGCTGTGGACGGTACGTCCGAACTTGAGATCGCCGCAGAGGCCGATCGTGAAGTTGTCGAGATGTCCCTGAAGCGTCCGGATTGTGTAGAGGTCCGTCAGGGTCTGTGTGGGATGCTGATGTCCGCCGTCGCCCGCGTTGATGACGGGGATGGAGGCGTAGTGTGCGGCTACCATCGCAGCACCTTCTCTGGGATGGCGGATGACCATGATGTCAGCGAAGCAGGAGATGACTCTGGCTGTATCGGCGACGGTCTCGCCCTTAGTGGCGGAGGTTACGCCTCCATCGGGAAAGCCCATGACGCTTCCGCCGAGGTTGAGCATCGCTGTCTCGTGGGAGAGACGCGTTCTCGTGCTGGGTTCAAAGAAGCAGGTGGCCATCTTCTTGCCTGCACATGCGTGTGCGTACCTGCTCCTGTCTTTGCGGATATCATCTGCCAGAGTGAAGAGATGATCAATCTCTTCGACAGTGAAATCCTGCGGTGTGATCAGATCCCTTTTTGCCATGTCGTTCCTTTCTGTGCGGCGGCCACGCATCCAGGCTTCGTCAGGAGCCTGTCACATGTCCTCCTCGAACTCTATGCCTTTTGCGCGCAGAAATCGTCTTGCTGCCTCATCCCAGATCCGGTCGGCACTGCGGTCCATGGAAAATGTGCGGAGTGAAACGCCGGTCGTCATGATGAGATGACCGTTCTCCAGGCGGATATTGAGCGCCAGTGCCTCCACGGATTCTGCGAGGGATTCGCTTCCTCCTCCCTCACGGATCGTCGCCTCAGTGTATTCGGGCTTCAGCTGCAGGGTGATGCGCATGGATGCGGGCACTCTTTTTCCCTTGACGAGGTCTCTGCATCTTCCGCGCATGCTGCTCCAGGGCGCAAGATCATAAGGCCGCTGTGTGGGATCATTCCACACATCGGTATCAAAGAAATCCTTATTCAGATGTCCGCTGATCTGGTAGGTGACTGCCATCCGGATGGATGCCTCTTCGAGAAGAAAAGAATCGAAGCAGTCGGAAGAGAGGAGCTTTGACATGAAGGATCCCACCTGGGAAACAGCTAATGCGATCATATTCTTTCCTGCGCGCGCGTTCTCCGGGAACCACTCCCGGATCAGCGCCTGCATTATATTAGCACGGCTGGCAATCGGGGAAAAGGAAAAGATGGTGAAATTTGTCAGCATCAGATCAGACACTGATCATCGGCCGGATAATGGATGCCTCCTTCCTCGCTGCTACGCGCACAAAAAGGCTGAGAGAATGAAATCATTCTCTCAGCCAAAGGATAGTAGTGTTCAGTATAGAAACATCCTGAATCAAAGATTACAGGAGCGACTGCCAGTTCTGGATATTCTTTTTCTTTGCAACTTCCTGGAGCTTCAGTGCGCGCACCTTTGTGGAGAGGCCGAACAGATTGATGAAGCCGCTCGCATCGGTGTGGTCGTACATATCGCCGGTCTTGAAGGAAGCGATGGACTCGTTGTACATGGAGTACGGAGAAGTCTCGCCCGCGCGGATGATGTTGCCCTTGTAGAGAGCAAGCTTCACGGTGCCGGTCACATAGCGCTGTGTGCTCTCGATGAAGGCCTGCTCCGCCTCGCGCAGAGGAGAGAACCACTTGCCTTCATAGATGAGCCCTGCGAACTTCTTCGCGATGATCTCCTTCTCGAGCGTCGTCTCGCGGTCGAGGCAGAGCTCCTCGAGCTGCTGATGTGCCTCATAGAGGATGGTGCCGCCAGGAGTCTCATAGACACCGCGGCTCTTCATGCCGACAACACGGTTCTCGACAATATCGGTGATGCCGATGCCGTTCTCTCCGCCGAGCTTGTTCAGCGCGCGGATGATGTCGGAGAGCTTCATCTTTTCACCGTTCAGAGCAACCGGAATGCCCTTCTCAAAATCAAGAGTGATGAATGTCGTCTTGTCAGGCGCCTTCTGCGGTGTGTTGGAGAGCATAAGAACGTGCTCGTAGTTCGGCTCATTGGAGGGATCCTCGAGCTCACGTCCCTCGTGGGAGAGATGCCAGAGGTTGCGGTCGCGGCTGTAGGACTCATCTGTGGAAAACGGAAGGTTGATGCCGTGCTGGTGTGCATACTCGATCTCGGATTCACGGGAGTCGAGCTTCCACTTGGGATCACGCCAGGGAGCGATGATCTTCAGATCCGGAGCGAGCGCCTTGATGCCCAGCTCGAAACGAATCTGGTCATTGCCCTTTCCGGTAGCGCCGTGGCAGATGGCGACAGCGCCTTCCTTGCGGGCGGTCTCCACGAGCTTCTTCGCGATGAGCGGGCGCGCCATGGATGTGCCGATGAGGTACTTGTTCTCATAGACGGCGTGGGCCTGAATGCAGGGAGCAACGTACTCGTCGCAGAACTCGTCAATGGCATCGATAATGTAGAGCTTGTCGGCGCCGCAGTACCTTGCTCTCTCCTCGAGACCGTCGAGCTCCTGCTCCTGGCCGACATTCACGCAGCAGCAGACTACATCGTAGTTGTAGTTCTCTTTGAGCCACGGAATGATGCAGGTGGTATCAAGACCGCCTGAATATGCGAGAACAACCTTTTCCTTTGCCATTATCTTTTCCTCCAGTATTAGCTGTGTATGTGTCCGCCTGCGTGCACGGATGCAGGAGCAGCGGACAAGCAATCTTCCCGTCCGACACTCTGACGTATCGAGGTGTGCTGAACGATTACCCTTCTGAAAATAAAGCTGTGTGCGGATGTCTTTTCACATCTGACTTCCACATCATACAATGTGAACGCATATTATGCAAGCTGAAAAATGCATAAAATACAAATTAAAAGCCATATTTTCGCGTATGATATGCATAATATAATGATTATATGCATAAATATGTAATTTATGATTGCATTTGGGACAAGAGGGCGCTATGATGTTCAAAGGTTTTGTAATTCTGTTCAGCACCCCTCGGATGATCAGTCATCCGGATGGAAAGCCTGCTGGCAGCTCCTCAAGGGCGAGGTAAGAAGGATTCAGTTATGGAAGGAACGGTAGTGATCCGGCCGATGAAGCCGGAAGATTATGACGAGGTACACAGTCTCTGGATGACAATACAGGGCTTTGGCATCAGAGCCCTCGATGACTCCAGAGAGGATGTGGAGCGCTTCATCAGAAGAAATCCGGACACCTCCGTTGTCGCGGTGACAGACGGAAAGATTGTGGGTTCGATCCTCTGCGGAAATGACGGCAGGCAGGGGACGCTCTACCACGTCTGTGTTGCAAAGGAGTACAGAAGGCTCGGCATCGGTCGCCAGATGGTCGGCAACTGCATGAAGACACTGCGCGATGCGGGCATCAACAAGGTCTCGCTCGTTGCCTTCACCAGCAACAGCGGCGGCAACGCCTTCTGGAAGGGAATCGGATGGAAGAAGAGGGAAGACTTCTATTATTATGATTTCATTCTCAATGAGAAGAACATCACACATTTCATTGGGGCATAAGTTTAATCCGGCAGGCAATGCGCGAAGCGCGTCTGAATGCCGGCACAGAGGAATTGCGGCGTATTCCGGAGCAATTCGGGATGAGATGCAGGCAGTTGCGATTTAAGGAGTGGATCATGAAAAAAATCAAAGGCGGGGTAACCGCAGCACAGGGATTTGAGGCGGCAGATACGGCAGCAGGGATAAAGTATCAGGGGCGCACAGACATGGCGCTGATCTTCTCGAAGGCTCCGTGCACGGCAGCAGGAACATTTACGAGCAATGTCGTGAAGGCGGCACCGGTCATGTGGGACCGCCATATTGTGCGTGAGACGGACACCAAGGTACATGCGGTGGTCGTCAACTCCGGCATCGCAAACGCCTGCACCGGGAAAGAAGGACTGGACATCTGCGCCGCAACGG
This sequence comes from Lachnospiraceae bacterium UBA2734, assembly GCA_002353635.1. GTDB lineage: Bacteria > Bacillota > Clostridia > Lachnospirales > Lachnospiraceae > CAG-791. The sequence goes on from DEKA01000037.1 coordinate 9,821, forward strand.
CGGAGGCCGCTTCCGAAGCCCTGAACATCCCGAAGGAGAGCGTCCTCGTCGGTTCAACCGGTGTCATCGGCATGCAGATCCCGGTGGATAAAATTGTCGGCGGTGTAAAGGTACTTGCGCAGAAGAAGGCGGGAACGCTGGAGGCCGGAGAAGCCGCATCGAAGGCCATCATGACAACGGATACACACAACAAGGAGATCGCACTGCAGATCGGGCTCGGTGGGAAGAGCGTCACAATCGGCGGTATGGCAAAGGGATCCGGCATGATTCACCCCGGCATGTGCACGATGCTCGCCTATATCACAACGGATGCAGCGATTGAGAAGGACCTTCTGCAGAAGGCCGTATCCGATGCGGTGGTCGATACTTTCAATATGATTTCTGTGGACGGCGATATGTCGACGAACGACACACTCCTTGTGCTGGCGAACGGTCTCGCCGGAAATCCGGAGATCACTTCCGAAGATGCGGATTATCACACCTTTTATGAGGCACTCTTTACAGTGTGCAGGACGCTCGCCATGGCGATGGCAGGCGACGGAGAGGGCGCAGACCGCCTGATCGAGTCGGTTGTCGTGCATGCGGACACGAAGGCCAACGCGAGAATTCTGGCAAAGTCCGTGATCCAGTCCAACCTCACGAAGGCCGCTATTTTCGGTAAGGATGCGAACTGGGGCAGGGTGCTGTGTGCGCTCGGCTATTCAGGGGCGCAGTTTGATCCGGAGCATGTGGACCTGTATTTTGCAGGGAAGGATGCGAATGGCAAAGAACAGAAGATGCTGATCTTTACAAACGGAAGCGCCGCTGAGTATTCCGAGGAGAAGGCGAAGGAACTCCTCTCCGGGGAGAGCGTGCAGATCATCTCCGATATGCACATGGGTGCGGAGAGCGCGACGGCCTGGGGATGTGATCTGACATACGATTACGTGAAAATCAATGCGGACTACCGCTCATAATATCAGGGAGAGAATATGGAAGACTACCAGATTGAAGCACAGAAGAAGGCGGAGGTCCTGATCGAGGCGCTGCCTTATATACAGAAGTTCAACCGCAAAATCATTGTGGTCAAATACGGCGGGAGCGCCATGGCAAACCCGGAGCTGCAGAAGAACGTCATCAAGGATGTGACGCTCCTGAAGCTCGTCGGCTTCAAACCGATCATCGTCCACGGCGGCGGAAAGGCCATCTCTTCCTGGGTGAAGAAGACCGGGAAGGAGGCACAGTTCGTGAACGGCCTGCGCGTGACCGATGCAGAGACGATGGAGATTGCGGAGATGGTGCTCGGGCGCATCAGCAAGCAGCTGGTGACCATGGTGGAGTCCCTCGGCGTAAAGGCCATCAGCCTCTCCGGCAAGGACGGCGCCATGCTCCATGTGAAGAAGAGGCTCTCCGGCGGACAGGATATCGGCTACGTCGGCGAGGTGACAGGGGTGGACCCGAAGATCCTGCTGGACTGCCTGAACGACGATTATCTGCCGATTGTTGCGCCGATCGGGCTCAATGAGAATTTCGAGACCTACAACATCAATGCAGATGAGGCGGCCTGCGCGATCGCCAAGGCAGTGAAGGCGGACAAGCTCGTCTATCTCACGGATGTGGAGGGACTGTACAGGAACTTTGAGGACAAGTCCACTTTTATCTCGAGAATCAGCGTCACAGAGGCGGACAATCTGATCAAAGGCGGCCTCATCGGCGGCGGCATGCTGCCGAAGCTCTCCAACTGCACAGATGCCGTCCGCGGCGGCGTGAAGAGGGTGCATATCCTCGATGGAAGAAAGCTTCACAGCATCCTGCTTGAAATTTTCACGGACAAAGGAAACGGCACGATGTTCTACAGCGACAACGACGCTGAACTGGGACAGGGGGCAGAATAATGTCAGAATACATGCAGTCTTTGATGAACCAGGCGGAGCAGGATCTTCTGCACACCTACAACCGCTATCCCGTGGTGATCGACCACGGGAAGGGCGTTTACCTCTACGATGTGGATGGAAAGAAATATCTCGATTTTGTTGCCGGTATCGCCGTCTTTGCGCTGGGGTACGGCAACAGGGAGTACAACGATGCGCTGAAGGCGCAGATCGATAAGATCATCCACACCTCGAATTATTACTACAATGAGCCGGCGATCCGCGCGGCGCACATGATCAGGGAAGTCTCCGGGATGGACCGCGTCTTCTTCACAAACTCGGGCGCCGAGGCCAATGAGGGTGCGCTGAAGGCCGCGATGAAGTATGCATGGCTCAAGGACCATGCAGAGGACCATGAGATCGTCGCCATGGAACACTCCTTCCACGGCAGGACGTACGGCGCGCTGGCCGTAACCGGCAATGCGCATTACCGCGATCCTTTCGGTGAGATGCCCTGCCATGCACAGTTCGCGAAATTCAATGATCTGGCCTCTGTTGAGGCCTGCATCAATGAGAAAACCTGCGCCGTCATCCTCGAGCCTGTGCAGGGCGAGGGAGGCCTGCAGCCGGCCACAGAGGAGTTCCTGAAGGGAGTAAGAAAGCTCTGTGACGAGCACCACATCCTTCTTATTTTTGATGAGGTGCAGTGTGGCATGGGCCGCACAGGATATATGTACGCATGGCAGCGCTTTGGCGTAAAGCCGGACATCATGACGACTGCAAAGGCGCTCGGCTGCGGCGTGCCGGTCGGGGCATTCCTCATGACGGAGGAAGTCGCACAGAACAGTCTGAAGGCGGGAGACCACGGCACAACATACGGCGGAAATCCCCTCGCCACGGCTGCCGTCTGCAAAGTTCTTGAATTATACAGGAAGGACCATATAATAGAGCATGTGAACGAGGTGGCACCGTATATGTGGGCGAAGCTGGATGAAGTGGCAGCGCATCACAAGTGCATTCTCGAGCACAGAGGAAGCGGTCTTATGCAGGGACTCGTCTTTGACCGTCCGGTGGGAGATATCATTCTGAAGGCAATGGAGAAGGGACTTATTCTCATCAACGCCGGCAGCAATATTCTCCGCTTTGTACCGCCTCTTGTCATCACGAAGGACAATGTGGATGAGATGGTCTCCATTCTGGAGCCTGCCATAGAGGAAGTTGAATGAATTTCAGAAAGAGGATAGTCTCTGCGCTGGGTGCAGCTGCACTCATCGCCGCTCTGATCAGCCTTTCCATAACGCACACAGGGGATACCGGATCTGCTCCGGGATCCCTTTTTTCGCGCAGAACAACACTTGAGCTGTGGTACAGCGACACGGCGCTGAACGATTACCTGACGGACGCGGCTGTTGCGTTCAATGAGTCGAACAGCGATTACCGTGTGGACCTTCATGCCGTGGAGGATCCCGATTATCTTGATGCCATCAACACGGCATCTGTGAAGAACAAGGATCTTCCGGACATCTATATCATCTCCAATGATGCGCTCGGGCGCGCCGCGCAGGCGGGGCTGACATCCGTTATTGATGATAAGAAGCATTTCGGGAACGACGATATTTTCCCGAAGGCGGCAAAAAATGCGGTGACATATGACGGGCAGTATGTGGCCTATCCTCTGTATTTTGAGTCGGCCGCTTTTCTGTACAATAAAGATTACCTGCAGTCGATGGCGGACAACCTGAACGAGAGCCTTGACGATGCCATCCCTTCTACTATGGTCGATGTGATCAATCTCTCCAATGCCTTCGATGCGCCGGAGAACGTGACGGACGTCTTCAAGTGGGATGTCGGTGATATTTTCTATAACTATTACTTCATCGGCAACTACATCAATGTGGGCGGAGATGCAGGCGATGATCCGAACAATATCCTGATCTACAACCAGAATGCGATCCAGTGTCTGAAGGTCTATCAGCAGCTAAAGGATTACTTCGCTATTGACACGGATACGGACGATTACAGCGACGTCATCAATGATTTTGCGGACGGGAAGATCGCCTTTACAGTCGCGACAAGCGATGCCGTGAAGACCATCCGGGACAAGGTAGCTTCCGGCGACTGCAAGATCAGCTACGGCGTATCAAAGCTCCCGGATTTTACGGATGATCTGCTGACAAAGACGATGTCCGAGACGCACTGCCTGGTCGTCAATGGGTACTCGGAGCATCAGGACGGTGCCAATCAGTTCTGTCAGTTTCTGCTGGATCAGAATATGCAGGATTTCTACGACATGACAGGCAAGGTGTCCGCGCAGGCGGGCATCCACTATTCCGATGAGCATGTGAACGGCTTCTATGAGTCCTACATCAATTCCGTGCCTATGACAAAGCTCCGTGCTGCCAGCAACTTCTGGATGCTGCTCGAGAATGCCTTCTCCCTCGTCTGGGAGGGCGACGATCCGAACGAGACGCTGAGAAAGCTCACGGAGCAGATGGTGCTGGAGATTTCAGGAACAGACATCAAGGTGAACAAGATTGATGATCCGCCGGCGCTCAATATTGCCTCTGAGCTCTCGGAGAGCGACTGACGCGGCTGCATTCCGGATGAGGCCGGGCGAGAGCGGACGTCTATACCGCCAAAGTGAAACTTAACACAGGAAAAACATAAGCCGGCACCGGGATTCCCGGTGCCGGTTTCGTTGAATTGGCCGGGAGAATACGGTAGAATGACGGTGTATGGCGGGGTCCTTCGGACAGATTACGGGTCTGATAGGGAGTCATACATGAATAAACTTGCAGTGCGCTGCGCAGTGCTCTTAGGTGCAGCGTTTATTGTTATTGGACTATACGGGCTTTCCGGCGGTTCTGTGGATTGTGAGCTGTTGACAGAAGAACCGGCAGTATCTGCAGGCGCTGCTGAAGAGGAAGCCGATGCCGCGGCGGAGGGGATGTCCGCCGCAGGGCAGGACGGGCATCTGCCTGCAGATGAATCTGCCGGTGTTCCGGCAGAGGAGATGTCTGCCGCAGGGCAGGAGGGACGTCTTTCGGCGAAGGAGAACGCAGAGACTGCTGCGCGGCGGACAGAGGAAATCTGTGTGTATATCTGCGGCGCGGTGAAGAATGCCGGCGTGTATTGTTTTCCGGAGGGCGCGCGCATCTATCAGGCGGTAGAGGCGGCAGGCGGATTCGCAGATGATGCGGATACAGCGGCAGTGAACCAGGCCGAGAGAATGACGGACGGAGAGAAGATCCGGATTCCCACCTTGGAGGAGACATCCGGTGAGGACACGTCTTTGGCGGGCACAGCTTCCGCATCGGGCAATTGGACGGAGCATGCATCCGGGACTTCTGCCGCCGCGAACGGAGGCGGCGGTTCTGCTGTCAAAGGAACATCAATACAGGGTAAAGGATACATAACCGGCGGGGCAGCGCAGGACGTGTCGCCTTCCGGTGCACAGAAGGTCAATCTCAATACGGCATCCATGGAGGAGCTGATGACAATCCGGGGTGTCGGTGAGACGAGAGCCCGTGCCATTATCGAGTACAGACAGCAGCAGGGCGGCTTTCAGACGACAGAGGAGATCTGCAGAATTTCGGGAATCGGAGAGAAGAGCTACGAGAAGATGAAAGAGCAGATCTGTGTGGAGTAGAGCGATGGCGAAGAGAATTCTTGTTGTAGATGATGAAAGACTGATCGTAAAGGGCATCCGCTTCAGTCTTATGCAGGACGGCTATGAGGTGGAGGCGGCTTATGACGGCGAAGAGGGGCTTGAAAAGGTAAAAAACGGTCACTACGACGTGATTCTTCTCGATCTCATGCTGCCAAAAATGAGCGGCCTTGAGGTCTGCCAGCAGATCAGAGAATTCTCCATGGTGCCGATTATCATGCTGACGGCGAAGGGCGAGGATATGGACAAAATCCTTGGCCTCGAGTACGGTGCGGACGATTATATTACTAAGCCGTTCAATATACTTGAAGTGAAGGCGAGGATCAAGGCGATTCTGCGCAGAGCCGCGGCAGCGGAGAAGAAAGAGGACTCCTCTGTCATTGAGAGCGGAGAGCTCCGCCTCGACAGGGAGAATCGGAGGCTCTCTATAGCAGGCCGCGAGATCAACAATCTGACGAGCAAGGAATTTGAGCTGCTCGAATTCCTCGTAGAGAATCCGGGCAAGGTATACGGCCGGGCCAAGCTCCTCGAACTGGTATGGGGCAAGGATTATCCGGGTGATGAGCGCACAGTGGATGTACATGTGAGGCGCCTTCGCGAGAAGATTGAACCCAATCCCTCTGAGCCCACTTATGTACAGACCAAGTGGGGCGCAGGCTATTACTATCAGGAACATACGGCGGCACACTAAAGGCAAATGGAAGAAGAAAAGAAAAGAATTTCATTACGGGAAGGCTTCCGGGCTCTGTACAACCGCTTCCCGGTGTTCCGAAGCCTCAAGGTGCGTATCTTCCTTCTCACCTTCTTTATGGGGATGATCCCCTGTCTGATCCTTCGCTACGGCATTCTTACGAATTATGAGGAGAGGGTCGTCAATGTCCGCATCAGCGAGGTCACCACACAGCTCCGGATTCTTGCCAATCACCTGCTGCTCTATGATTATCTTGACAACCCTACATCGGAGGTTGTCAATGCGGAGCTGACACAGTTCTCCTCTCTCTACGACGGGAGAGTTCTCATCATCAACGATGATCTGAAGATCGTCAAGGATACTTATGATATGTCAACGGGCAAGGTCATCGTGTCCGGTGATGTTGTCGCCTGTCTGCAGAAGGGCAGCAAGGGCGTCTCCTCGCGCTACGACAGGCAGAACAGCTACATTGAGGTCATTGTCCCCATTGAAGAGACATCCTCTCTTGAGGATGCAGATTACCCGGGATCGCAGGATGCGCAGAAGGAGGTTGTCAACGGCGTCATGCTGGCCTCTGTGTCCACGGATTCGATCAATGCGACGCTCGAAATTCTTGCACGCAGATCGACTCTGCTCCTTCTTATTCTCCTAGTATGCATTTTCTCCATATCCCTTCTTGCGTCAACGATTCTCATCAGGCCTTTTGAGCGCCTGACGAAATCCATCAGTGATGTGCGGGCGGGCTTCACGAGCAGACCCGTCGAGGTCAATGATTATCTGGAGACGGAGCACGTCATCAGCGCCTTCAACCAGGTACTGGGCAGGATGCGCGCACTGGATGAGTCGAGGCAGGATTTCGTTTCAAATGTCTCCCACGAGCTGAAAACTCCCATGACTTCCATGAAGGTTCTTGCGGATTCGCTCCTGCAGCAGGAGGGCGATGTGCCGGCAGATGTCTATAAAGATTTCCTGCAGGACATCGACAGCGAGCTCGACCGGGAAAACCAGATGATTTCGGAGCTCCTTACACTCGCCAAGATGGACCGCCAGCAGGTGACAATGAATGTCAAGCCGGTCAACATCAACGGACTTGTTGAGATCGTTCTGAAAAGAGTCCGCCCTCTTGCAGGCCTTCATGACATTGAGATGACACTCGTCTCGGAGAGAGAGGTCACTGCGGAGGTTGACGAAGTCAAGATGACGCAGGTCTTCACAAATCTGATTGAAAACGCGGTCAAATATAACCGGGAACACGGCAAAGTCAAAGTGACCATCGATTCCGACCACAAGANNCCTGATCGTCACTGTAGAGGATACAGGCATCGGAATTCCAGCCGCTGAGAAGAACCGCATCTTTGAGCGGTTCTATCGCGTCGACAAATCCAGGTCGCGCGAGATCGGCGGAACTGGCCTTGGCCTCTCCATCACAAAGAGCGCAATCCTTTTGCACAGAGGAACAATCAATGTGGAGAGCGAAGAGGGGAAGGGATCGAAATTCACGGTTGTGATCCCTCTCAACTACATCCCTGACAGCACATCCCAGGCATCAAGGGCGTAAAGAATGTCTGAAGCAGGATCGTAAGTTTGAAAATGACGCCGAT
>DEKA01000037.1:17664-44364 GCA_002353635.1 Lachnospiraceae bacterium UBA2734
AAACCGCCTGCGCGGATTTCGCCTCAGCGTGGAATAAACATGGATAAAACACAGAGACAACTCAACAGTGCGGCCGCACAGAGAACAGTGCGCAGGGGACGGTGTGCTCCGGCGTATCTGGCTTTCCTGTGCTTTATGCTCGCGCTGTGCCTGTGCGGATGCGCGGGGACGCAGACCGGATCGGCCGACGCGCAGGGCAGTGCGGGCAGCTGGGAACTGTATTATCTGAACAAGGATCTGACCACCATCGTACCTGTCAGCTATACGCCTTCTGACGGGACGAAACTGCCTGACACGGCGTCTTCCGATGAAGAACCTGTCAATGCAGAGGAGGATGCCTCCGCGGAAGGGGTCACGGAAATGCCCGCAGAGGCATCGAAGCAGACTTCTGCGAGCGGAGATGAGAAGACGTTTATCGAAAAAGACGTCGTAAACGATATGATCGACCAGCTCTCCTCCTCACGAGAGCGTCTGGCTGATGTTCCTCCGATTGACGGCTTTTCCATAAAGGGGTGGAAGGTCGACAAAGGCGAGATGACGGTGGATTTCAGCAAAGGCTACAATGAGCTCAGCAGCACCCGCAGAATCCTCGTGCGTGCGGCCTTTGTCAACACATTCTGTCAGCTGCCGGAAATTCGTTCCGTTGCCTTTACATGTGAAGGAGATACCATTCTTGACGGGGCGGGATCGCCGATAGCAGCCAGCACGCCGGAGCAGTATATTTTCAATTCCGGGAATGAGATCAGGGGGTATGAGAAGGTACGGCTTCATCTTTATTTTGCAAACCAGAAGGGTGACCGCCTCGTCAACACATACCGGAATGTGGTATACAACAGCAATATCGCCATGGAGCGCCTCGTGACGGAGCAGGTACTGAAGGGACCGAACAGCAAGGTAGTCTTCCCTACGCTCAACGCGGACACTAAGGTTTTATCCGTGACGACGAGAGACAGCGTGTGTTATGTCAATCTCGACAGGGATTTCCTGACAGAGCCGTACAATGTGACGCCGCAGGTGGCTGTATATTCGCTCGTCAATTCACTGACGGAGCTGCCGAGTGTGCGCCGTGTGCAGATCTCTGTGGAAGGCTCGACTTCGGATCTGTTCATGGACACGGTGAGTCTGCAGAATGCCTTCGAGAGGGATGACTCGATTGTAGTGGGCGACAAAGACGGGGACAGCAAGGAGTGATGCGGAGCGAAAGAATACCGTCTGCTGTGCTCTGTACGGAAAGATACACATTTACAGTGAAGAATTTCTGATTTGCTGCATGAGGGAAGTTTTGCTATCTGTGCAGAAGATGCAGTATACTTATTGTGTATGGTTCTGCACGGACAAAAAGCCCGTTGGGGCCTTTTGTCCGCAGGGGTCGCAATAAACGCGGCAGCGGGTATCAGCTTGAGGCTGTATGAGGTGTTGCAGCCAGAAAGAGGGGGTGCGGCAGTGAATAAGAATGTTATTATGGTCCTTTTGTCAGGAATGCTGCTCCTTACGGGATGCAGTCAGGTCCGGTTCATTGCCAACGGCAAAGAATTCACGGCCATCTGCGAACAGGAAGGACTCTCCGTCACAGATACGAAGGATACGGTTGCACAGCAGGGAGGCTATAGAAGTCTTAAGGATGCCTACCTGGCGACTCCGGACGATGACTCCTATTCGGTGCAGTACGCACGGTTTGAGAAGACAGACGAGGCGCAGAGCTACTACAATTCCATCGCTGATCAGATGAACGGTGAAGTCACCAACGGCCCCGGGTACACGGCGGAGATTGAGACGGTCGGCGATACCTGCCGCGAGATCTGCATGACATCCGGAAGAATTGTATATGCTGAGGGCGATACAGAGACAATAAAGGCGCTGACGGGGAGACTCGTCGCGGGCTGGGATCACGATCCGGAGAAGGCACCTGTCACAAAGAACGCAGCAGCCGGAAAGACGGATGAAGGCAGTGAGGCGGTTTCTGTGCACTCCGGAGGGAAAGCTGAAGAGAAGGCGAGTGCGGCAGCGGACACAGGCAGAGACGGTGCAGAGGCTGCGGACACAGGGAAGGACAGATCAGCGGATGCGGCCGGCAGGGGAGCAGATGCTGGCACTGCACAGAAAGAACCGGATAATGCGGATACAGCCGGCGCAGGTGCGGCAGGCAGTGCAGATGCGGCGGATGTCTCAGCAGATGCAGGCAGTGCACAGTAAACGCCAAAGATATAAGACGCAGACAGTTAAGATACAGACAAACGAGGGCTTCTGGTCGGGAGATCAGAAGCCTTTATCATTCACAGAACAGCCGGGCACGGGTACTGAGACTGCCTTCCCTGACGGCTAAGGAGAAGTATGAATATTGTTTACGCCACAGATGACAGATATGCGGGGTTCTGCGGAATATCTATGTTCTCCCTCCTCGCCAATAATAAGGATCTGCCGCAGATCCGGGTCTTTATCCTGGACAATCATATCTCAGAGGAGAACAAGGAGAAGCTTCTGAAGACTGCGGCACAGTTTGACTCGCCCGCCGGGACGAGAAGCGTTGTTTTTATTGACGTTGCAGATTTTCAGAGCCGATTTAAGTTTGCTTTTAATACCTCCGGGTATAATCCAATTGTTCTCTCAAGACTTTTCCTGCCGGAATATCTGCCGGAAGATGTCGATTTTGTCCTCTATCTGGACTGCGACATCATTGTTGCCGGCAGCCTGTCACCGTTGGAGAAGGAGTACCGGCCGGAGCGCGCGGATGTGGGCATGGTCCCTGAGCTGTATATGCCGCCCGCCAAGAAGAAGGAATCCGTCGGATTTGGCCCGAAGGATACCTACTACAATGCGGGCGTTCTGTGGATCAATTTAAAGAGGTGGAGAGAGGAGAAGCTGACGGAGAAATTCCTCTCTTTTTATGCATCCAGAAACGGACAGCTTCTGTACAACGATCAGGACATCATCAATTACTGCTGCAGGGGGCACATCCTGCAGCTCCCGCAGTGGTTCAATACGAACACGAACCTGCCTTATTTTCCAAGGTGGTTTCTGCGGCATCTCCAGCCGCAGTATATCTGTGAACCCCGCAGCGAATACAGGAAGAGGCTTAAAAATCCCGTGATCATTCACTATCAGGGCGATGAGAGACCGTGGATCCGGGGCAGCAGGAACTACTACCGCGGATTCTATGAGGAATATGAGAAGAAAAGTCTCTGGGGCACAATTCCAAGAGTGAGAGGGCGGGAATGGTATATGATGTGTTATCATATACTGAATATCGGAACACGAATCCTGCCGCCCGGCCGCGTGCTGTTCACCAATGTGATCGGCATCAACAAGATCAGGTGGTTTGGCAAGTCATAACAGGGCCGGAGATGCCTTAGAGGACACCTTCGCATGGATGCCGTTACTATGAAAGTGCTTATCATTATTCCCGCCTACAATGAGGCAGGCAATATCAAGAGGGTGGTCGAGGAGCTGACGGCCATGTACCCGCAGTACGACTATGTGGTCGTCAATGACGGCTCCGCAGATGAGACGCCGAAGATCTGCAGGGACAATGGCTTCAACCTCATCTCTCTCCCTATCAATCTCGGCCTCTCCGGGGCATTCCGGACCGGTGCCAAGTTCGCATTCCGCAGCGGCTATGACTGCGCTCTGCAGTACGACGGCGACGGCCAGCACGACCCGCGTTTTATCCGCAGCATGGTAGAAGCTATGGAGAGAGAGCACGCGGACATCGTGATCGGTTCCCGCTTCGTGAACGCACACAAGAAGTTCACGGCGAGAATGGCCGGCAACTCCATTATCAGTGCATTCATCCGCATGACAACCGGCGCTGTCATCAGGGACTCGACCTCCGGCATGCGCCTGTATTCGAGAAGGATTCTGCAGTGGTTTGCCCAGTATATCAACTATGATCCTGAGCCTGATACCATTGCCTATCTCATCCGGTGCGGTGCAAAGGTTGAGGAGATTCCTGTGGAGATGCGGGAGAGAATTGCGGGAGAGAGTTATTTTCACATCGGATCCATCATCAAGTACATGATGAGGGTGTGCTCGTCGATTCTTTTCATGCAGTGGTTCAGGCAGCGCAAGCAATTGTGAGGACTGTCAGCGAAAACGCTTTCGCGGATTCGCTTCGGGGGTGCCGCAAAAAACGCGGCACAGGGAGTATCTGATTTATGTCTTTATCTTTGCGAATATTCCTGATCGTTGGTGCGCTGTGCGCGCTTGCCTTTGTCGGGAGAAAAATCAGAAAAGCGCAGCTAAAGCTCATTGACGGATTTACCTGGTTTATTTTTGCTGTTCTTTTGCTGCTCATGAGCCTGTTTCCGGACATTGTATACTTCTTTGCGCGGCTTGTGGGCATCATCTCGCCCGCAAACCTTGTATTTGCGGTCCTGATTGCGGTCCTTCTGCTGATCGTCTTTGTGCAGTCTATCCGCATTTCCCAGGCGGAAGTGAAGATTGGAGAGCTCGCGGAGGAGGTAGCTCTGCGGGACGAGAGATACAACAACCTTGTGCAGGGCGATGCAGCAAAGAACGAAACCGATGCGGGGGCGAAGAGGCAGGACGTGAAGAGTCCGGCGGATCTGACTGATCAGAACGGAAACGGCAGCCGGTGCGGACGGGGCAAGTGAGCTCCGGGGGACGTCCCCGGCACAGCGGCAGAGAAATCATTTCAGCCTTTTCGGAGGATTGTGAATAGATGGCAGTACATACATTTGCGGGCGGCGTGCATCCCTTCGGCGGCAAAAAAATGTCCAGGGACCGCGCAGTCGTCACGCTTTTTCCGGATGACGGGGAGATTGTCTACCCGCTCCTGCAGCACATGGGGAAACCCTCCATTCCGATCGTGCGGATCGGGGATTACGTGCGCACAGGACAGCTCATTGCACGCGCGGACGGCGACTTGTCCGCAAATCTGCACGCCTCTGTGTCCGGCCGCGTGAGCGCTATAGAGAACAGGCAGCTGGTCGGCGGGGAGAGTTCGCTCTGCATTGTGGTGGAGAGCGACGGCCTCTTCCTGGAAGTGCCGTATCCGGAGAACAGGCGCCTGTCGAGGCTCACCAAAGAGACAGTGATCAACGTGATCCGCGAGGCGGGCATTGTCGGCATGGGAGGATCCGGCATTCCCACGGCATTCAAGCTCGAGAGAGCCAACACGGCTGATATCGACACGGTGATCGCCAACTGCGTCGAATGCGAGCCGTATCTGACAAGCGACTACCGAAGGATCCTCGAAAATCCATGGAAAATCATCAACGGTGTCATGATTCTTCTCACAGTCTTCCCAAGAGCGAGAGGATACATCGCGGTGAGTGACAACAACACAGAGGGGTATCGTCTTCTGCGGGGACTTCTGAAGAACGAGCCGAGAATCTATGTCAAAAGAATGGAGGACAAGTATCCGCAGGGCGCGGAGAGACAGCTCATCTATGCACTTACAGGGAGAACCCTGAATGCGAAGATGCTGCCCTACGACATCGGCTGTATCGTGCACAACACAGATACACTCGTTGCCATCAACCAGGCTGTTATCATGCATGAGCCGCTCATCACGAGAATCGTCACTGTCTCTGGAGACGGCGTGCAGAGCCCGGGCAATTTCCGGATCAGAATCGGCATGACCTATCGGCAGATCCTTGAGCAGGCGGGCGGCCTGAAAAAGGGCGTCGCTCTCGAAGATGTCCTTATTCTCGACGGCGGACCGATGACCGGGAGCCCTGTTCGAAACCTCGATGGCCCCGCTACGAAGCTGACGTCAGCCATCATTGTTCTGCAGAAGAAGAACATCCGCATGCAGAAGGAGACGGCCTGCACCAGATGCGGCGGGTGTGCGGATGCGTGTCCCAACCTTCTTGTTCCGCTTTTTCTGTATGAGGACGTGCAGGAGAAAAGGGATGATGCCTTCATTGCCCACGGCGGGATGGAATGCTGCGGGTGCGGGTGCTGCTCGTATGTCTGCCCGTCCAAGATCGATCTGTCGGCCGCTATTGACGGCAGGCGCCACGCTCTGGCAGCGGACGAAAAGAAGGCGGGAGACTACGCCAGGAGGTACATTTGAGGATGAGTGATGTGCGCATCTACAGACTGGTTCCGTACATCCGGTCGAAAATAACGACTTCCGGATGTATGTTCACTGCAATTCTTGCCCTTCTCCCCTGTGCGGGAGCGGGGATCTATCAGTACGGCCTGCATGCCGCACTGATTCTTGCCATTTCTGTGGCTGCGGCCGCAGCATCGGAGCTGATCTGTGATCTTGCCATGCATAAAGAGGTCACGGTCACAGACTATTCAGCTGCGCTCTCCGGCCTTATCGGCGGCCTGATCCTGCCGCCCGAGGTGCCTCTGTGGTATCCGGTGATCAGTGCGGCTGTCGCAATTGTGCTCGCCAAGATGGCCTTTGGCGGAATCGGGAAGAATATCCTGAACCCTGCAGCAACTGGCAAGATTGTCCTGATCATCCTGATGAACACCGTTCTTCCCGGGCTTGCCGGCGGAGGATACAGTGAGGTGCCAGCACTGACGCAGGCGGCTGCAGGCACAGCGGTTCCGCTGAAAGCAGAGCTTTTGTGCGGCACCGCCGGCTTTATCGGAACAGGGAATGCCGTGTGCGTCCTTGCAGGAGCACTGCTTCTCTTTGTCCTTGGGATTGCGGACATCCTGATCCCCTTCTGTGCGCTGACAGCTTTTGCCGCATTCTTCATTCTCTTTGGGCAGCATGGCCTCTCTACTTATGCACTTGCCCAGCAGATGGCGGGCGGCGGCATGCTCTTTACGTTCTTCTTCATGGCCAATGACTATACGACGAGTCCTGTGACGATAAACGGGCGCATTGCCTACGGCATTCTTCTGGGAATTCTGACCGGCATTGCCCGAAAGATGGGGTTTATGGAGAACGGTGCACTCTATGCACTCTTCGCTGCATCGTGCTGCTCCAGATGGCTGGACAGAGTTCTTCTGCGCAGACCGTTCGGTGTGCACAAGGAGGGAAGACAGGTCCTTCTGCTTCGCGGCGCGCAGACCAAAGAGCAGGCAGAGAGAGAAGCGGAGCGGCAGAAAAAAGAGGATGAACAGCAGGGCGATGCCTACGCGGACTTCATGACAAAGGTGATGCCCGGCGAAGCTGCAGAAGGCTCGGAGACGGCAGGCACTATCGATGCAAATGCACTCGCCGCAAGGAGCTCGAGGGCACGCGTGGAAGGCAGCATTTCCTATGATGACGGTACAGGCCAGACAGCCGGAGAGGAAACTCCCGGGAATGAACCCGGGAATATGCAGGGCGCCGGACTTTCCGGGAACTATGAAGGCGCAGCAGCGCAGGGAGCTGCCCCTGACAATTCTGCAGCGCCCGGAGGTCCCGCAGACAGCTTCAGAAATGTCGGCTACTATGGTCCTGACGGGATGTTCTACATGCCGGACGGAGGACCTGTATATGCGCCGCAGGGATATTTTAATGACGACGGCGTGTTCGTAGGTCCGGACGGACGGCCGTATTACGGCCCTGACGGCATGCTCTATGACGGCCGTGACGGCTACTATGCGCCTGACGGACTCTATTACGGTCCTGACGGCATGCCGCACTTTGCACCGTCAGGCTATTGGGATGAGGACGGCTATTTCTACGGCGCTGACGGCGTTCCGTACCCTGATTCGTACGGCAAGAGCCCATACGGGCAGGCGGTGACAAGACTGCCGCAGGACCAGCTGCCGCAGGAGGACCTCTTTGATCAGACGGGGATGCTCCCGCCGAACATCCTGCAGGGGGCAGGGAACATGAAAGACGCAGGGCGTCCGGGAGAGATGCACAGGCAGGGGGCGGCGCCTTCTGAAGAAGTGCCGGCACCTGAAACGCCGGAAGCGGACAGGAATCCTTCAGGATTACAGAGTGGCGGCGCGCCGCAGGAGGATCTCCAGTTCACGGATCTGAATGAGCTTCTCGGTCTTTCAGAGGATCAATTGAACCAGCCGGAGACGGAGACTCCGGAAATGAACCCGCCGAAGAGGGAAGAAATTCCAGGCGATCACAAGAGACCCAAGCCAATGCAGTAGAGCACTCATTAAAAAGTTATTCGGAAGGATCCTGTCGGCGAAACCGCATACGCGGCTTTTGCCTCAGGGTGCCGCAAAGGACGCGGCACGGAGTATAGAAATGGCAGAAGATAACCAGGCACTGACGCCTGAAATGGAGAGTCTCCGGAAAGACTTTGAGGAGATGCTGCGCTCATGCCACTATGTGCGAAGCAGCGAAATACCGGACATTGATTTGTACATGGATCAGGTAACGACGTTCATGGAGCAGCACCTGGCGGCCTTTACGAGAAACCCCTCGGCCGACAAGCTCCTCACCAAGACGATGATCAACAACTACGCGAAGAACGACGTCTTAATCCCACCGGTGAGAAAGAAGTACGGCATGGATCATATGATCCTGCTGATCTTTATTTTCTATCTGAAAGGGTATCTCTCAATCGGGGACATTGCGCGCGTGCTCGCACCTATTGAGGAGAGATATACGGACGGACCGCTCAAGGGAGAGCGCAGTCACAAGAGGACGTCGGAGAGCTCTCTGAAGCTCCGGGACATCTATGACAGGATTCTGGGCGAGATGAGCGGGGAGACGGAGCGGATCAAAGACAGTGTCGAGCAGCAGATGAAGGCGGCGGATGAAGCTTTCAGTGATCTGCCGGCGGAGGACCGGAAGGTTCTCGGGCGGTTCGATCTTATCTGCAGAATGACGGCGGAAATTTATATGCGGCAGCTCTTCATCGAGCGGCTGATCGACAAAGATACTACAGAGGATAAATGAGCATTTACGATACACTCAACAGTGAACAGAAGCGGGCAGTTCTGCAGACAGACGGACCTGTCCTCATTCTTGCAGGCGCAGGCTCCGGAAAGACCCGCGTGATCACGCACAGAATCGCCTACCTCATGGAGGAGTGCGGCGTCAACCCGTGGAATATCCTTGCCATCACCTTCACGAACAAAGCTGCGGGGGAGATGAGGGAGCGTGTGGACCGGCTCATCGGCTTCGGCGCGGAGTCTGTGTGGGTCTCTACTTTCCATTCGATGTGCGTGCGCATCCTTCGAAGACATATCGATGCGATCGGCTACGACAACCGCTTCACCATCTATGATACAGACGATCAGAAGGCGCTGATGAAGCAGGTCTGCAAAGAGCTCAATATCGATACGAAGCAGCTGCGCGAGAGGTCAATTCTCTCCGCCATCTCGTCTGCCAAGGATGAGCTCCTGACGCCTCTTCGCTATCAGGAGAAGCATCAGATGGACTTCATCGAGCGCCAGATCGGCGACGCCTACGAGCTCTACCAGAAGATGCTGCAGAAGAACAATGCACTGGACTTCGATGACCTCCTTATGAAAACAGTGGAGCTCTTCAACGCCCGCGAGGATATTCTGAAGAATTATCAGGACCGCTTCAGGTATATCATGGTGGACGAGTATCAGGACACGAACACGGCGCAGTTCGAGATCGTGCGGCTCCTCGCCGCCGGCAGCAGGAATCTCTGTGTCGTGGGTGATGATGATCAGTCTATCTATAAGTTCCGCGGCGCCAACATCCGCAACATTCTCGATTTTGAGAAGGTGTACCCGGATGCGACGGTCATCCGCCTTGAGCAGAATTACCGCTCCACGCAGAACATTCTCGACGCCGCCAACGCCGTCATCGCGAATAACCGCAACCGCAAGGCGAAGAAGCTCTGGACGGACAGAGGTCCAGGCAATAAGGTGCACTTCCGGCAGTTCAGATCCGGGCGGGATGAGGCGTCCTATGTGGCGGAGGACATCGACCGCTGCATGCGGCAGGACCATAAGCTTCATTACCGCGATTTCGCCGTGCTGTACCGGACGAACGCACAGTCAAGACAGCTCGAGGACAGCTTCGTACAGAATTCTGTGCCCTATAACATCGTCGGCGGCACGAATTTCTATGCCCGCATGGAAGTGCGTGATCTCCTCAGCTATCTGCGCACCGTCTCCAACGGCCTCGATGACATCAGCGTGCAGCGCATCATCAATGTGCCAAAGCGCGGCATCGGGGAGACGACGATCGGCCGCATTCAGGATTATGCACAGAGTCATGAGGTGAGCTTCTTCGATGCGCTCTCGGATCTGGATGAGATATCGGGTGTCGCCAAGGCGAAGAAGAAACTCACTGATTTTCGCGATTTTATTCTCTCTCTGCGCGATTTCGCCTCAACGAACCGGATCGAGGAGCTGATCAAGAAGATCATCAGGGATACGGATTATGAAAATTACCTGCGCGCCTACGATGAGCTGACCGCGGACGACCGCATCGACAATATCAATGAGCTGATCTCCAAGGCGGTCAGCTATGAAGAGGATGCCCTCGAGGATGAGGAATCCGGCGGTCCGACGCTCGCAGGGTTCCTTGAGGACGTCGCTCTCGTCGCCGACATCGACAATGTGGACGGCGATGACGACCGCGTACTCCTCATGACGCTGCACTCCGCGAAGGGACTCGAGTTCCCGCACGTGTATCTTACCGGCATGGAGGAAGATCTCTTCCCGAGCTACATGTCCCTCAATTCGACGGATGAGGACGCCCTCGAGGAGGAGAGGCGCCTTGCGTATGTCGGCATCACGAGGGCAAAAGATGACCTGACGCTGTGCTGTGCCAGCGCGCGCATGGTGCGCGGCGAGATGCAGTATCACGCCATCAGCCGCTTCGTGATGGAGATCCCTGAGAACCTTCTCGACTGCCCGCCTGGAAAGGGCTATTCGGTCGACACGGCGGATTGGGAAGACGAGGACGATGAGCCGCCGTTCGCCGAAATTCACGGCAGGATGCCGGCTTCCGGCGCGCTCGGCGGCGGGTACGACGTCTTCGCGCCGTACGGCGGAAGCGGGAGCGTGTACGGGAGAAAGAGCGCTGCAGACAGAGGGAAGGAATCTTCTTCCCTTGGCGCGGGCGGCAGAGGGCAGGGGACGTCTTACTCTGCAGGCGGCGCACACAGCTCCCGGGAAGAGAGCGGAACAGGCAGCGGCCGCGGCGTGGTGCATCCGCATGACACGAGACTTAAGGCAGTCTATGTCAAGCCGCATACCTCCAGCGCGAAGAAACCTGCCATCGCCAAGGCAGGACTCTCTGCCCTCTCAAAGGGCATGCCCGAGGCAGCTAAACCGGACTACGAAGTGGGCGACCGCGTCGCACATGTGAAGTACGGCTCCGGCACCGTCCTCTCCATCGAGAAGGGCCCGCGCGACTACAAGGTGAAGGTCATGTTCGACGAGGCGGGACAGAAGATCATGTACGCAGCATTCGCGAAGCTGCGGAAGATCTGAAGATCTCTTCTTTATGTGGAAAATACCCGCCGCCCGTGGTATCATATGAGTTACAAGCGCTGACAAGGAGGGCATTACAATGGATAAGATCAATGAGCTTCTGGGGCAGGTCAAGAGTCTTCGTGCGGAACTCGCAGAGAAGAAAAATGATGACAAGAACAATGCGGTAGTCGTTGTTTTCGCAATTCTCGGTGTTATCCTTGTGGCGGCAGGCGTCGCATACCTGATCTACCGCTTCATGCAGCCGGATTACTATGATGACTACGATGAAGACGAGTACGATGATGACGATGAAGGCGACGATGAGGATGACGAGAGCGACGAGTGATCCCGATCGGAACTGATTTATGCGCAGACATCTTTTGCCGCAGGCAGCAGCTGTATTGAGAGCAGTCTTTTGTCGGGATACCGGCTGTATTGCCGTGGGGCAGGGTTCGTATCATCGCGCATAATCGCATCTATAATAGTGAATTGACAGGCCTGGCGGTCCGGAACAGATGCTCCGGGCCGCTTTTGCTGTTTATGCGCGCAGCAGTGGGAGAGGAGAAATCCATGTCTGTATGTGATGCCTCCTCTCGATTCAGGAAAGATGAAGATGAAAAAAGGCGAAACAATCGAATGCACTATAGAGACACTTAAGTTCCCGAATAAGGGTATTGCTCACGTGACCGAAGAGAATATCGTCACACCGACGGGTCCCGCGCCGTCAAGAGATACCGACCGATTGGGGGTGGGGATGCAGGACGGAACGACTCAAACCGTCGTGATCAAAAATGCGCTGCCGGGGCAGAAGGTCAGCGCACGGATCCTGAAAAAGAGAAACGGGCGGTATGAGGCCTCCCTGCAGAGCGTCCTCTCGCCTGCGAAGGAGGAAAAGCCGGTTCCCTGCGGTGTCTTCGGCACATGCGGCGGCTGTCTCTTTACTGGTTACCCGTATGAAGAAGAACTGCAGATCAAGGAGAGCCAGGTGCGGGATCTTCTGTCAAAGGCGATCGCGGGGGCGAACCTTAAGACCGGGGAACTCGCCCGCCTCGACTGGTTCGAGCCGATTCACCCAAGCCCTGTCCACGAGCAGTATCGCAACAAGATGGAATTCACCTTTGGGGACGAGGTGAAGGACGGCCCGCTGACGCTGGGCCTCCATAAGAGAGGAAGCTTCTATGACATCTGTTCCGCCAGGGACTGTCTCCTTGTCGACGGGGACTTCCGGCAGATCGTGCAGTGCACACAGAATTTCTTCACTGAGAGGGAAGTGCCTTTCTACCACCGCATGAAGAGAGAGGGGTACCTTCGTCACCTCCTCGTGCGCAAGGCTTCGCACACGGGCGAGATCCTGATCGACCTTGTGACGACCACGCAGTGCGGGTGCCTTGTTGGAACCGAATCGGAGAAAAAACAGGAATTACCTCTGCATGTGCGCAGTGGTGCGTCTGTCACCTCGGAGACAGAGGAGGGTAACGACTTAAAAGCAGACAAGGAAAAGACTGCAGCCGATTCGAAGACAACAGAGATCGGGGAAGAAGTCGAGCAGAACATGCTTCAGGATTATGTCGCGGCTCTTGAGGAGCTCCCGCTGCAGGGAACGATCGCCGGTATCCTGCACACCAGAAACGACTCCATCGCGGACATCGTCGAGGACCAGGGGACGGAGGTGCTGTACGGGAGAGATTATTTTCAGGAAAATATCTTAGGCCTCCAGTTCGATGTCACTCCGTTTTCCTTCTTCCAGACGAACAGCTACGCGGCGGAGGTGCTGTACAGCACAGCGCGGGAATATATTGGCGAGGCGATTACGGGCAGCGCAGCATCTGCATTGCAAGAAAAGATGGGATCCGGCAAGGCGATTGCAGACGGCGCAGAAAAGCCGATCGTCTTCGACCTCTACTGCGGAACCGGCACGATCTCCCAGCTCGTCGCGCCTGCTGCGAAGGAAGTTGTCGGCGTCGAGATCGTGGAGGAGGCCGTCCGCGCGGCCAGAGAGAATGCTAAGAAAAACGGCATCTCCAACTGCCGCTTCATTGCCGGCGATGTGCTGAAAGTCATCGATGAGATCGAAGAGAAGCCGGATGTCATCATCCTCGATCCGCCCAGAGACGGCATCCACCCGAAGGCCCTGCCGAAGATACTCGCCTACGGCGTGCCCTATATTCTCTACATCTCCTGCAAGCCGACATCCCTCGCAAGAGACCTGCCGGGTTTCCTTCTCGCCGGCTACCGGCCGGTGCGCGGCACCTGTGTGGATCAATTCCCGCGGACCGCAAACGTGGAAACGGTGGTCCTACTGCAGAGACAGGACTCGTAGATAAGCTGATGAAGAAGCGAAGGAAGAATACATGTAATTATTAATTTTCAGCGGAGCATCGTCGTAATGGGATGGTGTTCCGCTGTTTATGACGAGAGTAAAAGTCATGGCACTTTTTAGCAAAGATTTCTCAGTTCAAGATGAACGCGAATTTGCGTCAGAGCATGTTCCTTTTCTGCTTGCTGTTGTGCAGGCGACATTTCGCATAGTCTAAAGGTAGGAGACTGACATGAAGAAGTTTTCTGATCTGATGCTGTGTGACAGCCGCGGCAAACAAAGGAATATCCACATCCGGGTGTCCGGAGATGATAATGGGCTGCATTTCAGCGGCGACGAGGGCGGCTCCGATGTGGACGATTTCTGGGGCGATGATGACTATGAGTACTGGTATGACCTTGATGCCGGAAATGCGGAGAAACTGTTGAAACTGATCGGAGGGGAGGATGATCCGGAGAATGCGCTGAAGCGAGAATTCAGCGGAAAGGGCGGCCTGCTGAAAATGACGGCTCTTTGCGATCAGAATAACATCAAGTATAGCTTTAATTCGTATGTCTGATGACATATATGCAGTCGGGTTCATTTGGGCGGATGCATGTGCGGGCAGCATACTGGGGACACTGGTAATTGACGATTACGCGCTCTCTATGTTTTCCCTGACGTGTGCGCATACTTGATTTTGACCTTGAACTTTTGTAATCTGACCGTAAGCGTGAATTAATCGATACTCGATTCAGCCGCCAGTCGGCGGTATCTGACCAGGGAATAACCGAACAATCCAGTAAGCATGGTCTGTGCTTTGCAGACAAACAGGAGGTATTGTAAATGCAAATTCATTCAGCAGCACTTCTTGGGGCGGGTGCAGTAGGTTCTTACATCATTTGGGGTCTTGCAGATAACAGCGGTGTTCGTTTTGGCCTCATGGCCGATGGGGCGCGCAGGGAAAGGCTGCAGGCAGATGGCGTCACGATTAATGGAAGAAATTATCATCCGGCTGTCTGGGGGCCGGATGATATGCAGCCGGTGGATCTGATCATTGTTGCGCTCAAATACAATGCGCTTCCGGGCTCTTTGGATCTTCTCGCAAAGGCCGTCGGCCCGAATACGATTGTGATGAGCTTGATGAATGGTGTGGACAGCGAANNGATAGCGAAGAAATTATCGGGAAACGCATTGGCATGCAGCACATGCTCTATTCGCTGATCAAGATTGCTTCCCATAAGGAAGCAGACGGATTCCATTTTGATCCGGCACCTGAGAAGACGGTGGGTATTATTTTCGGAGAAGGACAGGCACCTTACGACAGTGAGAGGGTTTCCGCAGTCATGGATCTGTTCGCCGGCACCGGAATTCGCATCCGTGCCACTGAATATGCCAGGGAAGAAGAATGGAGCAAATTCAGGCTGAATATCTGCAACAATCTGCCGCAGGCGGAGCTCGGCGTTGGTGTTGGCTGCTATCGGGACAGCATTCATATGGAGGCAATCCGCGAAGGACTGCGCCGTGAAGTGGAGGCGATTGCGCAGGCAAAGGGAATCGATCTGAAAAAGGTTGCGGCCACTGCGAAGGGAAGTGCTGTTCCACCTTACAGCCGCTATTCCACGCTCCAGGATCTGGATGCCGGGCGTCATACCGAGATCGACATGTTCTCAGGTGCGATCATGCGCATGGGAGAGGAGCTGGGCATTCCGACACCTTTTAATACCTACACGTATCATTTTATTAAGGCGTTGGAAGAGAAAAATGACGGGTTGTTCGATTACAGTCCGGATGACCAGACGCTGGTTAAGGCGTGGTAGGAAGAGCAAAGAGTATCATGAGAATTGTTCAAAGGAGCGCCAAAGGGGAGCAATAGGATGAGAATGCGATTAACTGGTGCGCTGCTTTGCCTGCTTCTTGGCGCTCTGACGGGCTGTACATCCTTACAGAATACAGAGCAGGGCGTGCGGATTATTCACCTTGCTCCGGCACAGGATGGGTAGAGGAAATGGAATGAGACGGGTTTGTGCGCGGGATCGAAAATGCTGTTCCAGCTGTTTTCATTGGGCAGCAGGCTGGATAAGGTCCTGACTAAGAAGCAAATGAGAGCATCACAGCCTGCTAATCTTGCGAAAAACGAGGCTCAGAGACTCAAAAAGGAAAAAGATGGACATCGCAGAAACACTTGAACAACTGAAAAAGAAGGCTTTATCTGACCCAGAGTTAAGGCAACGCCTGCTGAACACGAGGAATTCCAAGACACCTCTCGCTGATTTCTGCAGGATCAGCACGGAAGCAGGTCTTCCGCTGTATGAGATGGATATCATCGAGTACGGTGAATCTTCCTATGCGGCCATGAAGAGGAGCACAAACGGAGGGGGAGAGAACTCGCCGGCACTCAGTTATGAGGACGATCCGTATGAGATGTTCCTGGGTGAGCTGGACGCGGAGAAGAAGTAATCACCGTGTCATCGGAAATTGCGGTATATGGAGATTCCGATGGCATGGTAAAATGCGATGCCATCGGAAAAGAGGAAAGACGCCGATTCCGATGGAATCGAAAATTTTGTCTGGATCAATTCCAGTTGAACACGAAATTCCTCAGCTGCGCATTCGTTCTCTGTTCGCTGTCATTCGCACACGTGTTCTGCTATGCTATGAGTATAGGAAAAGAGAAATGCGGTAACCGACACTTGTGGTTATGCAGTGTATGACGATGGGGGATAGTTATGGGCGAAGCGAATCACGAAAATGAAGGTCCTGTAGAAGAAAATGAAGATCCTGTAGAAGAGGCATATCTGGCCGCGTACCAGAAGAAGGACCATGCGAAGGCCAAGAGGGTTGTGCAGCAGGCAATCGATGAGATTCTGCCGCATTATCCGGCCAATGATGAAAAAGAGTACCACAATGCCCGGAGCCTCATGGAAATTGTTCTCTTCAATTATCATTTTGCGCCGAAGAAGGAAGTCGTCATTATTGAGGAGCCGATCGCCTCGTACTACCGCATGTACGGCAGTGTCCTGATGGATGAAAATAATTTTCCGCTGGCGAGAGGGTATTTCGCCCGCGGACTGGAGTGGGATCCGGTGGATTTCACTATTTTCAGTGAGTATATGGAGACTTTTAAGGCGCAGGGCGAGATGGAGTCGTTCGAGCACCTGACGCGGATGGCGTATAAATACGCCTACACCAGTGAAATGCTGGCGCGCGTGTACCGGAATCTCGGTTATTGTTTCACGGAGAAGGGACTCTATGTAGCGTCTTCTGCCTGCTACCAGCTGAGCCTGGCGTATGAGCCACACAATAAAAATGCTCTGGATGAGCTCAAATATATTATGTCCAAAATGGAGCTGGAGCTCAAACCGCTGAGCAACGACCGGCTGCATGAGGTCGCGAAGAAGCACGACATTCCCCTTGGCGCCGATGACGATGTTCTGGGACTGTCGCGGTATCTCGGCGAGAAGAGTCTCAAAGAAGGCGAAAGGGATAAGGCAAGATATTATTACGAAGTCCTCTACGATCTGACGGGCAGCGACGATGTGAAGACAATTCTTGAGCAGATCGATGCGGCGGAGAAGGATGACGGCAAGAGCAGGAAGAACTGATCGTGACTGTGCGTTTCGCGAGGGGGTATGCAAGGTGAACGATAGTACTGAAAATAAGGAAAACCAGGATAGAATACAGCTGCCGGAAATGAATGACATCCTTCTTCATCTGCCCGTCAATCTGAAGAAGATGTCGATAGAGGAGAAGGTCGCGCTCGGGTACGCGTTGGAGAAAGGCAAAGGATACTGGGAGCAGGACTATAAGATGGCTGCGGCGGTCTATGCCTCGGCTGCGGCCGACGGGGATCCGACGGGCATGAACAACCTGGGCTGGCTCTATCTCAACGGGTATGGCGTGGAGAAGGATCAGAAGAAGGCGGAGGATTATTTTCAGAAGGCGGCGAATCTTGGACAGACGGCGGCCATGGTGAATCTAGGCAATATTGCCGAGGACGCGCAGGAGTATGAGACGGCCTACATCTGGTACCGCCGGGCCTATATGATGGGGGATCCGGCCGGCCAGTTCAACTATGCGAATATGTACAACTGGGGATGGTATGTGGAGCAGGACTACGGGTTTGCTTTCCGCAATTTCCTTGAACTGGCTGGAGACGGTTATCTTGATGCCGTCTTCTATGTGGGGCATTATCTCCAGGAGGGCCTCGGCGTCAACAAGGATGAGGAAGCGGCATTTCACTGGTTCGAGCGCGGGGAAGAGCTGGAAGATCCCTCATGTACGACAGAGCTGGGCAGGTGCTACAGCCTTGGCCTTGGCGTCGAAAAGGATGAGAAGAAGGGACTGGAATATTATCTGAAGGGGACAGAGCGCGGGGATGCGCTCGCCTACGCCAATGTTGGATATTGCTATGAGAGCGGGCAGGGGACGGCTAAAAACATGAGACTGGCCAGAAAATATTACAAAGAAGGTGCGGAATTGGGCGAGGAGCACTGCTTAGAGGCGATGAAGAGGCTGAGGAAGCGTAAAAAGAAAACTGACTGACATTGGTGATACAGACCCTTATGGCCTGCACTCTTGTATGGAACAGATTCCGGTGCTAACATTTGCATCAAATATAATATTCGTTTCTTCAGGGAGGGGTGAGATTCCCCACCGGCGGTATAGTCCGCGAGCGCTCTGCGCATGAACCGGTGCAACTCCGGTACCGACGGTATTAGCAGTGTTCTGCTTAAGTCCGGATGGAAGAAGAATTATCAGCTCTGTGATATGTCAATTTTCAGTCGTCGTAATGCCCGCGGCATTGCGCAATATAGATCCTGCCGCCCTCGATGTGGTAAACAAGACGATTTTTATTGTCTATTCTTCGACTGTATTCGCCCTGCAGATTGCCTTTCAGGGCTTCAGGCTGTCCGGTTCCTTCAATTGGACCATTTCGCTCGATATCTTTAATCAGTTCATTGATCTTTTTCAAAGTCTTCTTGTCCTGAGTCTGCCAATAGAGATAGTCAGCCCACGCCTCATCGGACCATATCTTTTCACTCATCGCCTTCCTCAATCAGTTCGTGTGCTGTACCTCTTCCGTCCTTGAGTTGCTGGATGGATTTCATAAGGTGTGCCTGGTTGTTCACACTGTAGAAGGGATCTTCCTGCTTGATTTCAAAGGGAATTTTCCTATCTCTTATTACGACCTTGACATACATATTGATAGCTGCCGATGAAGTCAGTCCGACAGATGAGCAGAAATCATCAAATGCAGCTTTATCTTTTTCATCGACTCTTGCCGTAAGTGTTGAAAGTGCCATGATTAACCTCCTTCTTTATATGATTAAAGTATAGCATTGATAGAATACAAAAGCAAACTATTGTGTTCTAATAGCAACCACATGTAATATAATAGACGATTTTATATGCAAAATTACAGATGAAATATTGAAATTGGATGAAATTGGATGAAATCCGCGGAGGCGGTTTCGCCGATAGGATCACGCAGTCGATGGCGCAACGCGGCATCGGCTGCTATTTGTGAGATCATGCATTCGCATGATCTCACAAATAAGCTCCCTTCTTTGGATATTTTCAGCTACAATCAGCGTAGCAGGGGAGCGTAAAGTGTCGCCCCGTGCTGTGTTAGGATTGTGTAAAGACTCGATGGATCGGATATGCAGGCGGCAGATACTGCGCAGAGTCTCTGCGAGAAATCAGACTTAGCCCGACGGAGAGAAATCTGTATAAGTTACAGGGAAGAGCAGAGGGGTCGGGAGTACGAAAAAGCGTCTTGATGACAGATTAAGGAATAAAGGAAGAACATTACAAAATGGATGATAATAAAAAAGAATGCGGCTGCTCATTTAGAAAAGAGGGCAAATACTGCATCTCAGGCATACGGCTCTTCCGTGACCTCCCGATGGAGATCCAGGGGCAGCTGATCGGGCGCGCGGTGCATACGCAGCATGCGAGAGGAAGTTATCTCGTCTCAAACGGCGATGAGATCCGCTCCGCGCTGATCATCCGGAAGGGGAAGGTAAAAATTTCCCGCACGGAGGCGACGGGGGATGAGCACATCCTGGATGTGCTGCACGATGGGCAGGCGGTGTGGCACGGTATTTTCCTGGAAGATCACACGTATCATTATGATGTGATCTGCCTGACGGATGTGAAGCTGTGCGAGATTCCGAGGCAGGAGCTTCTGGCTGTTTTCAAGGAGAATCCGCAGGTGACGATGAATCTGATCGGCATGCTGAGCACGGAGCTGGATGAGGCGGAGGAGAAGGTGCTCATCCTGTCGATCCGCGAGCCGGGCAAGCGCGTGGCGGAATTTCTCCTGTACCGCGACCGGCGGTGTCTTGGCGGTGAGATCAGTCTGAAGCTCGAGGACATCGCGGCGTCTGTGAACCTGCGCGTGGAGACGGTCAGCCGCCATATTGCAGAATTCGTGCGGGAAGGTCTCATCGAGCGGACGGGACGCGGGCGGCTTCGCGTGAAGGACCGCGACGGACTGTTGGGGATATCGGAGGAGCAGAACTGATCGGGGCGCAGGAGGAAGAGAAATGGCAATAGATAAAGATAAAACGAAGGGCAAAGAAGACAGGAAACTTGCAGTGCTCTTTCCGGGCATCGGGTACAGCTTCGACCGGCCGCTTCTTCATTTCGGAGAGAAGCAGGCGCAGCAGTACGGTTATGAGATCCTAAGGGTGGCGTATTCGGGATTTCCGGGAAAGATCCGCGGCAACAAGGAGCGGATGCGGGAGTCGTACGACATTGCGATGAAGCAGACAGAAGAAATTCTTGGCGGCGTGCAGTGGGCGTACTACAGCCGGATTCTCTTCATCTCGAAGAGCATCGGCACGGTGGTCGCCGCACACTATGCGGCGGAGCATGAAATTGCGGTGGACCATATTTTCTTCACGCCGTTTCCGGAGACTTTCGCGGCGCGGCAACAAGGAAGATGCATTGCCTTCCATGCAAGGACGGACCCGTGGATGGACGACGCGGAGACGGTGCGGGCGGCGGAGCGCGCCGGCGCGGAGATGATCTGTTATCCAGAGGGTAACCATTCGCTGGAGACGGGAGACGTGCTGAGGGATATCAGGACGCTTGAGGAGATTTTCCAGAGGACGGCAGACTTTATGCATTGATTCCATCTTTGTGGAATCTTCTAAGCAGCGCGAGATAAAGTCTGGGAGGTACATAAACCTGTCAGCATCAGTAGTATTTTTCGAAAAAGCGCGGGATAAAGTTTTTTTGGATAAAAGGGTGGATGGATCACAATGCGCTTATCTTAGAAATAAGACGCCCTGCAGTCTGATGATGTGAAAGAGAAAGCACCCTGCATGTCTGATCTGAACGAAGATGTGCCTGGTACGACTGATTCTGCCAATAGTTTAAAACTATTGACAACCGCAAAATATAAGTAATTTACATGGCCACTCACAAACGCTATACTTTGCACAATATACAGCAGGTCAGATCACACCGGAATGGTAGGAATTAACACCGGACGGACTTATTTTCAGAGAGGGGCATGCAAATGAAAACAACAGTTGTAGGGTATCCAAGAATCGGCGCGAACAGAGAGCTCAAGCGCGCGGAGGAGGCGTATTTCAAGGGGGAGATGGATCAGGCGGCGCTGCGCAAGGTGGCCTCGGATCTGCGGATCACGAATCTGGCGACGCTCAAGGCACACGGGCTGGATCTGATTCCGGTTGGGGATTTCTCCTATTATGACGGCGTGCTGGACACCGCCTGCCTGTTCGGCATCGTGCCCGCGCGGTATCGGGAGCTTGGGTTGGATGCGCTGGATACGTATTTTGCGATGGCACATGGCTACCAGCACGCGAAGGGCGACGTCACCGCGCTCGCGATGAAGAAGTGGTTCAACACGAACTACCACTACATTGTGCCGGAGTTTGAGGACGGGACGGAGATCGCGCTCCATCCTGAGGAGCTCCTTTCACAGGTAGACGAGGCGCTGGGCGCGGGCATCAAATCCTCCGATCTGAAAATATCTGTGCTCGGACCTCTGTCTTTCCTCCGTCTCGTTCTCTTTACCGGGAAGGATACGGCGGAGACGGTGAGCGCGAAGATTGCGGCTGCGTATGTAGATTTGCTGGCAAAGTGCCCGGCCGGCTGCTGGGTGGAATTCGACGAGCCTTGGCTTGTGCGGGATCTGTCCGAGGAGGACGTCAGTCTTCTCTTTGCGCTGTACAAGGCAATTCTGGCAGGCAAGAGCGGACATAAGGTTTTGCTGCAGACTTATTTTGGCGATATCCGGGACTGCTATCAGACGGTGATGGCGCTTCCTTTCGACGGTGTCGGACTGGATTTTGTCGAGGGCAAGAAGACGGCGGAGCTGGTACGTAAGTACGGCGTGCCGGAGGACAAGACGCTCTTTGCCGGTATCGTCAACGGCAAGAATATCTGGAGATGCGATTATGAGAAGGCGCTGGCGGATCTTCCGCTGACAGGAAGTGTTGTTCTCACGACGTCCTGCTCGCTGCTGCATGTGCCGTATACGACGGCGGCGGAAAAGAGGCTCTCGCCTGACATCCTGCGGCATTTCGCCTTCGCGGAGGAGAAGCTCGGCGAGCTGAATGAGCTCTCTTTGATCGCGCAGGCGAGAGCGGAGGGGGCAGATATTTTCAGTGAGGATGCTGCGAAGGCAGGTCTGGCTGTGGAAGGAGCGGAAGCTTCGAAGAAAGGAGCATCAGGCGAAGAGGAACACGACACGACCGGTGTGAAAGGTTCGCAGGCCGGCAAGGCGATCACAGGAAAGCGGACACAGTACAGAAAGGCAAGGGCTGCGCTGGAGGCCAACCGTGCACTCTTCGCAGGCACGCGTGTGGAGCCGGATCCGCAGGTGAGGGCGGCGATTGCGGCGCTCACACCGGATTCGTTCGAGAGAAAGCCTGCATTTGCAGAGCGCGAGAAGATTCAGCACGAGGAGTTTAAGCTGCCGCTCCTGCCGACGACAACGATCGGTTCCTTCCCGCAGACCCGGGATGTGCGGCAGAACAGAACAAAGCTTCGCAAGGGCGAGATTACGAGGGAGCAGTATGATGCTTTCAATAAGGAAAAGATCCGCGGGTGCGTGGAGCTCCAGGAGAAGCTCGGGTTTGATGTCCTTGTGCACGGCGAATATGAGCGCAATGACATGGTCGAGTACTTTGGCGATCATCTGAAGGGATTCCTGTTCACGGACAATGCGTGGGTGCAGTCCTATGGCACACGCTGCGTGAAGCCGCCGATCATCTGGGGAGATGTTCGCCGCACGGAGCCGATTACTGTGTCGACATCCGTCTACGCGCAGAGTCTCACGAAGAAGCCGATGAAGGGCATGCTGACGGGACCTGTGACAATTCTTAACTGGTCGTTCCCGAGAGAGGATATTTCCAGAAAGGACAGCACACTGCAGATTGCACTTGCGATACGTGAGGAGGTACTCGACCTTGAGAAGAACGGCATCCGTGTGATCCAGATCGATGAGGCGGCGCTGCGCGAGAAGCTTCCGCTGCGAAAGAGTGACTGGCACAGCGAGTACCTGGATTGGGCTATTCCTGCTTTCAGACTCGTGCACAGCGGTGTGAAGCCCACAACACAGATTCACACGCATATGTGCTACAGCGATTACAGCGATATCATCAAGGACATCGACAACATGGATGCGGATGTCATTACGTTTGAGGCGTCCCGCTCAAATCTGTCAATTCTCGGCGCGCTGCAGCGCGCGGGCTTCCGCACGGAGGTCGGCCCCGGCGTCTATGATATTCACTCTGCGCGCATTCCTTCTGAGAAGGAAATTGAGGATAAGATCCGCGAGATCCTGCAGTTCGTGCCGAAGGAGAAGCTCTGGATCAACCCCGACTGCGGCCTGAAGACGCGCGGTGTCGAGGAGACGATCCCCTCGCTCACGAATCTTGTAGCTGCGGCGAGGGCGGCGAGAGCGACGCTTGTGTGAGGCTGCGCGGTGCCCAGGAGATGATTCTGTAGCCCACCAATCTTGCTGCGGGGCTTGAAATTGCGGCGAAGGCGGTGAGGGCGACGCTTGGGTGAAGCTGCGGCGAGGGAGATAAAGGCAGCACCGGCCGAAGGTGCGATGAAGGTGAACTCTTATCGAGGCAGATGGGAAGGTCTGTTCTTAAAAAGATGATATGAGGGCCTGTTCTTATTGAGAGGAGGCGGGGAAGAGATGACTTCCCCGCCTTCTTCTTTGCGGTCAAGGTCTCGGCTGCATCCATAGATGTTGCTGAAGGTCGTTCTTGGATGCAGATTTGGGCGGTCTTGAAAGGGAGTGCATCCAAATGTGGCCTGACTCCATCAAATAGGCGTCTGCAAGAGCTGAACGAAGCTTCCCCAAGTGAGAATAGAAGCATCTGAAGCACCTGCAAATACTAAAGAGGCGTCTGCAAGTGGCAAGAATGCCGGGCAGAGCGTACAATAGTATCGTTGACTGAAGCTTCAGATAACCAATATGACAGGACAGGATCTACGGAAATGTTGAGTAAAGGCACCCATAAAAAAAACAATAGAAGTTGCGGTAAAAAGAAAAGAGCTCTTCTGGCGATCATCGCCGGAGAGCTCCTTATTCTGCTGCTGTACTGCAGGTGGCTGAACGTGGATTACACAGTGAACCTGTCTCCAGACGCGGTTTCGCTTGCCAACGATGAGATTGAGCCTGGGGAAACTGGATTTTACACGGATACTTCCTATAAAGACCATAACCTGATGACCAGCTCCTTTGGCCTGCGGCAGGGCATCTACAGCGTTCATCTGGAGTATCAGCTCTTCTCCGGGGATGCGGTCTCCTTCATTCAGCCGACGGCGGAATATGGACACCGTTATCACTTCGCAGAGAGCGATGATGCCATACTGAAAACAGACGTGCAGTCGATCGACTACAAGGCGTGGGTGCATCTGAGTTCACCGGTGACCATCGTCGCTCAGGCGGGGGACGACGGCGCCGCGATGCTGATCAAATCCGTGACAGTGACGAGACTGGCCGGCCGCTCGGTCGTGTTCTATGGAGGATGGCTGACTTTCCTTTTCCTAGTGATGGATGCAGTCCTCGCACTGGCTCTATACAAAAAGGAAGAGACCGCGGCTTTTCTGCGCCGCCACGCCGCGGCCATCGTTCTCCTTCCGCTGATCGCGGTGATCACATGCTATCCATTCTTGTCCGGACTCCATAAAGGCATTGATCTTGGCTATCATCTGAACCGCATTGGTTACCTGGCAGAGGGAATTGAACACGGCGTCTTTCCGGTGCGCATTCTTGCGCCGTGGGGCAATGGACACGGCGCCGCAGTCGGGGTAGGTTACAGTGACTGGCTTCTCCTCTTCCCCGCACTGCTGGAAGTCCTGGGCATGCCGCTCTGGCGCGCTTACGTGGCCTTCGTTTTTGCCGTCGTTTTGCTGACGGCTTTTGCTGCCTATTATGTTGCAAAACGCATAGCAGAAGGCGCAATAGCTTCCTGTGTCGGGGTGGAGACACCGGCACATCATTTTGCACACTTAATGAACGCCAATGCCGACAATTGCGGCGATGCCGACAATTCAACCGGCAGAGTGTCGGCGTTCACACAAAGCGCCGCAGACCGAATGTCCTGCATTGAAATGACAGGAATCGCGGCCAGCTGCGTCTACTCAATGGCGCTTTTCCATCTGTACACGCTGTACACGCAGGCCGGCGCGGGAGCATTTTCAGGGTACCTGGGCGTGCCACTCGTTTTCTACGGCATGTACAGGATCTACTGCGCAGATCCGCTGAAAATAAATGCTCCCTCCGCACAGACACTGCAGCTTAACGGCGATACAGCACTTAAAAAGTCATCTGTAAACGCACAGGGCGCAGTATTTTCAAAGAAAAAACACCTCCCCGGCTGGATCATCCTGACCCTGGGCGTTACGCTCGTCGTGGAGAGTCATGTCATTACGACGTTCTGGATCGGTATTTTCCTTCTCGGCACGGCAATCGTCTGCTGGAAAAAGACTTTCCAGAAGAGAGTGCTCATGAGCCTTGGCAAAGCACTGCTCGCCGTTTTTGCAGTCAACGCCTCGTTCTGGGTGCCGCTTCTCGATTACATGGTGAATCATTTCGTATCGCAGACGATGGACCTTCGCATGTGGGAAGTACCGACGGACCTCGTAAGTGCTTTCTCGATGTACTACAATGCGACGAATGATTCAGGCCTCTCCGCAGAGCCCGGCCCCGGCCTCGCCGCTCTGATCCTGTTCGGTGTGATCCTGGTCCTCCTCATTCGCGGGGAGATCACACAGCACAGAAAACTCACCACCTGGACGCTGGTTCTCGCCGTCCTGACAATCTGGTTTTCCACATCGGCGCGGGTCAACTACATCCTCTTTCATGTGCTGGCGCCGGATGCCGTGCGAAAACTTTTTGAGAAGACACAATTCCCTTGGCGCGTCTACACCCTGACCTGCTGGATGATTGCACTGCTCGCTGTTATTGCGCTCACAGCGCTGATGAAGGCCGGCCGGCGCGAGCTGTACGCCGTGCTGCTGAGCATTCTCCTGATCGTGCCCACCATGCAGTGCATGGGCTATGCGCAGCACTTCACGGAGACTAAGGAGCTCGTTCATTACTGCACGCCTTATAATGTGCCGGAGAGAACGCAGGGGGAATTCATCCCTGACGGCTGCAACGCGGATTTGCTTTCAAAGAGCGATGTGGAATGGTCAGACGTGAACAGCTTCAAATCGACTTCTTACGAGGCGTCCATTACGGACCGGAACTGGACAACGATCGATGCCTATGTGAACAATGGGGCAGGGCAGGAGATGCGCCTCACCTTCCCCTTCTGGGCATTCAAGGGATATCACGCAAAGGCACTGGCGGACGGCACACCTCTCACTGTCTCTGAAAACAGCGGCCGCGAGCTCGATGTCACCATCCCCGCAGATTTTGAGGGCAATATACGTATTTACTGGAGCGAGCCGTGGTACTGGCGCGCGAGCGAACTCGTCACCCTCGCGGCGATCGTTATTGTTGCACTGAGTGCATCCAAAGCCCTTAAATCATGAGTTCTTGGATGCACCTCATCTCACGTTTCAGGGCAGAGTGCATCCAAGACTGGCAGAAATATAGGTTCTTGGATGCA
>DEKA01000037.1:44416-66751 GCA_002353635.1 Lachnospiraceae bacterium UBA2734
GATGCACCTCATCTCACGTTTCGGGACAGAGTGCATCCAAGACTGGCAGAAACAGGGGTTCTTGGATGCACCTCGCATCTTCTCACATGAAAAGCTGCATCCAATACCGTCGGAATCACAGCTTCTTGGATGCATCCCACCTCTTCTTACATGAAAAACTGCATCCAAGACTGCCAGAATCACAGTTTCTTGGATGCAGCCCTTCTCTAATACAATGAATGAGCTTGCTGTTAACCTATCCCGGATGATCAGTTCATCTGCGCCACACAGTCATTGACCCACTGAATGAAGTTCGTCGTGGAATCGCCTCCGTCCGGCTCAGCCGTCGTGTGCTTCAGACCCCAGACGGCGTTGAAATCGACGTCGCATCCGTAATTTTTCAGCGCGAGAGCGAGGTTTGCCTCTGTGGTTACCGCCGTATCACTCTGGAAAATACCTGTGTTGATGCGGAAGAACTTCGCCACATTGGAAGTCTGGTAGCCCTCACTGCTCTCCATCAGATAGTAGAGCGGGGAGTACATGTTTAGGCGATACTGCGCATCATGTCCTTCGCTGTCTGTCCTCTTGAGATCAGCGTCGTAGTCGTCAGCATAGGAGGAACCCTCGTTCTTCAGGATCGAGGCCATGATGGAGTCGAAGTGCGCGCCCTTTCCATCTCCATAGCCAAAGAGCGTGTTCTCGCCCTGGCCGTCGTCGAGCTCATCGAAGGCGCCGAGCGACTTGCTGGCGAGCTTGACCGCTGCGGAGAAGTCTGCGAGCGAAGTGATTGTCGCCGTGTTCGTGTCAGCGTTGTATTTCACCCAGGTGCCGTTGGCGTTGAGCGCATCAATATAGTCCTGCGCGGTCTGATACGTTCCGCTGATCGTAACGCCCGGAACTGTGGAGACATTGCCGCGGTTGATGTCGTCGATCGCCGTGTAGTCGACATTGCCGTCTGCGGAAGCATCCTTGGAGGTGTCATTTTCAGATGTTCCGGAATCAGTGCCCTTTGAATCTGAAGCTGTGGACTTGCCTGTCGAAGCGTCCTTAGCTGTATCTGCCGAAGAACTCTTTGTGCTGTCTGTGGAAGAAGCTGCTACAGAATCATCATTCTTGGAAGTCTCTGCCGCCGAGTCGGTTTCTTTGCTGTTATCTGCCGCCGAGTTGTCCGTGGCATCATCTGCGCCGCCGGCCGCATCCGCTCCGGGTGCTGCACCGTCAGGCGCACCGTTTCCATCAGGAGCCGCCCCATCCGGTGCTCCGCCGTCTCTGGGACCGCCTGCCCCGCCGGGGCCTCCATGACTCGTGGCGGCATCCGCGTCATACGGGAATGTCGTATTGGCAAGGAACTCATTCAGAGAGTCCTCGACGACAGATTTGATGTATTCGTAATACGTGCCGGACTGGTACCTGCCGTCGTCAGTCGCCTCGAGCGTGAGTGCATTGCCGTCCTCATCCTTGAGCCCAAGATTATTGATGTAGTCCGCAAAAGCAGCGGTCAGGTCATCCGAGAGCTGCTGCTCATCGTCGGAGAGGTCCGTTCTCGTGTTGCCCATCTGCCACTCATACGCTTCATCTGCGGAGTCGATGGAAGTGATGGGGCACCAGCACATCGAGCCTGCCACTGCATCGGATACACCCTGCACAGCGCCGATCGCCGTGAGATAATCGTCATACAAAGAGGAGTCGCCGGTCACACCAAGGAGGGCGGATTGTGCGCCGCCGCCGGACATTCCGAAAGTAAAGATCCGGTCCATGCTGCCGGCAATATTGCCGTCGTTGTAGCGAAGGTAGCGAATTGCAGCTTTCAGATCAGTGACACCGGCCGGTGCGCCTGCATCGCGCCCTCTGCAGCCCGCGTGCACATAGATAAATCCCTGATCTGTATACTCCCTGAAACTCTGGTACTGCGTGAGCGCCTCCTGCGCCACATAGCCCGGCGTATTCACAGGGAAAACAATCGGCGCCGTCTGTGCGGTGTAACCGCTGTCGCCGACCGTTGCTGTTGTATTGATCGTGCAGGTGTACGTCCCATCGCCGTTGTCGTTCGCGTCCATATAAGCGCCGGGTACGAAGACGGCCAGTGTCTCATAGGAAGAATCAGCCGGGGTCTCGCAGTAGAAGATACCGAGCAGATAGTAGACATCATCGTCTGCATTGTACATCCACTTGGTGTTGTCGATTTTCGGGAGGCTCGTCACCGGTGTGCCTGTATCTTCTGTGGAAGAGGAATCTGATGATTCGGTGAGAACCGGCACCATTGTGGTCGCTTCAGAAGACGCCTCCTGCGTGGACTGGGAAGATGACGAGGAGCTGCCTGAGGAGCTGCAGCCTGCGAGCGTGCCTGCCATGATGGCGGCGGCAACGACACAGGATACCGCCCTGATTCTTGTGGGTTTGAACATGTACTATCTCCTTACTTTTGGTAATAAGCAGTATCTGCTCAGCAAAACCTGCCTGATGTTGAGATCTTCGGGCGCGCAAGCCGGGCAAATACAAGGATAATGGTTCCTGATGATCTGACCGGCATCACCGGATGCGGGAAATGGCGCATGTGGTCCACGGCTGCTCTCGCGCGCAGGAGTGAGTGCTGTCTGCGGCGGTGAAGAGAAGAATACCTGTGGCCCTTTCATCAGTACGAATATCCCGATGAGAGGGTCTGCTGTTCGGCAGTCTTTCCGGACCGGATGCCTCATTATGGCGCACGAGACTTAAAGTTACCTAAAAGTAATTTGATTCCCAACAAGATATCAAGGAAACATAGAGACTTCCAGAACACATTCTGATAATAAAGCCGTGCCAATACTCTGCAAACTGGAAAGACGGGTCATGCGCAGAGACATTTTTACCGACATGAAGGGAATCGACGTTATTTTTGTTTCAAAAGGAAGGATCATGATTAATTGGAAAGGAAAGGCCGTACTGTGAGGTATTTTCCATCCGTATTATAGGTGATCTCCCCGCAGACCTTTGTCTGCAGTACGTCGGCGCCGGCTTCGGAGAGACGCTCCATCGTCTCACGGTGCGGATGGCCGTAGCGGTTGTTCCTGCCGCAGGAGATGACCGCCCTTCCTGGCTGAAAATAAGACAGGAACGCCTCGCTCGTCGCTCCCGACGAGCCGTGGTGCGCGACCTTCAGCAGATCCAGAGCAACGGGCTGCCCGAAAGACATAGCTGTACGCACGGCGAGACTGCGCAGAAGATCTGCCTCCCCGCGGCCTTCCAGATCTCCTGTAAAGAGGGCATCGAATTCGCCATAGCGCAGATAAAGAGTGACAGATTCCTCGTTGGGTGCATCGTAGATACTGCCGGCAGAAGGATGAAGACAGGTGATGGAGAGGTCTCCCACAGAGAGGACGTCTCCTTTCTGAATAATGCCAACAGGGATAGCGCGGGCCGTCGCGAGAGATCGTATCCTCTGATGCATGTCCATCTGCGCTCTGTCCGCGGCGGGAGGAAGAAGGATTTTTTGGATCTGCACGGTGCGGAAGGTCTCCGGATCCTCGAGTATCTGCAAAAGGCCGCTGCAATGGTCGCTGTCGTCGTGCGTGATGATCCAGCAGTCGATGACGGAGCACCCCTGATAGCGAAGAAATGGCTCCAGCTGATACTGGGCCAGGTTCTGCCTGTCCGTGCTGCCGCCGTCGATCATGATAGCGGTTTTGCTCCTTTTTCGAAATTTAGATGTAACGACGGAGCTTCCGTTCTGCTGCCTGTTCAAAATGTCAACACCGAGGACCGTGTTTTCTCTTTGCAATTTTTCAATGATCTGGCTTTTCTTGAATGCGGCTTCTTCATATTGTATAAGGATGCCGTCGCCCTGCCCGACGTCGATGACATGGATGGAGAGACCGCGCGCCGGGTGATAAAGGAGAATGGCAATGCCGGAGGCGATGAGAAGAGACTGCCACAGGGGTGTGAAGCTTCGCTTCTTCTTTACCTTGCAGGTTTGAGTATAGAAGCGGGAGAATAGCTTGTAAAATTGTGTGTGCACATTGCTGTTCAATTCGCACATGACTTCCATAATAGCGATATAGATTTTGTTCTGCTGCAATTTATAGAGTTGTCCGGCTGACCGGCGGGAAGATTTTCTTATCATAAAACCATTTCCAAAGCGCAACAACAATTTCACAGAACGAATAAGATTGAAAGAAGACAGATCACGATGTGCTTTTGCAGAAAAAGATCCTATATATGCAGCCCCGGCGAGGCAGAGCAGATACAGAAAGATCTGCAGTGTACTGCAGGAGCCGGTGACGAGGACGCTCCTCGGCAGGCGCTGTGCCATCCTGCAGAGTGCGTAGTAGCAGAGGAGAATCACGTGTGCTGCAGTCCCCGCGAGGATGCCAAGTTTCACACTGAGGAGTCCGAGCAGCAGGACAAGAAATCCGATGGGCAGGAGCAGTCCCATCATGGGCAGTACGAGGAGATTGATCAGGACCGACCAGATGGGAAAGAAGCTGTTGAAGTGAATGCTGACGGGGAGAGTGCCGAGAGGGACGGCGAGTGTTTTCAGAACCTTTCCTTTAAGTGATGGCAGCAGAGCGCCGATGGCAATAACGGCGGAAAAGGAGAAGAGAAAGCCGCTGTCATAGAGATAGAGCGGCTCCTGGATCAGAATGAGAACGGCTGCGGCGGAGACGGCTGTCAACAGATCGTAGGTGCGGCGGATCCGAATCGCGCGGATGTGCAGGATGAACATGATGATCGCGCGGACGGCGGATGCGCCGGCACTGGTCATGAGGCCGTAGAGAATCATGAGCAGGATGGCCGCAGTACCTGAAATCCACTGCTGAAGACAAAGAAAGCGCTCGGTGCGGAGGTATTCGGCGCGGGGATCATGGCGATGTTGAGGTAATGCTGCAGCTGATTGTGACTTATGTTGAATTGCGGCGTAGGTAAATAACCACCCTAATAGCGAGCGCAGCAGCCGGTAAATTCCCATCCCGATCACCGAGATGTGGAGGCCGGAGATAGCCAGAATGTGAATGATCCCATTTTGCTGGTATAGTCGCTTGGTCTCGTCAGACAGGTACCCTTTTTCGCCGAGAAGCATCGCCTGCAGTACGGACGCATCCTCCGCGGACAGGCATCTGCGCAGAACATCGGAGCCGCGGCAGCGGATCCGATAGAGGAAATCTCTCAGGGGATCCTTCTTGATCGGACAACTGTTCATACCGCCGCCTTTGTTCATGGCTGTTGGATGATTCATTCCCTTGGCTGCAATTCTGCTGTCTGTATTGTCGATGGTATTGCATGACGAATGATCAGTCAGAATTTCCGCATTACTCATCTGCAGATCATATCCGCGCGTTCGATAATAGAGCCTCGCGTCGAACTCGCCTGGATTCGTTGCCTCCTGAAAACACCGGATCTTCCCTTGGACAGCGATGCGCGCGCCGATGGGTGAAGCCTGCTCAGCAGCGACAAGATCTTCCGGCACACGTACGAGCACCCGTCTTGCGACCGGCACGATTTTCGCATTTCTTCCAGAAGCCGTATCTTTCGCAGCGTTTTCGGAAGACGAATCTAGAATCTGTACGTTTTTCAATGTAATCAGAAGTGTGAGTGCGCCGCCCTCAGACTGGCGGTGATCCTTGGCCGTCACTGTGCCGACAGCTGTCAGTGTGCGTCGGTCCAATGCCCGGTAATCAGGATACTGCGGCGGGCAGAGCTGCAGCCAGATCAGGAGAAGAGCGGCAAAGAAAAGTGCAGCAACGCAGAAAGGTCTTCGCATAGGGGATTCCTGTGAGTGTGAGCTGAGATGCGGTGCATAAATGGATATCAATATTACAGGATATTGATATTACAAACTTTCGAAGCGGAACAGAAAATGAGTTTAAGATCAGTAGCTTAGAATCAATGTTGATATGGAATTGCCATACTTATAATGAAAATAACTTTCATCTGTTTACTTTTCAAGAACCAATTTTGCAGTTTAATGTAAAATCTATGGAAAATGGAAACTGATACATATTTTATATATCAAGGAATATGGTAGAATATGATTCACGGTTCAATGTATTTTCATGGCTTCAGCATTGTCTGAATCCTGCAGGCAGCAGAATTGGGGCTGAAGCGTGATTTTATACATTTCAAAAGAAGTGTAATACAGTAATTCACAGTGAAAAGGGTGAGAATATGGCGAGAAAGAGATTGACCAAGGTTTTGGCTGTTCTGACTGCCGGCATGCTAATGGCGGGGAACGTATATTCGGCCGCAATTCCTGTTCGCGCAGATTCTGCGGATGAAGCGGGAGCGGAGCAAAACGTAGAGACGTCAGAGACTCCTGATGACAGCCAGGAATCTTCCGGCAGTTCGGATGACGGGGGCGCGGCCGAGGATACTTCTTCCAAGGCGGATGAACAGTCAGACGAAGAGGCAGAAAAGAGTGATGCTGCAGATGCGGCAGCCGGAGATGAGAAAAAACGGGGCGATGCCGATCAAAAGGATGGCAGCACTGCCAAAGCCGGCACAGACAGCAGTGAGATTGCCGATGCGAAGGATTCCGGAGCTGACAGCGGCAACAATGACAATGCTGCAGACAGTGACAAGGAGAAAGAGGATGTCTCTGATTCTGCTTCCAGTGCAGAAACGGAAGACAGTGATGCAGATGCAGACACAGTTGCAGCTGAAGGTACCACGGAAGCTGACACAGCAGCGACTGAGGGCATCACTGAAGCGGAGACAGCTGATACAGACACCATAACGGTGACCTATGCTGCCGGTGAGGGCGGTACGGTAGATGCTGATTCAGAGTCTTTTGTTCCCGACGATAATGTGCAGCTGACAGGTGCAACAGCGACTGCAGATGAGGGATATACTTTCGTCGACTGGACAGAGGACGGAAAGGAAGTTTCGACAGAGGCTTCTTTCGTTCCTGATGCTACAAAGATCGATGCGGACGTGACTTACACTGCCAATTTCAAGGCAGAGGAAAAAGAGGACACATATCCGGCGGTTGATTTCGATGAAGCTCGAATGGACGACGGCACGGTTATCCGTGTCAGTGCACCTGAGGGAGCATTTCCTGAAGGCATAAAGATGGAAATCACGCAGGTCGACAGCGTGAAGATTCTGGATGCGCTGAAGGATGCTTCAGATAATGAGGATCTTGAGGAAAGCGACGTCAGAGCTTATGACTTTGACTTCTACAAAGAAGACGAGCATGGCATTGAACCCAGGAAGGATATCTCGGTCCGTTTTTCCAACATCGGAATCAGTGAAGACAGCGATGTGACCGCCTATCATCTGAAAGATGAGAATGCCTCTGCCACGGAGGTGAAGAACAGCGATGTCAATGAGAAGGAGGGTACTGTTTCTCTTGAGACATCCGAGTTCTCTATTTACGCAATTGCGAGCACCACCCCAGAGAATACAGATAGAAAAATCTGGGTGAATGATAATGATAAGCCGTATTCGACCATTAAAGATGCGGTGGATGATGCTAATGAGGGAGATACTGTCCATATTCGGGGGGACTTTGGCGAGAACGACGAAGCACCTGCCGGCGCAGTGATCAGCAAGAAGATCACGCTGGATATTGCGGATAATACTACAATAACCGGAAATAACAGTAACGGAATAACGCTTGAAAGCGGTTCAAAGATCCAGACCAGCAAGGGCAGCAAGCTCACCATGAGTGGCTTTCAGACTGCGCTTACTGTGAAACAAGGTGCGAAAGTAAACGACGGAACGTATGACTTTAAGGACAACAAAAAAGGCATCTATATCGAAGGAAGCGTGGAGGGAAGCGTAGATAAGAACAGTGTTGTTATCACGGCAAATGATAGGGATGAGACAGACTTCTACTACAGCAGTGCCTATTTCGAGAATGCGACGCTGGATGTCACTTCGCAGAATCAAGCTTGGATGGATGGATATGCGCTGAGGATGAAGAATGCGTCGCTCACTGTATCTGGTTTTCGTAGTGGCTACTGGGTTGACGGTGGTTCAATTGTAGACTCGACGCTATATTTGAAAGCCAATGGTAAAAGCACAGCGATTACATTTCAGGGCAAGCCAACAGTTTTCTTGAACTCAACTCTGCAGGTTGATTATGGATCTAGAGCTGCAGTTTCCATAGGGCTTAAAAGCAAAGATACAGTGATGACATTTAAGAATTCTACGCTTGACCTCAGAAATGGTGGAGTAGGTGGATTGAATGTCAATACAGGCAATATTACACTGGACAACACAACTCTGAGAGGTGATGGAAGAAATTCAGGCGCTCTGTTCGGCGCGCAAAGTAGTAATGGTGATGGCAAAATTACAATCTGTAATAACAGCGTGATCCAAACACCAGCTAAAAGCAATTCCGATAACGGCTTTGGTGAAAGCGGAACAAATTATATAGTAACCGGTGGCTCGTTTCTTGTTAAATACACAGACGATAATGATGGTGTTTACATTCCTGTGAATGGAGAGTCCAATGGGAATGAGAAACTTTCATTGTTTACATTGTCCGATTCACATGTTGATGAAATACAAATGCTCAACAAGAGTGGCAAGTACTACCAGTATGCGGTAAGCAATGTTAGCCGTGATGGAAAGAAGCACGTCTGGGGCCCGGCTGCCAAGGTGACGTTTACACTGAACAACAGCAATGCCACATTCATTGGCGGGGCGACGGAGCCCAAGACCGAATCAACGATCCGCGGTAAATCCCTGGATTTTGTGGAGGGCAATACGTATCCGGAAGATCCGATCAGCAGCGATAAAAGCGATAAATTCCTCGGATGGTTCTATCAGGACAGCGAGGGCACAGAGCATCAGTTTACGAAGAATACGATGGATGAGTCTCTGACCTGCGATACTGAAGTGTACGCCAAGTGGGACAACATCAGCGTTGTGTACCATAACGGGGAAGGTCAGTCGTATGTTCAGAGCGCACAGCCGGGGCAGACGGAAATGACGGTCGTCGGCTATCCGGATATTGTGAACCGCAAGTCGGATTTTGCTGTACAGGGAAAGAAGTTCGAATACTGGACGACGGCCGAGGACGGAACGGCTAAGCAATATAAAAAGGGCGATGCGATTTCGTTTGAGAACGGACAGACACAGGTGGATCTGTATGCACAGTATGCTGCAAAGCAGTATACAGTCAGATTCTCGGCCAATGGCGGACAATTCGGCAAAGACTCCATTTTCCGCGATTCCCAATATTTCAAGATTGATACGGACAGCTACGGCGGGGAGACGGCGGTTCTCAAGCAGACTGCCACATATGGCCAGCATCTGGGCGAACTGACGCCTGTACTCAAGCAACTGAAGCCGGACGAGCAGGCTTCAAAGAGCGGCTACAAGCTTAAAGACAACAACTATTGGTCAACCAGCGCTTTTTCCAATGTTGGTACACTGATCAACTTTAATGATTTCAAACTTTGGGGGTTCATTCCTATACAAGGGGAAAATCCAGAGATCACGGAT
Source organism: Lachnospiraceae bacterium UBA2734 (assembly GCA_002353635.1). GTDB lineage: Bacteria > Bacillota > Clostridia > Lachnospirales > Lachnospiraceae > CAG-791. Next base: position 53,825 of record DEKA01000037.1, read on the forward strand.
GATGTGACTTGGTATCTCCAATGGGAGCCGACCGTCGGTCGCTACAAACACAACGGAACCATTACACTCCCGGCTGATATCTGGCACGGCGGCATAGAGAATGGCAGCGATTCCACGCGGATTCAGTCGGTCAAGCCGGGTGACACGGTGACCCTGACAGCAGCTGTTGACGTGAAGGAAGTTAAGGAAAAGCTTGAAGCTATCGCGGGAAGCTTTGATGTCGGCCAGAGTGAGTACAGCAGCATCATTATCACAGCGCCAAAGTGCTCCTTCACGGCGACATTTGACATTCCGGAAGGGTTTGCAGTTCCGGATGAGACGGCCGTTCAGGTGAGCACCGACGGACTCGGCAGCTGTTTTGATGTGACGAAGACCACGATAAATGGACGCATAATCACTGTGACCTTTGAGCTGAAGAGCGGCATTGACAATTATCAGAAGCTGTACGATGCGGTGAACAGCACCGGGATAAAGACAGCGCTTTCTGAGTCTGAGAACGATACAATCACTTTCAAAATTGCTGGACTCATGGTCAATGGTGAGAACAAGTCCGACAGAGATGTCCTTGAAATTGCCGGTGATGTGAGCGGTAATTTCCAGGCGATCGCGACGCTGGACCGCAATCCGGACGCCACCAGTCAGGGGCAGTCATATTACTTTGCTTTTACGTTCAAGCCTTCCCAGACAGAATCCGGAAAGGACAGCAACGCAGACAGAAAGAATCCGATTTCGATTTCGTACCGCCTAAGCAAGCCTTTGAATCTCGTATTGCCCGGCGACATAACGACAGATAAGAGTGCGGATAGCACAGATAAAGGTGAGGCGGACAGCTGCGCAATCAGAGGTGTGCAGCCGGGGCAGAAACTGACGTTCGTTGGCAGACTGGATGTTTCTTCCATCAAAGACCAGATCAATACGATGGAGGGAAGCGAGAAGGAGCATACAATCCGCAATGTGAAGAGCTCTTTTCAAGCTGAGATCACACTCGGAAACGGACTTTTCAGCCATGCGGACATCAGCAATGTGACGCTCACAGACAACAAGCTGTTTAAAATCAGCGGCGTGAAGGTTAATGGCAGCACCGTTACGGTTGACATGACGCTGAAAGACAAATATACAAGCTTCATAAAGCTCAAAGAGACCGTTGAAAGCGTGAGCGATATTCTCGAAGTCAGGGTTCCGGTTACTGTTTCGGACAGCCTTCAGAACGATGCATCCGTTACATCGACTGGAACACTAAGTGGTATGTTCTCCGCGGAAGTTGTGAATGAGGAGAACCAGAACCAGGTTTTGTATGAGCCATCCTTCACGTGGACGGCAAAACAGGCCGGCGAAGGGACAAAGTCTGCGCTCAAAAACGGCAAAGATGATGCTCAGAGTGAGAACGATAACGATACCATTGCCTATACGGTGAAGACACCTGAGTCATCTACACTCTATGGAGATATAAGTGTCTTGAACGGTGGCAAGGAGAACACGGAGAGCGATCAGATTTATCAGACAAAAGTCGGCAGTTCGATTGATCTGATCGGATCTTTGAATGTCCAGCCGATCATTGATGAACTTGACAGCATATCCAGACCGGATCATCATGACGAGATCCAACTTACCAATGCATCTGGAGATCCGGGCGTTTCCTTTAATTTCGTGATGAAGGCGAAATTCCCGGATGGCATCACTCTTCCTGCAGATCTTAAGGCGGAGGCTGTTGAGCCGACATTTGGAACGAATGCCTTTGTTATTAAGAATACAGTGGTGAACGGACAGGAAGTGACGGTTACATTTGGTCTTCAAAACGAGTCTGTCAGCACATTTACTGAATTGGACAGAATTGTGCATATGGCTGGTTCGTCAGAGAATGACCGCGTGATGAAGATATGCTTCCCTCATCTGGCGGTAGCAAAAGACGGCCAGATGACGGTTACTGTTGAGTCCTTAAGGGGAAGCTTTCTTGCCAATGCGACATTGGATCAGAAAACAAAGACATTCAATTATACCTGGAATGCAGTACAGATGCCCGGAGGAAAGGACTTTGCGCAGGCAGCAAATGATGTTACTACGATCGCATTTACGCTGAATGCCGGGAAAGAAGAAGTACCTGCTGGTCCCGATCAACCTGCTGTTCCGGAGAAACCTGATACTGAACAGCCTTCAGGCACGACGGATGAGCCTGTGATGGCTGAACACCATTATAAACACTCACATCATTCATCATCAGAGCCGAGTAACACAACAAGCCAGATTACAGTGGCGGCGGCACCTGCAAAGACACCAGCCACGCCGGCTGCAGCACCTGCACCTGCGGCACAGCCCGCAGAGGTCGCCGGAGTAGCAAGAGGTCAGGCACCTGCTGAGAATGGTGGCGCTGTAAGGGGAGTCTCCAGGAATAACAATCAGTCCGTTGCAACAGGCGATGACAGCAATATGATGGTCTATGGCATTGCGGCGCTGGCTGCAGCGGCAGGCTTTGCGATGTGGACGGTGATGAGCCGCAGGAGAACGCACAGGTGACCATAATGCCATTACAGCTGCTTCATACCACACCATAACTGCCGCGACGCTGCCCGGATAGTGGTCGGATAAGAGTCTGTTGATCAGGGCATATGTCCTGCCTGTGTATAGCTGGAGTAGCGGAAGTAAATGTCTTTCTGAGCGCGCGATTATCGTCTGTCTGCGCGCATGTAAATCGCCCATCTCTATGTGTAAAGGCACAGGGATGGGCGATTTCTTTTATACGCTGGTCAAGGTTATAAAACTATCTGTCTCATCAGGGAATATTCAGATCCGATGACTGCACGGCCTGATGACGATTACCTCTACACGCAGATCGACATGGTACAATCGTCTGCAGGGCGGTATAATAGAAGACAGCCGTGCAGAGCCGGAGAAAATGTCCAACCGGGACCGGAATGACTGCGCCCTGTCAGCGGATGACAGTACAGCACAGGGAATGCGGAATCCGGGATATGCGCGGCGGGAGATCAGATGCCAAAGAAGAGCAACAATGAAGTCAGCTATACAGAGGTCCATAAGGAGCTGGAGAGGCAGATCCGGGAGCAGGATTTTCAAAAGGTCTATATGATCTGCGGCGAGCAGGACTATCTGCGGACACAGAACCGAAACCTCCTCAGCGATGCAATCCTGGGCGGCGGCGATGAGATGAACCGCTCGTATTACACGGGAGAGAATTTCACGGTGCCGGAGATCATTGATCTGGCGGAGACCCTCCCTTTTTTTGCGGACAGACGTGTCATTGTCTTTGAGAATTCGTGGCTCTTTGCAAAACCTCCTCTGAAATCCACGGAGGAGATGGAGCAGCTGGCGGACTACCTCCCGAAGATGCCGGATACGACACACATGATCTTCGTGGAGAGAGCGCCGAACAAGACGTATAAGCTCTATCGCTCGATCAAAAAGAACGGCTTCGTAATCGACTGCACGACGCCTGATGAGAACCAGCTCCGGACATGGGTGGTGAAGCATTTCCGCGATGCAGGGCTGCAGATCACGGGCGGGGCGTTCAGTGTTTTCATGGAGTATGCCGGGACGGATATGCTCAATATCCAGAGTGAGGCAGAAAAGCTTGTGAGTTATTGCGCAGGCACTGGACAGATCACAGAGGACGATGTGCGGGCGATCTGCTCGCGGCAGGTGCAGGACCGCATCTTTGATATGATCAGCGCGATCGGCTACAAGAGAGCGGATGAGGCCTTATCCATCTATATGGATCTGATCCGTCTGCAGACACCTCCGCAGGTGATCCTCTCGCTTCTCCTTCGTCAGTTCAATCAGCTGCTGCAGCTCTTCGAGATGCAGGGAAAGACCTCTGCGAAGGAAATGGCTGAGCGGCTTCATCTGAATTATTTCGTTCTGACGAAGAAGGTGATGCCCATGCTGAAGGGCTACACGGACGCGGAGCTCGTGCAGGATCTGCGGGCATTGGTGCAGGCCGATGCGGACTACAAGAGCGGCAGGATTGACGCGCGCATCGCGGTGGAGAAACTGATCGTGCAGTTCACGGCAGTGGGGTGAAACCCCAAAAGGAGCACAACGAACTATGGGAGAACATCAGGAGAGGCCGAAGGCCTTTCAGAGATACAGACATTTCAAGGGAAAGGATTATCAGGTCCTGACCATTGCACGCAAGGAGGACACGGGCGAGGAGCTCGTCATCTACCAGCAGCTGTACGGTGACTACGAAGTCTTTGCGCGCAGTCTCGAGCAGTTCACCTCCGAAGTGGACCATGTGAAATACCCGGATGTCAAGACCAAGTGGCGCTTCACGCTGATCGCGGATCCGGAGAACGAGCGCCCGCAGACTATTGAAAACTACGACAGATCCGCTAGGTCTGATAAGTCGGAGACCTACACTGTAGAAGAGCCGGTTGAAAAGCCTGCTGCACAGGTGCGGGACTATACAGAGGGCAGCGAGGACAATGACAGGGGGGCTGGTGAGTCGGCTGCGGAACAATTTTCCAATCACCAGGATGAACAATCAGCAAGCCAGCCGGCCGTCCAGTTCAAAGATCACCCCGCTGAGACCTACAACACGACAGAGCATTACACAGATTATTCGGCGCAGCAGAATGAACCGGAAGCAGCGGAGAAGCCTGATACAGATGAGGACGACGTCCAGCTGGCACCCGGTGAAGAGAATGCACATCTGGATCCCTTGGTTGAGCAGTTCCTGGATGCGCGCACAGTGGAGGAGAAGATCGGTATTCTCATCCAGCTGCGGCCCCGCATTACGAACGAGATGATCGATACGATGGCGCTGGCAAGCGGCGTGGAGGTTGGCGAGGGAACGCTGGACGAGAGGTTCGACGATCTGCGCGACTGCCTCACGACGATTGACAAATATGAGTTGGAGCGCAGCAGACTGCGTGATTGATTTGTAATTGTTTAGCACCCCTCGAAAGCTCATAATTTTGGGTGGGAAGCTTACTTTACGGACAAAATTTTGAGCTTTCGAGGGGCGGGCAAGGCGCGGAGCGCCTCTGAACGCCTATATCTCTAGAACCGCAGGTTCTCGAGATGGGGTGATAAACGGTTACCTTATTTTTAAGGAGAACAAAATCCCATGAAACTACTGACGATTTGCGTGCCCTGCTACAACTCCGAGGGCTATATGGCGAGCTGCATCGACTCTCTCCTCGTTGGCGGAGAGGATGTGGAGATCATCATTGTAGATGACGGCTCGAAGGATAGGACAGCGGAGATCGCAGACCGCTACCAGACACTTCATCCCAACATCGTCCGCGTCATTCACAAGGAGAACGGCGGCTACGGCAGCGCCGTGAACACGGGCATTCAGAATGCCACCGGTCAGTTCTTCAAGGTCTGTGACAGCGACGATCACCTGAAGGAGAGCGCCTATAAAGAGGTACTGGACAAGCTCCGCCAGCTCGCCGGCGCAAGCCCGCAGCTCGATATGATGATCTGCAACTACGTCTATGACAAGGAGGGCGAGGACCGCCACAAGGTGATCCAGTACAGAAAGACCCTTCCTGTTGGAAAGATGTTCACATGGGATGACATCGGTCACTTCCATAAGGGACACTACATTCTGATGCACTCCGTTATTTTCAGAACAAAGCTGCTGCGTGAGTGCGGACTGGTGCTCCCGGAGCACTGCTTCTACGTGGACAACATCTATGTCTTTGACCCGCTTCCGTATGTCCGGAACATGTACTACATGGATGTGAATCTGTACTACTACTTCATCGGGCGCGTGGACCAGTCGGTCAACCAGAAGGTCATGATCTCGCGCATCGATCAGCAGATCCGCGTGAACAAGCTCATGATGGACTACTTCACCGACAAGGCCAACCAGTCGCGGATCAACGCACATCTGAAGCTCCGCCAGTATATGTACAGCTATCTGGAAATCATCACGACGGTTTCCTCCGTCCTCTGTATCGTCTCCAACACGCCGGAGAATCTGAAGAAGAAGGACGAGTTGTGGCAGTATCTGAAGGAGAAGGATTTCTTACTGTATCTGCACCTGCGCAACGGCATCTTTGGCATCGCGATGCATCTGCCGGGACGCGGCGGCCGCGCGCTGACGACCGGGGCATATAAGATCGTACGGCATTTCTTCAATTTCAACTGATCTGATGATCTGACCTGCTGCCGTGGCCATCGGCCAGGACGGGGCAGACAGACGCTGTCCGGCCGGGGTCCTGTCCGAATGCTGGGGACGGCGCGGTACGGATGGCGGGAGACAGACCTGTCTGCCGGGACATTCTGTCAGCGTGTCCCGGCAGATACGGTCCTGATGGCGCAGGGCGCCGTCCTTATCTTTTATTGACCATTATTGGTGCTGACAATGATTACAGCAGGAGGTTTTGCATATGCCTTGTACAACTATACTGGTCGGGCGCGGCGCGACCTATGACGGATCTACCTTTGTGGCAAGAAACGAAGACTCCGGCTCCGGGCAGTTCACGGCGAAGAAGTTCATCGTTGTAACGCCGCAGGAGCAGCCGAGGCACTATCAGTCCGTAATCTCGAAGGTTGAGATCGACCTTCCGGACAATCCGATGCGCTATACGGCAGTGCCCAATGCGCTGAACAACGAGGGCATCTGGGGAGAGGCCGGCGTCAATGAGGCCAATGTCTCCATGACGGCTACGGAGACGATCACATCAAACGAAAGAGTGCTCGGTGCTGATCCTCTCGTAAAGGGCGGTATCGGCGAGGAGGATCTCGTTACGATCGTTCTGCCTTATATCCACAGCGCGAGAGAGGGCGTGGAGCGCCTCGGCATGCTGCACGAGCGCTATGGCACCTATGAGATGAACGGCATCGGCATTCAGGATGTCAATGAAGTCTGGTGGTTTGAGACGATCGGAGGCCACCACTGGATCGCAAAGCGCGTGCCGGACAATGCCTACGTCGTTATGCCGAACCAGCAGGGAATTTCTTCTCTCGATCTGACGGATGCCTTCGGCGATCAGAAGGACAACATGTGCTCCAGGGATCTGCGCGAGTTCATCGAGAAGAATCATCTCGACCTCACAATGGACGAGGAGAAGGATGAGACGGATTTCGACGTGCGCGCGGCCTTTGGCTCCCATGCGGATTCCGATCACACATACAACACGCCCAGAGCATGGTTCATGCTCCGCTATCTGAATCCCAACACCTACAAGTGGGATGGACCGGACGCCGAGTTTGCACCGGACGACGATGATCTTCCGTGGAGTCTTGTGCCCGAGCACAAGATCACGGTGGAGGATGTCAAATACGTTCTCTCCGCGCACTACCAGGGCACACCATTTGATCCCTACGGCCATTACGGCGATTCTTCCAGAAGAGGGGAGTTCCGCCCGATCGGCATCAACCGCAACAACTTCGTCTCCCTTGTACAGCTCCGTCCGTACATGCCGAAGGAGATTATGGCGGTGCAGTGGCTGGCATTCGGGTCGAATGTTTTCAATGCATTTGTGCCGTTCTATGCGAATGTGGAGACGACACCGGATTATCTCTCGAATACGACGGGAGAGGTGTCGACCGACAATTTCTACTGGACGAGCCGCCTGATTGCAGCGCTTGCAGACGCAAGCTACGGCAAGAGCCTCAATCACATCGAGCACTATCAGATGGAGGTTCAGTCGGAGGGGCACCGCATTATCGGAGAATATGACCGGCTGCTGAAGGATGCGCAGGGGGATGCTGAAAAATCTGCAAAACTCCGCGCGCAGGCCAACAGTGAGGTCGCCGAAATGGCAAAAAAGTCTGCTCAGAAGACACTGCTTGCGGTTCTTGATGAGCAGAGCAACCATATGAAAAACAGTTATTCAAGGTCAGATCACTGACGGGAATGAAAGGCTGATCCGGGACGGTATGGGAGAGAGCAGGGCAAAACAGTATATCGCGATTGACCTCAAGTCGTTTTACGCTTCGGTCGAGTGCAGCGAGCGCGGCCTTGATCCGCTGACGACGAATCTTGTCGTCGCGGATGTGAGCCGTACAGAGAAAACAATCTGCCTTGCGGTCTCGCCCTCTCTCAAGGCGTACGGAATTCCGGGACGCGCCCGTCTTTTCGAAGTGCTTGAGATGGTGCGCGGCGTGAATGCACGGCGCAGAGCCGCAAACCATGGAAGACCCTTTACCGGGAAGTCTTCGGACAGCCGCGAGCTCGGCCGTGACCCGTCCCTTCAGCTTGACTTTATTGCCGCGGCTCCGCACATGGCACTGTACATGAAGCGGAGCGCGGAAATTTATCAGATCTATCTGAAATACATAGCGCCGGAGGATATCCATGTCTACTCCATTGATGAGGTTTTTATGGATGTCACCGGCTATCTTCATACTTACGGGATGAGTGCCCACGACCTTGCCATGAAGATGATCCACGATGTCCTCGCGCAGACGGGCATCACGGCGACGGCCGGCATCGGAACCAATCTGTATCTGGCCAAAGTCGCGATGGATGTGGTGGCAAAGCATATCCCGGCGGATGCAGACGGCGTGCGCATCGCTGAGCTGGACGAGATGAGCTATCGAAGGAAACTCTGGGCACATGAGCCGCTCACGGATTTCTGGAGGGTAGGGCGCGGGTATGCGCGAAAACTGAATGAGAACGGCCTTGCGACGATGGGCGATATCGCGCGCTGTTCCCTCGGCGGCCCCGGAGACTATCACAACGAGGATCTTCTGTATCGTCTTTTCGGTGTGAATGCCGAACTCCTCATCGATCACGCGTGGGGGTTCGAGAGTGCGACGATTGCTGATATCAAGTCATACCGGCCGGACAACAGGAGCATCGGGCAGGGACAGGTCCTTCATTGTCCGTATACGAATGAAAAAGCCCGTCTCATAGTCCGCGAGATGACAGATCTTCTGGTGCTCGATCTTGTGGACAAGAAGCTTGTGACCGATGAAATCGTGCTGTACATCGGCTACGACACCTCGAATCTGTCGGACCCTTCCATCGCGCGGAAGTATCACGGCCCGGTCACAGAAGACCGCTACGGCCGGAAAGTCCCGAAACATGCAAACGGATCTGTGCGGCTCGGCGGATTTACCTCGTCGACGAAAATTATCACGGAAAAGGTGATGGACCTTTTCACCCGGATCACGGATCCGATGCTGCTCGTGCGGAGAGTGAATATCAGCGCGGAGCATGTGAAGGACCGGGATGCGGAGGAAAAATCGCAGGAGGAGAAAGAGCAGTACCGGCAGATGGACTTCTTCGCGGATTTTGGCGGGGTGGCCGCAGAGCGCAGGAGAAAAGAAGAAGAGAAGGCCGNNGCGCCTGCAGGAAGCGACGCTCGCGATCCAGAAAAAATACGGAAAGAATGCCCTCATCAAGGGGATGAACCTTGAGGAGGGAGCGACGACGATCGACCGCAACGGGCAGATCGGCGGACACCGTGCATAGACACTAAGTAAGAGCCCTGCCGGATGGATCAGCGGGGAGAGGACCTGTTCACATGGATAACGCAAGGAAGAATATAGAAACGAAACCGGAATCAGGGCCGAAGCCGGGACCGGAATCAAAACCCGGTCCGGACAGGGAAGCCGATCCCCGGGTTTTTGAGAGGTACGGGGATATCCTCGATCTTCCGCATCATNNATCATGAATCGGATCATCACCCGCATCTTTCGAAGGAACAGCGCGCGGCCCAGTTTTCGCCGTTTGCAGCACTTACAGGGTACGGTGATGTGATTCATGAGACTGCCCGTGAAAACGAAGAAAGAATGGAAAAGAACGGCGGAAGAGAGTAAACTTTGCTAAACCTGTCCATTTGAAATGAAGGTGATGACGGATGAATATCTTTGACGTAGTTGGACCGATCATGGTCGGGCCCTCGAGTTCGCACACAGCAGGTGCTGTGCGTATCGGTCTCACAGCGCGAAAACTCATGGGAGAGAGAATTTCCTATGCGCAGATTCTGCTGCACGGCTCTTTCCTCGCGACCGGGCATGGACACGGCACGGACCGAGCGATCGTCGCAGGTCTTCTCGGGCTGAATGTGGATGACCGAAGGATTCCGGATAGCTTCTGTCTTGCACGGGAGCGCGGGCTTTCCTTTGAAATAAAGGGAATTGACCTCGGGGAAGAAGCACATCCGAATTCGGTTGAGCTCATCATGAAGTCGGTGAGCGGACGCAGGCTGACCGTCGTTGCCTCCTCGATCGGCGGCGGGNNGGATCGATAAAATCGACGGACTTGACGCGAATTTCAGCGGAGATTATCCGACGCTTATCGTTCACAACCTTGACCAGCCCGGACATGTCGCGGAAGTCACGACGATGCTCGAGCATAAATCGGTCAATATCGCGGCAATGCAGCTGTACCGTTCAGGCCGCGGCGGGCACGCGGTCATGGTCATCGAGTGTGACCAGGAGGTTCCGCCGGATTCCATCGAATGGCTGCGAAAAGTCGAAGGAGTTGAAAAGGTCACGTATTACAGTCCGGCTGTGAAAATCAGCGAACAGGCTGAATAGAAAAGCACACTTTGAATGCATACGGAAGCGTAAGTGTGCAGACAAAAGGCGGCCGCGGATTTTCCGGTTCCATTCTGAAGGCACGGAAACGAGGAGTAAGAATGTTTGGATCATTGAAGGATATTCTGGAAGCAGATGAGGAAAGAGGCACTTCCTTCTGGGAGACGGTCATGGAAGATGACCGCCGCGAAGAGAACATTTCAATGGAAAAGTCACTTGCCAAAATGAACGAAATCTGGCAGGCGATGCTCGAGTCTGACCGCGAATACGATGAAAAGCTGAAGTCCGCAAGCGGACTTACAGGCACGGATGCCGCAAAAATCGGCAGACACCGGGAGGACAGCCTCTGCAGTGAATTCGGCAGCCGGATCCTCGAACGTGCGCTCCGGATTGCGGAATCCAACGCATGCATGAAGCGTATCGTGGCCGCTCCTACGGCCGGTTCCAGCGGTGTCGTGCCGGCTGTTCTTATTTCCATGCAGGAGCGGTATCACTATTCGGATGAATATATGGTCCGTTCTCTTTATGTCGCTGCCGGCATCGGCGGGGTGATTGCAGTCCGCGCATCACTGTCCGGTGCAGAGGGCGGCTGTCAGGCCGAGATCGGATCGGCGTCGGCAATGGCGGCGCGAGCTGCGGTATTCCTCCGCGGAGGTACAGACAGGATGATTGCGGATGCGGCCGCAATCGCGCTCTCCGGCCTCATGGGACTTGTCTGTGATCCGGTCGCCGGGCTTGTCGAGGTTCCCTGCGTGAAGCGCAATCCGGTCGGCGCTTTCAATGCAATTGCCGCGGCGGAGATGGCACTTTCCGGTATCACAAGCCGGATTCCGCCGGACGAGGTAATCGATGCGATGAAGAGCGTAGGCCACCTTACTGCGAGCGAGCTGAGGGAGACCGGCAAAGGCGGTCTTGCCGCGACACCGACCGGGCGTGAGATCAGCCGAAAACTTACTGCCGGAAGTCCGGCCGCAGCGGAAAGCCCGGCAAAACCGGAGACTGTGTAGCCGCGGATATCCGTACCGGCTGACGCATTCTGCAAAACCGCATTCGCGGATTTTGCCTAAACGAGGTTTAAGAATGAGTATAGAGACAGAAGCTGCAAAAATGAAACTTGTCTCGCCTGCGATGGCGGCGCTTCCGATTTCTGTCCGGAACGCAGCGCTTTCGTACATCGCGGAGGGACTTGAAGAGAATAAGGAAAAAGTTTTTGCGGCGAACAGGGAAGACCTTGCATCCGCAGAAGAGAGCGGGCTTGCGGAGCCGGTGCGCAGGCGTCTGCACTACGGCGAAGACAAAATGCACGACAGGATTGAAGGCCTCAGGGAACTCGACGGGCTTCCGGATCCGGTCGGACGTGTCCTTCTCCGGCGGGAGCTCGATGAGGGCCTTGTCCTGACGAGAGTGAGCGTTCCGATCGGCGTCATCGGTGTCATTTTTGAGGCGCGGCCGGATGCAATGGTACAGGTTGCGTCGCTGTGCATCAAGAGCGGCAACTGTGCCATCCTCAAGGGCGGCCGTGAGGCTGCGCAGACGAACCGCGTGCTTTTCGGCATCATCCGAGATGCCGCGGACAGAGCCGGCCTTCCGGACGGGTGCCTTTTCCAGGCAGAATCCCACAGTGAAATTGATGAACTTCTGAAATGTGACCGCGATGTCGATCTTATCATCCCGCGCGGGTCGAACCGGTTCGTCCGTTCCATCATGGAGCGAACGAAGATTCCGGTCATGGGCCATTCGAGCGGCATCTGCCACATCTACGTGGACAGGGATGCAGACCAGGAGATGTCCGTGCGCGTTATTCTCGACGCCAAAACGCAGTACCCCGCGGCGTGCAATGCGGTGGAGACGGTCCTCATTGACCGCGGGATTGCGGATTCATTTCTTCCGAAGCTCGTCGCAGCCCTCACAGCGGCTGGTGTCCAGATGCGCGGCACGAAAGAAGTCGGAGAGAAGCTTGAGGAGACTGCGGAGAAAGCAGAAAAATCCGGAAAGAAGCCTGCGGGAGTTCCCGCGGACTTCGAGGTCATGGGCGAGGATGAATTCTCGACCGAGTACGGAGATCTTATCCTTTCGCTAAAGCTGGTGGACGGCGTGCAGGAGGCGGTTTCTCATATCAACCGTTTCGGGTCGCATCACACGGACTGCATCATGACAGAAAATGACGAGGCAGCCCGTTACTTTTTTTCGATGGTGGACAGCGCGGGCGTTTACCGCAACTGTTCGACACGGTTTGCAGACGGATACCGGTACGGTTTTGGCGCAGAGGTGGGAATCAGCACGGGAAAACTCCATGCGCGCGGGCCGGTGGGTCTCGAGGGGCTTGTCACCTACAAGTACGAGCTCACGGGAAACGGCCAGACTGTCGGCGATTATGCATCCGGAAGAAAGGAGTTTCATCATAGGGACCTCTGCTGAAGGAGGCTGCTCCTTTCTGAGGCGTCAGATTTTCGAACGGGAATGCAGCCG
>DEKA01000037.1:66833-69510 GCA_002353635.1 Lachnospiraceae bacterium UBA2734
CCTTCCCACTCGCACAAAACTAAAGGAGAACTCCATATGAGAAATTCTAAAACCCTGTACATGGTACAGGCCGGTTTTATTGCGGCTCTGTACTTCGTCCTGACCTGGCTTGCCGTCGGATTCGATCTTGCAAGCGGCGCCATCCAGGTCCGCTTCTCCGAGGCACTCACCATTCTGCCTTTCTTCACACCGGCAGCCATTCCGGGTCTTACAATCGGCTGTTTCCTTGCGAATATTGCAATCGGTTCGGCGCTTCCGGATGTCATCTTCGGAACACTGGCAACACTGCTTGGTGCACTCGGTACTTATGTACTCCGAAAGCATCGCTTTCTCTGCAGTCTTCCTCCTGTGGCAGCAAACGCACTGATTGTGCCGCTTGTTCTGATTTATGCCTACGGCGTTCCGGGAGGCTTCGGCTATCTGGCCCTGACGGTCGGGGCAGGGGAGGCGGTCTGCTGCATTCTTTTCGGTGAGATCCTTCTTGCGGCATTTTATCCGGTCCGGATTCAGATGTTCGGCGAATCCGCGGCGGCCTGTCCTCCGATCCGCAGACGCGCGGGAAAGACTGTGCCAGAAAAGAAGCGTGCTGCCTGATTTTTCCGCGGCGTTTCCGGACGGGAAGGTTCCGGAAGGCTCCGGATGGACCCTTTCAGGATGAGGGCGCTCCAAGGCTGTCATCCGGCATTACAACTGAACAGATAGAATATTTCTTCATGAGCCGTCCCCCACTGCAGCCTGGCAGTGCCGCGGGCGGCTTTTTTACTGCCGAAAACCGCTGTCATCCTTCGACATCTGCAGTCTGCTGTTTTAGTGAGTTTAAATTTACGTGAAATTTACATGAGCTTTACGCAATATTGATAGTTTGATTGCTGGCAATCTGAAAGAATAAATCGGAATGTGATTCTTATGTAAATGAAAGGTAAAAAACATTTGCCTCACCTGGAGATGCACTGCTCTGTGCAGTGAATGGTTACAGGGAATCATTCATTCCTGCAATGGCGCAGCGATAAAACAGATGACGGCATGGGGATCAAGAGATTATCGGAGGATTATGAGCGAACCTGTCTAGATTTTATTCGGACTTTTAGGCGGACTTGCGGTGTTCCTTTATGGAATGACAATGATGTCCGACTATCTTCAGAAGGCAGCCGGCGAGAGGATGAAGAAAATCCTCCGTGTCCTCACCATCAATCCGGTCATGGGAGTCATTTCCGGCGCCCTTGTCACCGCGGTTCTGCAGAGTTCCTCTGCGACGACGGTCATGACCATCGGATTTGTGAGCGCAGGCCTTATGACTCTGCCGCAGGCCATCTCTGTTATTTTCGGTGCCAATATCGGCACGACGATGACAGCACAGCTCATTGCATTCAAGCTCAGTGATTATGTCTGGATCATCATCTTTGCCGGATTCCTTGTGAATTTCCTCGGAAAAAGCCGCAAGGTGAAGGCAGTCGGCGGAACGATCCTCGGCTTCGGACTTCTTTTCCTCGGCATTGACACGATGGGTTCCGTCATGAAGCCTCTCGCTTCGAGTGAAGTTTTTGCGAATGCGATCCGGGAGGTGGCAAATATTCCGATTCTCGGCATGCTGGTCGGCTGCGGCATGACACTCGTCGTGCAGAGTTCGTCGGCCACCATCGCGGTTCTGCAGAATATCGCTTCGCAGGCGGGACCGGACGGAGTACATTCTGTCATTGGTCTTGCAGGTGCTGTTCCGGTTCTGCTTGGTGATAATATCGGAACAACCATTACGGCGATTCTCGCTTCCCTGAATCAGTCCAAAGATGCGAAGCGGGCTGCAGCGGCTCACTGCATCTTCAACCTTTCCGGTTCTCTCATTTTCATCTGGTTTGTGAAGCCGTATGCGAATCTTATCGAATGGATCTCGCCGAAGGGAAACGAGCTTGCTATCATCTCGAGGCAGATCGCAAATGCGCACACGGGATTCAACATTATCATGACGCTTGCATGGACGCCGCTCATTCCTCTCATGGTGAAAATCGTCAAGAAGCTGATTCCGGACCGCAGGGGAGAGGAACTTCCGGAGGAGCAGCCGGTTTATCTCGACAATGCATTTGTGGGCCAGCCGATCGCAGCGCTTCGCCTTGCGGCAAAGGAAATCGTCCGGTGCAGCGACATGGTAAGGGAGATGCTCGGCGGGTTCAATACGCTCTCCAAGAAGGATCCGGCGGAGCAGTATAAGGAACTGACCTATGTGCAGCGCAAAGCGGAGACGGAGAAAAAACTCTCGGATTATATCAGTGAATATATGGAGCGGATTTTCTCAACTGGTGCGCTGTCAGAAGAGCAGGCAAATCAGTCAACCGGAATTCTGTTCATTCTGAATGAAATTGACCGGATTTCCATGCTGTGCGGCGAGATGGCCAATAACGTGACTTCCGTGAATATTTACTCGAAGGCGGCGATGCGCGATCTCCGCGATGCGGCCGGTAGAATTCTTTCCATGTATGATGAGGCTATGAATGCCATCATGAACGGCTCCGGTTTTGACATGGAGAAGCTGGAGCAGGAGAAGACCGAAATCAATCGTCTCGATGATAAGATGCGCGCAAAGCACATGGAGCGCGTTGGCAAAGGAAAGTGCAGTGCAAAGCTTACAGCTCCGTTCAATGCGCTGCTGGACAGCGTGGATCGTATCGGCAACAGCTGCGTGAAC
>DEKA01000022.1:0-87389 GCA_002353635.1 Lachnospiraceae bacterium UBA2734
CCCCGGGCCACACAAAGGCGTGATTTTGCAGAGCAAAATCATCGCCTTGTGTGCTGGCTTATTAAAGCAATTCAAGGGAGGGTGCGAAGCACCCCGGGCTATTTATTTTCAGCGGAGCAGGGAGCGGGAATGACTTCTGGCAAATGGATGCGTAATTTCATAGGTGCGGTCATACTGATCACAGTTCTTCTTGGAGCCGCGGTCGCAGTGCTCGATCCCTTCTTTCACTACCACGCGCCGCTCTCAGGCTTCTATTACCGCCTCGCTGACCAGAGATCCCAGAACGACGGCATCACCAGACACTTCTCTTATGATGCGATGATCACGGGAACGAGCAACACGGACAATTTCAAAACCTCTGAGTTCGATGCGCTCTTTGGTGTATCCAGTATCAAGGTGCCATATCCGGGCGCCTCTTTTCATGAGGTGAGCGCCAATATGGAGAAGGGACTCTCCTTCCACAACGTGACAATTGTCGTGCGCAGCGTCGACGACTCCTACCTCATTGAGTCTGCGGGCGCCATGCACAGTGACATGGGCGAATTCCCGACATACCTCTACGACAGCAATCCCTTCAACGATATCCGCTATTATCTGAACCGCGACGTTCTCTTTGGCTACTGCCTCCCGATGATCAAAAACAGGCTCACCGGAGCGGCGGGCGGCGTCGAATCCTTTGACAGCTACAGCGCAGATGATCCGGACACGCAGTACGGAAGGGAGCAGGCCCTGGACGGCATGGACGGTTTTCCGGTGCCTTCGCAGCAGCAGCCCCTGACGCAAAGCGAGGCGCAGATGGTGAGGGACAATGTCACAAAGAACATTGTGGAGCCCGCAAAGGCCCACCCGGAGACGACGTTTTATTGCTTCATTCCGCCGTTTTCTATTGTGCGCTGGGGCACGATGTGGAGCGAGGGGACGTTGGAGCGGCAGATTAAGGCGCAGCGCATCGCGATGAGCCTCATGCTCGAGTGTGCTAATATTAAGCTGTTTTCGTTCTCTGACAATACGGACCTCATCACTGATCTGTCCAACTACAAGGACGCCGTGCACTACAGCCCGGAGGTCTCCTCAGAGCTTCTGCGGTGGATGAAGGACGGCAGATATCAGGTGACGAAGGACAACATGGATGAGCTTCTCTCTTTTGAGGAGAAGTTTTATGAAAACTACGATTACCAGTCACTTATGGATGAGAGCAGCAGTGACTGAAGCAAGTACAACGCTGCCGACGGTATTTGCGCGCAGCAGAGAGGAAGGGAGGCGCCTATGTGCGGCATCAGCGGCCTTTGTGCATTTGGAAGGGATGCGGAGGCGAATATCCACGCCATGAACCTCCATATGCGCGATCGCGGGCCGGATGCGGAGGGGATCCGCACATCGGAGGACGGCCTGGTGACATTTGGCCACAGGAGACTCTCTATCATTGATCTCACGCCGTCCGGCGCTCAGCCTTTTGTCTCCGGAAGCGGGCGTCTTCTCATGACCTACAACGGGGAGATCTACGACTATGGGAAGATGCGTGCACAGCTTCTCGCTGATAGAATTGTGCCTGGTTTCCGCGGCACCTCGGACACGGAAGTTTTGCTGGAAGCTGTGGAAGGGTATGGCGCTGTGCGCGCCCTGCAGCAGATGAAGGGCATGTGGGCCTTTGGCATTTATGACACGAAAGAGAAGAAGCTCCTGCTCTCGAGGGACCGCGTGGGCGAAAAGCCCCTGTACTACGGCTGGATCCACAGGGCGGGAGGAGAGACGTGCTTTGGCTTTGCCTCGGACATCGGCGCCTTTCGCGAAGTGGAGGGATTTTCCAACGGCATCCGGAAGGACGTCCTTCCTCTGTACATGGCGAACGGCTACATCCCTGCGCCGTATACCATCTATGAGGACATTTATAAGCTCAAGCCCGGAACAGTGCTGACCATTGATGCGCCGTTTGCACCCTTTGATGTGCCGGCAGATCTGGACCGCTCCGTCTCCGGCAGTTTCCGGAATGCGGATCTGGAGGGCGGATACAGTTACGAGATCTACTGGTCTATGAAGGATGCTGCCAGAAGAGGGCAGAGCAGTCCGTTTAAGGGGACGCGTGAGGAGGCGTCGATGGAGCTGGAGAGGCTCCTGCGGGAAGCCATCCGCGGGCAGATGGTGGCAGATGTGCCGCTGGGCGCCTTTCTGTCAGCGGGCATCGACTCATCGACCATTGTCTCTCTCATGCAGGCGCAGTCGAGGGATAAGGTCAGAACATTCACAATAGGTATGCATGAGCGCGACTTTGATGAGGCACAGGCGGCTGAGCAGATCGCGCATCACCTCGGCACGGACCACACACAGATGTACATCACAGAGAGAGATGCGCTTGATGTGATTCCGAAGCTTGCCGGTATGTTCGGTGAGCCGTTTGCGGATTCCTCACAGATTCCGACTTATCTCGTCAGCCGCATGACGAGGCAGCATGTCACCGTGTCTCTTTCGGGGGATGCGGGGGATGAGCTCTTCTGCGGCTACAGATCGTATCCTTCTCTGGAGCGGATCTGGGGAAAGATGAAGGGCGTTCCGTACGGGCTTCGAAGCGCCGCGTCCGATTTTATTCTCCATTCGCCCCTTTCACGAAAAGAAGTGCTGCGCATTAAAGGAACCCTTCTCAAGGCACACGGGCCGCTGGAGCTGGGGCGCCTGCAGAACATTGCTGAAAACAACTGGGGCCATGTCGTTCTCGCTCCGGATACGCTCCGGGCGGCGGATTCGTTCCTGCCGGAGGATTTTCTGCCGCAGGTGAGCCAGGAGGCGATGCTGCGGGATCTTCTTATGTATCATCCGGATGATATTCTGGTGAAGGTGGACCGGACGGCAATGGCCGTCTCCCTGGAGTCGAGAGTGCCGTTTCTGGACCGGGATGTGGTCGAGTTCGCGTGGACTTTGCCGATCGATTATCTGCGCAATGACCATGAGGGCAAGCTTGTGCTAAAGGATGTTCTCTACCGCTATGTGCCAAAAGATCTGGTGGATCGCCCGAAGAAGGGCTTCTCCATCCCGATTCAGAGGTGGCTCCGGAGCGAGGAGCTGCGCGGCTGGGCGGAGGATCTGATCGCGCCGTCAAAGCTGAAGGCGGAAGGATATTTTGACGCGCAGCAGGTACGAAGGCTCTGGGAGGACCTGCAGCAGCGCGGAATCTGGCGGCCGCAGATCTGGTATATTCTTATGTTTGAGAACTGGCTGGGGTATATCCGGAAGTGACTTTACAAGTAAACGCCAAAACACTACTATTAGATTAACTGTGCGCAGAGGGCGCACAAAGACACAGAAGGCAGGAGAGACAAAATGGATCTGTACGAGAGACTGGTGAACAGACAGGACAAGCTGGCGCTGGTAGGCCTTGGCTATGTGGGCATGCCGATCGCCGTTGCCTTTGCCAAGAAGATCGATGTCATCGGCTTTGATTTCAACAAAGAGAAGATCGAAAAGTATAAAAAGGGAATAGACCCCACAAACGAGGTGGGCGATGAGGCGGTGAAGGAGACGACCGTCGAGTTCACGGCGGATCCCGCAAGGCTTCGCGATGCGCGCTTTATCATTGTAGCGGTTCCGACACCGGTCAACAGCGATCACACACCGGATCTCACACCTGTTGAGGGAGCATCCAGATTTGTCGGACAGAATCTGCAGAAGGGGACGGTCGTTGTTTTCGAATCGACTGTGTATCCCGGTGTGACAGAGGAAATCTGTGTGCCGATCATCGAGAAGGAGTCCGGTCTCAAGTGCGGCCGCGACTGGAAGATCGGCTACTCGCCTGAGCGCATCAACCCCGGCGACAAGGTGCACAGACTCAACACGATCAAGAAGATTGTCTCCGGCATGGACGAGGAGACGCTTGATACGGTGGCAAAGGTCTATGAACTCGTTGTGGACGCAGGCGTACACAGAGCGGAGTCCATTCAGGTGGCGGAGGCCGCTAAGGTCATCGAGAACTCGCAGAGAGACATCAACATCGCATTCATGAATGAGCTGTCCATCATCTTCCACAAGATGGGCATTGATACAAAATCCGTTCTTGAGGCGGCGGGCACGAAGTGGAACTTCCTGAATTTCCGTCCGGGGCTTGTCGGCGGACACTGCATCGGCATTGATCCGTATTACCTGACCTACAGAGCGGAGCAGTTTGGCTATCACTCCCAGATCATTCTCTCGGGGCGCCGCATCAACGACGACATGGGCAAGTACTGCGCTGAGCAGCTGGTCAAGCTCCTCATCCGCAACGACATTCCGGTAAGGAATGCGAAGGTTGTGATCCTGGGCTTTACCTTCAAGGAGAACTGCCCGGATACGCGCAATACGAAGGTATTCGATATTGTGAAGGAGCTGCGCGAATACGGCATTGAGCCCATGATTGTGGATCCCGAAGGGGATGCGGAGGAAGCGAAGAAGCTCTACGGCGTACAGTTCCACGATCTCTCCGAGGTGAAGAACATGGATGCCGTCCTCATGGCCGTGAAGCACAAAGAGTTCGAGAAGTTCACACCTGCGGACATCGCCTCCTTCTACAATCCGAAGTACAGGACGAAAGTCTTCTCTGACCTTAAGGGCGTCTTCCACAAAAAAGACTTCCAGAAACCTGAGTGGGACTACTGGCGATTATAAGAGAGAAGGGCGGCCAGGATTTACACACAATCCGGCATGAAAGATACAGCGACGATCGACTGCTCGCAGGCGGATCGGCGCTGTATTTTTTATGCAGGCGGATGGGCGCGGAAACGCGGCCATCCGGCGACCGGTGCGTTCCCCGAGCGATTGCCAGAGGCAATGCGAGGGTCGACGCAGCGGCATGATTGCGTGGAGTAACCAATCACAAACATTTGACGGATGCAAACGAGGCCATTAGACTGATTTCGATGAAAGGAGCAGCCAATCCATGACAAAAGATGTACTGATCACCGTGCACGGCGTCCACGTCGTGGACGGCGTTGCACAGGAGCCGGTCGACCTCACGGTCCGCGGCAGATATTACAAACAGAACGGGCACCACTATTTTCTGTACGATGAACAGCTCGAGGGGATGGATTCCCCCGCGCACAACAGAGTCAAGTACACTGGAGATACCCTGGACGTAAAAAAGTCAGGCTCCGTGAACTCTCACATGATCTTTGAGAGAGGCAAAATGAACGTGAGCGACTACAACACAGCAGTGGGGACTCTGGAGCTTGGCGTCTGGGCCCGGACACTCACTATCGAGGAAAAAGACGCGAAGATTACCGTGCATGTGGAGTATTCGCTCCACGCGGGAGGCAGCAAGGTGCAGGACAGCTCCCTGACGATCAGCGCTGTGCCGTACCCGATCTTCTAGCCTATATGGTATAATGTGATGCCAGGGCCGAGAGCGCAGATGCGCCCGTGTGTACACGGGAGCGCATCTGCATTTGAGGCCCGCCCGACATGAGGAAGGAGCGATTTTCCATGGAATGGAAAATCAGCGGATTCCGAATGGCGGAAGGATTGCGGAGCAATCCGAGGCATCACATAACAAAAATGATGTTGAAAGCCAGGGCCAAGACCACGGAGCAACCCGCGACATCACAATGAATGCTGTCGAATGCCCGCACAACAACTGAAAAGAGGAATCATCCAATGAGTTTTGAAAATATCACCTTTCCGGAAGGCAGCACCTTCCTCGTGACCGGCGGCGCCGGCTTCATCGGATCCAACATCGCGGAGGCAGTCCTGAACAAGGGCTATAACGTTCGTGTTTTCGACAACCTCTCCACAGGACACATCGAGAACATCCAGCCTTTGATGGACAATCCCCGCTTCACCTTTCTGAAGGAGGATATCCGCGACCTCGATGCCTGCATGAAGGCAACAAAGGATGTCGATTATGTCATCAACCTCGCTGCCTGGGGATCTGTTCCCCGCTCCATCGAGATGCCGCTTCTCTATGAGGAGATCAACATCCGCGGCACGCTGAACATGATGGAAGCGTCAAGGCAGAACGGCGTGAAGCGCTTCGTTTACGCTTCCAGCTCCTCCGTGTACGGCGATTCCACGGAGCTCCCCAAGAGAGAAGGAAAAGAAGGCAATGTTCTCTCCCCCTATGCGCTGACCAAGCGCTGCGACGAGGAATACGGCAAGCTCTATAAGAAGCTCTACGGCCTCAACACCTACGGCTGCCGCTTCTTCAACGTCTTCGGCCGCCATCAGGATCCGAACGGTGCATATGCGGCCGTCATCCCGAAGTTCATCAAGCAGCTCCTCGCCGGCGAGCGCCCCACCATCAACGGCGACGGCAGACAGAGCCGCGACTTCACGTATGTGGACAATGTCATTGAAGGGTGCCTGCGCGCCTGCGCCGCTTCTGAGGAAGCTGCGGGCACGGCTTACAACATCGGCGCCGGCGGAAGAGAGTACCTGATCGATGTCTACCACGACATCTGCGAGGCGCTCGGCACAGACATCGAGCCCATTTACGGACCGCCCAGGGCCGGCGATATCCGCGATTCCAACGCTGATATTTCCAAGGCAAGAAAGAACCTCGGCTATGATCCTTCCTACGATTTCGCAGCAGGCATCAAACTCGCCATCGACTGGTACAAGGATTATTTCGCGCATAACTAAACATTATGAAAATAACGATCCGCCTGGACGACATCACACCCGACATGGACTGGGCGAAGTTTGACAGGTTCCGGGCGCTCTGCGACCGCTTCTATGTCAAACCTCTGATCGGCGTCGTCCCCGCTCCGTCCGATCCCAAACTGCATATCGATCCCCCAAGAGCCGATTTCCTGACCATTCTGGATGAGCTAAGAGCATCGGGGTGGGAGATTGCCATGCATGGCTTCAGCCATGTGTACACGACGAAGGAGGGGGGGCTCTTTCCGCTCAATCACCAGTCCGAGTTTGCAGGGCTCTCTTACGCACAGCAGGAGAAAATGATCCGCGAGGGCAGGAAGATCCTGGCGGATCAGGAGATCGTGACGGATATTTTTATGGCGCCGTCGCATTCCTATGATGAGAATACCATCCGTGCTCTTCTCGCCAACGGCTTTACGAAAATGACGGACGGATTTGGAAGCGGACCGTACGAATATCTGGGCATGACGTTCTACCCAATCTCTTTCGATCAGAAAAGAAGCCTGCAGAAGAAGGACGGGGTGACGACATTCGTCGTGCACACCAATACATTAAGGGACAGCGATTTTGAGCGGTACGAGCATATTTTCCGGACGCAGGATATGATGCCGTACAAGGAGTACCTGTATTATCCCGTGCAGAAGCGGTCAAAGGCCGGTGCACTGAAGGAATATCTGATGGCGGACGGCAAGCGGAGGCTTGTGCGCGCTTCAGCGCTCCTGCACAATCGATGAATACAAAGGAAAGAGGCTTTTTTGGATAAGCAGAACAGACCGATCCGTGTCCTGCACGTGCTGGGCACGCTGAACAGAGGAGGTGCGGAGAGCCGCATCATGGATCTGTACAGGCATCTGGACAGGGAAAAGGTGCAGTTTGATTTCCTGGTGCACTGCGGCGTCACCTCGAAGGAGGCGGAAGGGGACTGGTCGACGGAGCACCTCCTGCAGCTGCGGCCAAAGGGAGATTTTGACGACGAGGTGAAGGGACTGGGCGGCCGGATCTATGTGCTGCCGAGATTCACCGGAACAAATTTCTCTCTGTATAAAAAGGCGGCGCAGCAGTTCTTTGCACAGCACCACGACTTCGCAGCTGTTGAAGGGCATATGACGAGCATGGCTTCCATCTATCTGCCGATTGCGAAGAAGTGCGGCGTACCGGTCACCATCGCGCACGCAAGGAGCGCCGGCGTGGACGCAGGTCTGCGGGGCATTGCAACAAAGATTCTGCGCAGAAACCTCGCAGATAAATGTGATTACATGTTCGCCTGCTCGAAGGCCGCGGGCATCGCCGTGTTCGGACAGAAGGCATATGACGCAGGGCGTGTTATTTTCGTGCCGAACGGACTGGATATCAAGGATTTTGCGTACAGGAGCGATGTGCGGGAGAAGATCCGCGCGGAGCTGGGGATTCCTGAAAATGCGGTGGTTCTGGGACACGTCGGCCGGTTTGAACCCGTAAAGAACCAGCTGTTCATCGCACAGCTTCTGGAACAGCTCTGTTCGCTCCATCCGGAGACAGACTGGTGGCTGCTGTTCGTAGGGAAGGGCGCACAGATGGAGGAGGTCAGAGACCGCCTTGCGAAGGCCGGCCTCGGAGACCGCGCCGTCTTTGCCGGCGCCTGCAGCCGGGAGCGGACCGCGCAGATGTATCAGGCTTTCGACGCTTTTGTTTTCCCATCTCTTTATGAGGGACTGCCTGGGACGGTGATCGAGGCGCAGTCAGCAGGGCTGCCCTGCCTTCTCTCGGATGCGATCACGAAGGAGGTCTGTGTGACGGATCTCGTTCGGCAGTATTCTCTTGATGACCCGGCCATCTGGGTGCGCGCACTCACGGAGCTTCACCTTCCGCAAAAAGGAAGAGAGACTGCATCGAAGCAGGCGGCTGCACAGCTGTCGGCAGCCGGANNCACCTTGTAACACGGCGGCAGCGAATAAGACGCTTTCTTTTACAGCCGGGAACGAATCATTTGCCCTGCGTTATTGTTTTCATAGGAATCTGAGCAGAAAGGGGGCAGCCTCATGTGCGGCATCTGCGGCTTTGTCGGACACAATCACATCACAATGGAACAGCTGCGCGCCATGAACGACAGCATGATCTACAGAGGACCGGATGACCGGGGAACGGAGATCTTTCCCGGCGGTTCCGGAGACCTCATCGGCATGGCGCAGAGACGCCTCTCTATCCTGGATCTCTCTCCCTTAGGGCATCAGCCGATGCACTCCCCTGACGGGCGCATCACGGTCGTGTACAACGGAGAGATCTACAACTATCAGGACCTCTATAAGGAGCTTCCTGACTACCATTTCATCTCCACATGCGATACAGAGGTCATCATCGCGGCCTATCTGAAGTGGGGCATTTCCTGTGTGCACAGATTTAATGGGATGTTCGCGATTGCCCTCTATGACAGGGACATCGACACAACGTTTCTCATCAGGGATCGCATGGGCGTGAAACCTCTCTACTACTGGCTGGACGGTGAAAAGGAGGCGCCTCTTGTTGAAAGCAGCCTTCTTACGCCCGCACCTTCAGCAGGAGAGCTGTCCTGGAGACAAATCACGCAGGAGGGCGGCACCGGCCTTGTCTATGCCTCGGAGCTGAAGCCCATCATGCTCTGCCCCGGCTTTTATAAAGAGATCAGGACGGACGTGCTCGCAAGGTATCTGTTTCAGCAGTATATCAACGCGCCGGAGACTGTTTTCAGACACGTGTATAAGTTAGAGCCCGGCAGCATTCTCCGCTATCATAACGGGGCTGTCGACATCGCAAAGTTCTGGGATACGGCATCTGTCTACCACCAGATGGCGGCGGACCCGGTGACGGATTACGCGCAGGCGAAGGCAGAGCTCAAGGACCTCATCCGGAGCGCCGTCGCGCGCAGAATGATCGCGGATGTACCGCTTGGGTGCTTCCTCTCCGGCGGCTATGACTCCTCCCTGGTGTCCGCAGCCGCGCAGGAATATCTTGGCAGCACCCCGCTGAAAACATTCTCCATCGGCTTCTCGGAAAAGGAGTACAACGAGGCGGAGTACGCGGCAGGGGTCGCAAAGCTTCTCGGCACAGACCACACCCAGATGATCATCGGGGAGAAGGAGATGTTCGACCTGGTGGAGAGCATCCCCAAGTATTTTGACGAGCCGATGGCGGACTCCTCCGAGATTCCCACAATGCTGGTCTCCATGCTGGCAAGGCAGAAGGTCACCGTCGCGCTCTCCGGAGATGCCGGAGATGAGTTCTTCTGCGGCTACAACAACTACGACGATGTGGCGCTTGCCCAGCGCCTTGATAGGGCAGGCGCAGCGGCACATGCTATTGGAAAACTAGGCCTCTCCCGCCTCTACCCCATGAAGGTGCGGGTCATTGCATCGAACAGGAATCCGGAGACGAAGACACAGTTCTTTGGCGCAGGCGGCTACATAGAAGCGGCGCAGAAGATGGTGATGGCAAAGGACCAGCTCCCTGTCAGCTACCCCATTGAGAGCCGCTACGGCGTATCCGGCTGGCAGATCCGCAGGATGCTCCTCGATATGGACACTTATCTGCCGGGCGATATTCTCACCAAGGTGGACCGCGCCTCTATGAAATATTCTCTGGAGAGCCGCTGCCCTCTGCTGGACAAAGAGGTGATGGAATATTCCTACCGCATTCCTCACGCGTTCAAGTACAGGGATGGAGTGAAGAAATATATCCTGAAGGACATCGCCCGCGACTATATTCCTGCGAATCTGCTCGACCGCCCGAAAAAGGGATTCGGCGTTCCGCTGGACAAGTGGATGCGGGGACCTTTGAGAGAGCAGCTGGAGGCGTTCGCGCAGGAGGAGTACCTGAAGCAGCAGGGAATCTTTGATCCGGTCTTCACTTCGCAGCTGATCCGTGACTACCTGACGAACGGCGACGGCGGCCCCGCGACGGGAAAGAACTACTCCAAGATCGCCTGGTCCTTCTTCGTCTTCCAGCAGTGGTACCGGCAGTATATGCAGAATTGAGCAGAGTATGATCGTCATCAGAATGTCCGGGGGACTTGGCAACCAGATGTTCCAGTACGCACTGTATCTGGAGTTGTCTGCACTGGGGCGCGAAGTTGCCTTCGACGACACAACGGAATACAGAACCGTCCTTGAAGACGGCACAAAGAGAGAGAGGCGCCCGAAGCTCCTCTCTGTTTTTGGTATTGATTATCCGGTCGTTTCTGCAGATGTTCTGACCAGAATGACGGACAGCAGTATGCGCCTCCCTGACAGGATCCGCCGGAAAATAACGGGCCGCCGCAGCGAGAGAATCGATGACCGCGACTTTGTTTTCGACAGGTCATTCCTTGCGCGGGAGGACGGTTATTACTGCGGTTGTTTTCAGAGCCCGGGATACTGGGCAGATGCAGAAGACGAGGTGAGGAAGGCGTATACATTCCCGGGTGATCTGCTGCGGGAGCTGCCGGAATCCGCCGCTTTTGAACGTGAGATCCGCGCGCTGGAATCGAAGAGTATCCCTACAGCCAGCATTCATCTGCGCTTTGGCGATTATCTCGCGCATCAGGACGTCTACGGCGGGATCTGCACGGACGCCTACTATGACAGGGCGATCGCACTGCTCAGGGAGCGGTTTCCGGACATCCGCTTCTTTGTCTTCTCCAATGATGCAAAGATGGCGAAGGCGTGGATTGAAGAGAGGATATCTGCTGCAGAGACAGATGCAGTGCCTGCTCTTTCTGCGGATGAGAGGCTGTCCTTCGCCGCGAAAAGAGACGGCCGCAGTTCTGTGGAAAAAGGCAGAGCGAACCACACCGGGGTCAAAGACAGCTCTCTTTTCACCCTCGTCACAGGGAGCGATGAGAACCACGGCTATGCGGACATGTACCTCATGAGTCTGTGCCGCCACCATATCATCGCGAACTCGAGCTTTTCCTGGTGGGGTGCATACCTTGGCACTGCCCCTTCGAAAATAACAATCGCCCCGTCCATCTGGGTCAACGAGAAGGATGGATCCTCCCTTCAGAGAACGGATATTTTCACAGGGGACATGGTACGGATCAATCCGGACGGCATGATCGCATCGGGCGGGCGCCTCGGAGAGGGCGCACAGGATCACCCGCTCGTCTCTGTCATTGTCGCCGCCTACAACATAGAGCCCTATATTGAGAGAGCTATGGCCTCTCTGTGCGGACAGACCTACCGGAATCTCGACATCATCGCCGTGGATGACGGCTCAACAGATGAGACAGGAAGAATGCTGGATCGAATCGCCGCCGGAGACACCAGAATCCGCGTGATCCACAAGGAAAACGGCGGCCTCTCGGATGCGAGAAATGCGGGCCTTTCTCTTGTGCGGGGGCAGTACATCGCCTACCTGGACGGGGATGACTACATGGATCCCGGCATGATCGAGGCGATGGTGCGCGGTGCGCTTCTTGGCGGCGCCGGGGTGACGACGGTCAAGTACAGGGATATTTTTCTTTCGAAAGATGTCGGGGAGTGTGTGCAGACAGGAAACGGGCAGGCAGCTCCGGGATCACAGACAGGAGAGAGTGCCGGAAAGGCTCCGGCACCGCAGACAGAAGAGGGAATCGCACAAGCGCACACGTCTTCAGGCAGAGGCGCCCTTCCCCAGGACGGAGATTCCCTGTCGGATACCGAATCGGACGTCCTTCTCTTCGACACAGACAAAGCGCTTGATATATACGTCTCGACCGGTCTCAAGGATAATTCGGAGAGAATTATTCTGTACAACTCTGTGTGGAGCAAGCTCTTTCGACGAGACGTCGTGGAGGGTGTGCTCTTCCCAAAGGGACATAACTCAGAGGACATTATGTATACGACAAAGGCGCTGTGCGCGTCACCCCGCGTGTGCATCATCCCGGAGCCGTATTACAACTACGTGCAGGACCGCGAGGGCAGCATCATGAACCGGCGCCTTGGAGAGCGCCGGATGAGAGATGAACTGCCGTTCTGGCAGGAGCACATCGAATATCTGCGCACACATGGGTTTGACGCACAGGCAGTGAAGGCGGAATATTATTGCTGCCGGCGGTATCTCTTTTATGACTGTGAGTTCAGGCAGCAGGCGGAACTCGCACCGTATGCGCAGGATCTTGAGGCGCGCATGCGGGCGAAGAAGGCGGAGATCATGCGTGTGATGCGCACGGCGCCCTGCAGGACGCGGGGAGATCTTGCACGGATGCGGCTCTTCCTTCTCTCTCCTTCCCTGTATATGCAGGTCAGCGGGTGGTATGAGAAGACAGTGGCCGCATTGAAGAGGAAAACCAATGGCAGAATATAAAAACGGGCGGCTCCAGCTCCCGAATGTGACGCTGGCCGCCATGACGAGCGTGAATATCAGCGCGACGATCAAGGCGCTGCAGTACAGCTGCAGGGGGATCGACTACGGGGATGTCATTCTGATCACGGACAGAAAGCCCCTCTTTCTCCCGAAGAATATCCGCTACTGCCACATCGACCGGCTGGACAGTATTGACAAGTTCAACTACGACATGGTCTATGAGCTCTACCGGTATATTCACACGGATTTCGCCCTCACGGTGCACGCAGACGGCTTTGTCGTCAATCCGGATATGTGGCGGGACGAGTTCCTGGACTATGATTATATAGGGTCACCCTGGCCGGATCCGCACGATGATTTCACCTACCGCGACATCAACGGTAATCTCATCCGCGTGGGCAACAGTGTCGGCATCCGCTCAAAGAGGCTCCTGGAATTTCCCACGAAGGCACACATTCCCTTCGAGAAGGATCACGGGTGGTTCAATGAGGACGGCTTCATCTGTGTGAAGAACCGGCACCTCTTTCTGGCGGCCGGCATGACCTATGCACCTCTGGAAGTGGCCGTCTATTTCGGCCACGAGCATATGATTCCCGAGGAAGCGGGGATTCGTCCGTTTCTCTTCCATAAGTGGGAGGGGACGAATGCACAGTATCCGCGCTTTCGCATGGACAATGACGGATTTACGGGGCGCGTGCGCAGGAAGCTGCGCAGGATCCGGCAGGGAGGAGCTTCATAATGGTTTACGACTGCTTTCAATTCTTCAATGAACTGGATATCCTTCTTCTGCGGATGCACATCCTGAGCGATGTGGTGGACCGGTTCGTCATCAGTGAATCCACGGTGACCTTCTCCGGCGATCCGAAGCCTCTCTTCTATGAGGAGAACAAGGAGATGTTCCGCGAGTTCGAGGACCGCATCATTCATGTGGTCGTGGATGATACCCCTATGGACTGCGACGCGTATCAGAGGGACCACCACCAGAAGTGCGCGGTGGCGAGGGGCCTTAAGGATGCGAAGGACGACGACATTGTCATCTTCTCCGATGTCGACGAGATCCCCAACCCGGATACGCTGAAAAAACTGCTGCCCCATGTCGAGGACGGAAAGATCTATATGCTGGCGCAGAGGCTCTTTTACTGCTACCTCAATCTCGAGGACATCTCCGGCAATAACCTGTCTGTCACCGGTGAGTTCCCCGGCGTGGAGAAGAAGCAGTGGCTGGGCACAAAGGTCTGCAGAAAGAGCCTTCTGCAGCATTATACGACAGAGGAGCTGCGCAATAAGGAGCAGCAGGCGATCGGCGTGCGGGTTCCGGACGGCGGCTGGCACTTCTCCTATATGGGCGGCGGCAGAGGTGAGTCCGTGGAGGAGAGGGTGCGCTATAAGATCAAGAGCGCTGCGCACCAGAACTACAACAATCGAAGGACGCTGTTCGAGGTCGGAGCCCGCCTTCGCAGGAAGGAAGACATCCTCGGGCGCAATGCGCACATGGTAGTGACAAAGATCGATGATTCCTATCCGCAGTATCTGCGCGATCACCTCTCCGACTACGCATACCTCTTGTATAAGGAGCCGAAGTGGTACCAGAAGCTGTGGGATGACTGCACGGAGTTCGCGCTGAATGCGCGCGCGAAGATCCTGCACCGCGGGTGAGCAATATGATCGGCACGGAATTTCTGAAGGGCCAGGGTCTCGGAAACCGCCTGTTCTGCTATGTGACGGCCAGGTGTCTCGCAGAGGACCTTGGCGTACCTTTCTGCACGGCAGGACAGGAATATCTGCAGGCGGACTTTCTGGACCTGGATCTAGGCAGCAAAGTGACGGATCCCTCATCCATGCACCGCTATGACGAGCGGGAGGAGCGGATTTATCTCCCGACGTCCGCGCATGACATGGTGCACGGAATCTACATCGCGGGGGCAGATCCGGGACTTCTGAAAATAAAGGACAACACGCTGGTCTATGGAAACCTGCAGGACGAGTCTTATTTTCAGCGGCACAGAGAGGAGATCAGAGAGTGGCTTCGCGTAAAGCCCGCCTTCGAATCGGACGAGTACACGGCGGACGATCTCTGCATTCTGAATATGCGCGGGAGCGAGTATGAGGGGAAGCCCGAGCTGTATCTTCGAAGGCGCTACTGGGTCGATGCCATGAAGATCATGCGCGGCATCAATC
This sequence comes from Lachnospiraceae bacterium UBA2734, assembly GCA_002353635.1. Taxonomy (GTDB): domain Bacteria; phylum Bacillota; class Clostridia; order Lachnospirales; family Lachnospiraceae; genus CAG-791. The sequence goes on from DEKA01000022.1 coordinate 15,067, forward strand.
CCTCCATGCGCTTTATGATTGTGACGGAGGATGAAGCGGCGGCAAAGCGTCTGTTCCCGTCCATCGAGGCACATCACTTCGGGCCTGAGAAGGACTACGTGACCGTGAAGAATGCAAGATACCTCATTGTGTCGAATTCCTCATTCGCCTTTTTCCCCGCCTATACCTCGCAGACTGTCAGGAAAATTATCGCGCCGCAGTACTGGGCGAGACACAATGTCTCCGACGGGTACTGGGCAAGCGCACAGAACATTTACGACGAATTCATGTATCTCGGGCGGGACGGACAGCTTCGAAGTGCAGAGGAGTGCAGGCAGGAGCTGCGCAGCTGGAAGAAGCCGGATACGCATCCCTTTGCGGCGGATGACCCGGCAGTCGCCGCTGTGCAGAGGAGAAACCGCCGGCGCGTTCTGCTGCAGAAGGCACTGTACAAGGCCGGAAGGTGTACAGGACTGATTCGTTAACACCAAGGAGCAATACAGAATCTATGACACAGGAGAGACCTGCCGTTTCCATCTGCATACCTGCTTATGAGAACCCGGAGGGGATCAAGAGGCTCCTGCGCTCTGTTGCGGCGCAGAGCTTCCGCGATATTGAGGTGATCCTGACGGATGACTCGAAGACGGACGGTGTGGAGAACGCCGTGAAGGACTGCGGCGTTCCTGTGCAGTATCACAGGAACGTTCCCTCTCTTGGTGCAGTGTGCAATTGGAACAGGGCCATATCGCTTGCGCGCGGCAGATACATCAAGATCATGCACCACGACGACTGGTTCGCCGATGAAAACTCTCTGCAGCGTTTCGTCGACCTCCTTGAGAAAGACCCGGAGGCAGATCTTGCGTTCTGCGGCAGCTGGCAGGTTTCCCCTGACGGGAGCCGGCATGCGCGCGGAATCAGCAAAGAGGAGAAAGAGGCCGTGTCGGCCGATTACAGAAATCTCTACTGCGCCAATGTGATCGGCGCACCCAGCGCCGTGATCGTTCGGAGGGACGCCCTGCAGAGGACCGGCGCTGTCTATGATGAGCAGCTGACCTGGCTCGTGGACAGCGCATACTACATGGAAATTCTGCGGCACAATCCGCACTTTGCCTGCACATCTGACCCTCTCATCTGCATCGGGCTCTCGGCTGGTCAGCTGACGAACAGTGTCGGGGAAGACCCGCAGATTCTGCGCAGGGAATATATTTATGTTTACAGAAAGGAGAGGCTGTCGGAGAACCCCGCCTGCAGAGAAAAGCTCTGTACAATGCTCGCCTCGACCGGTCTCCCCCTTCGGGATGTGCCGGGGGATCTTGGCATCGGGGCACACGCCTACAGGACGGCGCAGCGGGCGCAGAGACGCCGCAGGGGAAGGCAGTTCCTGGATACCGCGGATTACCTCTATGGAAAAGCGGCGGACGGGCTGAACCGGCGCTTCGGCAGATTGACGTATGTTCTGTTCTATATCGGCCTCGTGATCGAGGTCCTCGCCGTTGTCATCGACAAGAGCGATCTGTCCAATCCGTGGACCAGCCAGATTTTCCGTGTGACCTTCCTTCTCTTCCTTTCAAGGATGGTGACGGAGCACTTCACGCCTAAGGGAAGAGTGTGGCTCTTTGCTTTCCTTGTGCTGTCGCTGATCTCTTACCACGTGAGCGGCCGCAATGAGCTGCTCCGTTTTACGGTGTTCACAGCGGCGTGTGCCGGGTCAGATCCCATGCGCTCGATGAAGACCACGTTTGCACTGACCCTGTCCGGATGCGGTCTGCTCGCAGTTCTTTCTCTTGCGCATATTTTCGGACGGCTGTACCTCGTTCAGGATTTCGGCCATGGGGAGGAGGTCCGCTGGTGCCTGGGCATGGGGCATCCCAATGCATGTCACTGCATGGCCGCCATGCTGATCATTCTCTTCCTGTATCTTTACGACAGGAAAATGAAGCCTGCGGGATATGCCGCGCTGTTCGCGGCCAACGCAGGACTCTTTGTGCTCACGAAGTCCAACACGGGATTTGTGATCGCGGCGGCGGCGGTTTTGCTTTATGCGCATTTACACTATAATGAGAGGATAAGAGCGGGGAGAGCTGTGTACCGCGCAGGGAATGCCGTTTTTGCGGCGGGACTTTTCTTTTCTGCGGCCGCGGCAGTTGTGCGTCCGGATTCTTCTCCGATACTTCAGCTGGCAGACAGGGCGCTCACAGGCAGAATGGCATCCCTGTGGGATACGACCTTCTATGACGGGACACTTGGCACATGGCATATGTTCGGGAGCCGTCTGAACCAGGTGTATTTTGACATGGGGTGGCTGAGGCTCATCTACTGGTACGGCGTCATTCCTGCGGCGGTCGTGCTGTGCCTTGTATGTGCGCTCCTGTTCATCACGGGGAAGAGAAAGGACTATGCGGCGTACATCCTGGTTCTGCTGTGCTGCCTTTATACGGTTCCGGAGGCGCACCTTGTCTCCGTCTACATCGGAAGGAATTTTGTCCTGATGCTGGGCGCTCTGTATGCGCCGCTTGTTGAGAGGGGTAGTACAGCGGGGACGGCTGCAGGTCTCTGCGCAGAGAGAAGCGCATAAAGGCACTGCACCAAAATGGCGGAAGGAGCCCCGGAGCAGCGTTTCTGCCCGGATGTATTCCTGCCGCAGGGGAGGTTGTTATGGAGCAGAAAAACAGGATCGGGCAGACATATAGAATCTGGCTTCTGGACATGATCTGTCTGATCATCAGTTATATGATCGCGACACAGATCCGTTTCGGCGGCGATCGCTTCAATCAGTTCGGCAACAAGACGCTGCACTACATGGTTCTTGTGGTCTTTCTTTTGTTCTGCACGGTCTACAGCTATTTTCGCGACTGGAACAGAGACATTCTTCTGCGCGGTCCGTTCCGCGAATTCATCGTGATCGTGCAGTTCGACGCCATCATGGTGAGCGTCTCTCTCGTATTCGTCTTCTTTGCGCAGTGGTCGTACATCCTCTCGCGCTCTGTGATCATCAATTTCGCCTGGCTGAACGTCGTTCTGATGTACGCCGCGCACTGCTTCTACAAAAGAATCATGCACAGAATACTCTCGAGTGATTTCTTCGTCTCGAAGGTTCTGGTTGTGGCATCGAAAGATCGGATTGACGACACCATCAAAAGGCTTCACAGAGATTTAGGGCCGGCTTATCAGATCATCGGAGGTGTCTCCGTGGACAATTTAAGCGGAGGAGACCTTGCGGATCTCACGAAAAAACTGATCCAGATTCCTTTTGACGAGGTCTTCTTCAACACGCCGGAGCTCTCCCTGAAGGAGATGCAGCCCCTGATCGCGGGATTCGAGGAGATGGGTGTCATCTGCCGCTACAACGTGGAGATTTCTGACATGGCAGGCGTCCATTCCGCAGTCGGCACATACGGGGATTATACGGTCATTACCTATTCCATGTTCCGGATCAGCGCGAAGAAGCTCATTATCAAGCGGCTTTTCGATATTCTGGGCGGGCTGGTCGGCGTCGTCCTCACAGGAATACTCACTCTGTTTATCGGGCCTGCGATCAAGCTCGATTCGCCGGGGCCCGTCTTTTTTTCACAGGTGAGGGTCGGCAAAAATGGCAGGCGCTTCCGGATTTATAAGTTCCGCTCCATGTACAAGGATGCAGAGGAAAGGCTTAAGGATCTCGAGAGCCGGAACGAGGTGAAGGGACTTATGTTCAAAATGGACAATGATCCCCGCATCACAAGAGTCGGTGCGTTCCTGCGAAAGACCAGTCTTGATGAATTTCCGCAGTTCTGGAATGTGCTGAAGGGCGACATGAGTCTTGTGGGCACAAGGCCGCCGACGGAGAGAGAATTCGAGCAGTACGATGAGCACTACAGAAGACGTCTCTCCATGACGCCCGGCCTCACAGGCCTGTGGCAGGTGAGCGGCCGGAGTAATATCGATGATTTCGACGAGGTGGTCCGGCTGGATCTTCAGTACATCGACAACTGGTCGCTGACTCTGGATTTCAAGATCCTGCTGCAGACTGTCGGCGTCGTTTTGTTCGGAAGAGGTGCAAAATAAAGAGGAAGACCAATGAATCTTGTGATTGACACCTGGAAACTTGTCAAGGGGCACGGAAAGAGCATAGGCATCTACAACCTGACCAAGACACTGGTCAGGTATCTGGGAGAAGAGAATATCCGGCAGGGCTCCCCGCACAACATCATTGTGCTGGGCAATGCCTATAACCGCACGGATATGGAGAAGGAGGGCGTGGCCTTTATTCTGGTGCCCGGCAATCCCCTCTCGAGAGCGGCCTATGTGTACTGGGAACTCTTCCGCGTCGTCTCCTATGCCAAAAGATTTAAGGCGGACCGGATCCTCTTTCCCCGCGGCTACCGTCCGCTCATTTACAGCGGGAAGGACACCATCATTGTGCATGATCTCATCCCCTTCTGGTATGATCAGCACTTCCCGGGATATCTGGGACGCGTCGAGAATGCGTACATCATGAACCGGCTGAAGGCCTCGATCGCGCATGCGGACCGTGTGATTACAATATCCGATTATTCGCGGAAGGCAATAGACGAAATGGTCCCCGGAAGTGCGTCCAGAGTCTGCAGAATCTACAACGGACTTAATGACATGGATCTGCCCGCGGGAGATGCCCGCAATCCGGATGCAGGCAGCTACATTGTCAGCGTGACCTCCGCGATGCCCCACAAGAACGCGAAGGGCATCGCCGCAGCCTACAACCGCTACTGCGCCGTCTGTGAGGAGAAGGGAATAAAGCCGCTGTCCCTGACTGTCATCGGTATTCCGGATGTTCAATCCTTTGTGGAGGAGGGGATCCTCAGCAGAAGCGCTGCCCGCAGTGTGACATGTCACGCTTATATTGAAAATTATGCAGACATGTGCAGGCTGATCAGAGACGCGAAGGTCTTTCTGTTCCTCTCCCTCATCGAGGGATTCGGCTTTCCCCCGCTCGAGGCCATGCAGCTGGGAACGCCTGTAGTCTGCTCCGACCGGACATCCCTCCCGGAAGTTGTGGGAGATGCGGGGCTGCTCGTGGATCCGGACAACGCGGACTCTGTCGCAGACAGTCTGCTGCTCGTGCAGACACGGCAGGATCTGGCAGATGATCTGGTCAGAAAGGGCAGAAGGAATACAGAGAGATTTACGTGGCAGAGCCGGACAAAGGAGTACTGGGACGAGCTCTTTCGTGACAACTGACGAGAGAGCTTTGTGCCGCAGCCGCATCTTCCGGCGCTCCTTTGCCGGGGCGCTGGACGAAAGAGCGCAGATGCGACAGCTGCAATAACGGCATGTGCCGGATCGGGGGCATTGTTCTTGAAAGAGACGGGGAGACTTATCCTCTACGATACATCCAACTACACAGATTTTCCGATCGGGGGACAGCTCACGTCCGTGAGCAATTTTCTCCATTTTGTGGCAGATGTGCATCCCGCACAGACAGAACGGACCGTTCTTGTCGGGGTGACGACTGACCCCTCCGCTGTGGGGAAGATCACCTCAATAGAGCGCTTCGGGAGATCGTTTGCCTTCCTCCCTGTCTGCGCGGCGGACACGGACCTGGCGCACACGGCCCATTCGCTCCGGCTCTCTTTTGCAAAGGGGATTCTCCGGTACGGAAAAATGCTCCGCATCCGCAGAGAGGATCTGCACTACATCCAGACGCCGGAGGCGGTCGGGCCGGTCAAAGCCCTTTATCCGGGAGCGCACTACTGCATTTTTTCTCATGGGAGCTATGCGAACATGGAACGGGGATTCCGGTTCTTCCGGAACAATCCGGTGATCCGCCGGGGATTCCGGCATTACCTGCATTTCGTGCTGCGCGGGGCGGACCTTATTTTCACGCTCGATGAGGACAGCAGAAGGGCATATAAGCCGTACAGCCATCACCTTGTGAGCGCCCGCAACTCCATCGTGCTGCCGCCTTCTTACGCGCAGTTTGATGCTTTCTCCCGCACATATCGGGGAAGACTCCTCTTTGTGGGAAGGCTCTCGAAGGATAAGGGCGTGGACGGCATTATCCGCGCGGCCTATCTGCTGCAGAGAGAACAAAAGAACGTGCATCTGTTCGTTATAGGCGAGGGCGAGGCGGGAGAAGGCCTGCGCGCTCTGGATGCCTCACTGTCAGAAGAGTACGGGAGCGCGTCGCCGGTCACCTTCACGGGCGCCGTGCCGCCGGCGCAGGCGGCACAGCGGATGGAGGAGGCGGACATTCTCATCATGAATTCCGCCTTTGAGGGCGTACCGATGACGATTCTCGAGGCCCTCTCCCACGGTCTGCCCGTTGTCACCACAAATGTCGGCGGAATCGCGTCAGCGGTACATTTTCGTGAAGATGCGGAGGAGACGGACGGGTCACCGGAGGAAATTGCGGAAGCGGTGAAGCGGATCGCAGCGGATTACAGTGCCTATGCGGAGTCGGCACATGACCATGCAGCCGCCTTCGACTACCGGGAAGTCAACCGGGAAATTTATGAGGAGCTTGCGGCTGTGCATCAGTCGATTATGAGGAAATGAGCGAACTGCCTGTAAGTGTGATTGTGCCTGTCTACAACGCAGGAGGATATCTCTCTCAATGTGTGGAGAGTATTCTCGGACAGACACAGAAGAATATCGAGATCATTCTGGTGGACGACGGCTCGACGGACGGATCCGGCAAGGCACTGGATGCGTATGCGGGGCGGGATCCGAGAGTCAGGGTGATCCATAAGGAGAATGGCGGACTGGTCAGTGCATGGAGTACCGGCGCTGAGGCGTCCCGCGGAGACTACCTGTGCTTTGTGGACAGCGACGACTGGATTGATGCCTCGATGATCACTGATTTTCTTGTTCACGCATCAGAGGAGGGAAGTCCGTTCAGAGAGAGCGAGATTATCGCAGGCGGGTTTCTCATCGAGAGAGGGAGCGGGAGCCCGCAGAGAAAGATGAGCGCCGCTCAGCCCGGCGAATATACAGGGGAGCGGCTTTTGACCTGCATCAAGGAGAAAATTCTTGGGTATGAGAACCGGACAATGATCCTCTCCCGCTGCATGAAGCTCATCTCAAGAAACCTCATTTTGAAGAATATCCGCAGCGTCGATAAGTCGATCCGCATGGGCGAAGACCTGAATATCATGGTGCCGGCCGTCCTGGATGCGCAGAGGGTAGTCCTTCTGGATGAGGCGCCCTACCACTACCGCTTTGTCGGGGACTCCATGGTGCACGGCTATGATACAGGCATGTACGACAACATTGTGCGGCTGCGGGAGCGGCTGGAAGCGGCTGTCCGCGAGCGGAAAATAACGGGCGGCCTTGGCATGGTCCGCGCAGAGTTCATGTTTCTTATGCTCCTTGAGCTCAAGAACGAGATCAGAAGGAGAGACGTCCCCGCAGGGAAAGCGAGGAATTCGTTTGCAGCGGCAGTGCGGGGGAGCGGTATGCGGGAACTCCTCTCCAGTTACGGAGACAGGATCAGTGCGCCTGCGGACCGGCTCCTGGCTTTTGCGGCAAAAGAGCCGTCCGGCCTGCGCTTTTATCTTGTGCGCTTTCTTTTTCTGCACCATTAGCTTCCGTGCACAGCACGTCAGAACGCTCTCTTAAATGGTCCACGGGACCGTTTGCCATCGGCGGGGAACCGTCATCGCGGATTGCGCTTTAAGGTGCCGCCCAATACGCGGCACGGGTCATAAGTCGGAGGAGATCTTTTGGGCATCAGCGTCATCATTCCTTTTCATAACGCGGAGAATACACTGGAGGCAGCGGTGCGCTCCCTTCTTGGCCAGACTCTGCTGCCGCAGGAGATCATCCTCGTGGATGACGGCTCCACCGATGGATCCGCAGGGGTCGCGGAGCGGCTGAGGACTGAGAATTGCGGCTTCGCTGCGAAAGAGTCAGAGGCAGAACATTCTGCTCAGGAAAAGCCCCTCATCAGGATCCTTCACATGTCTGACCACGGCGTCTCCGCCGCGCGCAATGCGGGAATGGATGCTGCGTCGGGCGAATACATCTCTTTTGTGGATGCGGACGATACAGCAGATCCCCGCATGCTCTCTGTCCTTATGCACATGCACGAAAAGAGCGGCGCCGATGTGTGCGGCTGCGGCTTTTATACCTGCCGCGCAAAGACACGGGCCGCTGCAGAGGCAGGAAGTCCAAGAACTGTTGCGCAGGGGCAGAACACAGAAGAGAACGCAGGACGAAATGGATCAGATCAGGATTATTCCGGCAGGTATGACGGACAGGATTCCTGTGCCGGGAAAGGCGGTGCGCCGTCTTTCTCAGTGCGCGCCATGGATGGCCTGCAGTTCATTCGCACACGCCTCCTGCAGCACGACACGAGAGTGTGGGGCAAACTCTACGCAGAGAAGAAGCTTGCAGGCATCCGGTTTAAAGAGGGGCTTACGATAGGCGAGGACATGCTCTTTCTTTTGGAGCTCGCCTGTGTGGGGGCATCGTTCGCATCGACAGACAGCGAACTGTACGGCTACCGCATCAACCCGCACGGCGCGATGGAAAGGCCGTTCACACCGTCATTCATGGACCAGATCAGATCCTGGGATCTTGCAGAGAAAATGCTGCAGGAAAAGGCGCCGGCGGTTCTCGCCGATCCGGAGAGCGCAGGAAGGCTCCATGCCATCCAGACAGTGTCCGCAGTTCTGACCGCATCGAAGATTTCTTCCCTTCCGAAGGACAGCCAGCCAGACAGCGGAACAGATACGGACGCCTTCTGGCAGATGTGTGTGCAGACCGTGCGGGAGAAGACGCATGGGGCAAGGGCAATGGCGCAGATGAAACCGTATCTGCCAGCCGGCTACCCGCTGAAAATATTCCTCCTTCGGCGTGCTCCCGGCCTCTACAGGGCGGCATACGGGCGGCTTCGCCGATGATGGAGTGCACCCTTCTTTACTGGCTTACTTCCTTCACAAAAGGCTTCGCCGCTGATGGGATCGGGCAGCTGAAAAGATGTACGGAATTGCGGAACGGGACCGGCAGATATTTTCAAAGAATGGAGCCTGCGGCAGAGATGAACGACGAAAAGAGAACAATTGCACTGTACATGCACGCCGGCAGCGGCAACCACGGATGTGAAGCGATCGCGGATTCTCTCATCCGCCTTCTTGCAGGCGAGGATCTGTGTCTTGTCACGAACAGCGCGGCGGAGGATGCAGCCTATCTTCCAGAGGACGTGCAGGCCAAAGTGCGGATCGAGGAAGAGCGGCACATAGGCGATCACTTTGCCGCCCATGCCGCTTACTATGCCTACAGGACAATAACGGGCGACCGGGAATCGTTTCTGCGCTACCGCTTTGCACCGCTCCTTCGGGGCAGAAGGCCTGATCTTGCCGTGTCCATCGGTGGAGACAACTACTGCTATCCGTCCATGGTAAACGACCTGGAGCTGGCCAATGCCATGCTCTGCCGAAGGGGAATCCGGACGGCACTTTTTGGCTGCTCCATTGAGCCCGATCTCCTCACCGGAGAGGCAAAGGATCCGGCGGCGCGAAGGTCACTGCTGGAGGATATGAACAGATACAGCGCTATTGTCGCCAGAGAGAGCATTACATACAGGGCGCTTCTGGACGCCGGCCTTCCTGAGGAGAAGGTCTTTCTGCGCCCGGACCCGGCCTTTATGCTTCCGACTGACCGGAGTGCCGTGCCGGAGACCTTTCGCAGCGCGCCTGAGGGCGTTGTGGGCCTCAACATCAGCCCCATGGCGGAAGATTATGCGGATGACAAAAATGCCCCTGTGCGCTGCGCTGCGGCGCTCATCCGGCACATCCTGGATGAGACGGGCATGTCGGTGGCGCTCATCCCCCATGTTGTATGGAAACGTAGCGATGACAGGGGACCGCTCGGAGAACTGTACGCGCAGTTCAGGGACAACCCGCGCGTCATTCTGGTTGAGGACCACTGCGCGGAACTGCAGAAGGGCATCATCGGTGCCTGCCGCTTTTTTGTAGGGGCGAGAACCCATGCGACAATTGCGGCATATTCGTCTCTTGTCCCGACGCTTGTGATCGGGTACAGTGTGAAGGCAAAGGGCATCGCGGAAGATCTCTTCGGTGGAGCAGACAACTATGTGCTCCCTGTGCAGACAATGCGGGATCCGCGTCAGCTGATCGATGGATTTGACTGGCTCTGTGCACATGAGGGGCAGATCAGAGAGTGCCTGTCCGTGAAAATTCCGGAAACGAAGAAAGCGGCAGCGGATGCCGGCAGGATTCTGCGCGCGGCAGCAGACGGACAATTATTTTGAAGAAGGACGGAAAAGGCCCTGATGGGAAGAGTCGGATTTGCAGCTAAGAACATTGCTTTTGGATATATAGGGCAGGCAGCCACAGCGCTGATGTCCTTTGTCCTGCGCACTATTTTCATCCGGACGCTCTCCGAGCAGCTCCTTGGCGTCAACAGTCTGTATACGAATATTCTTTCGATCCTCTCCATGGCGGAGCTGGGCATCGGCACAGCGCTCAACTTTGCCCTGTACAGGCCGGTCGCAGAGCATGACACTGAGAAGGTCAAGTCCTACATGCAGCTCTACCGGAGGGCATATTACGTCATCGCCCTCGTCGTTGCATGCATAGGACTCGCCATTGCGCCGTTCCTTCGCTATCTCATCAAAAAGCCCGGCGCCATTACTGTGCAGGAGATGACGCTGTACTATTTCATCTTTCTGTTCAATACGGTCAGCACCTATTTCGTCTCTTACAAGTATTCGCTCGTCAACGCCGAGCAGCGCAACTACATCCAGACGAACATCAATACCATCACGAAGATCTTCACGGTGGCACTGCAGATCGTCGTTCTTCTCGCCACAAAGAATTTCCTTTTGTATCTGCTGACGGATGCCTTCGTGCAGCTGGCACAGAAGCTTTTCGTGAACTGGTATCTGAACAGCCTGTATCCCTTCCTGAAGGAAAAGAACGTCCAGCCGCTCACAAAGGCGGAGAGCGGAGAGATCTGGACAAAGACAAAGGCCCTTGTCCTTCACAAAGTCGGCGATGTGGCAAGGCTTCAGACAGACTCGCTGATCATTTCTTCCTTTATCGAGATCGCCGTCTCCGGCATGGTGGACAACTACACGCTGGTCATCAACACAGTCACCAACTTTGTCAATATTATTTTCAATTCCGTCATTTCCGGATTTGGAAATCTCATCGCGACGGAGTCCAGGGAAAAGCAGTTTCAGCTCTTTCGCGTCTACCGCTTCTTTGCCTCCTGGATATACGGCTTTGCAGTCACGGGATTCTTTGTGCTTCTGACGCCCCTCATAAGGCTCTGGCTGGGGGATGCCTGGATTCTGCCTGCCTCCGCGGTTGATCTCATTCTGATCGATCTCTACTTCAAGGGGGACCGGGTGGTTCTCTCTAATTTCAAGACAGCCGCCGGTGTGTTCGAGCAGGACCGCTACCTCGCCCTCATTCAGGGCGCGGTGAACCTTGTCCTGTCCATCTGGCTGGTACAGGTGATCGGCCTTGCGGGCATTTATGTGGGCACGGTGGTATCCGGCCTTATTGCAAACGTGACAAAGCCTGTCATTATTTATCATGTGTGCTTTGACAGGTCGCCTGCGGGGTATTTTGCGGATACGGCAAAATACTGCCTGACCGTTGGCGGCGTCACGCTCCTGTGCCTTCTGATCAGCACAAGAGTTATTGCACATCTGAATATCCTGACCTTTCTTGTGATGGGCGTACTCATCACAGTTATTTTCAACGGTGTCTTTCTTCTCCTGTACGGCAGGAGCGAGGAATGCCACTACCTGGTGCAGCTGGTCAGGACAAGGCTGCACCGGTAAGAGAGCCGGCCCGGTGCCGGGTAAATGTGAGAATGGATATCTCCTGCGGCAGCGCGGGGATGCAGACGAGGGGGGAAGCCGATGGAACATCTGGTGGATGAGAATCTGATCGCAGATCTGGCCGATGAGGCGCAAAAGGAGCTGATGGCCTTTCGCGAGAGGGATCGGGCGAAGGCATTGAAGGATACTGTGAAGAAACTCTGCGGCAGAGCGGTGCCGGAGAGGGATCCCATCTTCTGGCCGGCAGGACTGCTCATGCTGGGCCTTGTCGAGGCGGGAAAGACGCAGGCGGTGAAGGAATATCTGCAGCTGTGGCTGCAGGAAGGCGGCCAGGTCAGATATGTGGACGACGCCCTCGCGGGATATGTCATTCTTCGCCTTTATGAAGCAGATGGAGATCCCATGTGGAAGGAAGCGGCGGAGCACATCTGGGCGTTCCTCCGGAGCGCACCGACAGATGAGGCGGGGGCGATCATCTACAATCCATCCCGCGGCAATGCATGGATTTACGCCGACGGCTGCGGACAGACGAGCCTTTTTCTCTCCCGCTATGCGAAGGTGTTCGGCGCAGCGGAGGCCGCAGATCTTGCAAGAGTGCAGATCGGGAGCTTTCTGAACAGCGGACTTGATGTGCGCTCGGGGCTCCCCTATCACGGGTATGATGCAAAGAGCGGTCTTCGCTACGGCATCATCGGATGGGGGCGCGCCGTCGGATGGTTTCTGATGGGGCTTGCGGGGTATCTCTCTGACAGAGAGGATCCGGAGGCGGCCGCGGCGGCGAGAGAGATGACGGATTCGGTTTTCTCCTATCTTCGAAGAGACAGGCTCTTCTCCTGGCAGCTGGAAGCGCTGGACGGCCCGCTGGACACTTCGGCGAGCGGTATGATTTACTGGTCCTCGGACCGGCTGTGCGAAGCGGGCGTTCTTAAGGACTTTGACCGCAACCTCCTGGCCGACGGCGCCGATGCGCTCCGCCGGCAGATCAACGGCGGCAAGGTGTTCGGTGCATCGGCAGAGTGCACGGATTTCGCCCAGTACCGGCAGGAATACGGGAGCTACCCCTGGGGACAGGGCGCGGTGCTGGCGTTTCTGGCAGGGCTCCAGGTAAAGTAAGAAAGTGAACAGGTTCATGCCGATGCGTGATCCTGCCGGCGAAACTGCCTCCGCGGATTTCGCCTCAGACTGCCGCCAGAAGCGCGGCACGAGGTAATGATATGGTCATTGTCAGAGTGATGGGCGGCCTTGGCAACCAGATGCAGCAGTACGCTCTCTACACGAAGCTGAAAACATTGGGCAGGCAGGCAAAGCTCGATCTCTCCTGGTTTACAGATCCCGACGCACAGAGCGGTGTCCTTGCCCCGCGGGAGTTGGAGCTGAAGCGGTTTGTGCACCTTCCGATGGAGGTCTGCACGCAGCAGGATAAGGAGCACATCACAGGCGGGAGCGGCGCCTTGGGAAAACTGCGGCGCAAGCTCCGACTCTCAGGTCTTTATGAAGAGAAGGAAATGTATGATCCGGAAGTCCTTCAGAGGGACAATGCCTATCTCACAGGATACTGGGCCTGCACGGCTTATTACGCGGACATTCTGGAGCAGCTGAAGACTTTGTTCGCCTTTCCCGCGGCGGGGGGTCCAGAGGTGCAGGAGAAAAATGAACACGTTCTGGAGCAGATGAGAAGCGGAAACGAAATCTCCGCAGCCATTCACCTGCGGCGCGGTGATTATCTGGACAAGGAAAATGCAGGGCTTCTCGGCGGGATCTGTACGCCGGCGTACTACGAGGGCGCCGTGCGTCTTCTGGAGGAGCGCTTTTCCGGTGCGCAGAGGCCTCTTCACTTTTATGTCTTCTCAGACGATTCGCAGTTTGCTGCCGGCTGCCGGTTCGGCACAAAGGGCGAGAAGATAACGCTCTGCGACTGGAACAAAGGAGCAGACAACATGCTGGACATGGAGCTGATGGCGAATGCGCAGTGCATCATCGCCGCGAATTCGACGTTCAGCTTCTGGGGAGGGCGTCTCAACCTCAGAAAGGATGCCGTGCGCATACGCCCGCTCCGTCACAGGAACAACCAGATCCCCGCCCCCGCTGTGATGCACAGGCTATGGAAAGGGTGGGAACTGGTGGACAGGGACGGTACAGTGGTATAGAGCAGGCTTGAATTTTCTAACTCCCCGCTGGGTGCTGAGAAGTTATGCATTTCGTACATATTTGAGACAAAAAGGAAACGTCGCGTAACAATTTTGCGGTATAATGAAAACTCGGGCGGCAGGTACACCACTGTGCAGGGCCGCTGATCAAGTGAACATCCGGAGGACTTTATGAAAAAAATTATTCTGACAGGCGACCGCCCGACCGGGCGTCTCCATATTGGACATTACGTAGGTTCCCTGCGCAACAGGGTTACCCTCCAGAATGGGGGAGGATTTGATGAGATCAATATCCTGATCGCCGATGCACAGGCGCTGACAGACAACGCACACAACCCGGAAAAGGTCAGAGCGAATATTATCAATGTTGCGCTCGATTACCTCTCCGTCGGCATAGATCCCGCCAAATCCAACATCATTGTGCAGTCCGCTGTGCCGGAGCTGACGGAACTGACATTCTATTACGCCAATCTCGTCTCTGTGGCAAGGCTGCAGAGAAATCCTACTGTGAAGTCGGAGCTGCAGATGCGTCAGTTCGGCGAGGGCATCCCTGTCGGATTCTTCACGTATCCCATCAGCCAGGCGGCTGACATCACGGCTTTCCGCGCGACAACTGTTCCCGCAGGCGAAGATCAGGAGCCGATGCTCGAGCAGACGAGAGAGATCGTGCGCAGCTTCAATAAGACATATAACTGCGACGTCCTTGTGGAGCCGGAGATTCTGCTGCCGGATACGGAAGCGAGCATGCGTCTTCCCGGCACGGACGGCAAGGAGAAGATGTCGAAGTCCCTTGGCAACTGCATCTACCTCTCCGATGAGCCGGATGACATCAAAAAGAAGATCATGGGCATGTACACAGATCCGGGACATCTTCATGTGGAGGATCCAGGAAAGGTGGAGGGCAACACTGTTTTTACGTATCTCGATGCCTTTGCAAAGCCGGAGCATTTCGCCGCATTCCTGCCTGAGTATCAGGACCTGGATGAGCTGAAGGACCACTACAGACGCGGCGGTCTTGGCGACATCAAGGTGAAGAGATTCCTGAATGAGGTGCTGCAGGAGACACTCCGCCCGATCCGTGAGAGACGCCATGAATTCGAGAAGGATATCGCCTATGTCTATGACGTTCTGAAGGCCGGCACGGACAAGGGAAGAGAGAGTGCCGCAAGGACACTTCATGATGTAAAGGATGCCATGAAGATCAACTACTTCGAGGACAAGGCGCTCATCGCCGAGCAGCAGAAAGAGTTCAATGCGGCTGCTGCGCAGAGAAAGGCGCAGGAGGAGCGAAAGGCCAGACAGAGAGCATCCCAGAAGAAGTAAAGAGCAAGGTCCGGCATTTTGCCGGTCTGCAAATACAGCGCGCCGCGTTCTGCGGCACAGGAGGGTTTTACATATGACACTGGAAGAAGCAAAGGCCAAACTGAAGAAGTACGGACAGGAGCATGTCCTGCAGTACTGGGACGAGCTGGATGAGGCACAAAGAGCTGCTCTTCTCCAGCAGATCGATGATACGGATTTCTCCATGATTCATTATGTACATGACCGCGATGAGCTGCCGCCGCGCGGAAAGATCACGCCCCTTGGCGCTATGGAGCTCGATGAGATCGGGGCCAGGAAGGACCAGTTCAGAAAGATCGGACTGGATGCCATCCGCGCCGGCAAAGTCGGCGCAGTTCTTCTGGCCGGCGGCATGGGTACAAGACTTGGCTCCGACAACCCCAAGTGCATGTTCGATATCGGACTTACCAGGCACGTTTACATCATGCAGCGCCTCATCGAGAACCTCATGGATGTCGTGAAGGAAGCGGGCGTTCCCGTTCCCCTTTTTATCATGACGTCAGAGAAGAACAACGATGCCACTGTCGCGTTCATGAAGGAGCATGACTACTTTGGCTACGACAAGGATAAAGTGTGGTTCTTCAAGCAGGATATGGCGCCTGCCACAGACTATGACGGCAAGGTGTATATGGAGGCAAAGAACCGGATCGCAACATCGCCCAACGGCAACGGCGGCTGGTTCCTGTCCATGAACAAGGCAGGGCTTCTGGATGTTGTGCATAAGCTCGGCATCGAGTGGATCAATGTCTTTGCCGTCGACAATGTGCTGCAGAGAATTGCAGATCCCGTCTTTGTCGGCGCAACGATCGACTCCGGCTGCGCGAGCGGCGCAAAGGTTGTCCGCAAGGTATCTCCGGATGAGAAGGTAGGCGCTATGTGCCTTGAGGACGGAAGGCCTTCCATCGTTGAGTACTACGACATGACACCTGAACTCAAGGCCGAGAAGAACGAGAAGGGAGATCCGGCCTACAACTTCGGCGTCATCCTCAACTACCTCTTCCGCGAGAAGGATCTGGAGAAGGTCATGAACGAGAAGCTCATGCTCCACATTGTGGAGAAGAAGATCCCCTGCCTGGACAAGAACGGAAACTTCTTCAAGCCCACAGAGCCCAACGGGTATAAGTTCGAGCAGCTCGTTCTCGACATGATCCACGAGCTCGACAGCTGCCTGCCTTTTGAGGTCAGAAGAGAGCATGAGTTTGCGCCGATCAAGAACAGAACCGGTGTGGATTCCGTGGAATCTGCAAGAGCACTCTGTGAGAAGGACGGCATCAAACTCTGACAATCATACTGTTGAAAGATGCGTCATTGGCTGCAGAATTCCCGAGGTGATACCGCCTCGGCGGATTTTGCTTCAAGGTGCCGCAAAGACCGTTGCAGAACAGAAGGGAGATTAGAGTACTTATGAAAATTCTTGTCACCGGCGGTGCCGGATTCATCGGAAGCCACACAGTCGTAGAGCTCGCAGCAGCCGGCCATGAGCCGATTATCCTCGACAACCTTTACAACGCAAGTGAAAAGGTGCTGGGCAGGATCGAGGCGATCACAAAGACAAAAATTCCGTTCTATAAAGTCGACATCAGAGACCGCGAGGGACTGAATAAGGTATTCGACGCCGAGAAGCCTGATGCAGTTATTCATTTTGCAGGCCTGAAGGCAGTTGGCGAGTCCGTGCATAAGCCCTGGGAGTACTACGAGAATAATATCGGCGGCACGCTCACTCTCATCGATGTCATGAGGCAGCACGGCTGCAAGAATATTATCTTTTCCTCCTCCGCGACGGTGTACGGCGATCCCGCCTTCATCCCGATCACAGAGGAGTGCCCGAAGGGAACATGCACGAATCCTTATGGGTGGACAAAGTGGATGCTCGAGCAGATCCTCACGGATATGCACACGGCTGATCCGGAGTGGAATGTCATTCTTCTTCGCTACTTCAACCCGATCGGCGCGCACAAGTCCGGCACGATGGGTGAGAACCCCAACGGCATTCCGAACAATCTGATGCCTTACATTACACAGGTAGCTGTCGGCAAACTCAAGGAGCTCCATGTTTTTGGCAACGACTATGACACCCCGGACGGAACGGGCGTGCGCGACTATATCCATGTCGTGGATCTTGCGAGAGGCCACGTCTGCGCACTGAAGAAGCTCGCTCCCGGAAGCGGCGTGAGCATTTACAACCTCGGCACGGGACACGGCTACAGCGTTCTGGACATCGTGCACAACTTCGAGGCGGCAACGGGCAAACATATTCCGTATGTCATTGATCCGAGACGTGCCGGCGATATCGCAACCTGCTACTGCGATGCCTCGAAGGCGGAGAGAGAGCTTGGCTGGAAAGCCCAGTACGGCATCCGCGAGATGTGCGAGGATTCCTGGAGATGGCAGTCTCAGAATCCGAACGGCTATGACGACTGAAACTGACTGCGTGGTTTTGTGAAGGGCGCTCCGGAATTTTCCGGAACGCCTTTTTGTAATTGTTCAGCACCCCTCGGGATCTTGGAATTACGGCGTATTTCGGAGCAATTCGTGATGTGGGCTGAATATTGAACAGGAGAAGTTAGAAGAATGTTCAGACTGTGGGCGAGAGAATGGAAAAGAGGGCATGTCATCCGGGAGACGATCGTGGAGGATCCGTCAGAGGATACGAGGACACACAAGATCTTCCGTGCGAGGACCGAGGTGTGCAGGCGCTTTGATCTGGCAGAACCTATCTGGCTTGACAGCATCGTTCGCGATTTTCAGCGGGATGCGAAGTGCCGCTTCACACAGGATGCCTTTATGGAGCCAATTGATTTCGATTACCTCGAGATACGGATCCTTGAGGAGGATGATCAGTGGTAACGGACACAGCGCAGCCAGGTTCTGTCCTGTCCTCGTGACAGGGGACAAGACGGTAATGCCCGGCAGGAACAGATGGCCGCTGAAGGCTGAAAACAGCCGCTTAATCACAGTTTTCACAAGGATTAATCACAGATTCATCACATTTCCCCCATATACTCATAATTGTTCAAAGAAAATAAGGACGGCGGACAGGTTTTATCCATTCAGTCCGCTGCCTTGAAGACAACAATTCCGGCACTGCAGCAGGGCGCCGGGCGATGATGTATAGAAGGAGGTACTCCATTATGGCTGATGAATTTAATGGTGCAAATGGGTACAGCAGTACAGGATCAGGAGCCGGCTCATACAACTACAACCAGGGCGGCTACCAGAACGGCTATGGTTCAAACCAGACAAACGGTAATGACGGCGGAAAGAAAAAGAAGCATGGCGGCGCAGGCAAGGCCGTGTTCGCGGTATTCGTGGCGGCAGTTTTCGGCCTGTGTGCAGGTGCCGGTGCATGGGGCATCAACAGGGTGGCAGGATCGGGACAGACGACGGAGGCCTCCTCAGACAAGGCTACGCTCAAGACAGACGCCGGCTCTGCAGCATCCAGTTCGGATTCGTCGGATGCCGCATCCACAGGTACAGATTCCAGTGCGGCGGCCAGTTCCTCCAGCTCACTCAATGTGAGTGATTCGAAGGCGGCCGTGACGGATGTCACTTCCGTTGTGGATAAGGTGATGCCGTCTATGGTATCTGTGTACAACAATTTCACCGAAAAGACACAGGACGTCTTCGGTCAGACATATTCACAGCAGGGACAGGCAACAGGTTCCGGTATCATCATCTCCAAGACGGATGATGAGCTGCTGATCGCTACGAACAACCATGTTGTGGCCAACAATGATTCTCTTGAAGTGCAGTTCATTGATGAGTCAACAGCATCTGCTTCTTTAAAGGGAACGGATTCTCAGAGTGATCTGGCTGTAATCGCTGTAAAGCTCAGTGATATCGACAGCTCCACACTCGACAAGATTTCCGTCGCAACACTTGGCAGTTCAGACAATCTTCAGCTCGGCCAGCCCGTTGTTGCCATCGGCAATGCGCTCGGCTACGGCCAGTCTGTGACCACCGGCGTTGTAAGTGCACTCAACAGAGAGATCCAGTCCGAGGATTCCGAGACAGGCCAGCAGATTTCCGGCAAGTTCATTCAGACGGATGCAGCCATTAACCCCGGCAACTCAGGCGGCGCGCTCTGCGATCTGAACGGCAACGTCATTGGTATCAATTCCAGTAAGATCGGCGGCGAGACTGTCGAGGGCATGGGTTATGCAATCCCCATTTCCAAAGCGGAGCCCATCATCGAGGATCTGATGAACCAGAAGACAAAGAGCAAGGTCAGCGATGATGAGAAGGGCTACCTCGGCATTCAGGGCGTGAGTGTTACCAGCCAGGTTGCCAGTGCCTACAACATGCCTGAGGGCGTCTATGTAGCCGGTATTATGGACGGCACGGGCGCTGCAGATTCTGATCTGAAGAAGGGCGATATCATCACCAAGATCGGCGGCACAACCGTCAGCAGCATGGATGAGCTGCAGAGAGAGCTCCAGTACTATAAGGGCGGCGAGAAGGTCACGCTTACCGTACAGCGCGCAGACAACGGTTCCTATAAGAGCCAGGACATCGATGTCACACTGACGACCAAGGATGACTTTGAGAAGGCAGAGAAGAAGCTGAACAAGACTACAGGCTCCACTTCTGACTCCGGTTCAGACTCCAGCACAGAGGACGGCGCGGAAGATAATTCCGGCAGCGGTTCCAACGGCAGCGGCAGCGGTTCGCAGAGCGGACAAGACAGCGGCGGGTTCTACACATTCCCGTGGGGCAGCATGTTCGGCTACTGATGACGCGAACGCAGTCCGGCTGATCCGGCAGGACTGGCTGAATAAAAACATATAATATGTCCCGGGTACTCTGACGGGTCTGTCCGCGCACAGCGCGGACAGACCGGAGTATCCGGGATTTTCTGTGTATACCGGATTTCACAGTTTGATAACAAAGGCCCTCATCTGTCTGTGTTATACTTTGTCATATGGCTGTAGGTTTTGCAGCCCTTACAAGGCAGAGGAGACATTCCGGATATGAAACTCAATCGCGACTGGATGAATTCAAGATGTGGATCACTCACGCTGGCGCTGTGTGCGGCCGTCACACTGTTCGTTGTTTTGAACCATATAGCACCTGTCATTCGCGGACTGATTGCATTTCTGGGGTTCTTTTCACCGGTTTTTATCGGCATGGTGCTGGCCTATGTGATGGATCCGCTCGCGGTGCTGCTGGAGAGGATCCTGTTTTCAAAAGTCAAGAAGGATAAGCCGCGCAGGGTCGCAGCCGTCGTGACGGCGATTGTCATTATCATTGCGCTCATTGTCCTGCTCCTTGTGGCCCTTATTCCGCAGGTAGTGAGCAGTATTTTTGGATTTTTCAACAATCTGGATTCCTATTCGGCCTCTCTCCAGGCGCTGATCGGTCAGCTGAATGGGAACAGCAATGCCAGCTTTGACATCAATGATCTTGTAAAGAACGTAAACGGAATGATCGGCAGTCTGACTTCCAACCTGTCGAAGAATTTCAGCAGCGTTATTGATACGGGCTTCAGCATCGGCAGTGCGATTGTCAACGGCGTGATCAGCTTTATTCTTGCTATCTATTTTCTCCTGGCAAAGGACTGGCTGCTGCATACCTTCACGAAGTTTGTCCGGCTCATCCTCCCTGAGAACAGATACAATGAGCTGGCTGTATTCTGGAAAAAGTGCAACGAGATTCTGATCCGCTACATTGTCTTCGACATTCTTGACGGCACGATCATCGGCATCGCGAACTGCATTTTCATGCTGATCGCCGGAATTCCTTATGTGGCGCTGATCTCTGTCGTCGTTGGCGTGACGAACCTGGCACCGACCTTCGGACCCATCGTCGGCGGCGTGATCGGCAGTGCGATTCTGGTGCTGGTCAATCCGTGGTATGCGCTGTGGTTTATTATTTTCACATTGATTCTGCAGACGTGCGACGGCTATGTGATCAAGCCGATTCTCTTTGGCGGGACGCTCAATGTGCCCTCGATCTGGATTCTGTGTTCCATTATCGTATTGGGCAGAATGTTCGGTGTGGCCGGCATCCTTCTCGCTATTCCTTTTGCGGCAATCGTTGACTATGTGATGCGCGAGAATGTTGTGGTGAAGCTTAAGGAGAGAAGAGCGAGGATAGACAGGGAGAATGCAGAGGCGGCCGCTTCTGTGCCTGATGAAAGCAGTACATCGGAGAAAGAATAATCGCAGACAGCGAACTGCGGGATGGAATAACGGAAAGAGCTGGGAACTCTGCGGTTCCCAGCTCTTTCCTGTCGGTGCGCCTTACGACGCACATTTCTGAAACAGGACTGTTCAGTCCAGTTCCTTCCCTGTCAGAAGCTTGTAAGCCTCTCTGTACTTCGCAATGGTCTTGTCGATGACGTCCTGCGGAAGCTTGTAGTCGCTGTCCGGGTTCGCCTTCAGCCAGTCGCGCACGAACTGCTTGTCGAACGAGGGCTGTGAATGGCCGGCCTCGTACCCTTCAACTGGCCAGAAGCGGCTGGAGTCGGGTGTGAGCATCTCATCGCCGAGAACAACATCGCCGTTTTCATTCAGACCAAACTCAAACTTGGTGTCTGCAATGATGATGCCGCGGGAGAGCGCGTAGTCTGCGCACTTCTTGTAGAGAGCGAGCGTGGCATCCTTGATCTTTGTGGCATATTCTCTGCCGTGGCCGGGGAATTCCTTCTCAAGGACATTGATGGACTGCTCGTAGGAAATGTTCTCATCGTGGTCGCCGATGGCAGCCTTGGTGGAAGGCGTATAGATGGGCTCAGGGAGCTTGCTGCACTCAAGGAGACCCTCGGGAAGACGAATGCCGCAGACCGTGCCGTTCTCCTGATAGCTCTTCCAGCCGGAGCCAGTGATGTATCCGCGGACGATGCACTCGATGGGGATCATGCGAAGCTTTTTGCAGAGCATGACATGTCCCTCGAACTGGGGCTGTCTGAAGAATTCGGGCATATCCTTTGTGTCAACACTGATCATGTGGTTGGGGATGATGTCTTTCGTCAGATCGAACCAGAAGCGGCTCATCTGGGTGAGCACCTTTCCCTTGCCGTCAACTTTATTCTTAAGAATGACGTCGAAAGCAGAGATGCGGTCGGTTGCGTACATGATGAGCGCATCACCGATGTCGTAGATCTCACGGACTTTGCCTTCCTTAACCGGCTTGAATTCTTTCATTGCATTTTCCTTTCTGAGCATTTCCCTGTTGTGCGGATGGAGATATTCACACCAAACAGAGCAGTCAAAGTTAAACTACAGCAAACATTGTTAGTATAGAACTTTGCCGGCCATATCTGCAACGCTGTAATGTTATAATTATTCAGCGCAATATCGTCAGAATCTCAACCTGACACGGAGAACGGCAATGGATCAGATCAATATCACAATCGGCATTCTCGCTCACGTGGATGCGGGAAAGACCACCTTATCAGAGAGCATTCTCTATAAAACGGGTGCCATCAGAACACACGGCCGCGTGGACCACGGCGACGCCTTTCTCGACACGGATGCGATGGAGAAAAAGAGGGGCATCACGATCTACTCCAAGATCGCGCGGCTTGTCATTGACGGACAGCCCTACACTCTTCTCGACACGCCGGGCCACGCAGACTTCTCCCCTGAGATGGAGAGAACCCTGCGCGTTCTGGACTATGCCATTGTCGTTGTCAGTGCGGCGGACGGCGTGACGGAGCAGGTGCGCACGATCTGGAAACTCCTGCACCACTACCATGTCCCCGCCTTCATCGTGGTCAACAAAATCGACCAGCTCGAACAGACGGGAGATCCGCAGGGCGCCGCAGAGCGACTCATGACAAGCCTTCGGGAGGAGCTGGGCAAGGGACTCGTTCGCTTCGACGGACGGGGAATCTGCGGGGACAACAGGGAGGAGATCGCTGTCCTCGATGAAAACATCCTGGAACGATACCTGAACGGAGAGCCCAGTGTGACGGAGGAGGTCTGTGCGCGCCTCATTCAGGAGGAGAAGCTCGTTCCCGTCTATTATGCCGCTACCTTGTACGACCGAGGCACAGACGATCTTCTTCGCGGCATGCATTCGTTCATGAGGCCCGGGTATTCGGCACAGGATGCGCAGAAGCCTTTCGGCGCACTCGTCTACAAGATTTCCAGGGCGGAGGACGGCACGCGCCTCACCTGGCTGAAAATAACGTCCGGCCGCCTCTTAGTCCGCGACAGCGTCAAAGAGATCAGAAGGAGGAGCCTTACTGACCTCTCCGGCACGCCCGGTGCTTCCGGCGCATCATCCATCCCCGGAGGAGCATTCGGCGCACCCGGCGCCGATGTCCCTGTATCGGAGGAAGAGGAAGAGAGTGCCGTGCAGGAGACAGAGGAGAAAATCAGCGGGCTCAGGCTCTATTCCGGTGAAAAATTCGAGGCGGTGACAAGCGCCTGTGCCGGCAGCATCGTCGCGGCGGCAGGCCTTACTTTCACGAGAATGGGGGATGGGCTCGGCATAGAAAAGGCGCAGCGGCAGGAACTCCTCTCTCCCATTGAGACAAGGAGTGTCACGGCGGAGGATCCCTACGGCAGGAAGGTGGATGACTATACTCTCCTGCAGGCCCTTTGCAGGATAGAGGAAGAGGAGCCGATGCTCCATGTGTCCCGAAGAGAACACACAAGGGAGATCGAGGTCCAGATTATGGGGCAGGTGCAGACGGAGATTCTGCAGAATATTCTGCTGGAGAGAGACGGCCTGCGCGCCAGCTTCGGCCCCGGCAGAATCGTTTATAAGGAGACAGTCAGAAGAGCGGTGGAGGGCGTGGGGCACTTTGAGCCGCTCCGGCACTACGCGGAGGTCCACCTTCTTCTGGAGCCTGGAGAGCCCGGCAGCGGAATCGTTCTGGACAACCAGTGCCCGCCGGACACTCTCGAGCGCAACTGGCAGAACCTCATCATGTCCTGCCTTTCGGAGAAGACGTTTAAAGGCGTTCTGACCGGCGCGGAGCTGACGGATGTAAAGATTACGCTGATCGGCGCGAAGGCGAGCAGAAAGCACACTTCCGGCGGAGATTTCCGCCAGGCGGCGTACCGGGCTGTCCGGCAGGGCCTCATGCGCGCTGAAAATATCCTGCTGGAGCCGGTTCTCTCTTTCCGTGCACAGATTCCGCGGGAATTCGTGGGAAGGCTCATGACTGACGTGAGCGCGATGGCGGGGACAGTCGATCCGCCGGTATTTTCAGAGGAAGAGGCAGAGATGACAGGACACGTGCCGGCCTCGACCTACTCCGGATATCCGCAGATGCTGACGGGGTATACGGCTGGGCGCGGGCATATCAGTGCCTCCCTTGACGGCTATGCGCCGTGCCACAACGCGCGGGAGGTACTGGATGCTTCGAACTATGATCCGGACCTGGACCGCTGGAATCCGTCGTATTCCGTGTTCTGCTCCCACGGCGCCGGAACGCCCGTCGCGTGGTCGGATGTGCGCGCGCACATGCATATCGATACAGGTTGGACGGCATCACCGGATGATCCTGTGATCTATGACACACAGGATTTCTACACCTTCACGCCGGAGAATCAGGAGGAGCAGGAGAGTACTCTGCTCACGGATGAGAACAAGGAAACTGCTCCGTCCCACAGCCGGCGCAGGGAGAAGGCGCTCGATTTTGCGCAGAGGCAGGAGAGATTCACGGCGCAGGAAAAGGAACTGAGGGAGATCTTTGAGAGGACGTACGGTCCCGTAAAGGAAAACCTCCGCCATCCGGACAATGTGCGGATCGAGGCAGAAGGCTCCGAGAGTGCCGATAAGAGTGCGGGGGATGGCAGCGTGAAGGAGCGCGGCGGTGATCCCAAATACCGGAAGGACAAAAGCCGGGGACAGACACAGAAATCGTACCTGCTGGTGGACGGGTACAATATTATTTTTGCATGGAGTGAGCTCCAGGAACTCGCCCGGACAGATATCAAGGCGGCGAGGGACCGCCTGCTGGACATTCTCTCCAACTATGCGGGGTATTCGGATGAGACAGTGATCGTCGTCTTTGACGCGTACAAGGTGGCCCATGGGGCGGGAGAAGTTTTCCGTTACCACAACATTGATGTCGTCTATACCAAGGAGGCGGAGACGGCGGACCTTTACATCGAGAAGACTGCGCACACGCTAAGCCGCAGCAGCCGCGTCACTGTGGCGACGTCCGACGCCGTGGAGCAGGTGATCATTTATGGAAGCGGCGCGTACCGCCTGTCAGCGAGGGGCCTCCTTGAGAGGATCATGTATGCGGAACAGCAGATGCGGGAGACGTACGGGCTGTGAGGGCACACCTGTGGCCTGTATAGTATTTGACAGTGCGGTGTGAAGAGCCCTAAAATTATTCTGTGGCTGTTCATCATGAAAATAAATGACTGCTTCAGTCATATTATTATCAGGATGCGTTTGCCGCGCGGATTCCGGTGATTTTCTACCGGACCAGGCAGGGCGCGCACAGGAGGCAGTACATGTCCTATATCTATCTTGATGCATCCAGTTTCAACAACGAAGTGGAGTTCTGCAGGGTGACTTCGGAGAAGGCACTGCAGCAGCTGGAGAATTTATTTTTGAAAAACCGGATCTCGTATTTTATCAAGGAGGAGGACGGCTCCTTCTTTTCGCGCCTCTTCGGGCGCTCCGGCGGGAGATCCAGATGCATCGTGCGGATCAACAGCAAAGATGTGGAGCAGGCCACGGAACTGGCGGCGCAGGTCGAGGGAATTGAGCTCCTGGGTGCGCAGCCGAAGAGAAACGACTGGTGTCCGAAGGACAAGCTGAAGAAGGAAGAGGAGAAGGCGCGGCAGAATGCGTAACCCCAGAGAGAATAAATACATGTCCAATAAGGGTGCACGAAGGCGGAAAGAAAGCGGAGATATATCTGGAACCCTGCATGGAAAAATGCCGGGGAAAATTGCCGGCACAGACACAGCTAAGAGTAAGCCTGATAAAGGGCAAAGAGCGTCCGCATCTCGAGGCAATAGTGCTGTATATAAGGACAGAAAGAAGCTTGCCGGAGGAGAGCAGAGAACAGACCGCCCGGCTGATGCAAAGAACAGATCCAGGTGTCCCTACTCTGGAAAGTGCGGCGGCTGCACGTGGATCGATGCGCCGATGGAGGACCAGCTCCGAGACAAGCAGTCGTATGTGGAGGAGTGTATCGGCGATTACGGCCCCGTGTATCCCATCATCCGCATGAAGAATCCCGGCAGATACCGCAACAAGGTGACCTCGGTCTTTGGCATCGACAGCCACAAAAAGCCTGTCTGCGGCGTATACCGCGAGAGATCCCACGACATCGTCCCTGTTAAGGACTGCCTCATCGAGGACCGGACCGCCGACCAGATCATCCAGACAATCTTTCGGCTTCTGCCGTCCTTCCGATTGAAGGTATACGACGAAAAGACAGGCTTCGGACTCATCCGCGCCGTGCAGGTGAGGAAAGCCCATGCGACGCATGAGTACATGGTCACGATTGTGACGAACGGCCCCGTTTTCCCTTCGAGGAATAATTTCGCAAAGGAATTGGTGCGCCTGCATCCGGAGATCACGACGATTGTGCAGAACATCAACGATCGCGACACGACGATGATTCTGGGCAGGAGAGAGAATGTCCTGTATGGGAAGGGACACGTGGAGGATGAACTGTGCGGGAAGAGGTTCCGCATCTCGTCCAGCTCCTTCTATCAGGTGAATTCGCTCCAGACAGAGAAGCTTTACCGCATTGCCATTGACTACGCCGGTCTTTCCGGAAAGGAGAAGGTGATTGACACCTATTGCGGCATCGGAACGATCGGCATCTGCGCGAGTGATCTGTGCGCGCAGGTCATCGGCGTCGAGCTGAACCGCGATGCAGCCGTAATGGCAAAGGAAAATGCGGTGCTCAACAAGGCAGACAATGTGCAGATCACCGCGGACGACTCCGGTCACTTCATGGCCGACATGGCATCGCGGGGAGAGCATGCGGATGTCGTCTTCATGGATCCGCCAAGAAGCGGCGCTTCGGATGAATTCCTGCAGTCCCTTCTTCTCCTTCGTCCAAATAAGATTGTGTATATCTCGTGCAATCCGCAGACGATGGGGGATAACCTGGCTGTTCTCACGGACGGCGGCTACCGTCTGAAGAAGGCCGTGCCTGTCGATATGTTCCCCTACACCCGTGAAGTGGAGACAGTGGGTTTACTGCTGAGGCAGGACTCGTAGAAATCCTTTATTTCAGGCACTTTTACGAGCATAGAGCCGACAATTGAACAGTGATCCTTCAAGGACGCGATTTATTGCATTTCCGCAATGAACCGGCGTCCTTTTTTTGCACAGCGGGAAGGGGACAAGGTTACAGATCTCAGGTAAGGGGACAGGAAAGAAGGTGTCTTATTATTCCTGTACTTATTTAAAAGTTCAGTATTTTGGAGTAGAAGCCGCCGACGTTCACGTTCTGTTCAAAAATTCTTCACAGAACCGTGCACTTTTCCCCACAATTCCGTCACAGGATACGGGTATGATGAGAATTGTTCAAAGGGAAGCCGACCGGAGAACACGAACAACATAATGCTAACAATCTTTTTCATAATTGGTCTGCAGGCAGATACCTGCAGACCCCTCCCCTTAAATCATCAGCGGGCATCGTCAACAGCGGTGCACCGCTTTTTTATTGACTGCAGATCAAAGGACGGTCAGGATTACTGCGATGGCAGCACCGTTCATGCAGTGTAATTGGCACATGAGATTACAAGATTCGGCTGCTGTCAAAGGCATTTCTGATCAGCAATGATTGGAGGTGCCTTTTTCCGTATTCAGCGAATAAGTTTGATTATGTCGCCTCTGACGGTTATGATGAAAACGTAAAAAGATGATCCGGCAGGTCCTTATTTTCCAATGGAATGGAACAGAAGATTTGGAAAGTGGAAAGTGAATTGAAGATCTGGAAAGGGCATTGGAGACGCCGGATCGTGCGGTGCACTTGAAGATGTGGCATCAGGGGGTATGCAATGCAGATATCAGTACAGACTGGGGGTATAGAGGAGAAGGTGGGCAGCGTGGACGCCTGCTACCGGATGATCAGCGAGGCGGGGTTTGACGCTGTCGATGTGAATCTCGATCACCTTCTGACTTCAAAGGAAGAGAAGGCGGGCGTCATCCCGGCGGTCTTTGATCCGAAGACGAGCGAGCAGGATATGCTGCAGTTCTTCCGGCCGTGGAAGGAGGGCGCCGCGGCCTGGCACCTGCAGAATGCGCAGGCGCATGCGCCGTATCCGTCGAGGCTCTTCGATGTGCCGTCGGCGGGGTACAACGATTTTCTCATGGAGGCGCTGCGCAGAACCATCATTGGCACGGCCTACATCGGCTGTCACAAGCTCGTCATTCACCCCTTCTTCTACGACTATGACCACCAGATGTCCGAGAAGGACGAGTGGAACCTGAACATGTACTGCTACGGCCAGTTGGCCGGGACGGCGAAGAAGATGGGCGTCACAATCCTTCTGGAGAACATGTTCGTCCGCCACAAAGGCCGGGTCTACGCCGCGGTGTGCAACGACGGCAGAGAGGCCGCATCCTACGTGGATGCGCTGAATGAAAACGCGGGGAGCGAGGTGTTCGGCTTCTGCCTAGACACTGGACACGCGCTGATCGCAGGGAAGGACATCCGGCGGTTCATGAACGAGCTGGGCCCGCGCATCAAGGCTTTTCACGTGCACGACAACAATGGCCACGACGACCAGCACCTGGCACCCTACATGGGCGTCCTCGACTGGAAGCGGTTCGTGCAGGGGCTGCAGGATATCGGGTACAAAGACACGCTGAGCTTCGAGACCTTCAACGTGTGCAACCGCTATCCCGTTGAGCTCTACCCCTCGATTCTGAAAACAATCGAGCTGACCGGCAGGCGATTCTCGCGCCTTGCGGAAGAAGGTACTTTATGAAAATTGTAGTTGTCAGTGATTCACATGGTGTCAATGCAAACGTCCGCTATGCGATCGGACAGGAGGCACCGTTCGATATCCTCGTGCACTGCGGGGATATCGGCAGCAATATCGGCAAGATTCTCGGGGACAAGAGGGACTATGATCTGATCGCGGTGCGCGGCAACTGTGACAACCTCAGTATTTATCCGGAGACGCAGTTCTTTAGGGCACAGAATCTCAATGTCTTTGTGGCGCACGGCCATCGTTATAATGTGAAGTATTCGCTGGATTCCATCATGGAAGAGGCACGCAGACGCATGGCAGATATCGTCCTCTTCGGGCACTCCCATGTGCCGGAGATGGGGTATACAGATGATGGGATTTTCTATCTGAATCCCGGAAGCGTCGCCATTCCGCATCAGGCTTCCCACAAAAAGACATATGCGGTCCTGACGATTGAGGATAACATTCCGGAGGCAGTGATCAAGACCCTGCCGGATGATATCCCGGCGAACTGGTAGTCATGCAGGCGGGGGCGGCCAAGGCGCGGAGCGTAGATCTCGAGATGGGAGTGCTAAACAGTTACGATATTTTCAGAAAAAGACTGTTTATGCTGAGGCGGCTTTTGCGGTGGTTATGAAAAATTAACAGTTTGGACAATTTGTTTTCACCGGGGCACAGTAGAATAACTGACAACAGAGCAAAGAAACGAAACCAACCAGAATAAAGAAGCGAAGTCAGCAATTCCGCGCGTGAAAACGGGCGCCGCGGCCTGCGGACAGGAAGGCGGCGGGGGCAGGAAATTTAAGAACGCGCAGATATGGGAGGACAGAATGCTGGATTTTAACTCGAAAAAAGGTTTTATATGCGATATGGATGGCGTGATCTATCACGGCAACCAGATTCTTGACGGTGTACATGAATTCATCGACTGGCTGAAGGCGGAGAACAAGCAGTTCCTCTTCCTTACGAACAACAGCGGCTATACGCCGGAGGATCTGCACCAGAAGCTCGCCCGCATGGGACTGGATGTGTCGGAGAATCATTTCTACACCAGTGCGCTGGCGACGGCTGCCTTTCTGAAGGACCAGAAGCCCCACGCAACTTGTTTTGTCATCGGCGATGCGGGCCTGTACAACGCTTTGTACGATGCTGGCATGAGCATGAATGACGTCAATCCCGACTATGTTGTCGTCGGGGAAGGAAAGAATTACTCGCTGGAGTCGCTCACCAAGGCCTGCAACCTCGTCATGGCGGGGGCCAAGCTCATCGGTGCGAACAGCGACCTCTCCGGCCCCATCGAGGAGGGCATCATGCCGGCCTGCGGCGCGCTGATCTCCCCGATCGAGATTGCGACCGGCAAGAAGGCATATTTCTGCGGAAAACCTAACCCCATGATGATGCGGACCGGCCTTAAGATGCTGGGGTGCCATTCTGCCGAGGCGGTCATGATCGGCGACCGGATGGACACAGATGTCATTTCGGGACTTGAGAGCGGTATGTCCACAGTTCTTGTGATGTCCGGATGTTCTACGCCGGAGACGGCTGCGCAGTACGCTTACCGTCCGACGATCGTACTCAGCGGCGTGGGTGACATCCCGAAGGAGGCGGCACGGACAGCGTCCATGCCGGCGGCACAGTGATGACAGTACAGAATGAAGACACTGCGTGCAAAGATACAGCAGGGGAAGGAATAAAGACCGGAAACAGTGCTGCCGCATGCATGAAGCGGGCGGGAGATCCTGCCTGCGGGAAGACGCCGGGCAGAACAATAACTGTTAACAGCAGCGCACAAGAGAGCATCTACGGGAATCATCTTCCGGAGATGCAGCAGGTGATGCAAAGGCTCCTCGATGCGATCGCCGATATCCGCTGCAGAATGACGAAGGAACTGGGAATGGATCCGGTAGAGCATGTCCTCTCAAGGATCAAGACCGAGGAGAGCATGCGGGAGAAGTGCAGGCGCAGGGGCCTTCCTGAGACTACGGAGTCAGCGCTGTGCGTTCTGAAGGATGCCATCGGCATCCGTGTCGTCTGCGCGTTCGTAGATGATGTCTACAGAATCCGGGATGACCTTGTGAAGCTCCCCGGCTGCAGGCCGGTTGAGGAGAAGGATTACATCCGCCATGCCAAGCCCAACGGATACAGGAGCTATCACCTCATTCTCCAGGTGGACGGCGGTCTGTATGCGGAGATTCAGCTGCGCACGATCTCCATGGATACGTGGGCGGCCCTGGAGCATCACATGCACTACAAGAAAAATCTTGAGGGCGATGCGCAGAAGAACAACGACCTGATTGTGGCAGAGCTCAAGCGCTGCGCGGATGAGCTGGCATCAACTGACGCGTCGATGCAGACGATCAGGGATATGATTCTGGGCGGGTAGAAGATATTTTCAATACAGAAATGATAAGCTCCGAAGAGTGAATTGCGGGGGATTTAACCGGGATGATCTGAAAACAGCGCGGCGCTGATTTTCGGAATGAACCCGGGATGATTGGAGGGTATAGCAGGCATGAAGTTACTGCTGGCAGAGGACACGCGGGATTTAAACCGCGTTGTGACCGCCATGCTGCGGCATGAAGGATATATAGTGGATTCGGCGTACGACGGAGAGGAGGCGCTGGTAGATATTCTCTCAAACGGGTATGACGCCATCATTCTCGACATCATGATGCCGAAGATGGACGGGCTCTCCGTCCTTCGTGAGATCAGAAAGAGGGGCATCATCACGCCGGTCCTTCTGCTCACGGCAAAGGCAGAGGTCGATGACCGCGTGGAAGGGCTCGACGCCGGTGCTGACGATTATCTGCCAAAGCCCTTTGCGATGAAGGAGCTCCTTGCGCGCATCCGCGCGATGACAAGGCGAAAGACCGAGTACACGAAGGATGTGCTGCGCTTTGGCGATTTCACGCTGAATGCGGAGAATTTCGAGCTTGCATCCGAGAACTCCGTTCGCCTGTCGGTGAAGGAGTTTGCGCTCCTGCAGACCTTTATGCTCAATGAGGACAAGGCACTGGATACGGAATATATCATTGAACATGTCTGGGAGGGAGAGAAGGAGAGCGATGCGTCGACGGTGTGGCTGTATGTCAACTATCTGAAGAGAAAACTCTCTTCCATCGATTCCAACGCGACGATCTCCGGCGAAAAGGGAGGTCCGTATCAGCTGGTGATGAAATAATGCAGACTATTCAGATGATAAGGCTGCTCTGCACAGTATACAGCACCAGAGCTGCCCGGCAGCAGTCACAGTTTTTCTGATCCGGCATTATGGTGATCGGCGAACACAGCGGAGGAAGACATGAACGAGCGCGAAATCAATAAACTCCGGAACAAATTCATCCTGATGTCGACGCTTACAATAGCGCTTGTCATGGCACTCATGGCAGGCGTTATTCTTGTTTTCACGGTGGTCACAGGGCGAAATGAGGTGCGGCAGACGATGAACTACATCGTTGCACATAACGGCTACCTCTTTCCGTCTGAAGCGTGGAATAAGAATGCCGCCGGCAGCAGGAGTGATGCGAACGCGGCATCTTCTGTATCAGAGAGTGATTCATCCAGGAGCAGCGCCGTGCCGGGGACGGCGGGCAGTGCGGGAGGATCTTCCGGCGACAGTTCTTCCGGTGTGTCATCGCAGGACGCATCAGAATCCGGAGGCACTGCAGCGACACATGACCAGGAGGAGTCGCAGGAGACACACATTCCCTTCTCCCTTGATGAGTTTCTGGGCATCGGCGATCTGACGGATGATTCAGAGTTCAAGTATTCCACGCGCTATTTTGCCGTGCTGTACGATCAGAACGGCATGGCGAGCAATGTGATCACCAGCCATATTTCCAGTGTTGACGAGGAAGAGGCTGAGGGGCTGGCAGATCAGGCAAGAAAGAAGTTCTTCCATTTCGGAGAGATCGGCAGATATTATTATCAGGTCTCTCCCCTTGAAGGCGGCGGAACAATCGTCATTTATCTTGACAGGACAAGCCAGATTTTTACCAGAATGCGCGTTGCCTACATCGCAGCGATTCTGATCGTCGGCGGGACGCTCGCAGCATTTTTCATCATGCGCTGTGTGTCGGATAAGATCATAGCGCCTGAAGTGGAGAATGTAGAGAGCCAGAAAAGGTTCATCACCAATGCAAGCCACGAGCTGAAAACACCGCTCGCCGTCATCCGCGCGAACACGGAGATGCAGGAGATGCTGGGGGGCTCCAACGAATGGACGGAGTCGACCATGCGCCAGGTGAGCAGAATGGACGGTCTTATCAAGAACCTGGTGCTGATTTCCAGATCGCAGGAGAAGGAGGGCGCAGAGACACTCGCCCGCATCATGATCTCAGATATTGTCAAGGAGACGGTGGAGACCTTCCAGTCGCTCATTCTCAGCGAGCAGAAGACACTCACGATGCACATTCAGCCGGACATCTGGCTTCTTGCGGACGAGAGCCGGGTGCGGCAGCTCGTGCTGCTCCTTATGGACAACGCGGTCAAGTACTGCGATGACAAGGGCGCGATCGGCGTTTCTCTTTTGAAGGAAGGCAAGAAGACGAAGCTGGTCATCACGAATTCCTATGCCAAGGGGAAGAACGTGGACTACAGCCGCTTCTTTGAGCGTTTTTACAGGGAGGATCAGTCGCACAGTGAAGAAGGAACCGGCGGCTACGGGATCGGGCTGTCTGTGGCAGAAGGTATTGTGCGGCAGATGAAGGGAGAGATCGGCGTCTCCTGGAAGGACGGCGTTATTTCGTTTGTCTGTGTGTTCGCGGCGAGGTAGAGTCTGGGGTAATTATTAAGGAAAGCGTGGATTAGATGTATTACGGGCAGCCTGGGCGCGGAGCGCCTCGAGGCAGCGGCCGCATCGAACAATTCAGGCGCGATCCTGGGCAATTTATGATCTGGCTGAGCAGGCATTCATTTTTATGGGGGAGGAGTATGAGAATGGATGGAGAGGTGAAAAAGGGGCGGAAGGATGGCTCCTGCAGATTGATAAAGACAATGGCGGGAGTTGTCTTTCTTTGTTGTTTTTTCTGCGCGGTTACCTTTTTTGCAAAGGAAAATGTGTATGCGGCCGGTGCGGCAGGGAGCGCAGGCAATGGCTTCGTGCAGACGGATCTTTCACGAATCGCGCAGATTCCCGATGCGCCTGCCTTTGTCCCTTCTTCAGGAGATAAAAATACTTATGACATCGTTCTCTTCTGGGGACAGAGCAACATGCTGGGCCTCACCATCGCGGATGCCCTGCCCGCAGGGTTCAATGTGTCGGATCCGAAAGGAACCTCTCTGCTCTCCGGCGTGGATCCTGACATCGTGAGCGAAACGGTCAATGCCCGCACGGCGGCGGTGAAGATGCCGGAGAACGCGGGCCTTTATTATGATATTCTGACAGATTCGCTCATCCCTATCAGGTCCTCCCAGTTCTGGATGGGGAAAGTCGACGCGCAGCACCGCGGTATAGGGTACAATCCTGTGACACAGCAGTTCGAGGCTTACGGGAGTACAAGTGCATTTGAGCCATCCATGGGCGCTTCGGTGCAGACGAATCTGATTCCGGAATTCTGCAGACGCTATTACGAGAAGACGGGACACAGGGTAATTGTGCTCTTTGCTGCGGTGGGCGGCGTCGGCATACGGGGATTCCTGCCGATGACGGATCCGCAGTATGTCTCCAGTGCAAGCGATGCAAAGCTCTCTTACTCCTTTATCAATGAGTCGATTCTGATGCTGCTGGCGAAGGTCAATGCATACACCCAGAGCCATGGCATGAAAATCGGCGGGCGCTATTGGGTATCTTTTCAGGGAGAGACGGATATCGGATTTGCCGGCTATAAAGATGTCTACGAGCGGATCGTCAGTGAGTGGAGGGCAGCAGGCTTTACAAAAGGTGCTCTGATTGAGACGTCCTACACGAACGGGCGGGCAGGTGTCTGCGCGGGTGTGGAGCAGATGCACGCTATGCAGGAGCAGATTATTGCGGAGAACCCGGACATCGTGTTGGGATCAGATTTTGATTACCGAAGATACATTCCGGACCCTGCCTCTTATGTTGGCGCCGAGGCGGCAAAATGGGGGAATCTCCCATATGCGCAGGCGTATGTGCGCGCGGCTATGAATGTGGATGTGCTGCCTGAGAACTGCACGCATTTAAATACGCCGTCTCTTTGCCAGATCGGGCGCGAGAGCGCGGATCATCTGGCGGCTGCGGTGACGGGGCGGTAGATGACCTGCGCGTTTGGCCTTTGAAAATATGTGAAGGCCGGCCGCCGAGCAGGAGCGCCCCGCACATGACCCGTATGCGGGGGTTATGAAAACAAGTGAAAGGAGAACGGCGCCGCGCAGGAGTGTGCCGCGCATAACCTCCACGCCGGGCCTCTGACAACAAGGGAAGGGGGCCGACATCTTCCTAATCTCCTTCCCTCAAGTGTATAGTATAACCGTCAATCATAAATGAATTTGCAAAGGGACAGGTTATGACAAAGGATCTCACGGAAGGCAGCATTTCTAAGGGGCTGCTCATTTTTGCAGGACCGATGATCGCCGGCGACCTGCTGCAGCAGTTCTACAACATCACCGATACACTGATTGTGGGCCAGGCGCTGGGCGCCGATGCTCTTGCGGCTGTCGGCTCCGCCTACGCGCTGATGACATTTCTGACCTCCGTCTTTCTGGGCCTGTCTATGGGTGCAGGCGCGTTCTTTTCTATCTGCTTTGGCCGCAGGGACGAAGATGCTCTGAAAACATCGATCGTCCAGGCATTTCTCCTCATCATGAGCATCACGGCTCTCGTCACCATCCTTGTCTATCTCGGGATGGATCCGATTCTGCATTTTCTTTCTGTTCCGGTGAAAATCTATGCCTCAATGCGATTGTATCTGCAGTACATTTTTGCAGGCATCATTGCGACCTCTCTCTATAATTTCCTGGCCTGTCTTCTGCGCGCCGTCGGCAATTCCGTAGTGCCTCTTTGGTTTCTTGGTATCTCTTCCGTCCTGAACGTAATTCTGGATCTTCTCTTTGTCATGGTCTTTCATTATGGAATTGCGGGGGCTGCCGCTGCCACCGTCATTTCACAGTATGTTGCAGGCTTAGGGATTCTTGGATATGTGCTGATGAAAGAGCGTCAGCTCCTTCCCACGCGGCGGCATATGCATTTTGATGCAGACATGATGAAGCAGGTCTGGAACCAGTCTTTTCTTACCTGTGCGCAGCAGTCCTGCATGAATTTCGGCATTCTTCTGGTACAGCGGCTCGTGGACAGCTTCGGGCCGGTGACGATGGCGGCCTTCGCCGCGGCGGTCAAGATTGATACCTTCGCTTACCTGCCTGTTCAGGATTTCGGCAACGCCTTCTCGACTTTCATTGCGCAGAATTACGGTGCCCGGAAAAGCGACAGGCTGCGTAAAGGAATAAGGACTGCGCTTATCATGAGTTCCCTGTTTTCAGTGATTCTCTCTGTCCTTGTGGTTTGCAATGCCGGAATGCTAATGAGGATCTTCATTCGCGCAAAGGAACATGCGGCTATCGCCTCCGGTGTCCGCTACCTGCGGATCGAGGGAAGCTTTTATATTGGCATTGGCTGCCTCTTTCTTCTCTATGGTCTCTACCGGGCGATCGAGCGGCCCGGCATTTCCCTTGTGCTCACTATTATTTCTCTCGGCACGCGGGTAGTGCTGGCCTATGCACTGGCGCCTATGATCGGCGAGGTCGGCATCTGGGCAGCAATTCCGATCGGGTGGTTCCTGGCAGATGCAGCAGGGCTTGGGTTTTACTGGAAGTGCAGGAAAGACATCGGAATCTGATGCTTTTTGGATTTCTGATGACAGAACCTATGCATGCGGGGATGAACCCCCATTGATTGGAAAACTCATCCCTTGTCTCTTTACTGTTCATAACCCCTTCCGTTCTGTTTTTGGCGGAGCCTGAAGCGCAGCAGTCAACACTATTGCGGATAAATAAAAAGAGCCGGATCTCCTCAGATCCGGCTCCATCTCCCCCGCGCTGCGCCTTACCACTTATTTCATTTCAGCGTCTTTGATCTGTTCCCCGAGGTACGCCGAGAAGATCTCCGCGCCCTTTGTGTTCATGTGCCCGACATCCTTGAAATCATCCGTGGTGAGCGGCAGGTCTTCTGTGGAAGTCAGATTGTAATCCGTGAAGCTGACGCCGCCCCCGGAAAAGATGCCGGAGAGCGTATCGTCCATGGCGAGGTAACTGTCCTTATTGTAGATATTGAGCCAGTTCGGATACGGCGCGATGACGGCATACAGGCGGATTTCATGCGCGCGGCAGAACCGGACAGTTTTCTCCAGTACGGCCCTGTTCTCATCGGAGAGTGTCAGTGTATCCAGGTCCGGATTCTGTGCATCCCAGGAATCCGCCTCGTCCATCGTGACGAAGGGAATGCTCTGATCCACAACATCGTCAGAAGGCTCGAAGCCGTTGGCGAGGCGATGGTTCGTCTCATCGAGCACTTTTCCGGCCAGCTTCTCCCGCACGTTCAGGGAGATGTCCGTGGAGCGGTTGTAGATCCAGGGAAACCAGTAGGTGACGGAGAGCGGCTTCCCTATAAAGGCCGGATTCGTGACGAAGGAGAGTGCATCCTGTGCCTTTCCGGAAACTGGCAGGATCGCTTCCTTTCCGTGATGATAGCTCGCATCCGCGCGGAAGTTGTCGTAGCGCTGCGCATCCAGCATCTCGTGGTCGATGACGAGCACTGCGCGCTTTATGCCGCGTTGATCATATGCGGTCCCGATCGCATCGAGCGAGTTGGCAAAACACTGCATGTTCGTCGACATGTTGTACGAATGGGACCCCAGCGCCGCATCAAGTGCAGGGGGATCGATACCCGAGAGACCCTGCGATGTGCCGGCGATCACTGTGTCGATCTGCGCATCCGCGTCAAATCCCCGCCACATCTCCTCGGAGGAGCCGAGGAAGGGCTCGAGGAGAAAGCAGAGTACGGCGTTCGCCGCCACAAGAAGAGCCGCGAGAACGAGGACCGCGCCGAGTGGGTGTCTATTGTGGACAGACTGCTCTCCAGACTCGTGTATTTCAGCAAAAGGAAGGTGTTTGCCGAGCGGGCGTCTCATATTTTCAGAAGTTCGCATACATGAACCCTCCCGCATTCTGCACGAAAACAAACGACACAAGAATCAGCATAACGGGGATGAACGCCGCGGCGCCGCGCACCCAGAAGGGCTGCGCACAGACCTGTGCCTCGACGTCAGTGCCGCGCTCTCTTCTAAGGCTCACCATGAAAATAAAAACCGTGCCCGCAAGTGCCACTGCCATGCTGCCCAGCGCCATAAACGTGCCGCCGCCGTTGGTGATGAACTTGTTGCGGTACGCCATGCCGAAAACTGCCGGCTGGAAGCGGAAGATTGTGTTCGCAAAGGCGGTGAGTTCCTCCCTCGCGCTGTAGATCCGGTCAAAATACCAGCCGATATTCACGATGATGAATGTGCGCACAATCCGGAAAATGTGGAATCCGCGCCCCTGCGTGTGCAGATGCAGCTTTTTTGAGAGGCTCTTCCAGAAGGGCTCCGTGAGGTCGGAGAGCGCGATGACGATGCCGTTGTACAGGCCCCAGAAGACATAGTGGAGCTGCGCACCGTGCCAGATACCGACGACGAAGAAGACGAGAATGTTCGCGATGCCGGCGGGCAGAACGCGGCCGAAATGTTTGCCCAGATGGTGCGTGCACCACTTGCCGAAGTTCTGCATTGGCTTAAGGAGCGCAAAGGGATAGAAGAGATAGTCCCTCATCCAGGCGCCGAGGGAGATGTGCCATCTGCGCCAGAAATCACCCAGAGATACGCTGAAATAGGGCTGTCTGAAGTTGGGCATCATCGGCACGCCGAAGAGGCGCGACACACCCATGACGATGTCGATGCCGCCGGAGAAGTCTGCGTACTGCTGAACCGAGTACAAAAGGATGGTAAAAACAATCAGGCACCCCGGCACGTCCGAGAGCGTCCCGTCGAAGACGGACGAGATATGGGAGGAGAGCATATCGGCGACGGCGTATTTTTTCATGAGGCCGAATAGAATCAGCCAGCAGGCGCGCTCCGCCTCAGCCGCATCGAAGCGGTGCTCCGCCGTGAGGCTCCCCGCCATTTTGTCGAAGCGGTTGATGGGCCCCTGCAGGAGCTGCGGAAACCAGGAGACGAACAGAAGAAAATGAGGATAGCTCCTCTCCGGGGCGTACTTTGCCCCGTAGATGTCGATGAGATAGGCGGTCGACTGGAAGGTGTAGAACGAGATGCCAAGAGGCAGAAGGAGCCCGATGCCCGTATGGAAGATGACATTCCAGTATTTGAGCCAGGCGAGAATGCCAAAGTTCGAGAGGAGACCTGCAAGAAGCCAGATTCTCTGCCGGTTTTTCATGCTGGCCTTAAGTGCCTTCTTTGCTGCGCGGTCCAGGGATTTGTCCCTCTTTTTCTCCTTATACTGCGCTTCCAGTGCGGCGATCCGCAGCGCGCACAGCCATATACTCAGAGACGTAAAGAGGATGAAAATAAGGCTCTTCCCGCCATTCCACGCATAGAAAGAGAGCGATGCGAGAAGGAGAATGACCCATTGGTACCTGCGCAGGCGTGGGACAATATGGGGCAGCGCGTAGTAGCAAAGGAGCGCTGCCAGGACGAAGCCGATATAGGAGAGAGAGAGTAAATCCATAGTATATTAGGATGTTATGTGCAGTTAGTGTGATGTCTATGTAACTAACAAGTTTAGCATAACAGATTCGCATCTGCCACAGCCCTGCGCCGCACATTGTCCGCTCTTTTTCCATACGGTATAATATTTGCGGTATTGTAATTGTTCACCACCCATCAGCAGAATTGCAGCGTTTTTGGAGTGATTCGGGATGGGGCACTCAACAGATACACGAAATTTATATATTTTCAGCTGGAGATACAGATATGTACTATACAAACGTACTGCAGTGGCTCGAGGCCTCTGCCGACAGGGCGCCGCAGAAGGCGGCATTTGCTGATCCGCAGGGGGAGATCACCTTTGCAGACCTCGTGGAGAGAGCCAGAGGAATCGGCGGCATTCTCATGAAGAAGGCAGGGATAGGTGATCCTGTCGCCTTTTATATGGAAAAGAGCGTCGAGGCGGTCTGCGGCATGTTCGGCGCCGTGTACGCCGGCGGCTTCTACAGCTTCATCGATGTGCGCCAGCCGGTGCCGAGGGCACAGAAGATCCTCGATGTGCTGCGTCCCCGTGTTCTCATCACGGATGAGAAGAACTGCGCGAAGGCGAGAGAACTTCACTTTCAGGGTGAGATTCTTGACATTCATCAGCTGACGGCAGCGGCAGATCCGGCGGATCAAAGCGAAGAGGAGCTTCGTGCACAGGAGGCAGCTCTGCGCAGTATTCGCAGAGAGATGACGGACGCTCTGCCTCTGTATGTGAACTTCACGAGCGGCTCCACAGGCCTTCCCAAAGGCGTTGCGGTGAGCCACAGAAGCGTCATCGAGTTCATTTCGCACTTTGCGGACGGATTCGGC
Organism: Lachnospiraceae bacterium UBA2734; assembly: GCA_002353635.1. GTDB lineage: Bacteria > Bacillota > Clostridia > Lachnospirales > Lachnospiraceae > CAG-791. The sequence continues at coordinate 55,676 of DEKA01000022.1, forward strand.
ATCAGACAGGACGATGTCATCGCAAACCAGGCGCCGTTTGACTTCGATGTATCGGTGAAGGATATCTACAGCGGCCTTCTTACAGGAGCAAAGGTGCAGATTATTCCCCGCGAATATTTCAGCGCGCCGACGCAGCTGATGGATTATCTCTCGGATAAGAAGGTGACGGTGCTCATCTGGGCGGTCAGTGCCATGTGCTTTGTCAGCATAATGAACGGCCTCGCCTATAAGACGCCTTCCACTGTACGCCTTGTCATGTTCAGCGGCGAAGTGATGCCGATCAAGCAGCTGAATAAATGGAGACAGTACCTGCCGGACGCCGTTTATGTCAATCTCTACGGCCCCACGGAGATCACCTGTAACTGCACCTATTACGTGCTGAAGAAGGATCACGAGTACGCACTCACGGACGTGATTCCGGCAGGGAAGGCTTTCCCCAATGAAAAGGTCTTCCTTCTGGATGAAGAGGATCATGAGGTTACACCGGATCAGCCGGGAAAAGAGGGGGAGATCTGTGTCTGCGGCACGAGTGTTGCACTTGGCTATTACAGGGATCCGGAGCGCACAAAGGCAGCCTTCATGCAGAACCCTCTGAACGCCGATTATGAGGAGCGGATGTACCGCACCGGCGATATTGGAAAATATGACAGTGACGGCAATATCGTCTACGTCTCCCGAAGGGATTTTCAGATCAAGCACCTCGGGCACAGAATTGAGCTGGGTGAGATCGAGGCGGATGCGATGTCAAGGGATGGCGTCTCCCGCGCCTGCTGCATTTACGACAGGGACAAAAAGCGTCTTATTCTCTTTTATACGGGCGAGCGTGAGAAAAAGGATCTGGAGACAGAGCTCAAGGAGGCCCTTCCTCCGTTTATGTTCCCGAACAAGGTGATTCAGCTGAGTGATATGCCGCTCAACAAAAATGGAAAGATCGACCGGCATGCGCTCGAGGATATTTATCATCAGAAATGATGAAAACTGGGTTCAGGAGCTTCACCGGATCAGGCGGAGCCGCAGAATTTTTAATGGTGCAGAGTGATGAGAGATGAAGTTTTCATGCAATTGGCGGAGCGCTTTGGCACGCCGACATATGTTTTTGATACAGGTGCACTGCAGGAACGGGCGCGGAAGATCGAAGAGATTTTTGGCGGGGGCATTACGCTCTGCTATTCGATCAAGGCCAATCCTTTCCTGATCCCGGCTGTGACACCGTGTGTACACCGCCTCGAGGTGTGCAGCCCGGGTGAGCTGGCAATCTGTGAGAGCCTTCACGTGGATCCGCAGAGCATTGTCTATTCGGGTGTATGCAAGCGTCCTGCCGATATAAAGGAGGCAATTGCTTATGGCGCCGGAATCTACACGGCGGAGTCAAAGAGCCAGTTTGCTCTTCTCGAGCAGGGGGCAAAAGAGGCAGGAAAGACAATACCGGTACTCCTTCGTCTCACAGCGCAGTCACAGTTCGGCATGTCAAAAGAGGATCTTTTTCATCTGATTGATCAGCGGGCGGACTATCCTCATCTTGAGATCGAGGGCATCCACTATTTCGTCGGCACCCAGAGAAAGAACAGGCAGCTCCACAGGCAAAAGGATGAACTCTCGATGCTGGGGGACCTCTTTCGCGAGGTGAAGCAGGAGCACGGCTTTGTCCTGAGAAAGCTTGAATACGGCCCCGGTCTTCCGGTGCCGCTCTTTGCGGGAGATGACTTCTCCGATACGCTTGCACCAGCGCGGGAGATCGCGGATGCGCTCAGGGAGGCGGCCTCTTTCGCAGAGGTAACTGTAGAGATGGGGCGCTTTCTCGCAACGGAGTGCGGATATTACATGACGAGTGTCGTGGATACAAAGAGCGCTGACGGGAAGGATTACTGCCTCGTGGACGGCGGCATCAACCATGTCAACTACCTCGGCCAGATCATGGGGATGAAAGTGCCGGTCATCCGTCATTTTGTATCGAGCCGCGTGGCAGAAGAAAATGACAACAGTCTGCGCACAGATACGGAAAAGACAGGCTGCCCGGCAGAGACGAAGACGGGCCGGAGGCAGGAGGACGGCACGGGACGATCCGCATCGGATGAGGGATGTCTGTACACGCAGGAAAATCCCATGGATAAGGCAAAAACCTGGGCGGTCTGCGGGAGCCTGTGCACGACAAATGATGACCTCGTGCGCGCCGCCTCCTTCAGGGATCTTCATATGGGAGACCTCCTTGTCTTTGAAAACATCGGCGCCTACTCCGTGACGGAGGGAATTTATCTCTTCCTCAGTAGAACAATGCCGCGGATTGTGTTATATAATAAGGATTCGGATGCCATTCTGGCACGTGATTTTGTGGAGACGAGCCCGCTCAATACCATCAGGAACTGACGGGGACGTCGTTTTAAGATATAGAAGATTCATTAATGCATTAATGGAAGAGAGGATACAGGTATGGATGAACTGATTGATATTCTGAAGGATATCAAGGACGATGTGGATTTTGAGCACTGCACGACGCTGATTGATGACGGCATTCTGGATTCATTCGATATTCTCCAGATCATCAGCGCACTGAATGATGAATACGATATTTCCATTCCGGCCTCGGAAATCGTGCCGAAGAACTTCAACAGCGCAGCATCTCTTTATGCGATGGTGCAAAGACTCCAGAACGAGTAAAGACTTAAGGCAGCCGCGCCGCAGCACAGGTGCCGCAGACGGGGCAGTGGGCAGCACGGAATGTCGAAGCACATTTCATAGCTGGAAGACAGATAGGATTTGGAAATGAAGAAAGAACTTGCAAAGGTGTATGATCCGAAAGACATTGAGGACCGTCTCTATGAGAAGTGGGAAGAGAACAAGTATTTTCATGCGGAAGTGGACCACAGCAAAACGCCGTTCACCATCGTGATTCCGCCGCCGAACATCACAGGGCAGCTCCACATGGGGCATGCCCTCGATGAGACGATGCAGGACATCATTATCCGCTTCAAGAGAATGCAGGGCTACAATGCACTCTGGCAGCCTGGCACGGATCACGCTTCTATTGCGACTGAGGTCAAGGTCATCAACGCGCTGAAGGAGCAGGGCATCACGAAGGCAGATCTCGGCAGAGAGGGATTCCTCAAGAAGTGCTGGGAGTGGAGAGATGAGTACGGGCACAGGATCGTGAAGCAGCTGAAGAAGCTCGGCTCCTCCTGCGACTGGGACAGAGAGCGCTTCACAATGGACGAGGGGTGTAGCCGCGCCGTCACCGAAGTCTTCGTGAAGATGCACGAGAAGGGCTGGATCTACAAGGGCAAGAGAATTGTCAACTGGTGCCCGAAGTGCCAGACCTCCATCTCGGACGCCGAGGTGGAGTACCAGCTGCAGCACAGCCATTTCTGGCACATCAAGTACCCGCTCATCAATGAGGACGGAACTGTCTCCACAACACAGTTCCTGGAGTTCGCAACAACAAGACCGGAGACCATGCTGGGCGATACTGCGCTGGCCGTCAATCCGGAGGATCCCCGCTACAAGGACCTGATCGGCAGGAAGGTCATGCTGCCGATCATGAACAGACCGATTCCGATTGTGGGTGATGAGCATGCCGACATGGAAGAGGGAACGGGTGTCGTGAAGATCACGCCCGCGCATGATCCGAACGACTTTGAGGTCGGCAAGAGACATAATCTGCCCGTCATCAACATTATGAACGACGATGCCACCATCAATGAGAACGGCGGCAGATATCAGGGGATGGACCGCTATGCTGCGAGAGATGCCATCGTAAAGGATCTCGATGACATGGGCCTTCTCGTCGGCATTGAGGATCTCGACCACAACGTCGGCACACATGACAGATGCGGCACAACTGTTGAGCCTCTCGTGAAGGATCAGTGGTTCGTGAAGATGGATGAGCTCATTAAGCCCGCCATTAAGGCCGTGAAGACCGGCGATATCCGTCTGATCCCGAAGAGCATGGATAAGACGTATTTTAACTGGACAGACAACATCAAGGACTGGTGCATCTCCAGACAGCTCTGGTGGGGACACAGAATCCCTGCGTGGTACTGCGACGACTGCGGAGAGACCATTGTTGCCCGCACGGCACCGGAGAAGTGCCCCAAGTGCGGCAGCACGCATCTGCACCAGGATCCTGATACGCTTGACACCTGGTTTTCGTCTGCCCTCTGGCCGTTTGAGACGCTTGGATGGCCTGACCAGACGGAGGACCTCAAGTATTTTTATCCGACAGATGTGCTGGTGACCGGATACGATATTATCTTCTTCTGGGTCATCCGCATGATTTTCTCCGGCTATGAGCAGATGGGCGAGAGACCGTTCAAGACGGTTCTCTTCCACGGACTGGTGCGCGATGCGCAGGGCAGAAAGATGTCCAAGTCCCTGGGCAACGGCATCGATCCCCTGAAGGTCATTGATCAGTACGGTGCGGATGCACTGCGTCTTACCCTCATCAGGGGCAATGCACCGGGCAGCGATATGCGCTATGTGCCGGAGCGCGTGGAGAACAGCCGCAACTTCGCCAACAAGGTGTGGAATGCTTCCCGCTTCATTATGATGAATATGGCGGAGGGAGAAGAGGCGGATCTCACAAAGATGCCCGCAGGTCTTTTCCCTGAGGACAAGTGGATCCTCTCCCGCTTCAACAGCACAGTGAAGGCTGTTACGGACAACCTCGAGGAGTACCAGCTGGGCATCGCAGCAGATAAGATCTACGACTTTATCTGGGGCGAGTTCTGTGACTGGTACATCGAGATGGTGAAGCCCCGCCTTTACGGGACGGAGGATCAGTCCTCCAAGGAAGCTGCGCTCTGGACGCTGCAGGCAGTTCTGATCGGGAGCCTTAAGCTTCTGCATCCGTTCATGCCGTTCGTGACAGAGGAGATTTTCTGCACGATTCAGTCCAAAGAGCCGTCCATCATGATCTCGAAGTGGCCTGTGTGGAAGTCGGAGTATGATTTCCCTGCCGAGGAAAAGGCTGTAGGCATCATCAAGGATGCCGTGACGGCGATCAGAAAGCTCCGCTCTGACAGAAACGTTGCACCTTCCCGCAAGGCGAAGATCTACGTGGTCAGTGAGGAGCAGAGTGTTCTTGATATTTTCGAGGAGGACAGACTCTTCTTTGCAAGGCTTGCCTATGCGAGCGACGTCGTTCTGCAAAAGGACCGCACCGGTATTCCGGAAGGCGCACTTTCATGCATCCTGCCTTTTGCGGGATTCTTTATGCCCATGCAGGATCTCATCGATATCAAGGGCGAGATCGAGCGTCTGCAGAAGGAGGAGAAGCGCCTTGAGGGCGAGCTGAAGAGATCAGCGAACATGCTCTCCAATGAGAGATTCCTCTCCAAGGCGCCGGCGGCAAAGATTGAAGAGGAAAAGGACAAGCAAAAGAATTACCAGCAGCAGATGGAGGGCGTAAAGAAGCAGCTCGAACAGCTCCGGAGCCTGTCCTGACCAGTTGATAAATTGCAGCATTGGCTGTCAGATCCCTTTGGAGAAACCGCCTGTGCGGATTTCTTCCCGGGGTGCCGCAATAATCGCGGCACGGGGTATATACATGATCAATTTCGACGAAGAGATAAAAAAGTTTCATCCAAGCCTCGAGATCGAGGATGCGCAGCAGGCCATCTACAACCAGGATATGAAGGATATGGTGGATGTGATGCTGCAGATGACAAGAGACGGCATTCTGGGCTCTGAGAGCAGCGCCCAGCATAAGACCAGATGAGACCGGCCCACGGCATTATTTTCATGAGGATAATGTATGTATTGTTATAAATGCGGCTGTGAACTGAATAAGAGTGACCACTGCCCCAACTGCGGCGCGGATGTCGCAGCGTACAAGAGGATCATCTATACTTCCAACTATATGTACAATGAAGGACTGGAGAGAGCCAAGGTAAAGGATCTCTCCGGTGCGATCCTCTGCCTCAAGCAGAGTCTTTGGTGCAACAAGGACAACCTTGACGCCAGAAACCTTTTGGGTCTTGTCTACTACGAGATCGGCGAGGTCGTCGCCGCTTTCAGCGAGTGGGTGATCAGCCAGAACATCAACAATGACAGGCTTCACTACAAGAAGAACCTGGCAGACACCTATCTGAAGCAGTTCCAGGAGGGCTCACAGACGCTGGAGAATATTCATGCGTCCATTGAGCGCTACAACCATGCACTGGAGTGTTGCTACACCGACAATCTCGATGTGGCTGCCCTGCAGCTGAAAAAGGTTCTGCAGCTCAATTCACATTATCTGCGCGCAAGACAGCTCCTTGCCCTTTTGTATATCGAGGACCAGCAGTGGGCGAGGGCGGACAGAGAGCTGCACAAATGTCTCCTTCTCGATGTCAACAACACCACTACTCTTCGCTACCTGGCTGAGGTCAACGCACACAAGAAGGCGGATCCGGAGGCGGCAGGTGCAGGAGCTCCCGCAGCTAAAGGGCGCAGAAAGAAAGACGGCGGCGTCATCAAGTACACGGAAGATAATGAGATGATCATTCAGCCGGTCGGCGGCAAGCGCCCCGGCGTGGACGGCTTCCGTTTCCCTCAGGCGATCACAGGCGGCATCATCGGCCTGATCGTAGGCGCAGCTGCCATTGCCTTCCTGATCATGCCTGCACGCGTGCAGGCGGTGCGCGCGCAGAGCGCCGAGGAGGTCCGTCAGGTCTCAGCGCAGCTCGACCAGAAGGATGCCACGATTTCAGACCTGCAGTCCAAGGTGGACAAGGCGGCCGACAAGGCATCGACAAAGAGTGATACCTCAAAGACTTCCACAGCCAATGACAACGCACTGATGGCAGCCGCGGGGGCATATCTTACGGATGCGAAGGACACGGACAGCATCACGACGGCTTTCGATCCAATCGATCCCGCAACGGCAAAGGACGGCGCGGGAGCAGGATTTACATCGCTCTATGATGCGCTCTTCCCGCTCGTTCGCTCCGATATGCTGGACAAGTATTATCTTGCAGGTGCAAAGGCGTATGAGGCCTCGACGCCGGATTATGCGACGACCATCAAAAACCTTGTGAAGGCACTGGAGTATGACGATGCCTCCAACCCGAGCCAGGCATATCCGCAGATGCTCTATTACCTTGGAGACTCCTATTATCAGAGTTATCAGGCGGCTGATTCCGACACGCAGAAGGGAGAGATGAAGGATTATCTTTCCAATGCGAAGGCTTATCTGCAGAAGCTCGTCAAGGACTATCCGAAGTCGGAGTATGTCCAGGATGCCAACAACATCCTGACGCAGATCCCGGATAATGTAAAGGCAGCAGATATTTTTGCAGACGCAGACGATGCTGATACTGCGGACAGCGCATCCTCGGCAGATTCCTCATCGGATGCTTCCTCCGCAGGGTCCACGAAGAAGACAGATTCTCAGACCAGCAATTCGGCTGCGCAGGCATCTTCTAACAATAATGCCTCGAACAGTGCTTCCGCTGCATCGTCTTCCCAGCAGAATACGCAGCAGACGCAGAGCAGCACAGCGGCATCCAGCGCAAATGCCGGCCAGTCCCAGCAGACACAGGACGCAGCAGCCGCACAGGCAGCCGCCCAGCAGCAGGCTGAGGCGCAGATTGCCGCACAGGCACAGGCCAACTATGAGGCCGCTGGCATGACGCCCGAGCAGGCAGCCGCACAGGTACAGGCAGATCAGGCAGCAGGACTGTACTGATTGACAGCCATGATGCGCAAATGCGCATATCCTGCCTGGCGGCACAGATACCCGCATTGGCAGTGCATCCATAAAAGGCAGGACCCTGTTCCTGCCGGACAGAGATAAGCAATCGCAACAGGAGGCGCCTCCGGCCGCAGCAATGCGTGCGGAGGCACTTTTTTCGGGATAAATATGCACAACATCATTGTTTTATCCAGCGCGCAGTTCCTTTTCAGGTTTCTGCCGCTGTTCCTCATTGTCTATTACCTTACCCCGGAGCAGTTCCGCAATGCTGTCCTCTTTATGGGCAGTATTGTTTTCTATGCGGCCGGACAGCCGAAGGCAGTGCTGGTGCTCCTTGCGCTGACAGTGCTCAACTGGTACACAGGCAATGCCGTCTTCTCTGAAAATGTGAAAATCGTTCGCGGAAGGGCAGATGAGAAGACGCCCGTTCGCAAAAGAAGATACCTCATCGCGGCGGTCTCCATTGATGCCGCGGTGCTCGTCGCAGCCAAGGTGCTCGCTCTGAAGGTCAATTCAGCCTTTCTGCCGGTCGGGATGAGCTTCTATATTTTCAAAATGATCTCGTATCAGGCAGACATGTATCATGAGGTAATCCGGCAGAGGCCCTGGTTTACGACGGCAGCAGCGTATTTTACAATGTTTCCGCAGGTGACGCAGGGCCCCATCAGCCGCTACAATGACGGCTTTACAAGACGGGGCGAGGCCGGCAGGGAGTATTCCCTGGACCGCTTTGAGGACGGCCTCATCAATGTGACCATCGGCCTTTCCATGAAAATACTCCTGGCAGACCGCATCGGCATTCTCTGGAACGAGATCACAAAGATCGGCTACGACAGCATCTCGACGCCGCTTGCGTGGATGGGCGCCTACGGCTATACCTTTCAGCTCTTCTTCGACTTCTGGGGCTATTCCCTGATCGCGGCGGGCGTCACGCAGATGCTGGGCATGGATTTTGTCCTGAACTTCAATCACCCCTATGCGGCGAAGGGAATCGGCGACTTCTACCGCCGCTGGCACGCAACGCTCGGCAACTGGTTCCGCGACTACATCTACATTCCGATGGGCGGAAGCCGCGTCGGCACCGCAAAGACGATCAGGAATCTCCTGGTTGTCTGGCTGATCACCGGTTTCTGGCACGGCGGTACAGTCAATTTCATTCTCTGGGGCCTTGTGCTGGGGCTGTTCATCGTGCTGGAGAAGTTCGTTCTGAAGGGAGCGATGCAGAAGGTTCCTGCCATCGGCCATCTTGCCGTGTGGATCATCATTCCGCTCACGTGGGTGATCTTTGCGATCACGGATCTGAAGAGTCTCGGCCTGTATTTCACGCGGCTGTTTCCGCTTGGCGGCACCTCCGGCAATGTGAATTCTGAGGACTACATTCATTACGCGAGAATTTACTGGCCGTTCTTCGCTGCGTCAGTCGTGCTGTGCATTCCCAAAGTGATGGAGCTGATCCAAAAGTACAGGAAGAGTGCCGTGATGACGGTTGTCTTCGCGGTGCTGTTCTGGGTGTCGATGTACTATGGCGTGAATTCGAGCGCAAACGCATTCATGTATTTCTCGTTCTGAAAATAATACAAAAGGACGCTCATCCATGGGCGAGGTTCCCTTCGGCACGCTTCTGCGGGAGGTCCGCTTGGGCGGGACAGGAGTGCCTTCGGCCCGCTCTCGCTACATTGACTTTCGTCGCGTTACTAAGCTCGAAAAGACCTCGCTAAGTAACGACGAAGTCAAAGTGCACTCAGGCACTTCCTGTCCCGCCCTGCGCTGAGCGCATTGTCATTGTTATGAAGAATATTAAGAAAATACCTTTACTGATAATAATCGCTGTGACAGCCGTCGTATTCACGATTGTGGGACTGATGGGCATGAACCGGGGCTACGCGGCCTATGCCGCGGATTTTCCGGGAATGCCGGCACTGTCCATGGTGATGCGGGGATTCCACGACGGCGTGACGCCCGTGGAGGCACTGGCGGCAAAAGCGAAGCCGGTGCAGGACAATGCCGGCTCACCGGATTCTGCGGATGCCGCGGAAGGTGCCACAGAGGCGCCTGCGGCAGCGGAGACAGCGGAGGAGGCTGCAGAGGCCGGCGGGACACAGGAGCAAAGTGTCTCTGCTGCAGACCTCAATATTCCGGACGGCGTGAACAGTCCGGTGGTCGACGCCGAGGACTTCGGCAACACGGACAAGAGAATGCTCGCACCGGCCGGCACTGTTTTCAAAAGAGAGACGTCGGGGCTTTTTGCACCGAACGGGACGTATTATTACCTGCAGTCGGTAGATGACAGCTATTTTGACGATGCGCTGTTTATCGGCGACTCACGCACGGACGGTCTGCACATTTACGGCAATATGGCGGGGAAGGCGGCATTTCTGTGCAAGGAATCCATGTCGGTCTTCCATATTTTTGATGAGAAGATGCCGTTCTTTGCAAAGGACAACACAAGCGTCGATTCCGAGGATGCACAGCAGATGCTCATGACGGATGTGCTGAAGGAGAAGCAGTACCGCAAAATTTATGTGTCTGTGGGCGTCAATGAACTTGGCATGCCGACGACGGTTGAGTATTATAAGGCATATAAGAAGATGCTGGAGGAGATCCACAAGCTTCAGCCGGATGCTATCATCTATATCGAGGGCATCATGCACGTGACGGCCGAGTATGCGAGGTCCAGCAGCGTATTCACGAATACGAACATTGTGGAGAGGAATAATGCAATTGCCTCTCTTGCCAACGGCAGGGATATTTTCTATATCGATATGAATGACGAGGTCTGCGATGAGAATGGAAATCTTATCGCGTCCCTGTCCGGGGACGGCGTGCACCTGAAGGCAAGCGCATACGCCAAGTGGCATCAGTTCCTTCTTGACAACGCGATCGTGCGCAATGAGAAGGATTGGAGCGGCGCGGGATCTGTGTCAGAGGGTACATCATGAGAGAGATGGATTTTAAGATGGAGCGGCCGGGGCTTTTGCATGAGGGGGATCATGTGACGGTTTCCGAGGGCGTACTCCCCAGTAACTATTACTATACGATCAATCCTTCCCTTGCCATGAGCGGCAACTATCCTTTCACGCAAAGACTTCTGGCAAGAGAGGGGACAGTTACAGCAGTGACAAAGAATGAGCGGGGGTATTACGTTAAGGTCAGATTCGAGGAGAAGGATCCGGCAAAATGAAGAGAAAATGGGGCAGGAGCTTACGGGGAGCCGCCGCTGCCTGTGCATGCATGTGTCTTGCGCTGACAGCCTGCGGCAGCATTTCTCTTCCCTCTGCTGTAGGCAGCAGTGCTGTGCAGTCACAGGGGAGCAGTGGGAGCGGTGCAGCCGCAGCTATGAAGCTGCTGAAAAACAGGGACTATGAGGATGCACTGGCTGCCTATCAGAGTATTGTGAACGAGGGCGGCGCGAGTGAAGATGTGCTGCGCGGAATGGGCATCGCCTGCATGGGACTGGGTGACAATGAAGGGGCTGCAGATGCCTTTGAGAAGGCGCTCTCCATGGCCGACATTGTGCCCGGGGACAAGGAAATCGACATCAACTATTACCTCGGGTCGGCGTACTACAAGCTGGGCCGGTATGAGGATGCCAAAAAGGTTTACGATGCCATTCTGACCGTTCGCAGGAACGATCCCGATGCGCTTGTGATGCTGGGGACGGTCGAAATGGCACTCGGGGATGAGTCATCCATGGTGAAGGACTACCGGAAGGCAGTGGATGAGGATCCGTCAGATGTCGACCGCATTGTGCAGGTTTTCCAGAAGATGCAGGAGAACGGCTATGCGGAGGAAGGCAGGAAGCTTCTGAAGGAGCTGCAGAGCGGTTCCACGTCCTACAGCGCCTATGATCTGGGGCGCCTTGCCTATTACTCCGGCGATTATGAGACGGCGAGGGATTCACTGGAGAAGGTGAGAGACAGCGGCGGATACCAGTGTGCGATTCTTCTCGGGCAGACATATGAGGCACTCGGCGATTATAACTACGCGGCCAATGTCTATCAGAAATACAACGAGAAGGACAGCACGCACGCTGAGGTCTACAACCAGCTGGGGCTTTGCTATATCAGGATGGGAAAATACGATGATGCCCTTAAAGCCTTCCAAAAAGGATTGGACATCGGAAGCGATGAGATGAAGCAGAGCCTGACGTTCAATGAGATTGTGGCGACGGAATACACAGGGGATTTTGAAAAGGCAGCGTCTCTGATGAAGGACTACATTGCGGCCTACCCCGGTGACAAGAGCGCGGAGAGGGAGTACCAGTTCCTGCAGTCAAGGTGATGGGTGTGAAGCACCGTGAAAAATCGCAGCTGTTCAGCTCCGCATCCCGAATTTACGACTTTTCGAAGGGTGCTGAACAGTTACAAAAAACCTTGCCAGTGCAGGATTAAGTGCTATACTACGCGTGTTACGTAATTTATGCCGGAGAGGCAGGATAGCCCGAAAGAGACGATAGCCCGAAAGAGACGCCGATACGTTATTTTCAAGCGCAGAATCGGTGCTGATGCACTGGCCGCCGCATCCGGCAAAACCGCCCGCGCGGATTTTGCTTCAGCGAGGTATACCGATGATATCTGAACTGGTCAAAAAAATCAAAGAAAAGAATGCACCCGTCGTGGTCGGGCTTGACCCGAACATGAAGTTCATTCCGGAGGCGATTGTAAGGGACGCAGCCAGGGAGCACAGAGAGCTCCTGTTCGCGGATGATGAGCTCGTCATTGCCGCGGAGTCCGTATGGCGCTTCAACAAGGAAATAATCGATGCCGTACAGGATCTTGTGCCGGCTGTGAAACCGCAGATCGCCATGTATGAGCAGTTCGGAACACCCGGACTTGTGACGTACTGGAGAACGGTCAACTATGCGCATGAGAAGGGGCTTCTTGTCATTGGCGATATCAAGCGCGGAGATATCGGCTCGACCTCTGAGGCGTATGCGAGGGCGCACATCGGCAAGGTGAAGGTGAACGGACATGACCTTCGCGTCTTCGATGAGGACTTTGCGACAGTGAATCCCTACATGGGAGTCGACAGCGTGAAGCCGTTTATTGATGTGTGCAATGAGAACAACAGAGGCATTTTCGTGCTCGTCAAGACATCCAATCCGTCAAGCGCGGACTTCCAGGATGTGCGCATGCAGGATGGACGTCCTCTGTATGAGCTGGTCGGAGAGAAGGTCCGTGAATGGGGTGAATCCTCCATGGACGGCGAATACAGCAATGTAGGCGCCGTCATCGGTGCAACCTATCCCGAACAGGCTAAGGATCTGCGCGCACTGATGCCGCACACGTTTATTCTTGCGCCCGGATACGGCGCACAGGGCGCGACGGCAAAGGATCTGTCGGGATTCTTCAACAGCGACGGAACCGGCGCGATTGTGAACTCCTCCCGAGGCATTATCGCCGCCTATACGAAGGAGCGGTACAGCAGATACGGCGCTGAGGGCTTCGCCGATGCGGCAAGAGCAGCAGCCATTGATATGATTGAGGATCTTCGCAGTGTTCTTTGACAGAGGCACTGAAAGTGAGTTTGAAAATGACGCCGATACGTCATTTTCAAACCGCAGCANNCGGCGAAACCGCCTGCGCGGATTTCGCTTCAGCGAGGGAATAGTTATGGAACAGTATAAAAAGGATTTTATTAATTTCATGGTGGACTGCTCTGTCCTGAAGTTCGGAGATTTCACACTTAAGAGCGGACGCAAATCCCCGTTTTTCATGAATGCCGGTCTTTACCAGACCGGGTCGGAGCTGATCAGACTCGGCGAGTTCTATGCCAGGGCTATCAAGGAGACGTACGGCCTTGATTTCGATATTCTCTTCGGACCTGCCTACAAGGGGATTCCTCTTGCCGTTTCCACGGTGATGGCGATCAGCAGACTCTACGGCAGGGACATCCGCTACTGCTGCAACCGCAAGGAAGTCAAGGATCACGGCGACAAGGGCATTCTCCTTGGCAGCAAGCTCCACGACGGCGACAGAATCGTCATTATCGAGGATGTGACGACTTCCGGTGCCTCCATGGCAGAGACAGTGCCGATTCTTCTGGAGCAGGCAGATGTGGATATCATGGGCCTTATGGTCTCTCTCAACAGACAGGAGGTCGGCCTTGGCGGCAAGGTATCCGCTCTCGACGAGATCAGGGAAAAATACGGGTTCAGCACGGCTGCGATCGTGACGATGAGCGAGGTAGTGGGATGTCTCTCCCATCCGTCAGAGGGCAAGCCTCTTATCGACAGCAAGATGAAAAAGGCACTGGATGATTATTATAAGGAATACGGAGTAAAGCATTGAAGCGTCCGCGCAGTTATCTTTTTACATCGAAGAAGCAGTCGACCAGGGCTCTGATTTCTACAATACTGGGCCTTATCTCGATTATTTCGAGCACAATGATGATTGTTCTGACATACAGAAATAACGGTGTTGCACTGTTCAGGTACGGTGCCGTTATTTTTGTATGTCTTTTTTTCTCCCTCGCAGGACTCATCCTTGGTATTCTCTCGACGAGAGAGACGGATAAGTGGCATTTCTTCTCATGGGTCGGCATTGTTCTGAATGCGCTGGTGCTGCTTCTTTGCTTTGCAGCAATGTATCTGGGGGTCGTAGTGGAATGACTGAGGAGAGATTTGCATTGGCCAGGGAGCGGATCGAAGAGATCTGCAGGGAAAAGGGAGCAGATGCATGTGCGCCGTTTGACAGATATTTTGCTGATACGGCGGCGCAGGTCTGCCTGTTCGCGGACGAATATATTTTCATTCGGGAAGGCGGTCTTCAGTGCGCGGATCTGGAGATATTGAAGGCGCACAACAGGGCACTGTACGCGGACATTTTTCCTGACAGCTATGTGCGCAGCTATGCCAACCCCGTCTATGCCGTATCAGAGCTTGGAACGGAGTACGGCCGGCTCCTTTCCGCGGCGGTCTATGAGCTGCGGGCGATGATTCCTTTTGCTTATGAGCAGAATGTCCTCGAGCTGACCATCCGGATGGAGCTGTTCATTGAGCTGTACACGGCTTTTTCCGTAGAAAACAGTCAGTATCTGGCGGCAGAAAAAGAAGGCAGAGATCCGCAGGCGGAAGGGCTGACCATGATGCCTCCTGTCCGTTCTGTTCGGGAGATTCTGTACGGATTTGTGAGCGACTACGCCGAAGACGAGATGGTCCGGGACAGGGAGCAGAACCTTGTCGGAAGAGATGATTATCTGCTGTCGGTCACTATGCAGGCAGATCTGCAGGATCTGCGTTATCTCTATGCGACGGGCGAATACATCGGCGATAATGAGATTCGTACGGCACAGTATATGAACAGCCTGCCGCAGGAGAAGATTGCACTGATGGCGGATACCTTCACGGAGGGGTTCCGGAAGGGCTTCGAGGTGACAGGAAAGAATCTTGGTGCAAAGAAGAGAATAAGCCTGATCAGCCATATTGGTTTTGAGCGCATGATGAGAAGGGCCGCAGAGAATTTTGCGGCGATGGGGAAAACCTGTCTCATGCCCAGGGAGAGACTCAGCCTCTTCTGTCTGAAGGCAGGAAGCGGCACTGAGGGCGGTGATCCCAATCCGCAGTACCGGTATGACCACAGGGAGGACCTGGCCCTCATTCTCGATGATGTGCTGATGAACAGGATGCTGGAGGCACTCTCTGCGGGCTACCGCGAGGAGGCGGAGGAAATCCGGCAGTTTGCAGGACCGGCCGTTCTCGAGACGTTTGGAGAGAAGCCGTTTGTCCCTGCCTCAGATCCTGCCCTGCCGCATTACGACGACGTGCAGCAAAAGCTCATTGCCAGATACCGCACGAAGGCGGGGCGCCTCTACAATGAAGCGGTGATCGGCAGGAACAGGAGCTTTACGATCATTTCCTTCCCGCTGCCGGAAATCGGCGGGCGCGGAATTCATACACCTTATTGCGTGATAGAGGATCCGCAGAAGGCTTACGGGGAGATCTTTGATGCCGTCATCCGGATCAACACACTGGACTATGCACAGTATGCAAAGATCCAGGAGACGATCATTGATACACTGAATGAGGCAGATACACTTCATGTGGCCGGAAGGGCCGGCAATAAGACGGATCTTACAGTCAATCTGTGGAAGCTGAAGGACCCGGCACACCAGACGATTTTTGAAAACTGCGTCGCCGATGTCAACATCCCGGTCGGCGAAGTTTTCACGACACCGGTGCTGAAGGGAACAAACGGAACGCTCTTCGTCTCGTTTGTCTATCTGGAGGGAATTTTCTTCAAAAATCTTTCGCTCACCTTTAAAGACGGTCTCGTGACGGATTATGCATGCGGAAATTTCGCGGGAGAGCCGGATGCTGAGGAGAAGGGCAGGCGTCTCATTGAAGAGAATATTCTCTTCCATCATCAAACGCTCCCCATGGGGGAATGTGCGATCGGCACGAACACAACGGCGTATGCTGCGGGCAGATATTACGGCATCACAGACCGCCTGCCTATCCTGATCGCGGAGAAGACAGGGCCGCACTTTGCTGTAGGTGATACCTGCTACAGCGACGACGAGGAGAATACTGTTTTCAATCCGGACGGGAAAGAGATCGTGGCCAAGGAAAATGATTTCTCAAGAAAGAGGTTTGAGGATCCGGAGAAGGCATATTTTGGCTGCCACACGGATATTACAATTCCATATGAGGAATTGGGCAGAATAGAAGCTGTGAGATCAGACGGATCATCTGTTACAATCATTGAGGACGGCAGATTTGTTCTGCCGGGGACGGAGGCCCTGAATGAACCGCTGGATCGGCTGACAGGCGCTGCGTCCGCAAAGAAGGCGTAGTCCGGAGCACACGTACAGGTGAAGCGCGCTCGCGATCGGGCAGCATAAGAGTGCAGTGCGCAGTTCTATAGAAGACTGCGCGGCTTATATAGAAGAGGAGGAGAATGCAATGGAGAACAATGTAAAAGTCGGTATCGTCATGGGGTCAGATTCCGATATGCCTGTCATGAGCAAGGCGGCTGAGATTCTGGATGAGTTCGGTATCGGCTATGAGATGCATATCATCTCTGCACACAGGGAGCCGGATATCTTCTTTGACTGGGCTAAGGGTGCTAAGGAGCGCGGAATCCGCGTCATCATCGCGGGCGCCGGCATGGCTGCCCATCTTCCGGGCATGTGTGCTGCACTGTTCCCGCTGCCTGTGATCGGCATCCCGATGCACACAACCTCTCTCGGCGGACGGGATTCTCTCTATTCCATCGTGCAGATGCCCAGCGGTGTTCCTGTAGCGACAGTGGCCATCGGCGGCGGCAAGAATGCAGGACTTCTGGCTGTTAAGATTCTCGCTGTGTCCGACGATGCACTTCTGGCTAAACTCGAGCAGTATATTGCCGAGCAGAAGGAGTCCGTCGAGAAAAAGGATGCACGTCTGCAGAAGGTCGGCTACCAGCACTACGCGGACAAGCAGTAAAAAGATACAGGAGTTTTATAGACGGAGTCAGTGCCCTGCTTTTGCTCAATGCGCAGGAGCACTGCGGCAGCAGGGTCCCCCGGGACCGCACAGTCTGGAAGGAGATTGCTATGGCAATGGATTACAAGTCATCCGGCGTGGATGTGGAGGCAGGCTACAAGTCAGTTGAACTCATGAAACAGTTCGTGAAGAAGACCATGCGCCCTGAGGTCCTCGGCGGCATTGGCGGCTTTTCGGGCGCTTTTGATCTCGCAAAGATCAAGGAGATGAAGGATCCGGTTCTTCTCTCCGGCACCGACGGCGTGGGCACGAAGCAAAAGATTGCCTTTCTCATGAACCGGCACGACACAGTCGGCATCGACTGCGTTGCCATGTGTGTGAATGATGTTGTGTGTGCGGGCGGCGATCCGCTCTTTTTCCTGGACTACATCGCCTGCGGCAGGAATGTTCCTGAGAAGATTGCGACACTTGTCAAGGGCGTCGCTGACGGCTGTGTGCAGTCGGACTGCGCGCTGATCGGCGGGGAGACGGCAGAGCATCCCGGACTCATGCCGGACGACGAGTATGATCTTGCCGGCTTCACTGTCGGCGTAGCGGAGAGAGCAGAAATGATCACCGGTGAGGAAATTCGTCCCGGCGATATGCTCATCGGCCTCGCCTCAACCGGCGTTCATTCCAACGGCTTCTCTCTTGTGAGAAAGGTTTTTGATGTCAATGAGAAGAACCTTGCCCAGTATTATCCGGAGCTGGGGGCGACACTTGGCGAGACACTCCTTACACCTACCAGAATTTATGTCCATGCCATGAAGGCGATCAGAAAGGCGGGCGTGCGTGTGAAGGGCTGCAGCCATGTGACAGGCGGCGGCTTCTATGAGAATATTCCCAGAATGCTGCCGGACGGAACAGTTGCAAGAATCCGGAAGGACTCCTATCCGATTCCGCCGATCTTCCCGCTTATTCAGAAGACGGGCGGCATCGAGGAGCACGCGATGTACAATACCTTCAATATGGGCATCGGTCTCTGCCTTGCCATCGACCCTGCAGACAAGGACAGAGTCATTGAGGCGGCGGCCTC
This sequence comes from Lachnospiraceae bacterium UBA2734, assembly GCA_002353635.1. GTDB lineage: Bacteria > Bacillota > Clostridia > Lachnospirales > Lachnospiraceae > CAG-791. The sequence continues at coordinate 73,841 of DEKA01000022.1, forward strand.
GGCAGGCGATAAGGCCTATGTCATCGGCAGCATCGAGGATGCAGCAGATGCGGCGAAGATCGAGGCCGGCGGCAACACGAAGGCAGAGAGCAGAAAGGGTGTTGAACTGATCTGACAGGGACAATTATTTTCAGGAGTATGCCGATGCATACTCCTGAAAATAGCAGCCGATGCCGCGGTGCGCCATCGGTTGCATTGATCCCATCGGCGAAACCGCATCCGCGGATTTCGCCTCGGGGTGCCGCACAAAACGCGGCACAGGAGGAAACAATGCTCAGAGTAGTCGTTTGCGTATCCGGCGGCGGCACAAACCTGCAGGCGATCATTGACCGCTGCGCAGACGGCACCATCCGGAATGCACAGATCGTGCGTGTGATCAGTAATAAGAAGGATGCCTTTGCGCTTGAGCGCGCAAAGAAGGCGGGAATCCCCGGCATCTGCATATCACCAAAGGACTATTCGTCCAGAGAAGAATTCAATCTTGCCTTTCAGAAGGGACTGGATGAAGCAGAGCCTGACCTGATCGTTCTTGCAGGCTTTCTTGTCCAGGTGCCGCGAAATGTTGTTGCAGCGTATCCGGGAAAGATCATTAACATCCATCCTGCACTCATTCCTTCCTTCTGCGGAAAGGGCTTCTATGGCCTGCGCGTACACGAGGCAGCACTGGCAAGGGGCGTGAAGGTCACCGGTGCCACAGTACACTTTGTTGATGAAAATATGGACTCCGGCCCGATTATTATTCAGAAGGCTGTAGATATTCCGGAAGGCATCACGGCGCAGGATCTGCAGCAGAAGGTGATGCGGGAGGCAGAGTGGATCATCCTGCCGAAGGCGATTGATCTGATCGCACAGGGCAGGGTTGTATTGGACGAGAAGACAAAGACAACACATATTCTGCCGGAGTAAAGGGAAGGTATCATTGACTGCCTGACCCGTCGGCGAAACCGCATCCGCGGATTTCGCCTCGGGGCGCCGCACAAAACGCGGCGCAGAAAGGAAAAAAATATGAAAGTACTGCTGGTAGGCGGCGGCGGACGTGAGCATGCGATTGCTGCGGCGATCAGAAAGAGCCCGCGCGTGGACAAACTGTACTGTGCACCGGGCAATGCCGGCATTGCAGAGATCGCGGAGTGCGTACCGATCGGGGTGATGGAATTCGACAAACTCATTGCATTTGCAAGGGAGAAGGAGATCGACCTCACGGTTTGCTCACAGGATGATCCGCTTTGTGCGGGCATTGTGGATGCGTTTGAGGCCGCGGGACTTCGTATTTTCGGAACGAGAAAGAATGCGGCTATTATTGAGGGATCGAAGGCATTTTCAAAGGATCTGATGAAGCGCTACGGCATTCCTACCGCGGCTTATGAGATTTTCACGGATGCTGATCAGGCTATAGACTATCTGCGCACTTCCAAATATCCGATTGTTCTGAAGGCAGACGGCCTTGCGCTGGGCAAGGGCGTACTTATCTGCCAGAATTTCAGCGAGGCGGAAGCCGGCGTTAAGGAGATCATGCTGGACAAGAAATTTGGCAGTGCCGGCAATGAGCTCGTCATCGAGGAGTTTATGACAGGGCGCGAAGTCTCTGCACTGGCCTTTGTGGACGGCAGACACTACAAGCTTATGACGTCCTCACAGGATCATAAGAGAATCGGTGATGGAGACACAGGTCTCAACACAGGCGGAATGGGAACATTCTCCCCGAGTCCGTTTTTCACGCCGGAGATTCAGGCGGTCTGCGACAGAACGATTTTCCAGCCGACGGTCGATGCCATGGCGAAGGAGGGAAGAACCTTCAAAGGCGTCCTCTATTTTGGCCTGATGCTGACGGCAGACGGACCAAAAGTTGTGGAGTACAACACGAGGTTCGGCGATCCGGAGACACAGGTTGTGCTGCCCCGCATGAAGACGGACATCATCGATGTCTTCGAGGCGTGCATGAACGGAACACTGGATCAGATCGACCTGCAGTTTGAGGACAATGCAGCTGTATGCGTCATTCTGGCCAGCGGCGGCTATCCTGTCGCTTATGAGAAGGGGAAAGTTATCCATGGCCTTGACCATTTCAAGGGAAGAAGCGACGTCTTTGTTTTCCATGCGGGGACAAAGTTCGATGCACAGGGAAATGTCGTCACAAACGGAGGGCGTGTCCTCGGTGTGACAGCGCTTGCGCCTACTCTGAAGGAAGCCAGAGAAAAGGCCTACAAAGAGGTGCAGTACATATCCTTTGACGGCGCATATATGCGTCATGATATCGGACACGCGCTGGACGAGATCTGAATCTGCTCCCCTTCATGCGGGATGAGGGGACAGGCGGAGGGGAGCAGCCAAGGGGGGTAGTGAAGTTTTCCGGCGGTGCTTTGGCATTGACTCTGGTGTCCTTTACGGATACAATGGACGATGAGTTTCGTCTTTTATCCGACAATAATCCTTGCAGGAAAAGGGAGATCATAATAATGGTAAGAAAAATGAGAATCAAGGCAGCGGTCATGACAGCAATGCTGTCCGCTGCTATTGCACTGGGAACACCCGCGGCAGCTTTTACTGCTTTCGCGGCAACTGGTACTGTTACTTCTGACAGCGTCAATGTGAGAAGTGATGCAGACACATCCTCCAGCATTGTGGGAACAGCATCCAACGGAGATCAGCTGCAGCTGGGTGATTCCAAGACAGATGCGACAGGCAACACATGGTATCAGGTGACGCTTGGCGACGGCAGCACAGGCTATATCAGGAGTGATTTTCTGAATGTCGATGACTCGTCCGACGGCACAAGCGATGAGTCCGACGAAAATGGCGGCGATGCGACAACGGAGGCACCTGAGGCTTCTTCCGATGGCTCCACCGAAGCGGCGGCAGCAGGACAGAGCTCCGATCCCAACGCAACAGAGGAGCTGGGCGGATATCAGATCGTCCTTGCACCCGATACGGATGGGACGAATACTTATTTTCTCTACAACAACAATACGAGCGAGCGCATGAAGCTCTCCGACATTGATTCTCTTCAGCAGGAGACAAAGGATGCCCAGTCCAAGGCTTCTTCCATCCGGACGAAGTACAGAGCTGTTGTGATTGCACTTGCGGCACTTCTTCTTGTTGCCGTGATCGGCATTATCGTGCTGATTCTGAGGCTTCGCGATGCCATGGGCAACGGCAGATTTGAGAGAGACCTTGTCAACGAGAGACGCGCGGCGAGATCAAGGGACGGAAGCGCTGATGATCTTTCCAGACTTCGCAGAGAGGGGAATGATCGCGGGCGTGCGGTAAGATCCCGTCAGGATGCCTATGCGTCCGGCAGTGCCAGAAGGGCCAGAGGCGGAAATGACCTCGATGAGGATGTAAAGACAAGACCCGGCCGGGAAGAGAGACGTCAGGAAGGCTACACAAGAGTCCGCACCTCTGACAGAATGGGAAGAGATACAAGACGCGGCTATGACGAGGGTGCCCAGAATGCCGATGGCATGAGGGAGAGCAGCGCACGCCGTCCGGAGAGGGCAGCAAGAGCTGAGCGCCCCGAGTATGAGGACAGACCGCTGCGCCAGGGCCGTCCTGTACGACAGGAGAGAGATTCTTACGCACAGCAGCGTCCGGAGAGAGATCCGTATGCGCAGCAGCGTCCGGTGAACAGATCGGCAAGACCGACAGCGCAGGTACCTTCCCAGAGAAATGCAGGCAGCGCGGATGACGATGATTTCGATTACGATTTCCTCAATTTCGACGGAGACGATCAGTGATCGGACGCCGGCGGCAGATGCGACAATAAGTTGACTTGAGAGCACCACTGTTATACACTGTGTATAACAGTGGTGCTTCTTTTACACGCCATCGGTTGCATGATCCCATCGGCGAAACCGCATCCGCGGATTTCGCCTCGGGGCGCCGCAAAAAACGCGGCGCAGGAAGAATTATTTTCAGGAGTATGCCGATGCATCCTCCTGAAAATAGCAGCCGATGCCGCGATGCGCCATCGGTTGCATGATCCCATCGGCGAAACCGCANNAGCGGCGCAGGAGGGAGATTATGTATCTCGAAATTGATTTCAGCAGCGATGAAGCAATCTATCAGCAGCTGTGCAACCAGATCATACTCGGCATCGCGACGAGTCAGTTCTCGGATGGCGAGGTGCTGCCCTCCGTCCGCCAGCTGGCTGATGATATCGGTATTAACATGCATACAGTGAACAAGGCCTATACTGTGCTCAAGCAGGAAGGTTTTGTCCGTATGGACAGGAGAAAGGGTGCGGTCATCTCGGTCGACAGCGACAAGAAGCACGCAATCGAGACGATCCGCAAGAGCATGATCCCTTTGATCGCGGAGGCCATTTGCCGGAATCTTACAAGGGAAGACGTCGGAGAGATCGTCAATGGTCTGTACGACGAGTATGGGGAATACGAGAAAAAGGCGCAGAAAGGAGAACTGCCTTCTCAGTATCGGGATGAGAAGGACAATCCGGCGCATGCCTAGCAGCTTGAGGAATGCCGCTCTGCCGGCAGCATCCGGACGGTCAGGGTAATAAGAGAATCCGGGTTCAGATCAGGCATATTGATATATAGAATGAACGGCAGCATGACAGGACGGGGCTCTGTCCCCGGTACAGAGGAATATGAATTATACAGACAGTGCAAAAAGAACACTCCGCGGTGCGGAGGCAGCCGCAAAGGAAAACGGTTCCGGCTATGTCGGAACAGAGCATCTGCTCATTGGTCTTCTCAGAGAGGACTCAGGTGTAGCATCACAGGTCCTCGAGAATAATGGCGTAACTGAGGACAAGCTCCGCGACATGATCGCCTCTCTCCGCGTGGAAAAGGGGGAGACGGCCGTAGCTGACCGGGGCGGATATACGCCCAGACTTCAGTCAATTCTTGAGGGGGCACAGGAGCAGGCAAAACGCTTCCATTCGGATACAGTGGGAACGGAGCATCTTCTGCTCGCACTCATCCTTGAGAGACAGAATGTCGCCCTGAAGCTCATGGAGGCGGCGGGTGCGAACATTGCGAAAATCTATTTTGAGACGATTGCGGCACTCGGCGAGGACCCGGCAAAACACAGAAATGATCTCGCGTTCATGCAGCAGGCACAGAATGCCTCTGCACAGGGCGGACGTTCCATTCTTGAGCAGTACAGCAGAGACCTTACGAATATGGCAAGAGAGGGTCTTCTTGACCCTGTGATCGGAAGGGACACCGAGATGCAGAGAGTGATCCAGATTCTCTCGAGACGCACAAAGAACAATCCCTGCCTTATCGGTGAGCCCGGTGTCGGCAAGACAGCCATTGTAGAGGGACTGGCCGAGCGGATTGTCGAGGGCAATGTCCCCGATACGGTGCGTGACAAGAGACTTCTCACGCTCGATATCTCCGGTATGGTGGCGGGGTCCAAGTACCGCGGTGAATTCGAGGAGAGAATAAAGGGTGCCATTGAAGAAGTCCGCAGAGCCGGCAACATCATTCTCTTTGTGGACGAAATGCACACACTGATCGGTGCCGGCGGCGCAGAGGGCGCCATCGACGCGTCTAACATTCTGAAGCCGTCGCTTGCCAGAGGAGAGATTCAGCTGATCGGTGCAACGACTGTCAATGAATATAAAAAATATGTGGAGAAGGACGCCGCCCTTGAGCGCAGGTTCCAGCCTGTTATAGTGGAGGAGCCGACGGAAGAGGATACGCTTGCTATTCTGAAGGGCGTTGTTCCCGCTTACGAGCAGCATCACGGTGTGAAGGTGACGGAGGAGGCAATGAAAGAGGCCATCCGTCTCTCTGTCCGCTATATCAACGACAGAAATCTCCCGGACAAGGCAATCGATGTCATCGATGAAGCCTGCGCAGCCGTGCGCCTTAAGGAGAGCAAAGCCCGCAGAAAAGACTCATCGGCAGAGATGGAGACACAGCTCAAGGACATGGACAGACAGCTTGCGGATGCGATCGCAAACGGCGATACAGGGACTGCAAGACAGATCCGGAAGGATTATGACACGCTCAGCAGAAAATACGTGCGCAGCATCGACCGCCGCATCACTGGAAAGAGCAGCAGACCGGCAGAGGTCACTCCTGAGGATATTGCCGGCGTCATTTCTGTCTGGTCGAAGGTGCCCGTCTCCAGGCTTACTGAGAAGGAGAGCGTACGGCTTCTTCACCTCGAGGACACGCTGCATAAGAGAGTGATCGGACAGGAGGAGGCAGTTTCGGCTGTTGCAAAGGCAATTCGGAGAGGTCGCGTCGGGCTGCAGGATCCCAACCGCCCGATTGGCTCCTTCCTGTTCCTTGGTCCTACCGGCGTTGGTAAGACTGAACTGTCAAAGGCACTTGCAGAAGCGGTCTTCGGCGATGAGAAGAATATGATCCGCGTCGATATGTCCGAATATATGGAGCAGTATGCTGTCTCCAAGATGATCGGTTCAGCACCCGGCTACATCGGCTATGATGAGGGCGGACAGCTGACGGACAGGGTGCGCCAGCATCCCTACAGCGTCGTTCTCTTTGATGAGATCGAGAAGGCGCATCCAGATGTTTTCAATATTCTGCTGCAGATCCTGGATGAAGGGCGCCTTACTGATTCCAAGGGAAGGACGGTGAACTTCAAGAACACGATCATCATCATGACGTCGAATGTGGGCGCGCGCAACATTGTTGATCCGAAGACCATGGGTTTCCGCACGGCAGTGACGCCCGAGGAGAATTACGAGAAGATGAAGGAGGGCGTAATGGCCGAAGTAAAGCGGATGTTCCGCCCGGAGTTCATCAACAGAATTGACGGCATCGAAGTTTTCCACAAGCTCAATAAGGACGATATGATGCGGATTGTGGGGCTTTTGTGTGCGGATCTGATCCGCCGCGGCAAGTCGCAGCTGGGCATCACAATTCGCGTGACGCCTTCCATGAAGAGATATCTTGTGGATCACTATGCAGATGAGAAGATGGGCGCAAGACCTCTTCGCCGCGCGATCCAGACGGTCATCGAGGATCCGCTCTCGGAGAAGATCCTTGCGGAGGAGTTCTGCACCGGCGATACAGTTTCCGTTGGATATCGCGGCGGCAAGGTGACATTCGATAAGGAAAATGCCGCACAGCCGTCGGCAGAGAAGAGCGAAGCACAGAAAGCGGACGAAAGGACGGCTGCCGATGCCGAATAAAAAGAAGGAGACGGCGTTTTTCTGCAGTGAGTGCGGATACGAATCAGCGAAGTGGATGGGGCAGTGCCCGTCGTGTCATGCGTGGAATACGATGGTGGAGGCCCCCATTCCGTCAAAGGAGAAGGCCTCCTCGATTCTGCGGGGAGGGACTCTTTCCGCAGGTGTGCGCACAGGACTGCCGGATTCCTACAGAAGACCTGTTCCGCTCTCAGCCGTTGAGGAGCGGGGAGAGGAGCGATGGTCTACAGGTTACGGGGAGCTCGACAGGGTCCTCGGCGGAGGAATAGTCCGCGGATCGATGGTCCTTGTCGGCGGCGATCCCGGCATCGGCAAGTCTACACTTCTTCTGCAGGTGACGGGAAATCTTGCGGCAGCGGGACACAGCGTCCTCTATATTTCCGGCGAGGAGTCACTCCATCAGATCAAGCTCCGCGCAGACAGGATCGGAAAGATGTCCGACAATCTGCGGTTTCTGTGCGAGACGAATCTGGATACCATCACGGAGATTCTTCTGGAGGAGAAGCCGCAGCTGTGCGTCATCGACTCTATTCAGACGATGTACAACGACAGCGTGACGGCAGCAGCAGGCAGTATCTCCCAGGTGAGGGAGACGACAGGCGTTCTGCTGCGGCTCGCGAAGGAAACCGGCATTACGTTCTTTATCATTGGTCATGTGACGAAGGAGGGAACGGTGGCAGGACCCCGTGTTCTCGAGCACATGGTGGACACGGTCCTTTATTTTGAGGGTGACCGGTATGCCTCCTACCGCATTATACGGGGAGTGAAGAACCGGTTCGGCTCGACGAATGAGATCGGCATCTTCGAGATGAGAAGAGAGGGATTGTGCGAGGTAGCCAATCCCTCTGAATATATGCTGAGCGGGCGGCCGGAGAGAGCAAGCGGCTCCGTCGTCTCGTGCACTCTGGACGGGACCAGAGCCATGCTGACGGAGGTGCAGGCGCTTGTCTGTAGATCCAATTTCGGTTTCCCGAAGCGGCAGGCGACGGGCACGGATTACAACCGCGTAAGTCTCCTGATGGCGGTTCTTGAGAAGCGTCTCGGCGTTCCTCTTTCGGAATATGACGCCTATGTCAATCTTGCAGGCGGTATCCGGCAGACGGAGCCTGCGCTGGATCTTGGCATCTCCATGGCAATTCTCTCAAGCTACCGCAATGTCCCTGCGGGCGACCGCACGGTGGCCTTCGGAGAGGTGGGTCTCTCCGGAGAGGTCCGCATGGTGACAATGGCGGACATCCGTGTGCAGGAGGCAGCTAAGCTCGGCTTCACCACCATTATTCTTCCAAAGAGCAACCTGCGCGGCGTCAAGGCGCCGGACGGCGTGGAACTGATCGGCATCAGAAGCCTGCAGGAAGCGGCCGATTTTCTTGGATAAAAAGAATCCCTGTGAGATCATTGACGACCTCACAGGGATTTCTTCATCATACAGGGGAAGAGGGATTCGAACCCCCATGAACGGTTTTGGAGACCGTGATACTAGCCATTGTATGATTCCCCTATGCGGCACAGTCTGAACTCCGTTCAGACTCAAATCGTGACGACTCCGTCATCAAAATTCACTGCCGACAACGAATAATATAACAGATCATTCTTTCTTATTCAATCCCCTATTGCAGAAAATACGTCATCTCTTCCTGCTGCGTCCTTCTCTGCGGTCATAATACTCCTCCCGCATGCGTCTTTCCCTTTCAAGGGAGAGAGGACGGAAAACAGTGACTCTGAAGAACCACAGTATCGGATGGGAGAGAAGAACGCCGAGGATGGCTCCGGAGGTATCGATACAGACATCACGGAAGGACGGAGACCTCCCCAGCGAAAAGGTCTGGTGGTATTCGTCCGTGCAGGCGTATGCGGCACAGATCAGCGTCGTCAGAAGGAGAAGGCGGATTCCCCGCACGCCGTATACGTAGAGGGGAATGGCGAGTGTCACGGCAAGGAGGCAGTACTCGGAGAAGTGGGCTGCCTTGCGCACATAGAACTCAAGCGACTCCACATACTGCTCCTGTTGGGCGGGCGTCCAGTTCATCTCCAGACGGTAGTTGATGGAGTGCACGATTTCCTCCGTGACAGAGCGGCTCTCTATTGTGCTCTCGTCCGCATCGGCTGCGGAGAAGTTGAAAATCATGGCTGCCACCAGTATAGCGGGCAGGAAGGAGAGCGGCTTCAGGAGAAAACGAAGGGTCTTTTTGATAAATAATGCAAAATAATTCATAGAGCACCCATCCTTTCAAGGGTAGATACGATTATACAAAACTAAGGGTCGTTATGCTATAATCATCACGAATTACGCAGGGAACGGACCTGAGCCTGTAGTCAGAAGGCGGATGCCGGCACTTTCATAATAAAGAGGAGAAGGGCATGAGCGAAGTCAGAAGAGTCTATGTGGAGAAAAAAAGACCGTATGATGTCAAGGCAAGACAGCGTCTTGAGGAGATTCATACATTTCTGGGCGTCAAAGATGTCGAAGATCTGCGGCTGTTCATCAGATATGATGTCGAGAACATCCGCAGCGATGTTTTCGAAACAGCCTGCAGATGTGTTTTCTCTGAGCCGCCTGTGGACAATCTGTATCAGGAGAAGATCGAAATCCCAGAGGGCGCGAGAGTTTTCTCGGTTGAGGCTCTTCCCGGACAGTTCGACCAAAGGGCAGATTCCGCCGTGCAGTGCATTCAGCTCCTGAACCCCGATTCTCATGTCGTGATCCGGACAGCGGAGACCTACGTTCTTATAGGTAAGATCACGGATGATGAGTTCGAGAGAATCAAGAAGGATATCATCAACCCTGTTGATTCGAGAGAGACCGGCATGGATAAGCCGGATACCCTGGCTGAGGATTATCCGCAGGCGCCGGACGTAAAGATTTTCACAGGCTTTACGAAGATGGGCAGAGAGGATCTGAAGAAGCTCTACGATTCCCTCGGTCTTGCCATGACATTTGAAGATTTTCAGTGGATTCAGAACTATTTTAACGGATCATTCGATGGCAGCACGCCGAGAGACCCCTCTATGACAGAGATCCGCGTTCTCGACACATATTGGTCAGATCACTGCCGCCACACCACCTACAACACAGAGATTACAGACGTCACTTTCGATGACGGCTATTATAAGGTCCCGATGGAGACCACATACCAGAGCTACAAGGACACGAGGGACATTCTCTATAAGGATCGTCCCGATAAGTTCCCGTGCCTCATGGACATGGCGCTCATCGGCATGAAGAAGCTCAAGGCCGAGGGCAAGCTCACAGACAAGGAGGAATCCCACGAGGACAATGCCTGCACGGTCATTGTTCCGATCGAGGTGGATTACGGAAACGGGCCGGAGAAAGAGGAGTGGCTCATCTTTTTCAAAAATGAGACACACAACCATCCGACGGAAATCGAGCCTTTCGGCGGCGCGGCAACGTGTCTCGGCGGTGCGATCAGAGACCCTCTCTCCGGCAGAGGATATGTGTATCAGGCAATGCGTGTGACAGGTGCGGCAGATCCCACTGTGCCGGTATCACAGACGCTCGAGGGCAAGCTCCCGCAGAAGAAGCTTGTCACAGGTGCGGCACAGGGCTATTCCAGCTACGGCAACCAGATCGGCCTTGCGACAGGCGAGGTCAAGGAATTCTATCATCCCAACTATGTTGCCAAGAGAATGGAGATAGGTGCTGTTATGGGCGCCGCGGCGAGAAAGAACGTTGTCCGCAAGGATCCCGTTCCGGGCGATGTGATCATTCTTCTCGGCGGACGCACAGGACGCGACGGCATGGGCGGTGCGACAGGAGCTTCCAAGGCGCACACCGAGAAATCCCTCTCTTCCTGCGGCGCAGAGGTGCAGAAAGGTAATGCACCGACGGAGAGAAAGCTGCAGAGGCTGTTCAGACGCCCTGAAGTTACACATATGATCAAGAAGTGCAATGACTTCGGCGCAGGCGGCGTATCTGTTGCCATCGGCGAGCTGGCCAGAGGCCTTCAGGTCAATCTTGATCTTGTACCGAAGAAGTACGAGGGCCTCGACGGAACTGAGCTTGCGATCTCCGAATCCCAGGAGAGAATGGCAGTTGTCGTTGCACCGGAGGATAAAGAGCAGTTCCTGACCTATGCAGCGCAGGAGAATCTGGAGGCAACCCACGTGGCAACCGTCACGGAGGAGCCCCGCCTTGTGTTGAACTGGAGAGGCAGGCCGATCGTGGATATCTCGAGAGATTTCCTCGATACAAACGGCGCCCATCAGGAGACAAAGGTTGAGGTAGATGCTCCTTCGGAGAAGGACAACTATCTGCATAAGATCGCTGCAAAGGCGGCAGCAGACGCACTTGACGGCGCAAAAGATGATAAGGATGCAGCTGCCTTCGAAAAGGCATTTACGGGGACGCTTGCAGACCTGAATGTCTGCTCACAGAAAGGTCTTGTGGAGAGATTTGACTCCTCCATCGGCGCCGGCACGGTGACGATGCCTTACGGCGGACAGTATCAGCTGACAGAGACGCAGGCCATGGCGGCGAAGGTTCCGGTCCTCCACGGAAAGACCGATACCATCACCATGATGAGCTTTGGCTTCGATCCCTATATCAGCAGCTGGAGCCCGTACCACGGCTCCATCTATGCTGTGACGGAGTCTATTGCGAAGATCATCGCATCAGGCGGTGCTATGGATAAGCTCCATTTCACATTCCAGGAGTATTTCCGCAGGATGTCAAAGGAGCCGCGCCGCTGGAGTCAGCCTTTTGCTTCCCTCCTTGGCGCATACGATGCACAGATCGGTTACGGCATCGCCTCAATCGGCGGAAAGGATTCCATGTCCGGCACCTTTGATGACAAGGACAAGGAGATCAATGTACCGCCGACGCTTGTGTGCTTCGCTGTGGACATTGCAGACAAGAGTGATGTCCTTACGCCTGAGCTCAAGAACACCGGAGATGTCCTCGTCCGCTTCCGGATGCCGAAGGACGAATATGACATCCCGGTTTACGACGATGTGACAGCCCTTTATAAGAGCATCACAGGACTTATCCGCTCCGGTATCGCAAAGGCTGCCTATGCGCTGGATTCCTACGGCGCTGCTCCTGCAGCTGCGAAGATGGCTTTCGGCAACAAGCTTGGCGTAGCGTTCAGCAGTGACCTTTCTGTACGTGATCTCTTTGACAATGCAACGGGCGACATCCTTGTCGAAGTCTCAGCAGAAGATCTGCCGGATCTTGAGAAGATGGAGGATGTCTCGTTTGATGTCATCGGCACTGTAGAGGGACCCGGCGATCCGTTTACATACGGAAGTGCCTCTGTCTCCATGGACAGCGCGCTCGCCGATTGGAAGAAGACACTCGAGGGCGTATTCCCGACAACGGCGTCAAAGGATACCTCCAAAGTGGAGTCTCCTCTTTATGATGTGAAGGATTACGGCGGCGTGCATATCTGCAGCCACAAGCTCGCACAGCCGACTGTCTTTATTCCTGTGTTTCCCGGCACGAACTGCGAATACGATTCCGCAGCAGCCTTTGAAAGGGCTGGGGCGAAGGCAGACGTGCATGTCTTCCGCAACATCACGCCCGAAGGCATCAGAGAGTCTGTTGAGGAGTTCAGAAAGGCCATTCAGAACGCACAGATTATCATGTTCCCCGGCGGCTTCTCCGCAGGCGATGAGCCGGACGGATCTGCGAAGTTCTTTGCAACATCCTTCCGGAATGACCGGATCAAGGAGGCAGTCGAGGATCTCCTCGAACAGAGAGACGGCCTGATCCTCGGCATCTGNNTGCAACGGCTTCCAGGCACTGATTAAGCTCGGGCTTGTTCCGAACGGAAAAATCACCGGCCAGGAGGAGACATCGCCGACGCTGACCTTTAACACGATCGGCCGGCACATCAGCAAAGAGGCATATATCAGAGTTGTCAGCAACAAGTCACCCTGGCTTGCCGGGACTACGCTCGGCGGCGTCTATGTGGATCCCGCTTCCCACGGCGAGGGACGCTTCGTTGCGCCTAAGGAGTGGCTGGACCGCCTGTTCGCAAATGGCCAGGTGGCCACACAGTACTGTGACCCTCAGGGCAATGTGTCCATGGATGAGGAGTGGAACATCAACGGTTCGTTCCGCGCGGTCGAGGGTATTATGAGCCCCGACGGAAGAGTCCTCGGCAAGATGTGCCATGTTGAGCGGCAGGGAGACCACGTCGCCATCAACATCAAGGGCGAGCAGGACATGAAGATTTTCGAGAGCGGCGTCAGGTATTACAGTCTGTAATCTGACGGCCGTGTGGAGGTTCACATGAAAGCATTTCTGATCCTGGAGGACGGAACGGTTTTCGAGGGGTCACACTTTGGCGCGGTCAAAGAGGTGATCAGCGAGATCGTTTTCAATACATCAATGGCGGGATATCTGGAGGTCCTGACGGACCCCAGCTATGCGGGGCAGGCGGT
>DEKA01000022.1:87430-87588 GCA_002353635.1 Lachnospiraceae bacterium UBA2734
GATGCGCTGATCGTGCGGGAGGCATGCACCAGCCCCAGCAATTTCCGCAGCGACATGACGCTTGACCGGTTCATGAAGCAGTACGACGTCCCCGGCATTGAGGGAATCGATACAAGAGCTCTTGTCAAGATCCTTCGCGAGAAGGGCACAATGAACGG
>DEKA01000028.1:0-10987 GCA_002353635.1 Lachnospiraceae bacterium UBA2734
AAGAAGGGCGAGAACGTCTCCATCACAAGAGATGTCTCCGGCGAAGGCGTACAGCAGGCCCTCCTCAAGATCATTGAGGGCACGAATGCCTCCGTTCCTCCGCAGGGCGGCAGAAAACATCCTCAGCAGGAGCTCATCCAGATCAACACGACGAATATTCTCTTCATCTGCGGCGGTGCGTTCGACGGACTCGAGAAAATCATCAACGAGCGCACAGACTACCGTTCCATGGGATTTAATTCGTCTGTTTCCAATAAGGAGATCAAGGATATTGGAAGCGTCCTGAAGGAGGTTATGCCGCAGGATCTGGTGAAGTTCGGCATGATCCCGGAGTTCATCGGACGTGTTCCTGTTGTCGTTACGCTTGACGGACTGGACCGGAACGCACTTATCCGCATCCTGAAGGAGCCGAAGAACGCACTGGTCAAGCAGTACAAGAAGCTGATCGGGTATGACGGCGTGGACGTGGAATTCCGCGAGGACGCTCTTGAGGCCATTGCAGATCAGGCCATCGCCCGCAAGACCGGAGCCAGAGGCCTTCGCTCCATCATGGAGAGGGTAATGATGGATACAATGTACGAGATTCCCTCTGACGAGACGATCACGAAATGTATCGTCACGAAGGAAGCCGTGGAGGGCACGGCGAAGCCTATTCTCGTGCGCGACGAGAGTCTGGCGAAGAAGCCCTCGCAGTTCAACATAGATCTGAAGAAGGCCAACTGAGCCATTTCTCGCAGTTTATTTCAGCCTGGCAGGTTTTACCTGCCGGGTTTTTGCGTATTGTGAAATTAACCTAATCAAGGCGTGGTGAGTTGTGCAGAAGGGAGAACTCGCTGTGCGTTGCGGAAGTTACATGCGGGCGGCCGGAGCATGCGATACACTCAAATTGGTTCATTTCGTCGCGGCGATGTTGTCGGCCAGCGGCGGACAATCGAGGCGTAATAGCGTAGCATGCGCACAGAAGGGAGAGAACAAAGTGGGATATGTTCTTACGCAGAGCGGTTTCAGCGAACTGGTGAAATCGCTGGAGAGTCAGTACCGGATATTCGCGCCGGTGCTGAAGAAGGGGGCAGGAAGGCATCTGGATACAGACGTCGTTCTGTATGACTTTGTAAAGAGCGCAGAAGAGATCGAACTGGAGCACAAATCGGATTATGCCTTCAAGGAGGCACTTCTGCCGATGTCCGAGACGTTGTTCTTCTTCACGGAGCAGCAGACGAAAGAGGCGGATCTGGATGAACGGCCGGTGCTTGTTTTCCTGAGGAGCTGTGATCTGCATGCGCTGAAGAGACTTGATGACATTTATCTTCGAAACGGCAAAGAGATCGATCCGTTCTATAAAAGGCGGAGAGACCTTCTGCATTTCGTGCTGATCGGATGTCCACACGCCTTCGAGAACTGCTTCTGCGTGGATATGGGGAGCAATCTGACCAAGGATGGGTATGTCTTCTCGATCGATTCTGCAGAGGAAGGGGAAGATACGGTTTACCGTTTTGAGGTACCGGATGCTTCCTTCAACACATTTTTTGAGGGTGCAGGCGGAACGAAGGCGGATGTGCAGCACACCTATGTCACAGAGACGAAGACAAGAGTGCGCGTGCCTGAGGAAGTGCCGCAGGCAGTGATGAAGGATGCGCTCTGGGACGAGTACACACAGCGCTGCATCGGGTGCGGGCGCTGCAATTTTGTCTGTCCGACATGCACGTGCTTTACCATGCAGGACGTGTATTATACGGATAACGGACGCGTCGGCGAGCGCAGAAGAGTGGAAGCTTCCTGTATGGTGGACGGCTTTACCAATGTAGCGGGCGGCGGCCAGTACAGAAAGACGAAGGGCGAGCGCATGCGCTTCAAGGTCCTGCACAAGATCTCCGACCACAAGAAGAGATTCGGCGAGAATATGTGCGTCGGCTGCGGCCGGTGCGATGACGTGTGCCCTGAATACATCTCTTATTCCCACATCATCAATAAAGTTTATGATGCTTCCGAAAAAGTGCTGCAGGCAAAGAATGCAGAGGGAGGGGAGGAGAACGAATGAATACAGCTGTGACGAATGCAAATCCGTATATTCCTTTCCCTTCGGAGATCCTGGATGTGGTAAAGCATACACAGAAGGAATATACATTCCGGATGAAGTTTGAGGGAGAGGTCCGCCCCGGACAGTTCTTTGAGGTATCTGTCCCCAAGTTCGGCGAGGCGCCCATCTCCGTGAGCGGCATCGGCAAAGACTATGTGGATCTCACGATCCGCAGGGTCGGCCGCGTGACCAATGAAGTTTTCGAGCACTACAAGGGACAGAGCCTTCTGCTGCGCGGGCCTTACGGGAACGGCTTTGACATCGATCTCTACAAAGAGGGCGAGACAGTTGTTGTCGCCGGCGGCACAGGCGTATCCCCCGTGCGCGGCGTGATCGAAGCGCTCTCCACCATGGATAATGCGAAGGACAAATATGCGATTGCCGGCTTCAGGAGCCCTGACGACATGCTCTTTCGCGATGATCTGGCCAGGTGGAAGGACAGACTGAACCTGATCCTTACGGTCGACAGGGCACCGGAGGGATACGAGGGCAACGTCGGTCTGGTGACGAAATTCATCGCGGATCTGCCGCTCAGGGATCCCTCGTCTGCAAAGGCAGTCGTGGTAGGTCCTCCGCCGATGATGAAGTTTACGATCATTGAGCTCCAGAAGAAGGGCTTTAAGGACGAGAACATTACTGTCTCCTACGAGAGAAAGATGTGCTGCGGCCTTGGCAAATGCGGACACTGCCGCGTCAATTCGACGTATATCTGCTTGGACGGTCCTGTTTTCAATTACACGGAAGGAAAGCTCCTGATGGACTAAAGTGGAGGATTCAAGCTATGGGTGAACTGGATATCAATGTTGTAAAACTGAAAAAGAATGCCTTCCGCGTGTCCAAGGTGAGGGGCGAGACGGCGTCCCGCATCCGCATTCCGGGCGGCGTGATCGATGCGAAATCCATGCAGAAGATTGTGGAGATCGCGGAAAAATACGGCACGGGCACGATCGATATCACGAACCGTCAGGGAATCGAAATTCCCGGCATTAAGCTCGAGGATGTCGACAAGGTCAATGCCGAGGTGCAGTCTGTTATCGATGCGCTGCACATCAACCAGACGGAGAGAGGAAAGGGATTCCCTTCCTCCGGAACGAGGAACATTGAGGCCTGTCCCGGCAAGCGTCTGTGCCCGTTCGGCAACTATGACACGACGGCGATGGCACAGCGCATCGAGCAGATGGTGTTCCCAAATGACCGGCACGTCAAGATTGCGTGCACGGGCTGCTCCAATGACTGCGCGAAGGTGCGCTTCGCTGACTTTGGCATTATCGGCATGACGGAGCCGCAGTACAATCCGGACAGATGCGTCACCTGCGAGCAGTGCGTTAACTACTGTAAAAAGCGCTCTGTCGGTGCGCTCTCCGTTGTGAACGGCAAAATTGTGCGGGATACGGACAAATGCATAGGGTGTGGTGTCTGCGTGCACTACTGCCCCACAAGGGCCTGGACGAGGAGCAAGGAGCATTATTTCCGTCTCGTGCTTCTTGGCCGCACAGGCAAGAAGAATCCAAGGCTGGCCGAGGACTTCATCAAGTGGTGCGACGAAGAGAGCATCATGAAGATCATTCACAATGCCTATGCCTACATTGAGGAGTACATTGATCCCAATGCAGTGGAACACAAGGAGCACATCGGGTATATTGTGGACCGCACGGGCTTTGAGAAGTTCAAGGAGTACATTCTTAAGGATGTGACGCTGGGGCCGAAGGCTGAGGTCGCAAAGACGATGTACTGGGGCGGAAAGCATTACGACCAGTACGGCGGTTGATCTGACATCCCTGGAAAATCAGTGAAGCCGGATGTTTTTGGGGGTTTGCATGGGCAACAAGGTGCGGGCAGAGATGCCCCGGGTGTGTACGCGAGCAATCTGATTCGCGTTACCGACAGTGAAGGTCTTCCGGGGTCAAAAGCGCGTTTTCCGGAACGCGCTTTTGAGGCCCGTTTGTTTGAAGCCTCCCCGCATCGGCGGGGAGGCGAGTTCGGGTCGGCCTCGGAGGGNNGCGAATCGATGCACAGCGGTCACGCCCGGGGCATCTCTGCCCGCGCCTTGCTGCAGTATGCATCAAAATTAAACAGCACGATAGCGTAACGAACAATTGAGATCCTGCCTTCCCTTATGGGAGGACAGGATCTTTTTTTCGTGCATTGCCGAAGCTGAAAACCGGGCGTAATATTGACTTGAAATAATTCTGAAACGGAGAGCAATATATGGTTATCAAGACGACTAATCTGGAGACTGTCTGCGGCGCGACGAGCAAACTCCCTCATCACACGTGGCCGGAGTTCGCGTTTGCCGGAAAGAGCAATGTCGGCAAGTCTACGCTGATCAACGCGCTCATGAACCGGAAGGCATATGCGAGAGTGTCGGGGAAGCCCGGAAAGACGCAGACGATCAACTATTACAACATCAACGATCAGTTCTATCTGGTGGATCTGCCCGGATACGGCTTTGCCAGAACAGGAGCAGCGGTGAAGGAACAGTGGGGGCCTATGATCGAGAATTATCTGCAGGGAAGTCCAACGCTCAGGGTCGTATTTCTCCTCGTCGATATCCGGCACGATCCATCCGACAATGACATTCTTATGTTCGACTGGATCGTCCACGCCGGCTTCACACCTGTGATCATCGCGACAAAAGCGGACAAGCTCAAGCGCAGTCAGCTGGCGGGTGCAGTGAAGAACGTGCAGACTGTACTGACAGCAGAGAGCCAGTACGGCCGTGAGGTTTCCCTCACCGTGATTCCATTTTCCGGCCTTACAAAAGCAGGGCGTGAAGATATTTACGCGATTCTGGATGCACATATGCAATAAAACTCTGCTGTCTGCAAAAGAAAGAACACTATGACGATGGTACAGAGCCAGAAAGATCTTTTTGGAGGGTAAAGATCATGTGGAAAAAGAAAAAAGAGCAGAATGAAAATACTGCCGCAATTCTGAAGAAGAAAATCCGTGTCATGAAGCGCAATAAAGTGGTGACGTCGCTGGCTTTTATTGCGATGGGCGTTATCCTTCTTCTCTGGCCGGGAGAGACACTCAGCGTAGCGGCTCAGGTGATCGGTGCATGCCTCACTCTGGCAGGCGCTGCGGCGGTCGTGATGTATTTTGTTGGGGATGAGAAGTCCTTCTTCAGCATTGCGGCCATGGTGATCGGTGTGATCGTCGGTGTTCTCGGCCTCTTTATTCTGATCAATCCGGTTTTCCTTGTAGCGCTTATTCCCACGATTATGGGGTTCATTATCCTGATCAGCGGCATCATCAATATCAGTGAGGCGATGACGATCCACAGGCAGCAGGGAGACGGCGCGGTGATGTCTTTGGTCATCGGCATGATCACTATAATTTTAGGCGTCATTATTCTGATCAATCCCTTCCATACAGCAAGTCTCATGTGCAGGTTCCTCGGAATCTTCCTGATTTTTGACGGCGTTTCTGATCTCGTGATTATTTCGCGGATTACGAGCGAAGTGCGCGAGGCCTCCCAGGTTCTTCATGCCGTGGATTCCACAGCAAAGGATGTGACGGGTGAGGATGACAGTGCACAGGGGACAGTTGACAGCACTGCGCGGGAGGAGACTGCAGCAGATGCACAGGATACAGTGGATGGCCCGGCGCAGGAAGAGTCGTCTGCAGATGCGCAGGATACGATGGGCAGCGATGGACAGTGATCATCTTGTGATGGGCCGGACACAGGACAGGAGAATGACAATTCCGGCGCAGTCCGCGAAGAGCCCGGACAACTGAATACGGAATATATGGCTTGATGGTCAAAAAAGCTGGCGTGCAGACGGAAGCACGCCGGCTTTTTTGCACGAAAGCCCGGGGCACGTATCTAAGCGCAATGGACAATCGATGGGGGTATGTCTCGCCCGGCTGTCTATTTGGCTTGTACACAACCGAATTTTATAAAATGTTTATAGATGGCTTATTGATCAATTGTTCTATGTATGATATAACAAACACACTTATTGAATTTGCAGATTTCACCTCGGGTGTCGCAAAAACGCGGCACGGAAAGGTTATTCCGAGGTTCCTGCTGATGCATGATCCTCGAAACAGCAGAAAGGAAACATATGGCAGTTGAGAAGAGATATATAGTCATCCCTGTTTTTCATACAGTTCTCGCATCGGATACTGACACAGGTGTATCAGTTGAAGAAGTGCGGGCAGATCTGAAGAAGAGAATTGAACAGGAGGGGAATGAGGTTGTTCTTGTAAACGGCGAGGAGATGGAAGCCGCTGCGGGCGCGATGCCGGAGAGCGGAAAGGGCGAAAATACCGCTCTATGCGGAGTGAAGGCAAAGGTACAGGGATACGGCATTTCCCAGAGCGGCTCTCTGATTCATGTACATACGGAAAACCGCGTGCAGCTCTCCAATCTGCAGAAAGATGATACACTTCCGGAGAATGTAAAGACCGCGCAGATCCGGGATGCTGCTGAACTGATTGACATGACACCGCAGGAGGAGACAGAGACGGTACAAAGTCTCTTGGAGAAGCTGAAGAACAGCTCGGCAGAGGGATCTGGCAGCAGGTATTTTCCGGAGGGCGGAGAAAACGGAGGCATCCGGAATTTCGCCGTGTTCTTCGGCAATTCCATAGGTCTGACACCAAAGGAGCAGTATGCACTGCTCGCTGAGGATTCTCTGCGGAAAAAGGCAGATCTTCTGACGGACTTTGTGGACAGATATGTCGGTGGGAGTGCTGAGCAGGCGCAGAATGCGCAGAAAAATGCAGGCGGAAAAAGAGAGAAGGATTACCGCAGACGGATTGAAGAGTCCGGCATGCCCGCAGATGCCAGGGAGGAAGTGGAGAAGGTGCTGGATCGGTATCTCTCTGCACAGCCGGGGGACCCGGAGAGAGGCTCCATGGAGAGCTATCTCGACTTCGTCACGGAGCTGAAATGGAGGCTCGACGATACTCCTGAGCCTGATCTGCACAAGGCGAGAGAAATCTTAAACCGCGATCACTACGGACTCGACAAGGTGAAGGAGAGGATTCTCCAGCAGATTGCCGTCATGGCATTAAAACACGACCAGGCCGGCTCCATCCTTCTTCTCGTCGGCGCACCCGGCACCGGCAAGACGAGTATGGGAAAGAGCATCGCGGAGGCGCTGGGGCGCAAATACGTGCGCATCAGTCTCGGCGGCGTGCGGGATGAGGCGGAGATCAGAGGACATCGGCGCACCTATATCGGCGCAATGCCGGGCCGCATCATGGACGGCATCAAGAGATCCGGCTCCATGAATCCGGTCGTCGTGCTCGATGAGATCGACAAGCTCGGCACAGACTACAACGGAGATCCGGCGGCAGCACTCCTCGAGGTGCTCGATCCGGAGCAGAACAATACGTTTACGGATCACTATCTGAATATTCCTTATGATCTGTCCAATGTTTTCTTCATCTGCACGGCGAACAGCGTGGATACAATTCCGGGTCCTCTCTACGACCGTATGGAGGTTATCAGTCTCTCCGGCTACACGCCGATGGAGAAGATGCAGATTGCAAAGCGCTATCTCCTGCCGAGAGCGAGGAAGGATGCCGGTATCGCCAATATTCCGTTTGCCATCGAGGATCCGGCGCTGCGCCGCATCATTGATGAGTACACGATGGAGGCGGGTGTGCGCGGCCTGAAGAAGCAGCTTGATATTCTGTGCCGCCACAGAGCAGCTGAGGTTGTGGAGGAGATGGAGCAGAAGAGCTCTGAGAACGCTGTTCCGTCCGCAGGTGAGAAGGAGTGGGCTTCGGTGACTTCCTCTGAAAATACTACGCAGCCGGCCGGCGCTGCCGCAAAGGAGCAGACTTCGGCGGCTTCTTCTGAAAACAGCACTCAGCCGGCCGGCACACCTGCAAAGGCGCAGGCGGCTGAAAGCGCTGATGCTGCGGTGAAGCCCGCAGGCAAGGTGATCACAGCGGCAGATATCCCGCATTACCTTGGAAACAAGCACCTGATCCACGACAGGATCCTTGCAAAGCCTCAGGTCGGCGTCGTAACCGGTCTTGCCTGGACACAGGCGGGCGGCGAGATTCTCTTCATCGAATCGCGCGTGATGAAGGGGAGCGGTCAGATCATCGTGACGGGACAGTTGGGCGATGTCATGAAGGAGTCGGCGAGAATTTCGGCGAGCCTTGTGAAGTCGCTGTTCATGTCGGATGACCTCACATTTGATGACAAGGACATCCACATCCATGTGCCTGAGGGCGCTGTCAAGAAAGACGGGCCCAGTGCCGGTGTGACACTGTTCACCGCACTCACATCTCTCGTGACGGGAATTCCCGTGAGCAATGAGCTGGCAATGACAGGTGAGGTATCACTGCGCGGCCAGGTGATGCCGATCGGCGGCCTCCCGGAGAAGCTCATGGCTGCGGACCGCGCGGGCGTAAAGAAGGTGTTAATTCCGAAGGACAACGTCCAGGATCTTGAGGATGTGCCGAAAGAGACGAGAGATCATCTCAATATCGTTCCTGTCAGCACGATTCAGGACGTGGCGAGAGAGGCGCTCGGTATTTCGCTCCCCGCTTATGAGAATGCCTTCCAGGTGACGGTGAAGAAGGCGGCGGAATAAGAAGATTGTGTTTTTTTTTCAGAGGATTGCAGGATCGCCTGCCGAGCGGTCAGCGCGGCGGGCAGAGCGGGCACGTATATGAAATGACTGATCGGCCGGCATTATTTTCATAGATTTTCTCTGGTGGAGTGTTGACAGAAATAAACCACATGTTATACTAGTTATAGAACAGAAGAAAAAGATGACTGCGTGCTTATATTTTCAGGGCGCAGGTAAGAATGAAAACAATACTCTGTCAGGGAGGTTCATATATGAATATTAATAAGTTTACACAGAAATCCATGGAAGCTGTACAGAACACACAGAATCTGGCGAGCCAGTACGGCAACCAGACGCTGCAGGAGATTCATCTTCTGTACAGTCTGATGACGATAGATGAGAGCCTGATCGCGAAGCTCATTCAGAAGATGGGAATCGATGCGAATGCTTTCACGAAGACGTGTGAGCAGGCGCTGAATAATCTGCCGAAGGTCTCCGGCTCGAGCTCTCAGATCTACATGAGCCAGGAGCTCAACAATGTGCTCAACGGCGCGGAGGACGAGGCGAAGAAGCTCGGGGATGAGTATATCTCCGTGGAGCATCTCTTCCTTTCACTTCTGCGGAATGCAGACAGCACGGTCAGAGATATTTTCAGACAGTACGGGATTACGAGAGATGGATTCCTGAAGGCACTGCAGGAGGTGCGCGGCAACCAGAGAGTGACGAGCGACAATCCTGAGGATACTTATGATTCGCTGGAGAAGTACGGTGAGGAGCTCGTCTCCAAGGCGAAGGCCCAGAAGATGGATCCTGTCATCGGCCGTGATGACGAGATCAGAAACGTCATCATGATTCTTTCGAGAAAGACGAAGAACAACCCGGTTCTCATCGGTGAGCCCGGCGTCGGCAAGACGGCCGTCGTTGAGGGGCTTGCGCAGAGAATCGCAAAGGGCGATGTGCCGGCTTCTCTGAAGGATAAGAAGATCTTCTCACTGAATATGGGCTCCCTCATTGCGGGCGCCAAGTACAGAGGCGAGTTCGAGGAGAGACTGAAGGCTGTTCTTGATGAGATCAAGAAGGCAAACGGCGAGATCCTGCTCTTTATCGATGAGCTGCACACAATTGTCGGTGCGGGCAAGACGGAGGGCTCGATGGATGCCGGCAATATGCTGAAGCCTATGCTGGCAAGAGGCGAGCTCCACTGCATCGGCGCAACCACACTGAACGAGTACCGCGAGTACATCGAGAAGGATGCGGCGCTCGAGAGACGTTTCCAGCCTGTTATGGTCGATGAGCCCACGGTCGAGGATACGATTTCCATTCTCCGCGGCCTGAAGGACAGATATGAGGCCTACCACAAGGTGAAAATAAACGACAACGCGCTGGTCAGTGCCGCCGTTTTGTCGAACCGCTATATTTCGGATCGTTTCCTGCCTGATAAGGCCATTGATCTGGTCGATGAGGCCTGCGCAATGGTGAAGACGGAGATCGATTCGATGCCCGCAGAGCTCGATGAGAAGAGAAGAAAGATCCAGCAGCTCGAGATCGAGGAGATGGCGCTGAAGAAGGAGGACGACAATCTCTCCAAGGAGCGTCTCGCCGATCTGCAGAAGGAACTGGCGGAGCTGAAGGATACTTTTAATACTGAGCAGGCACAGTGGCAGAACGAAAAAGCCAAGGTGGACAGCCTGGGCAAGCTTCGTCAGCAGAAGGATGCCCTCAATTCCGAGATTGAACTGGCCAAGCAGAAGGGTGACCTTGCGAAGGCTTCCGAGCTGGAGTACGGTCAGCTCCCTAAGCTCACGCAGCAGATTCAGGATGAGGAGAACAATCTCAAGGACGACGATCTGTCCATGGTGCATGAGCAGGTGACGGAGAATGAGATCGCAAGAATCGTCTCCAAGTGGACGGGAATTCCGGTGAGCAGACTCACGGAGTCCGAGCGCAACAAGACCCTGCATCTTGGCGATACGCTGCATAAGAGAGTCATCGGGCAGGATGAGGCCGTGACGAAGGTGGCGGAGGCCATCATGAGATCGAAGGCCGGCATCAAGGATCCGACAAAGCCTATTGGTTCGTTCCTGTTCCTTGGCCCCACCGGTGTCGGCAAGACTGAGCTGGCAAAGGCACTCGCCGAGGCGCTCTTCGACGATGAGAAGAACATGGTGCGTATCGATATGTCCGAGTACATGGAGAAGTACAGTGTATCGAGACTGATCGGTGCAGCACCGGGCTATGTAGGTTATGAGGAAGGCGGTCAGCTGACGGAAGCCGTCAGAAGAAAACCTTACTCCGTTGTTCTCTTTGATGAAGTGGAGAAGGCACATCCTGATGTTTTCAATATTCTGCTGCAGGTGCTCGACGACGG
>DEKA01000028.1:10992-20205 GCA_002353635.1 Lachnospiraceae bacterium UBA2734
ACATCGGTGCGCAGGAGATCCTTGCAGATCTTGAGCGCCAGGAGAAGGAAGTCGAGGAAGGCAAGCTGGCGCATACCGGCGAGATCTCCGAGCAGACGAGGAAGAACGTGGAGAATCTTCTGCACGCACACTTCCGTCCTGAGTTCCTGAACAGACTTGATGAGATCATCATGTTCCATCCTCTCACAAAGGACAACATCTCGAAGATCATCGATCTCATTGTGAAGGATCTGAACAAGAGACTTGCAGACCGCGAGATCACCGTTGCCCTCACGGACGACGCAAAGAAGTTCATCGCGGACGCAGCTTACGATCCGTCCTACGGCGCAAGACCTCTGAAGAGATATATCCAGAAGCATGTCGAGACGCTCTCGGCTAAGCTGATTCTCTCAGATCAGGTGTCTGAGGGCGACACGATTCAGGTGGACGTGCAGAACGGCCAGCTGGGCGCGTATGTGGTGAAGAAGGATAAAGACTGATCCCATCGGAGAAAGCCGATACAGGTATTCTTCTTACGGCGCAGCCAAGGACGCGGCACAGGGAATCAGTCCGGATATAAAAAGAACACCGATCTGTGAAGAGAGTCCCCGGAGTGCAGAAATGCATTCTGGGGATTTTTCGCGCGCAGCATGTCGTAGATCTGTCCAACCTGCAGAGACAGGTTATCCATACGACGGCGGACATCGGCAAACCAAAGGTGATCTCGACGAAGGAGATGATGAACGCCATCAATCCGGACGTCAAAGTGATCACCTATCAGGATTACATCAATTCCACGAATATTCTGGACATCATAAAGGACCATGACTTTGTGCTGGATGGAACGGATAATTTTCCGACCAAATTTCTGATCAATGACGCGTGCGTCATGGCTAAAATCCCCTTCAGCCACGCCGGCATTATCCGGTTCAAAGGACAGCTGATGACAGTCATTCCAGGGGAGAGTCCATGCTATCGGTGCGTCTTCAAATATTCGCCGCCGAAGGATGCGGTGCCTACCTGCAAACAGGCGGGCGTGAGATTGTTCCTTTCGTGGAGAATGAGGAAGCACTCTTTCGCATCGCTGATGCCGTCGTGCAGTTCTTTGACGACAATGCACACGCCGGCGACAGACTCCAGTTCTGCATTGAGCGTGTGGGAGAAGACCGGTTTGACCAGGTGGTGAGAGATGCTTATGAAGGCAGGCCCTATGCCGGAGATTTCACGCATAAACCTGTCGCGGAGCGGGGGTAATGGATCTGCTGCACCAACGGCACAAATGAGGACGGCGCATCTGCCCTGTGTGACCTGGTGCGGCTGTTTTCTTTGATCGGCGGGTATTTCATCAGGAGAAAGAATATGGCAGAATATACTGTAGATGAGACAGTGGATATCACGGATGTGGTTTGCCCTGTGACATTCGTAAAGGCAAAGGCGGCACTTGAAGAGATGGACGAGGGGCAGATTCTCGCTGTTCATATGAAGGACGGTGAACCGGTACAGAATGTGCCGCGCTCCATCAAGGATGAGGGACATAAGATTCTGAAGCTGATTGACAACCAGGATGGGACCTACGACCTGATCGTGAAGAAGGTTGGAGAATAAAGATATAGTGTAAAGCGGCCTATGAACAGTAGCATGGTCATAATAAAGATACGGGGGTCAGTATGAGAAGAAGCGGGGTGGCAGGAAGAGGATCGGCCGCGGCGGCAGCAGTATTGCTGGCCGTTCTGGTCACTCTCAGCGGCTGCGGCACTTGGGGAGGAGCAGCAGGATCATCTTCTGCAGCAGCATCTGCGGGATCGGTGCAGAGCAGTGCTTCGGCATCTATTGGTACGAGCGAAAATAATGCCGCTGCATCGGATACGGAAGATGCTGCTGCAGAGGGCGAATCTCTGACAGCTGCCAGCGGAGATACGTCTGCCGAAGAAGCGGGAACACAGGCTTTGGCGGAAGACGGCGCTGTCACCTTCACAGATGACCTTGACAGGACAGTGACCGTTGATCATCCGAAAAAGGTCGCCGTGCTGATCGGCAGCTTTGTCGATGTCTGGTGTCTCGCCGGCGGAGAAGATTCGATTGTTGCCGCAGCTGATGATACCTGGACGGCATTCGATTTAGGTCTTCCTGATCCGGTGGTGAACATCGGCGGCGTAAAGAGCCCTGACGCGGAGAAAATCCTGAGCGCAGATCCCGATTTCATCATCGCGAGCAGCAACACGCAGGAAGATATCGATCTCCAGGAAACGTTTGAGAAGGCAGGGATTCCCACTGCGTACTTCAATGTCAGCAGCTTCGAGGACTATCTGCACATGCTGAAGATCTGCACACAGATCTCCGGAGACAGTGCAGCATACGAGCAGTACGGGACGAAGGTGCGGCAGCAGGTGGAGGATGCCAGAGAGAAGGCAAAGAGCACGCTTGACGGCGGAGCGATGGCGCCGACGTGTCTGTATGTGCGTGCCTCTTCCATCGGCGTGAAGGTAAAAGGCAGCAGCGGGAATGTCCTTGGCGAGATGCTGAAGGACCTGGGCGCTGTGAACATCGCAGACAG
This sequence comes from Lachnospiraceae bacterium UBA2734, assembly GCA_002353635.1. Taxonomy (GTDB): domain Bacteria; phylum Bacillota; class Clostridia; order Lachnospirales; family Lachnospiraceae; genus CAG-791. The sequence continues at coordinate 13,526 of DEKA01000028.1, forward strand.
TGATACTTCCCTGCTCGACAACCTCTCTTTAGAGAGCATCATCGCGCAGGATCCGGACTTTATTTTTGCGGTGGAGCAGGCATCAACAGAAGACAAGAAGAAGGAGACGGATGAGGCACTCAGCAAGGCATTGACGTCTCAGCCCACATGGAGTTCTCTCACTGCGGTGAAGAATAATCGTTATTACATCATGGATGAGAGCCTCTACAATCTGAAGCCCAACGCCAGATGGGGAGAGGCGTATGAGAAGCTTGAGAATATTCTTTATGGGGACGGACAGCAGTGAAAACTTCCCGATTTTTCGCTGTCACCTTTTGCCTTCTTCTGGTGACAGGACTCCTTTCTCTTTGCATTGGGAGTGCGTCGCAGGCAAGTGCCTCACCTCTCAGAGTTCTGAAAATACTGACCTCCGTGAACTGGTTTAATGGGACAGGTATCGCGGATGCAGACAAGACCGCAAGAATCATTACACTGATCCGGCTCCCGAGAACACTGGGCGCCTGGATCGCAGGCGCTGCTGTTGCGGTATCCGGCGCTGTGCTGCAGGGAGTTCTCGCAAATCCCCTTGCGGCTCCCGGCATCATTGGCATTCATGCAGGAGCGGGGCTTCTGGTTGTCCTCTGTCTGGCCTTCCTTCCGGCAGCAGCTGCCGCTCTGGTTCTTCCTTTTGCGGCATTTGCAGGCGCTCTTGGCGCGGCACTTCTGGTGGTTGCCATCGCACAGAAGACAGGCGCTTCCAGGATCACGATTGTTCTCTCAGGCATTGCTGTATCTTATGTTCTGAATGGCATCATTGATACCATCACCACACTTGTGCCGGATGCCCTGGGCGGGTATTCGGATTTTCGCATCGGCGGTCTTGACGGCCTTACGATGACAAAAATCGTGCCGTCCGCCTGCATCATAGCGGCTGCGCTCATTGTTCTTATGCTGCTGACCAACGAACTGGATGTTCTGACGCTCGGAGAGGATACGGCGGCAGGTCTTGGCATGCGCACTGCGGGCATGCGAATTCTCTTTCTGATCCTGTCGGCAGCGCTTGCGGGAGGAGCTGTCAGCATGTGTGGCATGATCAGCTTTGTGGGCCTTATCGTTCCGCATATCTGCCGGAGACTTCTCGGCGCAGAATCCGGAAGGCTCCTGCCGGGGTGCATATTGGGCGGAGCCTTCTTTCTCAATCTCTGCGACCTGATCGGAAGGCTTGCGGCAAGGCCGTATGAGCTGCCTGTCGGCATTATCCTGTCGTTAATCGGCGGCCCGTTCTTTATCGCCCTTATTCTGCGGCGTCACAGGCAATGAGACGTATATACCCATATCCTGGAGAGAACCCATATGGGGGCTCCCGGCGTGCCGGGAGAAACGCGGCATGGAGCGGAAGGCTGACAATGGAGCAGAGGGGAGAAGAAAATGATCAGAACGCATGATCTGTATGCGGGCTATCAGGACGCATTCAGCATACACTGTCCCGACATCTCTTTTGCTGACGGGTGTCTTACTGCCGTTGTCGGGGAGAACGGGAGCGGGAAGAGCACCCTTCTGCGGACACTTGCAGGGATTGCGGCGCCTGTGCGGGGAGAAGCCTTTGCAAGTGAATGCGCCTGCTATTGCGCAGCTGCGGTATCTTCGGGGAAAAAAGTCTTTGCTGATGAACCTGCAGGTGAGACTGCAGCGGCGCCTGCAGTGCTGAGTGGGGAAGAGAATATTTTCAGCATGGAGCCGTCCATACGCGCAAGGAGAATTTCCTACCTTCCCCAGAGCCGGAATGTGCCGGAGATTTCTGCGTACCGCCTTGTTCTGCATGGGCGTTTTCCGTATCTGTCCTGGCCCCGCAGGTACAGAAAAGAGGACGAAGAAGAGGCGGAGCGCTGCATGCAGGAGATGGGTGTCTATACGCTGCGGGACCGCAGGCTCTCAGATCTCTCCGGCGGGGAGAGGCAGAGAGTGTATCTGGCGATGCTCCTTGCCCAGAATGCCGGCAATGTCCTCATGGACGAGCCTGCCACCTATCTTGATATTCACCATCAGATGAGGCTGATGGAGATGTCCAAAAAACTCGCTGCAGAGGGAAGGTGTGTCATCATGGTGATGCACGATCTGCTCATGGCGCTGCAGTACGCGGACCGCATTGCGGTCGTGTCGGATCAGACGGTGACGGAACCTATGGAGCCTGAGAAGGCTTTTTCATCGGGAATTCTCGAGCGGACATTTGGCGTACGGATCGGCAGGATCAGCACGGCGGACGGATGGAGATATTACTATGAGACAGTCGAAGGAACCGCTTTCGGGCACTGAAATCATCGTGACGGGCAGCAGGCCGTTTGCCGGGAAGCTGGGGAAAAAGCTGGCCGCTGAAGGCGCACGGGTTCACCTGTTCCCAACCATTGAAATCTGTCCTGAAAATATTGACCTTCCGGATCTTCCAGGCGATTACAGCTGGCTTGTTTTTACCAGTTCCAACGGTGTCCGCACCTTCTTCCGGATGCGGGAGAAGACGGGACTAGGCCAGTGTATCCCGCCGGAGCTGCATATTGCCTGTATCGGACAGGGCACTGCCGGAACGCTTGCTGCATACGGCGTCCGGACGGATCTGGTGCCGGAGGAGTATACCTCCCTCGCCCTTGGAAGGAAACTGGCGGAGCGCATCAGAGGCGGTAAGGGCGCAGAGAAAAGAAACAAAGCCGGCAAGTCCTGCAAAGGTGTTGGCAGTGCGCCATCAAAGGTTCTCATTCTCCGCGCGGCCGACGGGTCGCCGGACCTCACAAAGGAGTTGGAGAAGGCCGGTGTGCCGTACACAGATCTTCCGATATACCGCACGGAAGAGTACGCTCCGGAGGGCCGCAGGGTTCCGGAAGGCTGTACATATATTACTTTTGCCAGCGCAGGGGGCGTCCGCGTCTTTTTTCGCCATTATCAGGTTCCGGCGGGGTGCCGCCCGGTCTGCATCGGCGAAGTGAGCGCAGCGCAGTGGCGAAAGGAAACGGGAGAGGACGTACTGACCGCGCAGTCGTACAGCGCAGAGGGAATATGCCGGGCAATTGAGAGGGACTGGAGAAGCTGCACTTGATCCTGTGAAAATTACTTTTTCCGGAAGCACACAGGGAAAGCCTGAAACGTATAGACGTCCGGACGAGACCTGGTACTGAGGGAAGAATCCATGGAGGAAGACGAGATGCCATATTTTCCGGCTTTTATTGATCTGAAGGGTGAGCAGGTACTGGTGATCGGAGGGGGGCATGTTGCTGCGGAAAAGGTGGAGCGGCTTCTGCCGTACGGGCCGCAGGTTACGGCCATTGCGCCGCAGTTCGTACCTTTGCTTCAGTCACTTGGCAGAAATTCTGATCAGAATAGCTTCAAAGACGGGAATGCCGCGTGCGGACAGGTCAGGCTCCTTCACAGAGAATTCCGAAAGGAAGATATCACGTCAGGTGAAGGCCTGCCTGTCCTTGTCATCGCGGCGACGGATGATCATGCCCTGAATGCGCAGATCTCCGAAATATGCCAAAAAGCGCGTATTCTCTGCAACGCAGTGGATGAGAAAGAATTGTGCTCGTTTATTTTCCCCTCCCTCGTGCGCAAGGGAGAACTGTCCATCGGAATATCCAGCGGCGGGGCATCCCCGGCGGCTGCGATCTGGTGCAGAAAGAAGATCGAAAAAGAAATTCCGGACGAGATGGGTCCCATCATCGAATATCTTGGAAGCGTGCGCGGCGAAGTCCTAAGACGCCTTTCCGGCGCGGAAAATGCCGGGAAGAGGCACAGGGCGTTTGCTCTTTTATTCAGTGCCTGCATGGAGGCGGGCAGGGGACTGCACAGAGATGAGTTTGAGCAGGTGCTGCTGGAAGTGTGTGCTGAAGGAGAAGATTCTTCAGACACTGCAGAAGAGAGAGGGGCGGCGACGGAAGGAAATGCCTCCGACGGATCGGATCTGCAGGCAGATGGCAGGAAGATTGCAGATGCTGAAAGAGGGAGTGTGACGATTGTCGGCGCAGGGTGCGGCAGAGGCCTGCTTACGCTGGCGGGGGCTGAGGCGCTCTCACACGCGGATGAAGTCCTTTATGATGATCTTGCGGACCCCGGATGTCTGCGGAATATTTCCCCGCAGTGTGAAACCTTTTATGTGGGGAAAAGAGGCGGGAAAAAGAGCACACCGCAGCAGGAGATCAACGATCTGATGATTCGCCTGGCGGGGAAGGGAAAGAATGTTGTGCGCCTGAAGGGCGGAGATCCATACGTATTCGGCCGCGGCGCAGAGGAAGTGATGGCACTGCATTCAGCCGGCATTCATGTCGAAGTGATCCCTGGCGTCACCTCGGCCGTTGCTGTGCCTGAACATCTTGGAATACCGGTCACCCTTCGCGGCACCGCGCGCAGTTTTACTGTGGTCACGGGACATATGGGGGCGGTGCCTGCAGAGCTGCACGCAGCAGGTGTTCTTCCTGTCAAAGACACAGCAGAGAATGGAGAGAGAGTTTCTTCCGGCAGCAGCGCAAATGAGAATACTGATGATGGCGCCTTGAACGTCGGCGCAGAAGAAAATGCAGGTGAAAACTACAGGGCTCTCGCACAGCTTGACGGCACACTTGTTTTTCTGATGGGTGTCAAAGAGGCAGGGCATATTGCGGAGCAGCTGATGCGGAGTGGGAAGGATGCAGAAATGCCCTGTGCCATTTTGTCCTGTGGATTCTCGCCGGAAGAGGAGCGGCGCAGCTGTACGCTCGGAACACTTGGCGAGTGTGCCAAAGATGCGAAAACACCGGCGGTCATTGTGATTGGAGAGACAGCGGGGATGGATCTCAGATAAAGAATAATTCGCGCGGAGGACAATCCCATCGTAAAGCCAGGCACGAAATAAATGGTTTGAGCAGGAAATAAATAATTTGCGCACAAAAAAGCGACTCGAAGAATTCTCTTCGAATCGCTTTTCTCTTTAGTAGCGAGGGGGGGACTTGAACCCTCGACACCGCGGGTATGAACCGCGTGCTCTAGCCAGCTGAGCTACCTCGCCATATGTATTTCTCTGCCGTTCGCTGACAGCTTCTTTACTATACCGGACGGAGAATGATTTGTCAATCAGAAAATTATAACTTCAATTTTAGTTTAGCACCCCTCGAAAAATCGGAAAATCCGAATGGGGTGCTGAACAGTTACGTTCGATTTTATATCACAAAGACCAAGCAGCTGCAGAGAAAAGGTTGCAGGAATCTGATGGTTAGTATATACTAACCATATCAACATTATTTTCACAAGCGCTTGATCCACCAGTTGACCAATCTGTCCGTGGCAGGATCATTTCCATGTCGGACAGCCATTCTGTTGTCAGGGAGAAAAGAGTTTGAAAATGACGCCGATGCGTCATTTGCAAACAGCAGCATCGGTGCTGACGCACCGGCTGCCGCATCGGCTCACCTGACCTGATGATCGTTTTTACACATACAGTTTCCCGCAAGATGGTGCAGAGCGCGCTCTCTAATGTGACAGAGGAAACCAATGTCGTTCGCTCGCATAAGAGCTCTCTTGAATCCCTCCAGAACATTCTGATGGAATACGCAGCTGTATGACAGGAGAGGGAGACAGGTCGTGCGGCGGTATGCCTTATGTACGCTTATGGAGCTGCATCATTCCTACGGAGCCTGCAGCTGACTGCATGGAGACCTTCATTTATCATGCTGGAAGATGTTGCTCGATGCAATATCTTCGATGAGGTGCATGACATCGTCCATCGATTCTTTCTCCGTCGTTTTTCCGTCATCTACATGAAGAAAGCCCCACAGCCCCAGGACAATGAAGGCATTGATTTTCTGCAGCGGATATGAGGTGCGGGATTCCTGCGGATACTCGATTTCGAACTGCCCTACACAGTCCATCAGAAAACGAAAATAGAAATACGTCATATCCATGTTGTTGACCAGATATGTCGTGCTGAAGGACGCAGATTCGGAGGTCATGACAGCAGTGAGGATATTCTTCAGACTCGTAACAAAGCTGTTGGACGGATTAGTCTTCTCCTGCAGGGTCTTGAAATTCTCTTTTACCTGCTCTTTGATGGAGTCAAAGAGATCGGAGAGAAGATCGTATTTATCTCCATAATAGGTGTAAAAGGTCACACGGCTGGTATGCGCTCTCTCACAGATCTCCTTTACATTGATCTTTTCGAAGGGCTTTTCCTGAATCAGCTGACTCAGTGTTGCACGAAAATTATCTTTTGTTTTCTGTATTCTCTTATCCATAACAAGAACCTGTTGCCGCAGCCCTGCAAGAGAGCATCAGCTGAGAAACTTTACATATGTTAACCTAATAATATCATGAAAATTGAAAGTATACCAGCAAATTTCACAGTTATACCTTACTCAGGTGAAATCTGAGCAGGTGTTATCACCAGCTGCGGCATCCTGGAGAGCATAAAGCGGCGTGAATTAAACTGTTACAAATATCTTTTGAAAATGCCACAAATATTGTTACAAATATTTTTTTGAAAATGTTGTTGACAGAATCGAATATTGGGGTTACCATATCGACTGTTGCCGCAAGGGAGCCAATCACTTGAAGGCAGCAGCTAAGAAGCAGAGAATCAAACAACAATTTAGATCTTAACATTGATTTGAAAAAGATTTAAAAAGTTCTTGACAAAAGCTTCGAAGCGCAGTACCTTATGAGAGTTGCGTCTCACGGACGCACACAGG
>DEKA01000027.1:0-3131 GCA_002353635.1 Lachnospiraceae bacterium UBA2734
CAGCCGGTGCGTCAGCACCGATGCTGCTGTTTGCAAATGACGCATCGGCGTCATTTGCAAACTTCATATCTCCTTTTAACAGAAGCTTACACGAATCACAGGTCGTCAGCAAGTCGCTGTAACATGTAATTTTTGACAAAGAAAAAGCCCACAGACGTTGCATTATCAACGTTTGTGAGCCATCCATCGCATCGGAGTGGCGAGACTTGAACTCGCGGCCTCCACGTCCCTAACGTGGCGCGCTAGCCAACTGCGCTACACCCCGGTTGATACACCTGCGCCCGCTCTATTATCGCTGTTCCCGCGAACGCAAGTGTTATTATACGGCGGAAGAGGACTGATTGCAAGCACTTTCTGATGTATTCTCAGAATTAATCAGTCATCCATTAATCAGTCGTCCATTCCGCGGCTCTTGCTCTCGATCTCGTTCTCGATCGCCTTGCTCGCGAGGGCTGCATCGACGGCGCCCTTGCTGGAGTCGGGGCTCAGGCAGGGATCCGGAGCGTCAGGCTTCTTCGGCTTCACGGACTTGTCGATCGGTGTTGCATCACCGATCCCCAGCGATTCTGCCGCCACGCCCAGCGTGGAGACGAGGCTCGCAATGTCGGTGGGCATGAAGATCTTCGTCGCGCGTCCGTCGGAGACATCCTTCAGGGCTTCCAGTCCCTTCAGGCGAAGAACGGAGTCGGAGACGTTGGCGTTCTTCAAGGCCTCCAGACCTTCTGCCTCGGCCTGGTACACGAGCTTGATGGATCTCGACTTACCTTCAGCCAGGGCGATCTGTGCGTCTCTCTCGGCCTCAGCGGCGAGGATCTTGGCTCTCTTGTCACCCTCTGCGCGGGAGACAACGGCTTCCTGGTGCGCCTGTGCCTCGAGAACGGTCTGACGGCGCTCGCGCTCTGCACGCATCTGCTTGGTCATGACCTCCTCAATTTCCTTGGGCGGCTGAATGTTCTTGATCTCAACACGGGTGACCTTGATGCCCCACGCATCGGTGGCCTCATCGAGAATCGCCTGCATGCGGCTGTTGATGGCCTCTCTGGAAGTCAGTGTCTGGTCGAGCTCCATGTCGCCGATGATGTTGCGCAGCGTCGTCGCGGAGAGATTCTGCAGGCCAGCGATGGGATTTTCTACGCCGTAGGTGTAGAGCTGTGCATCAAAGACGCGCATGAAAACAACGGAGTCGATCTGCATCGTCACGTTATCCTTNNGGCTGCGGCGGAAAATCGAGCACCTGCTCCTTCAAAGAGACGATGCGCACGATTCTCTCCAGAAACGGAACCTTGACGTGGAGACCTGCATTCCACACTGTCTTGAACTTGCCCAGATGCTCAACAACGGCAACTGTGCTCTGTCCGATGATGCGCACATTGGCAAAGAACAGGACGAGAACGATGACGAGAAGAACCAGTAAGAATACCATTTTCACCTCCCCGCCGCGGAAGCGGCGGNNGGCTGATCACAGCGCTTTTATTAATTCCGTCTTCATTTGCAGTTGTTCAGAACCCTCGTGAATTCAGATTCCGGATGGGAAGCCCGCTTCCCGGACGAAATTTCTGAGCTATTCGAGATGGGCGCCAAACAATCACTTTTATTCTATCATGCAGGTCTATTCTTTCCTATAAAGATTATGCGCAAAAACGTGCAGTTGCCGCAAAAATCTCCTATTTTACATGCATATTACAGAAAACATACATAAATCAAGCACGGCCCTCCAGCATCTTCATCCTCTTCCCTGTGACCACGACGAGAAGAATCACGGCGACAATCGCTGCTGTGAGCTCACCTGCGGGGAAGGCCCACCAGATCACGTGAATGGCATCCGCCGTTCCGGAGAGCAGATATGCCAGAGGGAGCGGGATGACAAGAAGGCGCAGAAGGGAGATGATCAGTGAGCTGTTGCCGGACTCAAGCGCCTGGAAAACGCCCTGCGAAGCAATATTGATGCCGGCGGGAATGAAGCCCAGCGAGATGATGCGCATGGCCAGCACGCACAGATCCTCCGTCTGCTCCGTGAGTCCGAAAATACGTGCGAGCGGATGCGCCGCAAGCTGCAGGAGAAGAAGTCCGATCACCATGACGGCGATTGTGTCGATGAGCCCCCATTTCTCTCCCTCGAGCACACGCTTTTTTGATCCTCTGCCGTAGTTGTAGGAGATGAGGGGCGTGATGGCATCACGGAGGCCAAAGCCTGCGAAGAAGACGAACTGCTGGATTTTGTAAAAGATGCCATACGCAGTTACTGCGGACTCTGAAACGCGTCCGAAAATAATATTCACGCCGTAAGTCATGAAGCTCATCAGCGCCTGCATCACAATGGCGGAGACGCCAATGGAGTAGATGCCGCGCACGGTGTGGGCGTCGAGCTTCAGATATTTCCAGCCGGCGGGAATCTCTTTGTTGAGCTTGTATTGGAAGATCATCGCAAGGGCGGTGGCAACGAACTGGCCGATGACGGTCGCGTAGGCGGCGCCTGCTATGTTCATGCGGGGACAGCCGAAAAGGCCGTAGATCATGATGGGGTCGAGCACGATGTTCGTCAGTGCACCGATAATCTGTGCGGTTGTGGAGAGGACGGTCTTGCCTGTGCTCTGCAGGAGTTTCTCGTAGACGCCCCAGACGATGTTGGCAACGCTCAGTAAGGTGCAGATCGCAAGGTAAGTGTGCGCCATTTGCAGGATGTCTGCGTTGCTCGTCTGGGATTTCAGATACGGGTCAATGCCGACCAGCGCGAATATAAAGAAGATGACGTACATGATGAGAGAGAGCGTGATGCCGTTGCCGGCCGTGCGCGCAACTCCTTCGCGGTCCTTCTGTCCCAGAAGGCGGGAAAGCATGGCGCCGACGCCGACGCCCGTGCCGATACTGAAGGCCACAATGAGCATCTGTACCGGGAAGGCGAGCGTCAGAGCGTTCACGGCGAGTTCGCCGGTGTGGGGAATGCCTTCCACGTCGGGCATTCTCGCCACGAACATGGAGTCCACGATGTTGTACATGGCCTGCAGCATCATTGAGAGTATGATGGGCAGGCCCATAGTCATCAGGAGATTTGAGATCTTTCCGGTGCCCATTTTGTTTTCAGATTGATTCATTTTTACTCCTCGCTGAGGCGAAATCCGCGCAGGCGGTTT
>DEKA01000027.1:3140-20456 GCA_002353635.1 Lachnospiraceae bacterium UBA2734
ATCGGCGTCATTTTCAAACTTACCTCCTCGCACAAAGAAAGAGCAATACGGAGGTGTCTTCCAACAGAAGTTATGTCTTCCACACATCCATATTGCTCTTTTATTCGCTTCTCTATGACGCTGTGCATGTCCGCACAGCACTCCTATAATAACAGGGCCGGCAAAAATTTTCAAAGCGTTTTGTGAAAACTGGTGTACAATGATGCACTTAAGGAGGTACATATAATGTCATTTGAGCGAGCAAAAGCATATCTTGAGAAGGTCGGATTCGCATCCCACATCATTGTGCCGGAAGAGTCTACAGCAACCGTGGAGCTGGCAGCGCAGGCACTGGGCACAGAGCCGGGAGCGATTGCGAAGACCCTCTCCTTTATCGTGGACGATGAGCCGATTCTGATTCTCACGGAGGGGACAGCCAGAGTCGACAACCACAAGTTCAAGGAGACTTTCCATACCAAGGCGAAGATGATCGCCCGCGATCAGGTGGAGGCACTGGTCGGTCATGAGCCGGGCGGCGTGTGCCCGTTCGGAATTAATGATGGTGTGAAGGTTTACCTCGATGAGAGTCTGAAGAAGCATGACATTGTTTATCCCGCGGCCGGCGACGACCACAGCGGCGTGAAGCTCACACTGGAGGAGTTGGAGCAGGCGATTCCGCACTTTGGCTGGGTGGATGTGTGCAAAGCGTGAGCCGACGTAAGGGCCGGTTCGTATTTTCAAAAACAGGCGACTTGCACTAAACAGCTGATAAAAACAGAGAAATACATAAAGATTATGAAAACAGTAATGATTATTATTTGTTCTTGATTTCTCCTTTTTGGTGTGGTTATATATACACATGAGGAAACGGACGGGAAATCATCAGACACCTGATCCGTTCCTGGCTGCCGGAACAGGCAGCGGCAACTGATGCGATGTTAACGAATGTCTACAGCAATTCCAATCACAGCAAGAGGAGAACAAAAAAACCATGGGCAGATATGACGGAACACAGACCAAGAAGAATCTCGAGACCGCATTTTCCGGTGAGTCTCAGGCGAGGAACAAGTACACTTACTTCGCTTCCGTAGCGAAGAAGGAAGGCTATGAGCAGATCGCCGCACTCTTCCAGAAGACAGCCGACAACGAGAAAGAGCACGCAAAGATGTGGTTCAAGGAGCTCGACGGCATCAGCGATACAAAGGCTAACCTCGAGGCAGCCGCTGAGGGCGAGAACTACGAGTGGACAGATATGTATGACGGCTTTGCGAAGACGGCTGAGGAAGAGGGCTTCAAGGACCTCGCTGCGAAGTTCCGCATGGTCGCTGCCATTGAGAAGCATCATGAGGAGCGCTACCGCGCACTTCTGAAGAATGTCGAGACCATGCAGGTCTTCGAGAGAAGCGAAGTCAAGATCTGGGAGTGCCGCAACTGCGGTCACATCGTGGTCGGCACAAAGGCTCCCGGCGTGTGTCCTGTATGCGGACATCCGCAGAGCTATTTTGAGATCAGTGCACAGAACTATTGATCAATAATCGGGTGAGTGGGGGCACAGGCGCCTGTGCCTCTCATTCCCAGAATAAAGCGCCCGCAGCTGCATATAGAATACCGGAACTGGACCATGTGTGCGGTCTTTCTGCCCCCACAGGAGGACTGACGGCACCTGACCGGAAATACATCATATAGGAATGGGCGCTTTTCACGATTGCGTATACGTAAAGAATCAGGAGAAATCTTCTCTGTTAACTGCTAAGGATGTGATGTGAGACATCCGGTGCAGACGCGGAAGGTTTCTCCTGATTTTGTTTTTGTGTGTGCTGTCGTGAGAAAGGAGACATCCATATCCACATGAGATGTTCTGCATGGGTACGCGTTAGAACGGAGCAGGTTGGATGCAGGGAAAGCGGTCATCCTATCGTCCTATTACTTCATGTTCGGCTCACCCGCGCGCGGCAGTCTTTTTGCGCTCCGGCAGCTGCGCAAAAATAATCGCTGTGAACATGAGCACGCACCCGAGGAACTCGCGGTTTGTAAGAGTCTGACCGAGGAAGAGCCAGCCGGAGAGCGCGGAGATCACGGATTCCAGCGACATGATCAGGGATGCGATGGCAGGATCCTGTCCCTTCTGCCCGATGATCTGGAACGTATAGGCAACGCCGCTGGAGAGAATGCCTGCGTACAGAAGCGGAAGAATGCCTGCGGCAATGCCCTGAAGAGACGGCTTTTCGAAAATAAAGCACAGCACGCTTGAGAGAACGAGGCACACAACGAACTGCAGGAGCGAGAGCTCTATGCTGTCCGTTCCCACGCAGAACCGGTCGATGACGGTGATCTGGCAGGCGAAGAGGAAGGCGCAGGAGATCAACACGGCGTCGTAGGGCGCAATCCGGAACTGGCCGTTGATGCACAGGCAGTAGAGGCCGAGGACAGCGATGGCGACGCTGATCCATATTTTCAGACTGGATCTGCGGGTGAAGAGGAAGCTGATGACGGGCACGAGCACAATATAGAGTGCCGTGAGGAAGCCGCTTTTGCCGACGTCAGTGCCGATAAGGCCAATCTGCTGGAAGCCTGAAGCTGCCGTCAGAAAGATGCCGGCAAGAATGCCGCCGCGGAGTGTCTTTTGCCGGTCAGGAACAAAGACCTGCGTGTCGCCCGCCGCGATCCGGGCCCTGCGCATATGATTTCTGACCAGAACGATGGGGAGAAGAAAGGCGACGGCCAGCACGCTCCTCGCTGCCTGGAAGGTGAGAGGTCCCATATAGTTGTTGCCAAGGCTCTGCGCCACGAAGGCGGTTCCCCAGATCAGGGCGCCTAGGAAGAGGAAAATTCCATTCTTTAGTCTCATTGATTACTCCTTGTTCAAGCTGAAACTGCATATCTGTATTATCATATCGCCCGCGGGGGCGGGTGTCATCATTGGAGGAGAAACTTTGCAGAAGTTTAATGTGCAGAAGTACCCGGCTGCCCTGCCGCAGTCCGACCTTATACCTATCGGAGAGCTTCTGAGTTTTTTTCGGACCGCCAAAATTCCCCTTGCAATATATACTCCCATGGGGTATAGTATAGACGTCTGAGTAAGACGAAACTAACCACGAGAGGTCATGTTGTTCCGGCCAGGGAGCATGACCTGGACACAAGGAGGTTTTTGGCAATGCGTGTCAATGTACCGATTAATTCAACAGATGCAGTCGTACTGGCTGTACTGGCTGTTATTTTCATTGCGGCGATCAGAGTTTTCATCGGCTTCTGGAAGAAGCCGGAGAAGCCTTTGAACCAGATGCAGCAGGATGACAATATCCAGGCGGGCAGCAGAGTGATGCTGACCATCGACGGCATGCAGTGCGGCATGTGCGAGATCCATGTCAAGGATGCGATCCGCAAGGCGGTGCCGAATGCGACGAAGCTGAAAGCCAATCACACGAGCGGAAAGGCATCCTTCATTCTTCCGGTCACCATGAAGGACGGTGTTCTGGAGAAAGAGCTGCATGCGGCCATCGATCCCGAAGGGTATCGGCTGATCGGGCTGCAGGCGCAGTGAACTGAACATGAGAATTTCATATTGTTCATGATAAAAAAGCGGACCGGTGCATCAGGGATGACCTGAGGCATCGATCCGCTTTGAGATACAGTGCAGGACGACAGAGTGGAAGCTGTTTTCCCTCTTTGTCCTGCGGCTGTCAGAACAGCACCGCGATGTGGTAAACAATAAATGCGGCAATCCAGGCGACGACGCACTGGAAGACAACGATGAAGAGGGCCCACTTGCCGCCGAGTTCTCTCTTGATGGAGGTGATGGCCGCGACGCAGGGTGTGTACAGCAGGCAGAAGACGAGAAGCGATGCTGCGCCGGCTGTTGTGAGCGAGGCGAGCAGGGCTTTCGCGCCGCCGTAGAGGACGGTCAGTGTTGCAACGACGCTCTCCTTGGCCATGAAACCTGCGATGAGGGCGGTGACAATGCGCCAGTCGCCAAGGCCCAAAGGCCTGAAGAGCGGCGCGAGGACACCGGCGATCACAGCGAGTATGCTCTGCGAGGAGTCAGTGACCATATTCAGGTGGAGACTGAAGTTCTGCAGGAACCAGATGACAATCGTCGCAAGGAAGATGATCGTAAATGCTCTGTGCAGGAAGTCCTTCGATTTCTCCCAGACGAGCTGACAGACGTTGCGCGCGCTCGGCAGTCTGTAGTTGGGCAGCTCCATGACGAAGGGAACGGCCTCACCTTTGAAGAACGTATTCTTCGACAGAAGTGCGGTCAGAATGCCGACACACACGCCCAGCACATAGAGCCCCACCATGATAAGGCCCCCTCTTCCCGGGAAGAAGGTCGCGGTCAGAAAAGCATAGATCGGAAGCTTCGCCGTGCAGCTCATGAACGGCACCAGCATGATGGTCATCTTGCGGTCTCTGTCGGAGGAAAGCGTTCTCGAGCTCATGACGGCAGGCACACTGCAGCCAAAACCGATCAGCATCGGGACGATGCTGCGGCCGGACAGTCCTATTTTCCGAAGGAGCTTGTCCATGACGAAGGCGATTCTCGCCATATATCCCGTGTCCTCAAGAAGAGAGAGGAAGAGGAATAGCGTCACGATGATAGGCAGGAAGCTGATGACTGTGCCGACGCCGGAAAAGATGCCGTCTATGACCAGTGAATGCAGCACAGGGTTGACACCGGCGGCGGTCATGGCGTTGTCCGTCCACGCGGTCACGGCGTCCACGCCCTCCTGCAGAAGGTTCTGGAAGAAGGCACCGATGACGTTGAAGGTCAGGAAGAAGACGACCGCCATGATCAGGGCGAACATCGGGATGGCCGTATATTTTCCGGTGAGAATCTGATCGATGCGGCGGCTTCGGATGTGCTCCTTCGACTCGCGGGGCTTGATGACGGTCTGTGCGACGAGCTTTTCAATGAAAGCAAAGCGCATGTCGGCGATCGCCGCGCTGTGGTCGAGGCCTCGCTCATCCTCCATCTGGCGGATGATGTGCCCGAGCATTTCCTTCTCGTTGGTCTCGAGCTGCAGGGCATTGAGGACGAGCTCATCGCCCTCGAGGACCTTGGTCGCGGCAAAGCGCAGCGGGATGCCTGCCTTCTGTGCGTGATCCTGAATGAGGTGCATGACGCCGTGCAGCGCTCTGTGCACAGCGCCGCCGTGGTCCGTCGGATCGCAGAAATCCTGTGTGCCCGGCACTTCATGGTATCTCGCCACGTGTATTGCATGCTCGACGAGCTCTGTGATGCCCTCGCCCTTTGCGGCGGAGATGGGTACGACGGGGAGGCCAAGGAGCTGCTCCATGCGGTTGACGCGGATGGAGCCGCCGTTGCCCTGCACCTCATCCATCATGTTCAGAGCGACGACCATGGGAACATTCAGCTCCATGAGCTGCATCGTCAGGTAGAGGTTTCTCTCGATATTCGTGGCATCGACGATGTTGATGATGGCTGTCGGCTTATCATCGAGGATGAAGCGTCTCGAGACGATCTCCTCCTCGGAGTAAGGGGACATGGAGTAGATGCCGGGAAGGTCCGTCACCTCGGCCTCTGGATGTCCCTTGATGAAGCCGCTCTTTCTGTCGACGGTGACGCCGGGAAAGTTGCCGACGTGCTGGTTGGAGCCGGTCAGCTGGTTGAAGAGGGTTGTCTTGCCGGAGTTCTGGTTGCCGGCGAGCGCGAAGGTGATCTTTTCGCCCTCTGGGATGACCGGCTTCACATCCTTTGCCTGTCTCTTGTCCTTCTCTTCGCCGTAGCCTGGGTGATTGACAAAAGGAAGGCGGACTGTCGCATCCATGTAAGGGTAGTGCTGATGGTCGGGCGCCTTGTCTCCTTCTTTATCTTCTTTGATTTCTTCCGCCGTTCCTGCGCGGTGTATTCCGCCGATCTGGATTTTCTCTGCGTCGGCGAGGCGGATGGTCAGCTCGTAGCCGTGAATGCGGATCTCGATCGGATCGCCCATGGGGGCGAATTTCGTCAGCGTGAACTCAGCGCCTGGGATGACACCCATGTCCAGAAAATGCTGGCGTAGCTCTCCTTCGCCGCCGACGGCAGTGATGATGGCACTCTGGCCCTCTTTGAGGGAGGCGGCGGTGAGGGCGGCGCCTGATCTATTTTTGAGACCAGAATCGGCAGTTGTCTTACTGGATGATGTCAGCTGCTTTTCAGAAGCTGTTTTTTGTGTGCCCTGGGCATCGTTGAGACCGGCTGCGGCAGACGTCCTTCCAACTGTCGGTTTCTGTGCGCTGTTTTGTCCGTCTGACGTCTCTGTCCAGAGATCTTCCGCTGCAGCGCCTGATGCCTTTGCCTGCGGGGTGTCTTTTGTTTTTTTGGCTGTTTCTGCCTGTGGTTTCTCTTCCATAAATCTGTATCTCCTCATCTGTCTGATTTATCGGAACTTTTTTCGGAACTGCCTGGATGCGCCCTTGACTGATCTTTGTCCTTGGCACAAGGAAAATCTGTCCTGCAGATGTCCGGATGCGCCCTTGACTGATCTTTGCCATCGGCACACGGGAAATCTGTCTGGCAGGTATCCGGATGCGCATGATTGTGCTGCCTGAATATGTCGTGAAAGTGTTGGCAGGGGCTTTAAATTTCCAATAAATTAGCTGTAACTAACTTAGCTGTATATCATTTTTGCCAAAAGGATTATACGACAGGGGAGAATATGGCTCAATGGTTAATAGAACTGGTTTGTGGTTGATCGGGCTTACGGCCACAGAGGGAGTTTAGGTCTTGTTTGGCCGTAGTGAAACTTTGAAATTGATTGGACTTACGGCCACAAAGGATGTTTTTGGTCAGTGTGGCCGTACTGGAGCTCAAAAATTAGTCTTGGAGTACGGCCACAGAGGGAAATTTTTCAAGTTGTGGCTGAAAACGAGCTGCGGTGCGACTAGACAGGAAGGTCACAGAAGACTAGACAGCCAGGCAACAGCAGACAGCAAGCTCACGCACTCTGGCGCTGAGCAGCACACTGCCGTGCAAATGCGGCCGCATCGGCGAGATCCTTATCATCGGGGTGGAGGAGCGCATCGTCGAAACTCTGGAGCATCTGATCGGTCGCGGCATCGCCGGCGGTGCTGCGCATGGATGCCCACCGCTCACGCACCTGTATATTCATCCTGCCGCGGCACAGGAATATGCCGCGGTAGCGGCAGTCGTCAGGAATCCAGACCGTCACGCTGCTCTCAATTTCTCTTCTGTAGGAATCCGTTACGGGAAGGCCGCAGGTGCCGAAAATGGCAATGTCCTTGCCGTGCAGGGAGTCCAGTAAATCAAGAATAGCCATGGACACGGATCCGTTTTTAACCCAGAAGCCGACAAAAACCAGGTCAGCTTTCGTGAGATCCTCTGTCTGTACATCTGAGACTTCTCTGATATCCTTTTCAGCGCAGGGAACAGCCTGAAAGATTGCATTTGCTATTCTTTTTGTGTTGCCGGTAGCACTGATATAAATAACGAGAACACGCATAGTGATTCCTCGCTGATTCGAAACCCGCGCAGGCAGATTCGCCGAATGCGGCGCTGCTGTGTCCATCAGCAGCAGATCACAGGTCCGCAGTAGTATCCGCCTCCGCAAAAATAGCACAGGGCGGTAAAAAGACAGGATCTGACACACCAGTTCACCGTCTGGCTCCCGCTCGGCGTATATGTCTCCGAGCGCTGTCCGTACCAGCTGCTGCCATACTGCAGCTGGTTTACAAGATCCTGATAGGAGGAGTTGGAGGGATCCATCTGCGCTGCTGTTCTGGCATACTGCAGGGCGAGGACATTGTTGCCGAGGCCGTTGTTGGCGATCGCAGCGCAGTAGTACCACTGCGCATCTTTTCTCTTCATGGACTGGAGAACCTGAAGTGCCTCTTTATAATGGCGGCTGTTCAGATAATTGATCGCGGCCTGCAGATGAATGGATTCCTCATCCTGCGCTCCACTCTGTCCAGCCTGTCCCTGTCCTCCTCCAAATCCCCCGGCAAAGCCGCCGCCGAAAAATTCGTTCCAGAAATCACCAAAATCGCCGTATCCGCCGCCATAGGAACTGCCTCCATACGACTGCTGCCCCTGTGAGCCCGCGGATCCGCCGTCATAGGCACCGGATGCATAGGGGTGCTGCCGCTCATACATGATCTGCTGGTAGGCAGCTTCGACTTCCTTGAATTTCTCCTCCGCCTCCTCTTTGTGCGGGTTGTTGATGTTGGCGTCGGGATGATATTTTCTCGCAAGTGTGCGGAAAGCTTTCTTTACTTCTTCGTCGCTGGCATCCCTTGAGACGCCGAGGACCTGATACGGATCAGACATTGTTCACGCTATCCTTTTCTTTGCTCTGTTGTTCGGATTTCTTTGCCTGCAATGCATTGTAGCGGGTCCAGACGCCGGAGTAAAGGATGTTGCGCAGTATGCTCACATTCCCGATGCAGGGCAGCAGCTCAAAAGCCTCGCAGCACTGCGCCATCATCATGGTCAGAATCTGATGGCAGAAGGACTCAAAGTCCGGATCATCTTTTCGCGGCAGAAGAGGGTTGTAGTTCCCTTTTTTCTGATCTTTTTCCAGATCATCATAGGCATCCATGATGTAAATGAACTTGCCAAGGAAAAAGCCCATCCGGCGCAGCGTTCCGCTCCATTCGTCATCATCATAGACGGCGAAGAGCTCCCCCATGATCTCGCCGAACAGGCCGCTCACGCGGTCGATATCTGTCTCATTTTTCTGCTCACAGATGTGCAGACGGTCCAGCCGGTCCTTGATAAAAGCTGCTTTTTTGCCGTAATCCACGGCAGCCTTCTTCTCGCCACCCTTGAGGAGCTTCGCCATCAGAAGATGCAGAACCTTCCGTTCATCATGCCAGTCGTCTTCAAGAGAATAGTAGGAGAGGATGATATTCATCTTCGCCGCGTATTCTGTGAACTGGTTGACGCGCACTTCATGCCTCTGCAGAGGGTGGACAATGCACCTCTCCGTCTTCGGCTCATCCTTTGTGTCATAGAGGTCGGAGAGAAGGAGGATGAGAAAGGTCATGTCATAACTGAGCGTGAGTCTTCCTGTGAGTCCGAACTGGCGATTCAGCTCCCTGCACAGGCCGCAGTAATACGATCTGTACAGGTCGTACTCCCGGAACTTGAGCTCTTTTTGATTGACAGTGACATAACCGAACATATCTCCCTCTTATGACTTCTTGTGAAACTCAAAATGGCAGCTGGGGCAGCGCACAATAATGTGCCCCTTCCCCTTCGGAATTCTGATCTTCTGACCGCAGCGCGGGCATTTGTAAATGTGGTACCCCTTGTTCTGCTCCCTGATCTCCCTGAAATGGGTGATGTTGTACTGCAGATCATGGAAATTGGACCTGATCTTCTCTGTGGCCTCCATGAATTTGCGGTTCTCGTTGTATCTGGCCGCGATATTGCGCGAGAACATCCGGAAATAGAGCCAGATCAGGATAATAAGCGTCAGAAGCCACAATAACTGTGATCTGAAAATCATTTGCAGGACGATCAGAACCAGACAGGCGATGGACAGTGTGCGGTTTAACTGATCGACGCCGTAGCGCCCGATCATCATACGGGAAAACCAGTTGCGGAAATTATTGAACATTTATGACACCTTCCTCGTTGTGTACTGTTAATAATTTTATAGCCGGAGAAGGGCATTGCAATAAAACGCATGGTAAAGTTTCTAAAACTTCTGTTAAATTCAGTACGCTCGCCCTGGAGCGGGGTCCCTTCGGCACGCTCCCGCTCTCGCTTATGCCATGATGCAAGGAGTACATTTTCCGATGTAACGTAAGCGCAGGCTGGGACAGGAAGTGCCCGAGTGCACTTTGACTTCGTCGTTNNTCCTGTCCCAGCCAAGCGTGAGGTCGAAAAATATTATTACTGCGCAATCTGATTCCCGGTATAGAGCTGGTAGTAGCGGCCCTTCTTCGCGATGAGCTGATCGTGGGTGCCTCTCTCGATGATGCGGCCCTGCTCGAGCACCATGATGCAGTCAGCGTTTCGCACAGTGGAGAGTCTGTGCGCGATGACGAAGGTGGTGCGTCCCTTCATGAGTGCATCCATGCCGCGCTGCACGATGGCCTCTGTGCGCGTGTCAATGGAGGATGTGGCCTCGTCGAGGATGAGGGCCGGCGGATCCGCAACGGCTGCCCTTGCGATGGCAAGGAGCTGGCGCTGTCCCTGGGAGAGGTTCGCGCCGTCGCCGCGCAGCATTGTGTTATAGCCGTCGGGGAGCCTTCGGATGAAACTGTCGGCACTGACGAGTTCAGCGGCCTTTCGGCACTCCTCATCTGTCGCATCGAGCCTTCCGTAGCGGATGTTGTCCATTACTGTGCCCGTGAAGAGGTGCGTATCCTGCAGCACCATGCCGAGGGAGCTGCGCAGGGCAGGCTTTCTGATCTTCTCGATATTGATGTCGTCGTAGCGGATTTTGCCGTCCTGAATGTCGTAGAATCGGTTGATCAGGTTCGTGATCGTGGTCTTGCCGGCACCGGTGGAGCCGACGAAGGCGATTTTCTGTCCGGGCTCCGCGTACAGAGAGACGTCGTGCAGAACAGTCTTCCCCTCAACATAGCCGAAGTTGACATGCTCAAATGTGACCTTGCCGCGCTGGCGCACATATGTCGTCGTGCCGTCATCCTTGTGATAGTGTTTCCAGGCCCAGATGCCGGTGCGCTCCTTCGACTCCGCAAGCGATCCGTCTGCATTCTCCTTTGCCGGAACCAGGTCCACGTAGCCGTGATCCTCCTCAGGCTTTTCATCAAAGAGTCTGAAAATACGGTCCGCCCCTGCCAGCGCCATCACAATTGAGTTCATCTGCATGGCGAGCTGTGTGATGGGCATAGAGAAGTTTTTGTTCAGCGTAAGGAAAGAGACCAATGTGCCGAGAGAGAGCGGCGCGGCGCCC
Source organism: Lachnospiraceae bacterium UBA2734 (assembly GCA_002353635.1). GTDB lineage: Bacteria > Bacillota > Clostridia > Lachnospirales > Lachnospiraceae > CAG-791. The sequence continues at coordinate 14,006 of DEKA01000027.1, forward strand.
TGCAGGGCAGGCACACGGATGCCGGAGAGCGCGATGGCAGCGCCCGCGACGGCGCACAGCACATAGGAGATATTGCCCAGGTTTCCGTTTACGGGCATGACGATGGACGAGTAGATGTTCGCCTGCCTTGCGGACTGGCGCAGCTCTTCATTCAGCGCCTCAAATCCTTCGATGGCCTTCTCCTCGTGATTGAAAACTTTGACGACTTTCTGCCCGCCGATCATCTCTTCGATATAGCCATTCGTCTGGCCGAGGCTTTTCTGCTGCTGCACGAAGAAGCGGCCGGAGAGCGCGCCGATTTTTCCGGAGACAAAGAGCGTGATGAGGACCATGATGACGCTGACGATGGTGAGGGGCCAACTGAGAACAATCATGGAGACAAAGGTCACAGCCAGTGTGATTGCAGAGTTGAACATCTGCGGAATGGACTGGCTGAAGAGCTGGCGGAGCGTATCCACATCGTTTGTGTAGATCGACATGATGTCGCCGTGCGCGTGCACGTCAAAATACCGGATCGGCAGTGACTCCATGTGGTCAAAGAGGTGGATGCGGATGTCTCTCATCGTGCCCTGCGAGATCGTGATCATGATCCGCTGGTATGCGTATGCGGAGACGATGCCGACCGCATAGATGACAGAGAGGCGCACCAGGGCCCGAAAGAGCGGCCCGAAATCCGTGGATCCGCTCTTTACCATCGGCGTGATGTAGCTGTCGATGAGCGTTCTCTGGAAGAGCGTCCCCTGCAGTGTCGCGAGCGCCTGCAGCAGAATGAAAACGAGGACCAGCACGAACTGCAGTCCATATTCCTTCATGACGATGCCCATGAGCCTCTTGACGAGCATCCAGGGATCGTCGACATGCACTTTCATGCGGGCGCCTCTTGGCGGCTGCTGGTTTCTTCTCTGCTTCTGATTATTATCACTCATATATCTTTTCACTGCGGCTGGTCGAAGTCGCCGCCTCCTTTTACCTGGGACTCGTAGATTTCCTTGTAAATCTCATTGCTCTGCAGCAGGTGCTCCGGTGTATCGAAAGCATCGATTTTTCCGTTGTCCAGCACGATGATGCGGTCGGCGCTGCTGACGGAAGAGATCCTCTGCGCGATGATGAGCTTCGTCGTATCCGGGATCTTCTCGGCAAACGCCTGCCGGATTTTTGCATCCGTCGCGGTGTCGCAGGCGGAGGTGGAGTCATCGAGAATTAAGATCTTCGGGTGCTTCAGAAGGGCTCTTGCGATACACAGACGCTGCTTCTGCCCGCCGGAGACGTTCGTGCCGCCCTGCGAGATCTGTGTGTTGTAGCCGTCAGGGAAGCGGTCTATGAATTCGTCCGCACAGGCGAGGTGCGCGGCTTCTCTGCACTCCTCCTCTGTTGCATTTTCATTTCCCCAGCGCAGGTTCTCCAGAATGGTTCCCGAAAAGAGGACATTCTGCTGCAGGACGACAGAGACGGCATCGCGCAGTGCCCGCAGATCGTACTCCTTCACATCTCTTCCGCCGACGCAAACGCACCCCTCTGTGGGGTCGTAGAGGCGGCTGATGAGGGAGACGAGAGAAGTTTTGCCGGAGCCCGTTCCGCCGATGATGCCGATCGTCTCCCCTGCATTTATATGGAAGGAGAGGCCGCTCAGCGTCTCGTCCTTTTTGTCCTCCGGAACCTTTTCCACAGTGATCATCTCATCGCCGTTTTTGTCATATTCAATTCTTCGGCGCTGATAGGCGAAGCTCACATTTTCAAAATCGATGGAGCCGTCTGCAACATTTTCAGCCGGCGCTGCCGGATTTTCAATATCGGGCTTTTCCTCGATGACTTCGGCAATGCGCCGTGCGCTCGCAATCGACATCGTGATCATGACGAAGATCATTGCGACCATCATGAGGGAGAAGAGGACGTTCATGACATAGGAGAGGAGAGAGGTCAGTTCGCCTGTCGTCATGGTGCCTGCGACGATGAAGTGTGCGCTCATCCAGGAGATGGCGATGATGCAGAAATCGACGGCCAGCGTCATGAGGGGCATGTTGAGGACGACGAGCTTCTCGGCATGCGTGAAGAGACGGTAGAGCCTGTCAGAAGCCTTTGAAAATTTCTGATCCTCATACTCCTCGCGCACAAATGCCTTCACAACGCGGATCGCGGAGACGTTCTCCTGCACGCTCGCATTGAGCGCGTCGTATTGCCGGAATGTTCTGCGGAAGGCGCCCATGGCCTTTCCGGTGATCACAGCGATACAGACGCCGAGGAAAAGGAGAGCGATCAGGAAAACCGCAGACACAGCCGGGTTGATCACGACGCACATCACGAGCGAAATGACCATCATGAGGGGCGCGCGCACCGCGATGCGGATGACCATCATGTAGGCGTTCTGCACGTTCGTGACATCGGTCGTCATTCTGGTCACGAGGCCGGCTGTACTGAATTTATCAATGTTGGAGAAAGAGAACCTCTGAATATTGCGGTACATGGCATCACGCAGATTGGCTGCAAAGCCGGTCGATGCGTCGGAGGCCATGACGCCGCCGAGAATGCCGAACAGGAGGCTGATAAAAGCCATGACGAGCATGATGCCGCCGAACTGCACGACCTTCTGCATATTTCCGCGGCTGATGCCCTGGTCGATCAAAGATGCTGTGACGTAGGGGATCAGGATCTCCATGAGCACTTCAAGTGCTGTGAAGACAGGCGTCAGGATAGTCGTCTTTTTATATCTGCCGATCTGTGCGGCGAGCACCTTTACGGTGTGGGTGTGCTGGTTCATATGTGTTGTGTTGTCCATCCTTTCGTGAAAATTTATGAGAGGAGCTGTCAGTGATCACTGCGCAGAGAGCGCAGATGTATTCTTTTTCTCTGTTCAGACTGTTCTGCTGTGAAATGCGGGGGCAAAACTGACAAGCCTGCGCCTGTATCCCCGGCGCCGCTGACAGCGGCGTTATATCCGGAATGGAATGATGTTCAAATGATTGTGAAAGAAATGTCTCTGTTCAACAGACAATATCTTATATATCATGCACTGATTTGTTGTCAATCAGCATTTGGTTAAACCTTATGAAAAGCTCATAAAAAGCATTTTTGTTCCATTTGCGGCAGAAATAAGAATATTCCTGCATTTGTGCGGCACAGGTCTCTTTGCAGCAGGAGAAAGAATATCTGCATTTGTGCGGCACAGGCTGCAGAGCACATTTACTTCACTTAGTTACAGTGATAAACTAAACAACAAGTCTTGCATTATCATAAAATTATGCTATATATTCTGTATACAATTATACAGAAAGCCTGCGGACCCGTCGGCTGCGCCGGACATTTTATCTGCATTCGCGCTTGCCCGGCATCCCGAAATTTTTAGTGAAATCAAGGATGGGGATCAACGAATCATGAATATGCGGCGCGCTGGACGAAAGCAGCAGACAAGGAGGGAGCCTATGAAAAAGAGAGCAGTGTGCCTGTTTCTCTCAGCCGTCACAGCGGCATCGCTTTTGAGTGCATGCGGTTCATCCTCTTCAGGCGGCAGTGCCGCACCGGAGGAGAGCACGGATGCCGTGACGGAGGGGACGACAGAGGCAGCAGGGGAGACGCTTGGCGATACCAGCATCGACACGACAACGTTCCTTAAGTTCGCGGATGACAATCCGGACATTGTAGATCCGCAGGCGACGTCGGATTACTACACAATCCCGATGAACTGCTTTGACCGTCTGGTTGAGGTCAAGGCCGATGATGACGGCACGAGTGAGATTGTTCCCTCTCTGGCAAAGAGCTGGGATATCTCCGACGACGGCCTGACATACACCTTCCATCTGCAGCAGGGCGTTAAATACAGTAACGGGGCAGATTTCACCGCCTCCGATGTCCTGTATACCTTCAACAGACTGCTGACCTATGAGAAGTCCGTCAATAACGATATTGCTGAGGGCATCAAGGGCGCCGAGGACGTAGAGAGCGGCAAGGCAAAGTCCCTTGCAGATACCGGCGGCATCAAGGTCGTCGATGACTATACCGTCCAGATCACGCTTTCCCAGCCGTATGCGGCATTTCTTGCTGAGCTGACTGTTCCCGGTGCGTCCATGCTCGATGAGGATACGACGGAGGCAGCAGGGGATAAGTTTGGTATTGATCCGTCGGTGACGATCGGCACCGGTCCGTTTATTTTCAAATCATGGGCGTTTAATTCGGAGCTCGTTCTGGCGGCGAACAAGGACTGCTGGTCAGGCGCACCCAAGTGTGACGGCCTCGACATCAAGGTTGTGCCCGATGAGGAGACACAGAGAATGATGTTCGAGAACGGAGAGCTCGACATTCTGGATCTGGACAACACACCGAGCCAGGCCGACTACTTCATCAATAATGATAAATATAAGGATGAGATCGTTCAGGGACCGCGTGTAGGTATCTACTACATCGCCCTCAACGAGAATGTGAAGCCTTTGGACGATGTGAAGGTGAGAAAGGCCCTGCAGATGGGTCTGGACCGCCAGTCCATCCTGGATTCCATCTACGGCGGAAGAGGACAGCTCGAGAACGGCATCATTCCGCATGGCCTCATCGGCTACAACAAGGATCTGCCGGAGATCAAGTACGATCCTGATGAAGCGAAGAAGCTCCTGAAGGAAGCAGGTTATGAGAACGGGTTCGACCTCGAGCTCGATGTCTCCTCTGCCGACACCCAGACGACGAAGGATCTGATGGAAATTGTGGCTTCCATGTGGGGAGAACTTGGTGTAAACTGCACCGTAAAGACCATGGACGATGCGACGATGCAGGATACGAAGCACAGTGGGGAGCTCCCCTGCTACATGTCCTCCTGGTCTGCGGACTTCAACGATCCGGACAACTTCATGTACACGTTCTTCGGCAATGCGGATAATGCGAAGTACAGAAGTCTGAATTACAAGAATACCGACGCCATGAAGAGGGTTGCAGAGGCGAGAGCCATCATGGATGAGGATAAGAGAATCAAGGAGTATCAGGATCTCGAGAAGACGATCGTTCAGGACGATGCCGCATGGGTTCCGCTCTACTCCAAGGAGCATCTCTTCGTTGTAAGTCCTGCGGTATCCGGATTTAAGGTATCTTGGAACGGCTGGTCCAACAACTATTATCACAACGTATCGGTTACGAGATAAGCTGCTGCTATGTATTGGAGACGGGGAAGACGCTACGGAGCTGCTGTGCCAACGGCTGTTTGCACGGCGTATTTCTGACGAAATGAAAGTTTAATGTAATATCGGTTCTTCAGCGGAGGGGGTGTTTTCCGAGGAGGAATCGGAATGAAAATGGGGGCCTGACAGTATCTATGGGTACTGCCAGGTCTTTATAAAGGGAATCAATTTAGCACCAATCAAGGGCATCTGTCTGATGCCCAAGCCGCATCCTGCTCCGGAGGAAACTTTTTTTCACGGGGGAATGCGCAGTCAAAAGGGAACAGAATGCTAAAGAAAATTGTGAACAGAATACTGGTGTCCATACCGGTGCTGATCGGCGTCGTCTTTCTGATTTTCATGATGCTCAATGTCATCCCCGGCAATCCCATTGAGGTGATGATGAAGGAGCACGCGCGGGCGGACGTCGTAAAGCGAATGACACACTACTACGGGCTCGACAAGCCGGTTCTTACGCAGTTCTTCATTTATCTGAAGAACCTCCTGCACGGCGATCTGGGCACTTCGTATAAGCTCAACCGCTCCGTCAATTCACTGATTGCCGATGCCTTTCCTTATACCCTGAAGCTCGCCATTGCCGCTGCGCTTGTGGCTTGGATCATCGGCATTCCTGCCGGTATCATCTCTGCAATCAAAGAAAATACAATCATCGACCGCCTGTTCATGGGTGTATCGCTTCTCGGCGTCTCGATGCCGGTCTTTTGGGCGGCGCTTCTGTTCCAGTACGTTTTTGCCTACAAGCTGGGCTGGGTTCCTGTATCCGGCGCAGACACATGGCAGTCCTATATCCTTCCGTCCATTGTCCTTGGCTGGAGCAGCGCCGGCACAATCGCGCGGCTCACAAGGTCCAATCTTCTGGAAGTTCTTGAAGAAGACTATATCCGCACAGCCTGGGCCAAGGGACTTTCCCAGGCGGGCGTTATCATTCATCATGCATTCAAAAACGCTCTGCTCCCCGTCATTACTATGATGGCCATTCAGGTTGCATCTCTCTTGTCGGGCGCCGTGATCACGGAGACGGTGTTCGCCATTCCGGGTATCGGAAGACTTGCGGTGGACGCGATTACAGACAGGGATATGCCGCTTCTGCAGGGCACGGTTCTGTTCACAACAGTCCTTATTATCGCGGGCAACCTGATCGCGGATGTTCTCTATTCCGTGATTGATCCCAGAATCCGGGAGAATTAATATACAAGATCATGCTGATGCAAGATCTTGTATATTGCAGCCGATGCCGCAGAGAACGCGTCATCGATTGCCCGAGACCATCGGCGAAACCGCCTGCGCGGATTTCGCCT
>DEKA01000027.1:20532-30431 GCA_002353635.1 Lachnospiraceae bacterium UBA2734
CGCCTGCGCGGATTTCGCCTCGGCCGCCGCAAAAACGCGGCGCAGAGGATTTATTGACATGAATTTTCACTTGAAAAAATATGACCCCTCCACGGCTTTCGGCGGATCACAGGGCAAAAGAGACCTCCGCTCCTCCAATAAAAAGGCGGAGAACCCGGATGAGAAGCTGACGGCAAAGGACAAAAAGAGAATTGAGCTGGCAGCTGCCATAGGCGAGCAGGAGACGGCCTTTGACAAGTTCAAGGTGATGTGCAGCGAGAACAAGCTCGCCGCCGCGTCCCTTGTCGTAATCATTGTGATCGCTCTCATGGCCATTTTTGCGCCTGTTGTCGCCCCGTATGATCCGACGAAGCAGGATCTTCTACACAGGCTGCAGGGCATGAGCGCGGAGCATATTTTCGGAACGGATCAGTTGGGCAGGGATGTCTTCTCCCGCATGGTCTACGGCGCAAGGGTTTCTCTGGGGATCGGCCTTCTTCCGACCTTCATTTCGCTGGCACTGGGAACAGTGCTGGGTCTGATCAGCGGATATATGGGAAAGGCGGCGGACTTCATCATCATGCGTCTTGCGGACATCACGATGGCGTTTCCTTCACTCCTCCTGGCCATGGTGGTCATGTATACGCTGGGCGCGGGCATCATCAATATTTTCCTGGCTCTTACGTTTGTATCGTGGGCCGGGACAGCCAGAGTCATCCGCTCACAGACGCTGTCTCTGCGGGAGATGGAGTATGTCGAGGCGGCCCGCAGCATGGGTGTGTCCAGGACCAGCATCATGTTCCATCACATTCTTCCCAACTGTCTGCCGAACCTGATCGTTCTCTTTACGCTGAATATTCCGGGATCGATCCTGTCGGAGTCCTCTCTGAGCTTCCTTGGCATCGGCGCACAGTCGCCCATGACCAGCTGGGGACTCATGGTATCTGAGGGAAAGAAATACCTGTTCACCAACCCTGTGATCGCGATTGCGCCTGGCGTCGCGATTCTGATTCTGGCCCTGGCCTTCAATTTCCTGGGCGACGGCGTGCGGGATATTATGGATCCCTATCTGAATAAGCAGTAGGACTGAAAATAACGGGGCGGCGCGGACGACATTAGGATGTCACGAAAATTTATCCAAATAGTAATTGTTTAGCGGCCCTCGGGAACCGAAAGCTCTCGGGATGGGCACTAAACAGTTAATCTGAATAAAAACAGAGGAGCGGATTGTCAGCAATGACGGAGACGAATACGCTGGAAGTACGGCACCTGGTCACACAATTTCATACAAGAAAAGGAGTTCTCCCCGCTGTGGACGATGTGTCCATCACAGTGCCGAAGGGAGCAATTGTCGGCATCGTGGGTGAGTCAGGCTGCGGCAAGAGCATGACAGCAATGAGCATCATGCAGCTCATCAGAAAGCCCGGAAAGATCGAGGGTGGAGAGATCCTTTTCCTGGGCAAGGATCTCTTGAAGAAGACGCCGAAGGAGATGCAGGCGATCAGAGGCGACCGCATCGGCATGATTTTCCAGGAGCCGATGACGAGTCTGAATCCCGTCTATACGATCGGGCATCAGATTGTGGAGGCCATCCGTATCCACGAGAAGGTGAGCCGCGAGGATGCCTGGAAGAGGGCTGTGGGCATTCTGAATGCAGTGGGTGTACCGGAGGCAGAGGAACGCATGAAGGCTTACCCGCATCAGCTCTCCGGAGGACTTCGTCAGCGCGTGATGATCGGCATGGCAATGGTCTGCAAGCCGGATCTGCTCATCGCCGATGAGCCGACGACGGCACTGGATGTGACCATTGAGGCACAGATCCTGGCACTGATGAAGAAGCTCCGGGATGACAACGGCACTTCAATTCTTCTCATCACCCACAACATGGGCGTCGTCGCGAAGATGTGCGATTATGTCTACGTCATGTATGCCGGCAAGGTCATGGAGCAGGCGGACGTGTTCGAGCTCTTCCGGAATGTCCAGCATCCCTACACAGCGGGGCTGCTGCGCTCCATTCCAAGGATCGACAACGTTGTGAAGAGGCTCTACAGTATCCCGGGCGTTGTGCCTAACCTTCTTCATCTGCCGGAAGGATGCAGCTTCTGCACGAGATGCCCTTACGCGACAGACAAGTGCATGGAAGAGAGACCGGAGCTGCGGGATATCGGCGGCGGACACTGTGTGCGCTGCTGGTGGCAGATGTCGGAGCTGGAAGGCAAAGCTGCGCAGGCACCGGGGCAAGAGGACGGAGCCGGGCAGGTAACGGGGCAGGAGAGCTGTTCCGGACAGGCGCCGGAACCAGAGAAGGAAGCTGGGCAGATTTTAGGACAGTAGGTCCTGGCGGGAGAGTCGTCAGAGACTAAGGATGGAACCGGGAAGTCGGGAGAGACGCCGGAACTGGAGGATACAGCCAAGTGAGTACAGGCAGCACAAAAGAGCTCCTTCGTGCAGAACACCTTGTGAAGGAATTTCCTGTCGAGGGACATAAAAAGGGAGACGCCGTGCATGCGGTGTCGGATGTCTCTTTTTCCATCAGTGAGGGAGAAACGCTCGCTCTCGTAGGAGAGTCGGGCTGCGGCAAGTCGACACTTGGGCGGTGTCTCATCCGTCTTCTTCCCCTGACTTCAGGAAAGGTTTATTTTAACGGGCAGGACATCACCGCGATGAATGAGCGGCAGTTCCGGCCGGTGAGAAGGCAGATGCAGATTATTTTCCAGGATCCTTATGCATCGCTTGATCCCAGGATGACGGTGGAGAAGATCATCGCAGAGCCTCTCCGGGCCAATAAGGTCTGCAAAACGAAGGAGGAGATGGAGGAGAAGGTCCTCTCCCTCATGGATATGGTCGAGATTCCGCGGGAATATCTCAGAAGATACCCGCACCAGTTCTCCGGAGGACAGCGCCAGAGGATAGGTATTGCCAGGGCACTGGCTCTCGAGCCGCGCCTTGTCGTCTGCGATGAGCCGGTCTCTGCGCTGGATGTCTCAATCCAGTCACAGGTGCTCAACCTCCTGGATGATCTGCAGGATCAGAAGCACCTGACGTATCTCTTCATCTCGCACGATCTCTCGGTTGTGCGGCATATCTCCGACAGGATCTGTGTGATGTTCCTCGGAAGGCTGTGCGAGATCGGCCCCACGGCGGAGATCTATGATCATCCGCTCCATCCGTACACGAAGTTTCTTCTTGCCTCCGTGCCAAGCCCCGATCCCACAAAGAGAGATGATGCGCAGCCCCTTCTTACTGGCGATATTCCAAGCCCTGTGAATCCGCCGTCTGGATGTGTTTTCAGAACGAGGTGTCCATATGCGGACGCACAGTGTGCCGCAGAAGTGCCACAGCTGCGCAGTATCGGCGGACATGAAGTGGCGTGCCACCATCCGCTGGGGTGAGCTGATTTTGGGGAGCGGTCTGCCATTCATTTGGGGTGAGTTTGTATAGACAACCCAAACCCTTTGCGCTGACAGTCAAGAGTCATCAGAAATCCAAATATGGACAGATTCTGATGACATTTTGCGGTTAGTGAGCACCCAAGAGTCATCAGAAATCCAGACATGAACGGATTCTGATGACATTTTGCAGGTGGCGAGCACCCAAGAGTCATCAGAAATCCAGACGTGGACGGGTTCTGATGACATTTCACGGGTTATGAGTGCTCAAAAGGCATCGGAAATCAAGACAAGGTCAGATTCCGATGACATTACACCGGATATGGCCCGTTAAAAGGCATCGGAAATCTCACTATCGTAGGATTCCGATGTCTTTTAGTATTTCGCCCCTGCAATAAGTGGCAAGGAGAACATAAAGTGGCAAAGAGAAAATAAAGTGGTAAAGAGAAAATAAAGCGGCAAGGAGAAAATAAAGTGGCAAAGAGAAAATAAAGCGGCAAAGAGAAAATAAAGTGGTAAAGAGAAAATAAAGCAGCAAAGAGAATATAAAGCAGCAAGGAGAAGTTAAGCGGGCAGGGAGAAGAGATGAACGCATTTCATTACGAGGATATTAAGAATCTGGCGTGCGGCATGCCGGAGGATATTGAGCAGAGAAAAGCGGCGGGTGACTTGAAGGGCACCGCTCGCCTGATTGACAGATGGCTCACGCGCCCGGATCTTCCGGAGGTACTCAGGGGGAAACTGCGCGCGGAGCGAGCAATGCTGGAGATTCTGCCGCACGATTATCCCTATTCGTTTCAGGAAGTCTACTCGTTGGTGAAGAAGAAGCTTCCCGATATGACTGTGAAGGAATTCCTGGATCTGCAGGATGCGGGCAGGATCAGCTGGATGTTTCTGAACGGAGAGGAGAGGTTCTTTTCCGACACGGTGGACACACTGCTGGATGACCCCGCTATGAAGGAGCGCTCCTGCAGACTTCTTGGTGAGCCGTTTGTGAGGTACTCTCCCTCGAGAATGTGCGTGCAGGCGTCCGTAAAGAGAATGATCGAAAAAGGAGAGGACACAGTCAGATTCCGCATCCGGCACAGCCTTCGCATCAAAGACGAGGCGTTCCGGCCAAACGAGAAAGTGCGCGTGTGGCTCCCGATACCAAAGCCGTGTCAACAGATTGAAGGCAGTAGCATCCAAATTTTGACCACTTCAGACAATAACTATGTGCTGGCACCTGAGAATGCACCGCAGCGCACGATCATGTACGAGACATCCCTCTCTGAAAACAGGGACTTCTTCGTCGAGTACGAGTACATAAACCACTCTGTTTATCACGACCTGTGGAGAGATGAGAAAAATGATCTTCGAGGGAGTGAAAGGGCCGCTGCCGATCCGCTCCATCATTTCAGCAAAGAGTTCTATATTGCGTATCTCTCTGAGGAGTATCCGCACATCCGCTTTACGCCATTTATGCGCGCGCTGGCGAACGAGATCACGAAAGACTCTGATTCCCCTCTTGAGAAAGCAAGGGACATCTATCTCTACATCACGACAAAGGTGCGATACAGCTATATGCGTTCGTACTATGGAGTGGAGAATCTCGGCGAATACGCAGCGGTAAACCGCAAGGGCGACTGCGGCATTCAGGCGCTCATGTTCATCACGCTCTGCAGAATCTGCGGGATTCCCGCGAGATGGCAGTCCGGAAACGGTGTCCACGACAAAGATATGGGAAGCCACGACTGGGCGCAGTTCTATGTCGAGCCCTACGGGTGGCTCTTCTGTGATCCGTCCTATGGCGGAGGCGCATGGGCCAATGGAGATGAGGTGCGCCACCGCTTTTATTTTGGCAATCTTGACGCATTCAGAATGGTGGCCAATGACCATTTTCAGAGACAGTTTACGCCGGCGCCTGTTTTCATCAGGTCGGATCCGTACGACAACCAGAGCGGCGAGGCGGAATACCCGGACCACGCCCTGCGCGGGTGGGAATTCTCGGCGAAGAAGGAAGTGCTGGAGCACGAGATCAAAGGATGAGTGCCCGTCGCACCTGGCTCAGTACGCATCCAGGAAGCTGTGTCTCTCCCCGTGCAGCTTGTAGCCGAGCACCTGGTCGACGGTGACGTTCTCCGTCGCATGGAAAATATTGGTCTCCACATCCGGAATATCCTTCTTCAGCTGCGCAATGAGCTGCTTGGTCAATACGCGGCGGGAGCCTGTGTGTGTGCCGTCAGGATTGACCGCACAGGTCGTGCAGGTGTCCGTGAAGTGGCAGGCGCACTGGATGAAGTGAAGATGGTTGTAGTCGCGCCAGTGCTTGATATCATCCTCGCGGACGAAGTAGAGCGGGCGGATCAGCTCCATGCCGGGATAGCTCGTCGAGCGGAGCTTTGGCATCATGGCGTTGAACTGACCGGAGTTCAGCATGCCCATGAGCGCCGTCTCGATGACATCGTCGAAGTGGTGTCCCAGCGCAATTTTATTGCAGCCGAGGGCCTTTGCGTGCTTGTATAGATAGCCGCGGCGCATGCGGGCACAGAGATAACAGGGCGACGTCCGAACATTGTCGACGGCATTGAAGATCTGCGTCTCAAAGAACGTGAGAGGAATCCCAAGGAGCTTTGCATTGCTTTCAATAATATGGCGGTTCGCCTCGTTGTACCCTGGATCCATGCACAGAAAAACAAGATCAAAGTGAAACTGCCCGTGCTGCCGGAACTCCTGAAAGAGCTTGGCCATCAGCATGGAGTCCTTGCCGCCGCTGATGCAGACGGCAATTTTATCCCCGTCCTGAATCATCTTATAGCGGAGAATCGCTCTGGCAAATGGATTCAGGAGCCTTCCGTGGAAGGTTTTCTGCAGACCTTTCTCAATCTCCTCTCTCTTTTTGTCGTTCTCTGCCTCCTTCCGGATGGCATGCAGCGCCCATACGCCGTACCCGCCGGAGAGATTCCAGGCATCAAAACCCTTCTCGCGCAGCTCTGCGGCCAGCTCACCGGACACTGTGCCGTAGCGGCAGTACAGCACAATTTTCTTATTCCTGGGCAGGGGCGTGAGCGCCCTGTCTGCATACACGCGCACCTGCTCAGGCGAAAAGAGGACGCACCCCGGGATGAAGCCGTGGTCGTAGTCGTCCTGTGTGCGCGTGTCGATGAGCATATATTCAGCGGGGTCGAGCGCATCGAGCTCGTCCGGCGTCAGTTCATAGTCGGTCATGATCCATCTCCTGCATTACGAAAATACCAGCGGGCCCTGTCTGTGGTGCCGGCGTTACGGAATTACAGCCTGTCTGAAATTATTTTGGAAATAATGCCTGCTGCGCGCAGGCCTTTGTTTATTATAGCGTAGGCGGCAAGTGATCGGTTAATGTTTCACGGCCTGGCCTGTCCATATTTTGGGGTGCCGGAATTATCTGATAAATACGCACAAAGCCCGTGATATCAACGTTTGCGGCACAGATTCAATGAAAGAGCACTTATGCGTGAAACACAATATATAGTGTTTCACACCTGGTTTCACACACAAGATGTTGAAAAAAACTGTCACAATAATTGACAAAGACCGGGCGGAATTTTGGTGGATTATTGCCCCTGTCATCTTACGGGGATGTGATGTATTATAGTCGAGTACAAGATGTTGTGTTCGTCAGGAAGTTAACTAACAAGATTTAGTACTTTGATGTACATACACTTTCCGGGAAAAGACGAATGCGGCAGAAAAATATCTTCGATGTCAGAGAACAATGGCATCGGATGCGATATTTTCAAAATACGCACTGACCGGGCACTGTCAGATTGACTTTGGGCAGACGGTGGGGGACCGGCAGATACAGATTCATTGAGGGAGTTGTAACATGGCGGCAGCAATTGAAGTCAACACTAGAGTTATCAAGAGAAACGGGCAGGAGGTCACGTTTGACATCACGAAGATCATCAACGCGATCAAGAAGGTCAATGTAGAAGTCAGCGGCATTTATCAGCTGAATGAGTACCAGATCAATGCCATTGCTGACAAGATCGCCCGCAAGGTATCCGATGCACCGCACGCAGTCAACGTGGAGGACATCCAGGATATGGTTGAGAAGGGCATCATGGAGATGCGCGGCTATGAGGTTGCGCAGAAGTATGTGCGCTACCGCTACAAGAGAGAGCTCTCCAGAAAGTCCAACACGACCGATAACGGCATCCTTGCGCTCATCAACCAGGAGAACGAGGAGGTCAAGCAGGAGAATTCCAACAAGAACCCTGTCATCAACTCCACACAGAGAGACTACATGGCGGGCGAAGTCTCCAAGGATCTGACCAAGAGAATTCTTCTGCCGGAGGACATCGTGAAGGCGCACGAGGAAGGCATCATTCACTTCCACGACTCCGATTATTATGCACAGAAGGAGCACAACTGCGACCTCATTAACCTTGAGGACATGCTGCAGAACGGCACGGTCATCAGCCAGACCATGATCGAGAAGCCGCACAGTTTCTTCACGGCATGCAACGTGACGACACAGATCGTGGCGCAGGTTGCTTCCAACCAGTACGGCGGGCAGTCGTTTACGCTCTCTCACCTGGCACCGTTTGTCGATGTCTCCAGACAGAAGATAAGAAAGAGCGTCATCGAGGAGAGAAAGGAGTGCGGAGAGGCACTCGACGATGCCATCATCGACAAGATTGTGGCATCCCGCCTTCAGGAAGAGATCCGCTCCGGTATCCAGACAATTCAGTACCAGCTTATCACTCTGATGACCTGCAACGGCCAGGCACCTTTTGTGACGATGTTCATGTATCTGGACGAGGTACCGGAGGGAAGGACAAGAGATGACCTCGCCATGGTGATCGAGGAGGCCCTCAAGCAGAGAATGCAGGGTGTCAAGAACGAGAAGGGCGTGTGGATTACACCTGCTTTCCCGAAGATCATCTATGTGCTCGATGAGGACAATATTTATCCGGATTCCAAGTACTACTACCTGACGGAGCTGGCTGCAAAGTGCACTGCCAAGAGAATGGTGCCCGACTACATCTCCGCCAAGAAGATGAGGGAGTACAAGAACGGCGATGTGTATCCGTGCATGGGCTGCCGCTCCTTCCTCACACCCGATACAGAGGGCCTTGGCCCGAACGGCCAGCACAAGTACTACGGCAGATTCAACCAGGGCGTTGTGACCATCAACCTCGTCGATGTGGCCTGCAGTGCACACGGCGACATGGACCAGTTCTGGAAGATTTTTGATGAGAGGCTCGAGCTCTGCCACAGAGCACTGAGATGCCGCCATGAGAGACTTCTCGGCACACCTTCCGATGTTGCCCCGATTCTCTGGCAGTACGGCGCACTCGCAAGACTCAAGAAGGGCGAGAAGATCGACAAGCTCCTCTACAACAACTACTCCACGATCAGCCTCGGCTACGCCGGCCTCTACGAGATGTGCATGAGAATGCTGGGCGTATCGCACACAGATCCCAAGGGCAAGGAGTTCGCCCTCAAGGTTATGCAGCACATGAACGACAAGTGCGCGGAGTGGAGAAAGGCTGAAAATATCAGCTACTCCCTGTACGGCACACCGATGGAGTCCACGACTTATAAGTTCGCAAAGTGCCTGCAGAAGAGATTCGGTATCATCAAGAACGTGACGGACCATAACTACATCACGAACTCTTACCATGTAAACGTCAGAGAGAAGATCGACGCCTTCACAAAGCTCAAGTTCGAGGCGGACTTCCAGAAGCTCTCTCCGGGCGGCGCCATCAGCTACGTCGAGGTGCCGAACATGCAGCAGAACATCCCGGCTGTCCTTGCCGTGATGCGCTACATCTACGACAACATCATGTACGCTGAGCTGAACACCAAGTCCGATTACTGCGAGGTGTGCGGCTATGACGGCGAGATCAAGATTGTCGAGGACAAGTCCGGCAAGCTCGTCTGGGAGTGCCCGAACTGCGGCAACAGAGACCAGTCCAAGATGAGCGTCGCAAGACGCACCTGTGGCTACATCGGTACCCAGTTCTGGAACCAGGGCCGCACACAGGAGATCAAGGACAGAGTGCTTCATCTGTAAATTTATAACTTTACTGCAAACAAGATTCAAAAAATCCCGCAGAACAGATCTTTCCATCTGTGGTGTGCTACCCGTCAAGTGGACAATGAATAACAATAAGTTCTAGGTTTACCCTGGCTGACGAAAAGTCAGCCAGGGTATTTCTTTATGCTGCTGTCTGATACTGATCATGGAATTCTAGCGGAGTCATTAGGTGCAGTTTTCTTTGAATACGCTCGTTGTTGTAATAATCGATATAATTCTCGATTGCCTTGACCAGCGCTTCCCGCTCATTGAATTTCCTGCCATAATACGTTTCTCTTTTCAAAATGCCCCAGAATCCTTCCATCGGCCCGTTATCGATACAATGTGCAACACGAGACATGCTCTGCTTCATATGGTGTTTTTTCAGACGCGTCGAAAACATAGCACTCGTATACTGGAAACCGCGGTCTGAGTTATGCCGAATTCAGGATAACTCAGACTATGCCGAAGAAAAAACTATGCCGAAG
>DEKA01000044.1:0-9418 GCA_002353635.1 Lachnospiraceae bacterium UBA2734
CGGATGGGAAGCTTGCTTACCAGCCGGATTTTCCGACTTTCGAGTGGCGGACAAGGCGCGGAGGCAATTCCAATACTGTCAGTCCAGCATGGACAGCGCGCTGCCATTGTAGAGACCGACGCGCCCGTCCTGCGTGGAGACGGCGAAGACGCGCCCCGTCTGCGTCGCGTTGCCTGCCGTATCCGTCATCGTCTCACTGAAGAGATAGTAGTCGGTTCCGCCGATTGTTTCCTTCGAGATGTAGTCGTAGGAGTACCGCGCGAGACCGTTGGCGATGACGCCGTCCGTGCTGATGACCTCGCCCCTCTTGATGAGAACGACGAGGATGTAGTTCGGCGCATCTTCCTTGCTGACCGCTGCCTTTTTGGTCTCAGCCGCCTTGACGGTGTAGGTGACCTCCGTCACATCGCTCGAGATATCGTCCGCACCGATCACGGCGAAGCAGTACGTTGTCTTTCCTGCCTTCATTGTGATGGGGCCCGTATACAAGGCCGAGTCGCGGTCAGGATCCGAGCGNNGTTCACCCTCAGAGAGCTTCGCCTCCGCCACGATCTGTCCTGACGTATCGTAGTTTCCGGAAGACGGGGAGACAGACGGCGCATCGGGCACCTTTCCGTTCACCTCATAGAGGGCAGTCACCGGTTCACTCGAAACGCCGAAGTGGTTCACATAGACAGCCCGGACAGTGTACCTGCCCTTCGAGAGACGGATCGGACGGTCATAGAGATTGGACTCCGTCGTAGGCGTCTTGCCGTCGAGCGTATAAAAAATCGAGCCGTTCCCCTCCGCGGTCATCGAAAGATTGAGGACATCATCGTAGGAGCCCGGTTTTGCTGAGAGCTGCGGCTGAAAGACCATATATTCCTGAAACATCTGACGGATATCTTTGTCTTTGCAGGAACCAAGAACTTCTGCTATTTTAGCATAATCGCCGCTCTTCGAATATATGGAGATCATCTTTCTGTAGGCATCCCCTACGCGGTCCCCGTATACATCCGGCTGGTCGATGATCGTCTGAATGCTCTTTGCGGCGGCGTCCGAGTCACCTGCCTGTGCGAGATAATCGGCTTCCCTGAGAATCAGATCGGCATCTGCCGGCGTCTTCAGGCCAATCGCTGTCTTAATCTCCTTCGCCGCCCTGCCATAGTCCCCGCGCTCTGAGTAATCGTAAGCCCTGGCCACATAGTAGGATTCTGAATGCATCAGAACAGCCTGCATGATTCCGAAAGCAATGCAGACCGCCAGTGCGCACGCCGCAAGGACACAGGCGATGATTTTTCTCCTGTGCCTTGTGCGAAGGCGCTGTTCCCCGGCAGCCTTCTCCTGATCCTTTTCCTCCTCTTCGCGCCCGATGTCGTCTTTGATGTCCGTCATCGTCTCGCTGATCTGCTGCTCGAGCTGCGGGTCATAGACAGGCACCACCTTGATATCCGCGAAGCAATAGGGACAGAACAGGGATCCGTCTTTAATTTCCTTTCCGCACTTTGGACACTTCATATCCGCATTAATCCTGCTGCAAAGAAATCGCTTCCACGCAGTTCTTCATGAGCATGGCAACAGTCATGGGACCTACGCCGCCGGGCACCGGTGTGATGCAGGATGCGATTGGCGATACATCACCGAAGTCCACATCGCCGCAGAGCCTGCCGTTTTCGTCTCTGTCCATGCCGCAGTCAATGACAGCAGCGCCTTCTTTTACATAATCTCTTGTAAACATCTTAGGCTTTCCGACCGCCGTGATCAGAATATCCGCTCTCCTGCAGACTTCCTGCAGGTTCTTTGTCTTTGAGTGCGCGATGGTCACCGTCGCATTCTCGCGCAGCATCAGCATGCCCATGGGTTTGCCGACGATATTGGAGCGGCCCACGATCACGCACTCCGCGCCCTGCGTCTGGATATCGTACCTGTGCAGGAGCTCGATAATGCCCGCCGGCGTACAGGAGCGAAAGCCCGGAAGACCAATAGAGAGTGCGCCCACACTGATCGGAGAGAAGCCGTCCACGTCTTTTTTCGGAGAGATCGCCTGGATGACCTTCTGCCCGTCAATCTGCGGCGGAACGGGGAGCTGCACGAGGATCCCGTTTACAGAATCGTCCCGGTTCAGCTGGTCAATGAGCTGAAGGAGTTCCTCCTCAGACGTATCTGCGGGAAGATTGATCTGTCTGTTCACGATGCCGCAGTACTCGCAGGCCTTTTTCTTGTTGCGCACATAAACAGCACTCGCCGGATCATCGCCGACCAGAACGACGG
Organism: Lachnospiraceae bacterium UBA2734; assembly: GCA_002353635.1. Taxonomy (GTDB): domain Bacteria; phylum Bacillota; class Clostridia; order Lachnospirales; family Lachnospiraceae; genus CAG-791. Next base: position 2,251 of record DEKA01000044.1, read on the forward strand.
CGAGGGTCACAGACCTGCCATTCTTGGTGAGTTCTGAAACTGCCTGCTTCACCTCATCCTTGATGTCCTGTGCTGTCTTTTTACCATCTATGATACGGGCCATGGTGTGCTCCTTTCTGTGCTGTGTTACTGTCGCTATCACATCCGGCATGCCGCTGCCTGGATTATGCGTTGTTCCTGCGGCACCCGTTTTCAGCAGATGCAGGAATCCAAATCTGCAGAGGACGGTATAACTCTCCAAACTGTGAGGCGCTCCATTCTACAGGGACTGGCAGTACTCCTCGAACTGTGCGGGCGTCATGAGGATCTTCCTCGACTTCGTGCCCTCGGATTCACTGACGACACCTGCGTCGCACAGCTCATCCATGATCCTTGCCGCGCGGTTGAAGCCGATGCGGAACCTCCTCTGCAAAAGACCTATCGACGCCGAATTCTTCTCGATGATGAACTTGCCGGCGTCCTCAAAATACTCATCCAGATCAGATCCTGCGCCCTCTTCTGCCACGGCGGCGTCAGCGCCTGAAGAGCCGGATTTCATATTTTCAATCTGCTGCTCGATTGCCCTGCCTGCGCTCTCATCCGTGTGGTTGTGCGCGCGGATGAAGTCGACGACATCGGCCACCTCATCGTCAGAGACGAAGGCGCCCTGCACACGGGCTGGTTTAGCCATTCCCTGCGGGAAGAAGAGCATATCGCCCTTTCCCAGGAGCTTCTCTGCGCCGACGCGGTCGAGAATTGTCCTCGAGTCCACGTTGGACGTCACCGCGAAGGCAATGCGGCTCGGCATATTGGCCTTGATGAGGCCCGTGATGACATCGACTGAGGGCCGCTGCGTTGCGATGACAAGGTGCATGCCGGCAGCTCTCGCCAGCTGTGCCAGGCGGCAGATGGCAGTCTCAACATCGTTCTTGGCCACCATCATGAGATCGGCCAGCTCGTCTACGATGATAACAATCTGCGGGATCGGGCGCATGTCCGTCTCCCCCTCTGCCATCTTCTTTTTCGCAAGGGCGTTATAGCCCTTGATATCGCGCACGTGCGCATCAGCGAACTTCGCAAATCTCGCTGTCATCTCGCCTACCGCCCAGTTCAGGGCGCCGGCCGCCTTCTGCGGATCTGTCACGACGTTGAACAGAAGATGGGGGATGCCGTTGTAGACGGACAGCTCCACGATCTTCGGGTCGATCAGGATGAGCTTCACCTCATCAGGTGTTGCGTGGTAGAGGATGCTCATGATGATCGTATTGATGCAGACAGATTTGCCTGATCCCGTCGCACCTGCGATCAGAACATGCGGCATCTTGGCAATGTCGGAGATGACAGGCATGCCTGCGATGTCCTTGCCGACGCCAAAGGCGAGACGGCTCTTGTGATTGCGGAATTCCGGCGTATCCAGGATCTCGCGCAGGGCCACAGTGGAGGCCACCTTGTTCGGCACCTCGATGCCGATCGCGGATTTGCCCGGGATCGGTGCCTCAATGCGGATGTCCTCCGCTGCGAGCGCGAGCTTGATATCATCCGCGAGGTTGAGAATCCGGCTGACCTTTACGCCCTGCTCCGGCTGCAGCTCATAGCGCGTGACGGCGGGTCCCTGCGAGATCTCCGTGATCCGCACATTTACGCCGAACGTCTGCAGCGTTCCCTGAAGGGTTGCGGCAGTCTGCCGCAGCTCATCGTCCGTGCCTGCGGGACTTCCGCTCTTTCCGGGATGGAGAAGGTCCATCGGCGGGAAAACATACGGCCGCTCCTGCGGCACGTCAGCCGTCTTTGTGCTCTGCTGCGCCGGTACATTTGCCGCAGAAGTTCGCTGTACCGAAGATAAATGCGCATCTGCATCTCCGACTGCAGCTTCTGTCCCTTCCGCCTGTTCCTGGATATTATTGTCCCGGTCCCTGCGGATGGTCGCTGCGGCCGCATCGCTGGCAGCCTGTTCCTCTACACGGCGCTTATTGTCCTCCTGTACCTTCGCCTGCGCCCTCTGCTCGATGATCATCTCCTCGGCACGGCGCTGCTCCTGCTGTGCGCGCAGCTGCTCCTGCTGCGGGTCTTTCGCATCTGTGCCGGAATCTTCCGGAAGTGTGGCCGGGGATTCAGATTCTGTATGAGCGGACGGGGATTCAACCGAAGCCGCAGAGGAGGATTCTTCGCTCTGTGCAGTCGGATTGACATGAGTGATCTGTGCTCCGCGAGCCTTATTCTGCCCTTCATCGATATCCGGTTCTGTCGAATCTGCAGACCCGGCAGAAGATGCCGAACGGTCAAAGGAAGACCGGACAGGTACAGTGCCGGCATCCTCCGGAATTGCTGCCGGAGAATCAGATCTCGTCTCTGCAGAAACGGCATTTGCCGCGGCCGCGGCACTCCTTGCCCTGTCTTCTCTTGCGTTCTCTTCCTCAACCGCTGCTACGGGATCACCAATTGTATGGAGATCAGGCGTGATGCCGGAGAGACCGCGAAAGCCTGTCCCGGCTCTGCCCGCGGCAGCATCCGCACTGCCAAAGGCCGCAGCAGGTGCTGCGGCAGCGGAGACCGCACCCCTTTGTACAGGTACAGACATCCCCTCTTTGTCTGTCCCGACGTAGTCATGCAGTCTGCCCGCATCAGATGACAGGCCGCCGCTATCCGCGCCCCGGATGATGCTGCTCGTCTTCTTCTGTGTGTTAAGCCCTACAACTTCTCCGATACCGTTTCTTATGATCTTTCCGGAAAAGGCATCAGAGCCATAGTCTGCGTCACTGCCTGAAACGTCGGCTTCAGAGAAATTCCCCGCCTCAATGTCCGGATGAAGAATCGCATCCGTATCCTCGAAGTCCGCTGCGTGGATTTCGTGCAGATCCTCTGACTGCCAGCGGCGCAGATCCTCCTGTACGTCGGAGGATCCCAGCACTGCAGTCGTATCCTCTGCGTGCAGCTGCCCGTCCGAACCATCTGCAGAATTCGCGCCGTGATCCACCGCATCGTCAATCACACCTGTCTTCGCATTATTCTGTGCATTCGAAGGCGCTGTAAAACGGATGATCCGGGGACCATTGTCCGCCTTGTCTTCAGCACCTTCTGCGGATTTTACAGCCCCTTCAGCTGTATTCTGCGGGTTCTGCGCACCGGGCTGCACAGCAGCAGCGCCTGCCTCAACACCGTTTTGAGCGTTGAATCCACTTGCCGGCTGTCCGTTTCCTGCAGCGGCTGTCTGCCCGCCGCCTGCACCGGGCGCACCATATCCCTGCGCTCCCGCGGCTCCTGGCCCGAACTGTGCAGCACCGCCATTGCCGTTTCCAGACGGCTCACCATTTGGCTGTATGTTCGGACCTGCGTTCTGCGCATCCCTGTTCAGGAGCGTGTCGCCCACGATCCCGCGAAACTGCACCTCGCGGCTCCCCGGCCTTCTGAAAATACCGCCCAGAACACCCGCACTTCTTCCTGCCCCGGCGCTGTTCCTGCCACCATAAGCCGAAGCACGTCCATCTCTGTAATAAGCGTCATCTCTATCGTCCGGCTCACTGCTCCGTCTGAAGCCATTTCCGGATCTTCGGTCGTCACTTCCATAGCCGTCATCAGCGCCGTCAGCGGATTTCCCGTCCGCAGAATCTTCCCCCGCAGCATCCAGATCATCCTCTCCGGCACCACCTGGTACGCCATAATCTTCAGGGTGCTCTTCCCTGTATCTTCGCTCCTCTTCCCTGCGCTCTCTTGAGATCGCCGCAGCCTCCTGCACTTTGTCCTGTGCGAAGTCCACAATAGACCTCTGCGTGATCATGACCGCAAAAATCAGGGAGGCGACGATCAGCACCATCACTGTGCCGACCATTTTCAGGGTGCTGTAAAGAAAGAAAGCAATGGAGCCGCAAAGAATTCCGCCGCCGTCCCTTCCCTGCGCACATCTTGTGTAGATGGAGAGAGGCTGGTACACCGGATTATTGGCAAAGTCCCCGACGGCGAGATCACAGATCACACCGAGTACGACCAAAAGACCCGTTGCACCGACAATCTTGGCGGTGATCCCGGGTTCATCTGCATTTGCTGTATAGAAGAGCGCCGCGCCGAAAACGAACAGCGGCAGAATATAGGCCGGCAGTCCGAAGAGACCGAACATGCAGTCCCTGAAGAAATTGCCCACCGGTCCCAGGATTCCAAAACACGAAAGAAAAAGAAAGACCATCGCCGCAAAGAGAAGGATGATGGTGATGTCGCGCCGAAGGAGTTCATTTTCGTACTCCTCCCGCGTTACCCTCTTTCGCCTTGTATAAGGCCTTGACGATGCACTGGAAGACCCGTACGTACTCCGTCTCGTTCTGGATGTACCCGAAGATGCTCCCGCAGCTCTCCCCTGCGTCCTCGCAGAAGTCCCCCTTGCGGAAGACGCAGATGTGCTCCGGCTGGAAGACGATCTTGCTGACGAGCTTCTGGACGCACTTCTTCCAGAGGAGCTGCGCGATGACGCACTCCCCGTACTCCTCCTTCTCTGTGCTGATGTTCTGCCTTCTCTTTCTGCCATTCCCCTCTTACCAGTAAATAAAAACCACGAAGTCCGCGAAAGAGGCGCCTTTCGCACTCCTTTGCAGACCCCGTGTCTGTTCTTGTTCTACGAACTGTATAATTTAGCACTTCATCCCGAATTGTTCCAAAAGCGCCGCAATTCTTCCCAAGGGGTGCTAAACATTCATTTAGATGTCGAAATCATCGTCGTCAGAGACCTTGAAATCGAAATCGTCTTCTGCTGTATTGACGGACGGCCCGCTGTCCTTGTCCCCGCCGTCAGCGGCTGCAGTATGCGGAGCGGGATCCGACAGATCCACATCCTCCCCGCGCGCCTTCTCCATCTTAATGATGTCCTCATCCGAGAGATCAAATTCCATCTCCCTGTGAGGCCTGCGCTTAGGCCCCGGAAGCGGATTGTCGAGCTGCTGTGTGCTCATCCTCAGTCCTCGTCAGGCTCATTCCAGTTGTGATATACGTTCTGCACATCATCACTCTCGTCGAGACGGTCAAGAATGATATGCAGTCCCTTTACAGCTGTGGGGTCTGTCACGTCGACATAGTTCTGCGGAATCTTTGTGACTTCAGCGGAAGCGGTAGGAATACCGGCATCTGCAAGAGCCTTCGATACAGCGTCGAAATCGTCAGGAGCCGTCGTGATCACGAACGAATCCTCATCATCCTGAATGTCCTCGGCGCCTGCATCGAGAACAACCATCATGAGATCATCCGCTGTTCCGTCGTACTCCTCCTTATCGATGACGATCTGTCCCTTGTCATCGAACATGAAAGAAACGCAGCCTGTTGTGCCGAGGTTTCCGCCGCCCTTGGAGAATGCGGCACGCACATCGGAAGCTGTTCTGTTCGGGTTATCTGTCAGCGTCTCCACGATGATGGCAACGCCTGCAGGGCCATATCCCTCATATGTGTTGTGCACATAGTTGACGCCGTCGATATCGCCGGCAGCCTTCTTGATGCCTCTCTCGATGGTATCGTTGGGCATGTTGTTGGACTTCGCCTTCTGGATGACCTGCGCGAGCTTGAAGTTGTTGGCCGGATCCGGGCCGCCCTCTTTTACAGCGACCGCAATCTCACGGCCGATGATGGTGAAAATCTTGCCCTTAGCGGCGTCGTTAGCTTCCTTTTTGTGCTTGATGTTCGCGAACTTTGAATGTCCTGACATTTTGTGTCTCCTTAACTTGTCTTAGTATTTTCAATGAAAACAGATGCTCCTCTCTACTGCAGTCTCGTCAGCAGGACTCTCTGCACCTGCCGGTCCTTCACGGAGAGAAGCTTGAACCGGTACCCCTGATACTCGGTCACAAAGTGATCGTTCGGCTCGGGCACCCTGTCCATTTCTGACATCATGAAGCCGTTCAAGGTCTCATATCTGTCGTCAAAATGGAGGCCGAATCTTTCTGTGAGCTCCTCTAGCGGCGTTCTGCCGTCGATGATGAACTCGTTTTTGTTGCCGGTCGGCGTGATGTGCGTCTCATCCACATCGTACTCGTCCATGATGTTGCCGACAATTTCCTCGAGAATATCTTCCATGGCGATGAGTCCGGACGTCTGTCCGTACTCGTCGATAACGATGACCATCTGTGCCTTTTTCTTCTGCATCTGGCGGAAGAGGTCATCGATGCTCTTCGTCTCAGGCACCACGATCGCCTCGCGCAGAATTTCGGAAATTCTGCCGATGGGCTTCGTGACTTCGCCCGGGTGTTCCTCTTTATATTTTACCGCATCGCGCATGTGCACGATGCCGCGGATATTGTCAATGTTGTCAGCGTAAACGGGAAATCTCGAGTTGTGCTGCTGCAGCATAAATCTCACAGCGTCTCCGAGAGGCGTGCTGCCGTCGATCGCGATCATGTCGTTTCTCGGCGTCATGATATTCTCGGCCTCCTTATCGGAGAACTCGAAAATATTGGCGATCATCTCCGCCTCTGTCTGCTGAATGACGCCCTGCTCATGCCCCTCGTGCACGATGGAGCGGATTTCCTCCTCCGTCACATCGCCTTTAAGGCCAGTGCCGCGCACACCGAACAGGTAGAGAATGCTCGTCGAAATCCATCCCGTCACATGTGCCATAGGCAGGCACAGGAGAAGAATCGGGTAGAAGAACCTGCCGCAGGAGTCAATCCACTTCTCGGGATTAGCCGCCGCAAGACGCCTCGGCATCTGAATGCCGATGATGTTCACCACCGCGATCAGAACAAGGAAGGATAAAACTGCACTTAGAATCGTAAGGGCATCGCTGAATGCACCGCCGCTGATGCGCAGAAGGAGCGCAGCAACGTCCTTTGTCAGAGACAGGGCGTAAGCCGCCCCGTATATATAGCTGACCGCAACTGTAACGATCTGGACTGTGTCTGTGTAATCGGACTGATCCGCGAGTATCCTGCGGATCATCTTATCGCGTCTTTGGCTTTTCGCTTCGCTCACGGGGTCGGTCGTCTCTTTGCGGGAATCCTTCTCTCCCTGTGCGTCAGCACTCACCCCCTCGGGGTGAAGATGATGCAGCGCAGAGCCGAAGCCGTACACCACGATATCAAGAAAAATGAGCAGTGCGAACAGCAAAGGGCCGCCGGCACCGGAATCGTCCATTAAATCGTACCACCTCCATCATAAGAAAATAATTGCCCGCGGGCGGGCAAATCCGGCTGTTAAGCTCCGCATCTCCAACCCGCTTCGC
>DEKA01000044.1:9437-19448 GCA_002353635.1 Lachnospiraceae bacterium UBA2734
ATTCGTGGGAGAAAAGGATTTGCTCCGCAAGCGGGCAAATCCTTTTCTCCCACGAATTGAGCTTAACAGATTTATATTATGCTACATTCTGTCAAACTTGTAAATTCCGAGCCCGAACATAATCATCTGATGTATTCCCTCGGCACGCGCTTCTCACTCAGATCACAGACAAATTCGTAGTTGAATCTTCCGGAGAGCCGCCCAATGTCCTCCGCAGAGATGGTCTCGTCACCGTCGCGGCCCATAATCGTCACAAGGTCCCCTTCCTTGGCCTCCGGAATTCCCTCAAGGGAAACCATGAACTGGTCCATGCAGACGCGCCCGACAATGTGCGCCCTCTTGCCGTGGATCAGAACATTCCCCTTATTCGACAGGCTCCTTGGATATCCGTCGCCGTAGCCGACGGGAATCGTCGCAATCGTCATCTTCTGCGGCGCCGTGAATGTCCCGCCGTAGCTGACCGGCGTCCCCGCATCGATTTCCTTAATATAGGCAATGTGGCTGTAGATGGACATAGCCGGCTTCAGGGCGACAATGTCCCTGCTCACCTCATCTGACGGCCAGAGCCCATACATTGTGATGCCGGCCCTTGCCATGTCCTCATTGTACTGCGGGTAGGTGATGATGCCTGCGCTGTTCGAGCAGTCCTGAATCGGGATGTGATACCCGAGCTCTTCTTCCACTCTCTTGTTGAAGGACGCGAACAGATCAAACTGACGCTGTGTGGCATCGCGGCCGCTCTCCTCATCCGCCCTCGCAAAGTGCGTGAAAATACCCTCGACCGTAAGGTTCTTACATGCGAGCGCCGCCTTCATGAAATCGATGCCCGAATCATCCGGCTTTACACCGATGCGGGACATGCCCGTATCCAGTGCGACATGAATGGCCAGATTTCTTCCCATTCGCGCCGCCGTCTCATCCAGCTCCTTCAGCGTATCCTTCCGGAAAACAACCGGCCGGATCTCCTCTTCCACAAGCTGCGCATAGCAGTAGGGGAACGTATAACCGAGGATCAGAATGGGCTTCTTGATGCCGCTCTGGCGCAGCTCCTGCGCCTCCTCAAAGGTGGCGACACAGTATCCCCAAAGGAACGGAAGATCCTCCAGCGCACCGGCGACCTGCACAGCGCCGTGTCCATAGGCGTCTGTCTTGATGACCGCCGCCATTCTGGCGTTTTCGTGCATGTTCTTCTTCATACTGATCATGTTGTCCCGGATCGCCCCGAGGTCGACCACTGCCTTCACGCGCATATTCATGTCCATACTTCTGAATCCTCTCCGCCGCCCCTGCTGCGGCTAATACTTTTATTTGCAATAAATTCTCCCAAGAGAGCCGATGTTCCTTTAAACTGCATCACTTTAACGTCAGGAATACATCAGGTTTCCACGATATGGATGCTTTACAGCAATGAATGATCAGCGGCCGATACACTCCGCAATATCCATCGCCGTAATGGAGCGTTTCTCTCGTTTTGACGCCGCTGCATCGCCTGCCATCGCGTGCATCTCCACAGCTGTCACCGCGCGGTCGTACAGACGGCTCCCAAAGGAAAATTCCGTCGGCTGCGCCATAACAGCAGCCGTAATCCCCGTCAGCACATCGCCGGATCCGCCCGTCGCCATGCCGTCATTCCCCAATATATTCAGAAAGAGCAGGCTGCAATCCCATGCTGCAGCAACGGTTCTCGCATCCTTGCAGATGAGCGCACAGTGGTGTCTGTCCGCGAATGCCTTGACCGCAGAAAAACGATTCTTCTGCAATTCCGGCACGCTTGTCTGCAGGAGCGCCGCACATTCCGCCATGTGAGGCGTCAGAATAACCGGCACTTTTTCCGCCGCCTTATCCAGCACATCGTACATATTCCGCTCTGCGATGAGCCGCACCGCATCGGCGTCGATGACAAGGCCTTTCCGGGCATGACCGGACATTCCCGACTTGCTCTTGCCTCCGGCAATTGTTCTCAGCACTGTCTCCAGCATTTCGGCCGCTGCATCATCTTTGCCAATGCCGGGCCCAATCGCTATTGTATCCGCCCACTGCATCCTTGCAATAAGATTTTTATCGTCAGCAATGAAAACAGCCTCCGGAACCGCCGTCTGTATGATTATACGGTTTCCGGGATCACTGTACACCGTGACAAGACCCGCGCCGGCGCGCAGCGCCGCCTTCGCGGAGAGAACTGCGCAGCCCGCAATTCCCTGCGAGCCTTCGATCAAAAGAACCTTTCCAAATGTTCCCTTGTTGCCGTCCTCGTGATGCTCCATAAAGTGAGCTCTCACCAGCGAGCCGTCATCGGTGCAGATCACTGACTGCTGCGTGTTGTCTGGTTTGTCTGCATCCTTTCTGTGCACACTGCGAATATCGGTTCTGGTACAAATGGTCCGTACCTGAGCAGGATCAGCCTGTTCCGGCAGATCCGGCCGCACTGGAAGCCCGATGTCCCACACAATAACTCTTCCGCAGAGCCGTGCACCAGGGTACATAACCTGTCCCAACTTCTTGAGGCCAAAGGTCACCGTTACATCTGCATTTACAGCACTCTCACAGCACGAGCCATCATCACCGCTGACGCCGCTCGGCATGTCGACGGAGACGATCCTTCCCGCGCCTGTTCGATGCATGAACTGAAGCATTTGATCGTCAATTCCAGTCTGTACAATCTCCTCAGCCGGACATGTGTGTTTTGTATCCTTGTCTTCCGCTGTTCCTGCCTGTACCTTGTCCTTCTTATGATATCCCGTTCCAAAGAGGGCATCGATGAGAACGTCGGGATCCTCACAGTCCTCCATAGAAAACGGAATCATCTTTGCACCAAGACTCTCTGCGATGTCCATCTGGAGCCGCAGCATAGAGCCCTCCGCAGGGTTCGGATCCTGAACGATGAACCGGACTTCATAGCCCTGCAGCAGAAGAATCCGGCCCGCCACGATCCCATCCGCGCCGTTGTTGCCCTTGCCGGCTACAACCAGAATCTTCGGTTTGCGTGCGGCGTGGCCCGGTTTGCCTGGTTTGCATACAGCGCCGTCAGATGCATTTACAGCACCATCAGGCTCATGTGCAGCGCAGTTCGATTTTCTTAATATTGCCCGCACAGTATGTGCCACCCCTAGTGCCGCCCTCTCCATGAGCACAGCCTGCGGGATCCGGTGCCTCTCCATGGCATCCTGTTCAATTGCTCTCATTTCCTGTGCGGTGACTATCCGCTCCATATTACCTCCCAGCTGTATGACTGATCACAAACAGGCCGGCATGCAGACTACAAGTCGTAAATTGGCTGACTGGTTCTGCATGCCGGCCTGTGCGTATTATCCGGTATGTCGTTATTTGCGATGGGCGGGCTTGTTAGGCGTCTTCACGCTGCTCTCCTCCTCATAGCGCCTGATCTCATAGGAGAGACGCATAAGAGAATCGGAGAGATGCACGTTTTCAACCTGAATGCGCTCAGGGAGCTCAAGATCCGTGTGGGCGAAATTCCATATTGCCTTGATGGGGCAAGTCGAGAGAACCTCTGCGACCTTCACTGCACCGGCCTTCGGAATCGTCAGCACCGCAATATCGATCTCGTTCTCACGGATGTAGTCCGCAATCGAATCGAGTGGGTAGACGGTGATGCCTGCGATTTGTTTTCCATAAAGAGCTTCGTTGATGTCGAAAGCTGCCTTGAAGAAGAACCCCCTGTTGCGGAAATTCATATAGCGCACGAGGGCAGAGCCCAGATTGCCCGCACCGACAAGAATCATGTTGTGCTTCTGGTCAAGACCCAGGATCTTGCCGATCTCATTGTACAGATATTCCGTATTGTACCCATAGCCCTGCTGGCCAAAACCGCCGAAATGATTGAAATCCTGGCGGATCTGGGAAGCCGTCACATGCATCTCTTTGCTGAGCTCCTGCGACGAAATGCGCTCAACGCCCTCGTCCTTGAGCTCACCAAGGTAGCGGTAATATCTTGGAAGACGGCCAATCACGGCCTGCGAAATGTTCTTGATATCCAACTCCGGTATCCTCTCTGTGCGAAGGCAGCGGGAAACCGGCCCGTTATCAGCGCCTGTCTCCCGTCTGCTCACGCGAATGCCACATGTTGCTGCGGCAAGATTGTTAAAATTTCTACTAACAGATTATACCGAATTGTTAAATATGTGTCAATTAAGCAGGCTACTTAATTTGAATTTGTTAAGCACCTCTCGAAAAGTCGAAAATTCGAATGGGAAGCTTACTTGCCCGACGGATTTTTCGACTTTTCGAGGGGCGGCCAAGGCGCGGAGCGCCTCTGGACGCCTTCATCCCGGGAACCGAAGGCTCCCGGGATGAAGTGCTAAACAATTACTTTATTATTCAGTGTACTCTTTTCACAAAGCGAAGCAGTACCAGCGCTCCCGCCGCAATCGCAACGCCCATCAGGCTGCTCAAAAGCCCAAGATGGATGCCTGTCGGCACCTTCGCATCCATTGTGTTGGTAAACCTGACTGTCGTGCTCATCTCCCCCTTCTTCGTGTTCCAGGAAATGACTGTGCCCGATGCCTCAGCGCCGTCATGGCTCGTCCAGGTTCTTTTGCTCCTGATGCTGTAAGCCCTCTTATACCCGATCGAGGAGACTTTGTCCTCACTTACCGTGAAAGCAGTGCCGTTCTCAATATCTTTCAGCTCAATGGACTCACCGCTTGCAAGCCTGCACTGCGCTTCGCCCTTGCTGTCAAACGTCACCTTCGTCTCCGTCGCTTTGCCAGCCGCGTCCGTAAGAACTGCATCAACGGTTTGTCCGCTGAGCGCATTCATGGTCAGCGTAAACGTGAACTTCTTGTCCTTGCTGCCCATGCTGCCCTTTACAACCTTCATCAGGGTAAAGGAGCTGTTCTTCGGCTTATTCGTCACTGTAATGAACGGATTCTCACCTTTCTTCACTATCTGCGCAGCCGTTACCAGATCTTTATCCGGATCATTGTTGCCGCCGTGAGTAATTGCCTGCTTGGAGGTGTCCGCAGCATACTTCGAAGAGTCATTGGCATCCTTGATGCTGTCATTGATGATGTAGCTGCCGATATAACTGTTCTTGTCCTCTGTCAGCGAATACTGCGCACTGACAGGAACACCGGTGAACTGCACCATCTCTCCGTTAGCGAGCTGAAAACTCTTGGTCGCCGTTCCGTCGCTCTCCGCCGTCACTCTTCCGACGGAATCATGCTGACTGCCGGTGAAGCGAACCGTATCAATGACAGTACCAGGCTTCAGTCCGGAGAACGTCATCGTGAAATTGAACTTCTTCGAGCCATCATTTGCGCCAGCGTTCTGTGCTGTCGAACCGTTCTGACCGGAAGCAGTATCCTGCTGAACAGATCCGTCTGCGTTCAGGACGACCTTCTTCACCGTGATGTCTTGTGTGTAGCTCAGTGTGTTCGTAAAGGTCACGGTCGTATTTTCATTCTTATCAACCGTCTCCTGCGCTGTGCCGAGTTCCGTATTCTTCTGTGTCGTCTCACCACTGGACTGCGCAATGATGCCGGACGTGCTGCCATCGGCTGCCTTTGCATTCGTGATGTTGAATCTCGATGTCCAGCTGCCGCCCTCCTCGATGAACCGATACGTCGAACCTACAGGCAGACCTTTTACTACAGCCTTCTCGCCGCTCTTCAGCTTAATCGTTGCTTTGCCGTTTCCGTCTGCAGTGGAGATCAGCTCCGGCGCCCGCTCGCCCAGTTCACTCTGGGATAGTGCTTTGCCGTTCGTATCCTGCACTTCGATGGAATACTGCAGGTTCGCATCCAATCCGCTGAAAACACCTCTGAACGTATACAGATCATTCTCTGCACCGTCCGTTGAGCCCTCCGTCTTCTTGGCAAGGGTCACATCCGCTCTGGACTTTTCCGGCGGGGTGTAAACATTCGTAAATGCTGCCGTCTCACCCTGCTTGCCGATCATTCCCTCCAGCGGCGTATTCGTTACTTTGCCGTCAGCGTCTTTTACAGTCAGCACTTTGTTTGCGGAATCCTTCGCGGTGTAATTGGCGTTTGCCTCCTCCGTCACTGTATAGTTGGTTCCAACAGGCAGGCCTGTAAACGTTTTGCTCTCGCCGCTCTTCAACTGGAAAGTATACTCTCCGTTATTGAAAACGATGCCACCAAATTCCTGTGCTCCGTTCTTGATCTGATCACCTGTGAGTTTCAGCGTGAAGTCGAATGCCTGAGTCGAATCAGACATCTTCGTTCCATCGCTGCCCACAACGGTCTTTGAAACCGTGAGTTTGCCATAACCTGTAGTGTCTGTGTTCGTCACCGTGATGGTCTTATTCCTGCTGCAGTCGACCTCATTCTGATCATTATGTGCTGTATTGATTGCGAACTGATAGGATTTGCCATCCTTTGCGAGATCATCCTCATCCTCACTCACAACGTATTTTGCGTTTGCATCAAAGACATTCAGTTTGTATTGCCATGTATTGGTATCTACCTTTGTCCATCCGCCTTCTGTACCAAATTTTTTATCGGTAATGTAGCTTGCCTTCCACTCTCCGCTATTAGCAGATGATTCGTTTGTAGGGACTTCAGATGTACTGCTGTCCTTAGATATATAAGTAATAACGGCGTGACCATCACCAGCGTTTCCTTTAACAGTACCACTGCCAACAGCTGGCATTGATTCATCACCAGAAATCGTTTGCGCATCGACCAGTAATTTGGCTGCTATATATCCAGATCCACCGCCGGCACCGGCATTATCCAGCGAAGAGCCTCCGCCATAAAATCCTCCGCCTCCGCCGGATGATCCGACCTGAACGTCAAGAAATCCTCCAGCACCAAATGTTCCTGTTGACGTTGCTGCAGCATTTTTATTCGAACATTTTCCTCCTTCTGCCTGTGTACCTCCGAAACCTGGTGCATGTCCTCCACGGATCATCGTACCGTCAGAACCATTGATTCCTCCGCCGGCACCGCCTTCGCCGTACTGCCCTCCAGAGTAGGGCCAATAATCAGCTCCACCGCCTCCGCCTGCAACAAGAAGAATATCTTTTGCATTATCAGCGTAATCAGTGAGTTGGCCGGTTCCATGCAGAGAAAAATATATTGAAGTCGCACCTCCGCCGGATCCAACTTTTGAGCAGTTTGGATCATTGTAAGAGCCATAACCACTATCATTTCGTCTAGCCTTACCGCCGCCATTCCATCCGCCTGCAGTCCATTTATCCGTCGCGGTATGGTCTCCTTGTCCACCAACAGCAACATAAAGTGTATCGCCTTTATTTAGTTTTAATTTGCCTGTGGAATATCCGCCTCTACCACCTTTATAGGTAACTGATCCTCCTTGGACATCTCCACCTTGTGCACCCCAAGCTTCTAATTTGTAGTAGCCGCTGTACGGTGCAACAAAAGTCTGAACTCCCTTATCAAAATCGAAACTTTCCTTATAGCTAAAAACATTTTGAATATGGGCATTTCCGCTAACTAATGTTATCGGATTATTTTCATCTTGTCCTATGCTTGCAGAGTAACCTGAATTTTCAGCAAATCCTGTTTCATATGCTGTGTAAGTATGTCCTGACTTAATGGTCACGTCAAAATGATAGGTCCAGACATTTCCGGACTTGGTTACTCTTACCTTATCTGTATCAGCACTTGATGCAACTTCTTCGCCATTATCCAGAAGAATTACCTTAAAATCATCATTTGTAGGTCTTGTAGAAACTGCATCATTGAGCCATTCAACCGTAACATTGGCCCCGTTGATAGTTTCCTGCTTGTCCTTTGTTGTCAGCGTGATCTTAGGGTTCGGACGGTTCGCATCTGCAGTACTGTTATCCTCCCACTTCTTAATAATCGTGATCTGCCCGTCGAGCGCACGCTCATCCGGGAAAATATAGTCGCCGTTGTCGTTCTTCTTCAGCTCGCCGGAAGCAGTATTGCCGTCCTTGGAGGTTTCAGAAGAGCCTGAACCAGCAGTGCCGCTGCCTGCTGTACTACCAGAAGCAGAGGAGCCGGTTCCGCTGGAATTGCCGTCGGAAGAGCCGTTATTGCCAGAGCCGCCTTCTTTGGCAATCGTAAATGTGCCGTCGTCCTTGACTGTCACGATATAGGAGGACGGATCGGCAGTGTAGTTCAGTGTTCCTGTCTCTCCCTCTGCAGGCTTCTTGCCCTCGCCGGTGAGGCCGGAAGGTGCGGCTGTCTCCTTCAGGACATAGCTGCCCGCCTTTAAGTGTTTGAAGGTGACGCGTCCTCTGGCGTCACTCTCAGCTGTGGCAGTGTCAGTAAGGCTGCCGCCGCTCAGAGAGAACTCTGCGCCCTGAAGTGTGCGGACAGGAAGGTTCTTGTCGACCTTCACAAAAGTGACATCCCAGTACATCGGTGTATTGTAGATAACAGGTGTGCCGTCGATGGTTTCGGCATCCGTCCACTCTGCTGCTGCAGTCTTTCCATCCGTTTCGGTCTTTCCTGCATTCTTATTCTGCCGGAGCGATGCATAGCCGGACTCGTCGATCACAACCTGATATGCCTCATCGTTCAGGATGTAGTCAGGGTTGGCCATCTGCTCTTTCAGCGTATAGGTGCCCTTCTCAATATCTGTGAATTTGACCAGTCCGTTTTTATCTGATGTGGCCGTCTTTGCGACGTCATTGCCGTAATCCGATGTCCCGCTCAGCATGAAAACAGTGTCGGAAATCCCGTGCAGGGAATCATCTGTTGCAGTCTTCTTTCTCGCCTTGTAGAAGGTGAGATCGCCATGAACTCTGGGATCGTTGTACACAGTAAACCAGACAGACAACTTCTTCGGGTTGTCTGCCTCACTGGCGGCATACTCCAGTGGATGGGTAATCGTCTTGCCGGAGTCATCCTTTGCCTTTGGATTGGTGATCCGGAGCTCACCCTTATCATTGATTTCCACCGTATAGGCCGTGTGGTCCGGCAGCCAGTCGGGGTTGGAGCCGTACTCCATGAGGGTATAGGTGCCCTTCTCAACCTTTGTAAAGGTCAGTTTGCCCTGTGTATCCGTAGTCTCTGTTTTGTCCACGGATGTGCCGTAGTCGGATGTGCCGGTCAGACGGAACTGGATATCGCGGATCGGCTGATTGTCGGGCTGTGAGCTCTCCTTCAGCAGGTTGATGTCCCGGCTGATGACGAGCTGCGCCGTTACATTGTTCTGCTCAGCGACGCGAGGGAGTCTGATCGTGTCCGTGATGCGGTCGTACCCCACACGCACGGCGTTGTATGCCTCAGGATACCCCTTTGTACCACCCTTTCTGGCAGCACCTGCAGGTGCCTTCATGTTGAGGTATGCCGCAACTGCCTCGAGCTTGCCAAGGGTATAATAAGACCCATCCACCGCCTTATCGAGATCGATTACGACAGCTGTGACTCTCTTGTCATTCGTTCTATCTTCCTTCGGAATGGTAAATCCCGTCGAAGCATCCAGTTTGTGCCACTTGCTCAAATCCAGCTCTGAGAGCTTGTCATCTGAATCCGGATAGGAGACATTCGCATCTGTCGTGTAATATACGACAGGGCTGATCACGTCCTTGCCGTCTTTATCTTTGGGTAGCTCGGAAAGATCCACCGACTGCAGGACGCCCTGCCAGTCGCTGGTTCTCTTGTCTGCATTCTTACTGTCTTCCAGAATGTCGTACAGCCTGATGTGCTCTGCCGTGCTGGCGTTGCTGTTCTGGAAGCGCAGACGATAAGAGTATGCTGTATTATTGTCCACTACAGCAGTTGTATCGTAGTGGCTCGAGCGCTCCGATCTGATGCGCTCGGTGAGACCTGTGGCCGCCGCTGTAATGGCAGCGATGTCATAGTCACGTCCCTTGTAGATAAAGCGGTCCCCAGGCTTGCTCTTCATGCCGTCAGAATCGAGACCGGTCATATACTCAAGTTCAGCCCTTAACTTCTCTTTTGCCTGCTGCTTCTCCTTCGCATTGTCTTTATCATATTCGTAGTCATCGAACCATTGAATATCGGTTTTGGTGGCCTTATTCTTCACGGACTTGACTGCCTTGTCCGGCTGGCCGTCTGCAATGGTGCTGTTGTT
>DEKA01000035.1:0-11100 GCA_002353635.1 Lachnospiraceae bacterium UBA2734
CCCTGTTCGGGGCGCTCTGATGCTTATAACAGCATTCGAAAGAGGTTGTTGTAAGCGTTTTTCTTTCAGAGCGGTTGTCTGAACTGCTGCTGTCTGTTAGAATAGTCAGTAGATATCCGATATTTTGGCTCCGTGGTCAAGAGGTTAANNCCTTTCACGGCGGTAACATGGGTTCAATTCCCGTCGGAGTCATTTGAGCACGATATGGTGACATAGCCAAGTGGTAAGGCGTGGGTCTGCAAAACCCTGATCCCCAGTTCAAATCTGGGTGTCACCTCTTTAGCTCTAAGGTTTATCCTTAGAGCTTTTTTTATTCCAGTACAGCAATTTTCTTTGTCCAATTATTATTGTTGTCAATTCTGATTGCTTATCTGTGCTCATTCTTCCTATAGGCTCAGAAATTTATTTACTGACAGATTTAACAAAATTGACTTGTTAAATTTGTTGGATGTGTTATAACAATATCTTGTCAAAAAACTAACAAAAGAAAGATGAGGTGTAAATATGAGTGTCCCTGCATGGTTGTGTATACCCTTCGCGGGTCTGCTTCTGTGCGTAGCTCTGTTCCCGATTATTCTTGGCACCTGGTGGGACAATGCACGCAACAAGATTATGGTCGTGGCCGGATGGTCTGTTATGATGGCGGTTCTTTTTGCCAGCCAGTTCGGAGCAGGCAAAACGATGGAAACGATACTCGATTGTGTTGTCAACGACTATCTGACATTTATCGTTCTGCTGTTCGGTCTCTTCTGCGTGGCCGGCAATATTTCCTTTGAAGGAGATCTGGCAGGTTCACCTGGCGTAAATGTTGTCCTGCTCCTCATCGGAACGCTCCTTTCCAGTGTTATTGGTACTACAGGATCCTCCATGCTGATGGTTCGTCCTGTGATCAAGATGAATTCCTGGAGACGAAGGAAGAGCCACATCATGATCTTCTTTATTTTCATGGTGTCGAATATGGGCGGGTGTCTTACCCCTATGGGAGATCCGCCGCTTCTTATGGGTTTCATGCGCGGTGTTCCCTTTGCATGGAGTCTTCGGCTGTCTCCGATCCTGGCATTTAATCTGCTGATTCTGCTGACGATTTTCTATCATCTTGATAAGCATTACTACAGGCAGGATATTGCTCAGGGCTACCGTCCTGATCTGACCAAGCCCGGCACTGACCTGAAGCTGAGCGGCGTGCACAATTTCCTTTTCCTGGTGATGATTGTAGCGGCTGTCATTCTCTCGGGCACACTTCCGCTCCTTCCTGCTTTTCAGGACGCAAGCGGAAATGTTCTTGGCCTGACCATCATGAAGGGCGTATCTCTGCCTTGGCCCTCTGTGATTGAGGTCGTGATGATCCTTGCTGCAGCATGGCTCTCCTTTAAGACAACTCCTAAGGAAGTGCGTAAAAAGAACCACTTCACATGGGGCGCTATTCAGGAGGTTGCCATCCTCTTTGTCGGAATTTTCATTACGATGCAGCCGGCTCTTCTTCTGCTCAAGCAGGTTGGACCGGGCCTTGGAATTACAAAGGCTTATCAGATGTTCTGGGCGACGGGAGCTCTCTCGAGCTTTCTGGATAATACGCCTACCTATCTGGTATTTCTCACAACGGCAGGGTCCCTCGGCTTTACGCAGGGAATCAATACAACGCTTGGCATTGTCCCCCAGAAGATGCTCATGGCCATCTCCAGCGGCGCTGTGTTCATGGGTGCTATTACCTACATCGGCAATGCGCCGAACTTCATGGTCAAGTCCATGTCGGATGAAAACGGTATCCGTATGCCTTCTTTCTTTGGCTACATGAAGTGGTCAATTGCAATCCTGGTTCCGGTATTTCTTCTGGATACGCTCATTTTCTTCAGATAGAGTGCACCGTGTATAATGGAATTGGACTAGAACGAAAGGCAGGAATGCTTTATGGATAAGAGAAAAGAGGATGAAAATAAGGAGCAGGCAAAGGAGCAGACAGCCGGACAGGAACAGTCTGTCCGGGAAATGAAGGACGCACAGGGCAATAAAATTGATCCGGTGCAGCTCGCCAATGAGATCTACGACCTTGACTGCAAAGTTTACAAAGCAGTAGGATCCTCCCTCGGCCGCGTTTTCGGCACGGACAAGGAGAGGTCTGTCAATATGATGGTGGGGCTCATGGGAGACTCCTCTGACCAGCATATTCTGAGAAGTGAAGTTGCCCTCATCGGCAACATGGCCCGCACAATTGATGACAAACAGGCAAGGAGCGAGGCTCTGACCAGCTACTCGAAGATCATGGACTGCATCCATCAGATCAGTGTCGGCTACAACACCAGCGCACTGATCGATCGCTCCGCTGCATCCCTGAACGAGCTGAACCTCTTTAACCGTTTTTCCAAGGACGATCAGCTGGTCATCTGCATCAGCAGGTCGTACGGTTCAGGCGGAAGCGAAATCGGCTTTGGTCTGGCGGACAGACTGCACATCGATTACTACGATGCAGAGATTTTCAAGAGAGTGCTGCAAAGACTCGAGGCGGAGAAGGATTCCCTCGTGGATGAGAGCGATTTCGCGAGCAACCAGATTGCGACGAAGCGAAAAGGCACAACGCCGGAGCTGACCTACGAGAAGGACCACCTCACTTTTAAAGAGAAGCTGAAGAGACTCAGCCGCTATCACGGACTGCCCACGAGGGATGCCGTCTTTTTCAACCAGAGTGATCTGATCTGCGGCATGGCTTCCTCAGAGGATTTTGTGGTGATGGGCCGCTGCGCCGATGTCGTTCTTACAAATGCGAGAATTCCGCACATCAGTATTTTCATCACGGCGCCTGAGGAGCAGAGGATCCGCCGCATGATGGAGGTGAACCAGGTCAGTTACAAGAAGGCCAGAGCACAGCTTCATCAGGTGGATCATATTCATGCACAGTACTACGCGGATTTCACCGGCCGCGAGTGGGGCAACGCCGGCAACTACGATCTTTGCATCAACAGCTCGGCTTATGGCGTGAAGGGCTCCATTGACTTTATCATGAAGATGCTCAGGGAGAATAAGATCACAAACAGAGAGTGAAGCTCCTGCTGGGAATAGGGGCGGACGATACCGGTTCCCTTTCCGGATGAACAGTTTTTAACCGGAAGAATTTCAATGCACATGCTGTCTGAAAACAGACAACATGTGCATTATTTTATGAAAATACAGACAATTATTAATTTGCTTTGACATAAAACTGAAGATATGCTATCTTATAGTCAAGAAGAGGAAATCATTTCCGAAGAGCTCTTAAAGATCTTCTCCAGGCCAGGGAAGAGAACCGGATTCCTGACGAGAAAGGGAATCGGGCGAAACCAAAGGAATAAAGAGAAAGAGGTACAAACCAATCATTTAGTTCAGCTCAAGATTTATAAAGCAAAATATTAAAGAATGGGGGTACGGACCAACAAAGACTTAAGGTTCCACAGATTTATAACCTGAGTAATACGAACTGGAGGTACAGTCCAATGGGACAGCACTCATGAGAGGGCATTCGCAGAACCACGTTGCGGATGCCCTCTCGTTATGCGCGTAACTACAAGCGGTGCAGAAATGACAGGTGTGGAATGCATCTGTGAGCAAGCTCCCATCTGCATTCCACACCTGTCATTTCTATAGCTCGGCGCTGGATGTCCAGTGGACATCCGTTCAGCGCGGACCGAAGCGGAGCGCAGACCAGCGCGACATGAACGCAGGCGCGAAGCGCCGCAGCGAATGTGCACCGCGTGCAGTTGGAATTGTACCGCTTGAGTTATATTTTCTCGTTGTAACTTAAGTTACAGAGAAACCAGCGCGGCCCCATTAAGATGGACACTGTTGAGAGCAGGAAACCAGGGAACAACATGAGCTGCGGCATTGCCGCACACATTTTCACTAATCAAAGGAGACAATAAAATGGAGAATCAGATGTTCTGCTATCAGTGTCAGGAGACCGCAAGAGGAACAGGATGCACCTATGTCGGTGTCTGTGGAAAGACTTCCGATGTAGCAGCTATGCAGGATCTGCTCATCTATGTGACAAAGGGCCTTTCTGCTGTTGCTGTTCGTCTTCGTGCTGAAGGCAGGGAAGTGGACAAGAGCGTCAACCACATGGTGACGATGAATCTGTTCACAACCATCACGAATGCCAACTTCGACCGCACCGCCATTGAGGATAAGATCGAAGCGACACTGGCAAAGAAGGAAGAGCTGAAGGCACAGCTGAGTGATGAGGACCAGAAGAATCTGCCCGATGCAGCGCTCTGGAATGGTCCGAGACTCACTTATGCAGCAAAGGCAGCATCTGATGAAGTTGGCGTTCTCTCCACAAAGAATGAGGATATCAGATCTCTCCGCGAGCTGATCACCTATGGTCTGAAGGGTCTTGCTGCATATTCCAAGCACGCCAATGCACTTCTCCAGGATGACGGCAACGTAGATTCCTTCCTGCAGGAAGCCCTGGCAAAGACACTTGATGATTCTCTCACTGTAGATGACCTTGTTGCCCTGACCCTGGAGACAGGCAAGTACGGCGTACAGGGTATGGCGCTTCTCGATAAGGCCAACACAGAGGCATATGGCAATCCCGAGATCACAAAGGTGGATATCGGCGTGCGTAAGAATCCGGCCATTCTGATCTCCGGCCATGATCTGCGCGACCTCGAGATGCTCCTTGAGCAGTGCGAGGGAACAGGCGTGGATGTTTACACACATTCCGAGATGCTGCCTGCACACTACTATCCGGCATTTAAGAAGTACAAGTGCTTCGCAGGCAACTACGGCAATGCATGGTGGAAGCAGAAGGAGGAGTTCGAGAGCTTCAACGGACCGATCCTGATGACAACGAACTGTGTTGTTCCGCCTAAGGACAGCTACAAGGACCGTCTGTGGACAACCGGTGCTGTAGGTGTTCCCGGATGTAAGCACATCGATGCGCCTTATGGTGAGAAGAAGGATTTCACACCCATTATCGAGCAGGCAAAGACACTTTCCGCACCTACTCAGATCGAGCAGGGCACAATCGTCGGCGGCTTCGCTCACGAGCAGGTATTCGCTCTGGCAGACAAGATCGTCGATGCCGTGAAGTCCGGTGCCATCAGGAAGTTCATCGTTATGGCAGGGTGCGACGGAAGAATGAAGTCCAGATCCTACTACACAGACTTTGCAAAGGCGCTTCCGAAGGACACTGTGATCCTCACAGCCGGCTGCGCAAAGTACAAGTACAACAAGCTTGACCTCGGCGACATCGGCGGAATTCCGAGAGTTCTCGATGCAGGACAGTGCAATGATTCCTATTCTCTTGCCCTCATTGCCCTCAAGCTAAAGGAGATCTTCGGCCTTGACGATGTGAACAAGCTCCCGATCGCCTACAACATTGCATGGTATGAGCAGAAGGCAGTCATCGTTCTTCTTGCCCTCCTGTATCTTGGCGTGAAGAACATTCACCTTGGACCGACACTGCCCGCCTTCCTTTCCCCGAATGTGACAAAGGTGCTCGTGCAGAATTTCGGTATCTCCGGCATTGACACTGTTGACAATGATCTGAAGGCATTTGGTCTTGCCTGAGCAGGCCCGGAAAAAAGATCCGCCCGGCGCTCCGCAGTGCGTGAAAATACATTCCTGCACCGCAGGTCTGCCGCGGGCGGAGAAGGCAATGCTCCTTTAAGGTAAATAAAAAACTGCTGTGTCAGATAATCGCTTATCTGGCGCAGCAGTTTTTTGATGCCCGGCTGTATGTTGATGCTCTTTGCCGAATATAAAAGACGTCTTCCCCAATTGAAAATAATCAGATCCCCGCAGGCTTCCCCGGAATGGAGTCAATGAGCTCACGCAGATGGTCATGGGATATTTTCAGATCTCTCTCTCCCTGTGCATCGAGCGGCAGCTCAATGATGCGGTCGATCCCCGTCTTGGAGAGAATGCAGGGCAGACTCATAGCGACATCGCTGTATCCGTACTGCCTCTGCATGACGGCGGAGACAGGTACAATGCAGTGCTCATTGCGCACGATGGCGCCAATGATGCGGCAGGCGGCCAGAGAGACGCCGGAGCTCGTGTAGCCCTTCAGATCGACGATCTGCGGGCCGATAACCTTGGTCTCGTGCAGAAGTGCTTCCTTGTCGGGAGGTGTCTTCAGACCGAACCGCTCTGCCAGCTGGTCAAACGGAACGCCGACGATGTTGACGGTGTTCCACGGGATGAATGATGTGGAGCCGTGCTCACCGAGGACAAATCCGACGACATTCTTTGCATCCACGCCGCACAGATCCCCTAGCATTTTGTTGAAGCGGGCCGTATCCAGGAGCGTACCCGTGCCGAATATGCGTCCCACCGGATAGTCATACTTTTTCTGAAAATAATAGGTCAGCACGTCCAGAGGATTCGAGATCATGAGGATGATGGCCTCTTTAGTATAGGCTGTGATCTGCCGCATGACGGAATCCATGACTTCCACATTCTTCTGCAGAAGTGTATTGCGGTCATGGTTGCCGGGCAGGATGGACGGCCCCGCCGTGATGACGATGATGTGTGCATCTTTGCAGTCGCTGTAGTCGCCTACGCGGATGCTGGCATTGGCACTGTAGGCAAATGCGGTTGTGTGGCTTGCGTCCAGAACTTCGCCGAGCGCCTTGTCTTTGTTGCGGTTGATCATGACGATGTCGTCGATGATGTTCATGCGAAGAACTGAATTGAGTACGGCGGAGCCGACTTTGCCGGCACCGATGATGACGAGCTTGCCATAAGAAACTGACATATATGTATCCTCCCTCTTATCGGTTTTCCATTATATATCTGTTTCCATATCTTTTTCACCGCCTCCATGGAAAGTGCGGATCTTTTTTCAGGCGACGGCAACTGCTGTCTTTTCTGTCCGCCGGCATGATATGATATGGAATATAATCGTTAAGCATCAAGGAACGCGACGTATATTGTGCAGGGGTCCGGGATGCGGGTGCTGAAGAGCGAATATGGGGTGCCGCTGCCCGCACAGTGCGGGCAATAAGGATATGCGGGAGTATTCAGCACCGGGGGAGCAGAACGGATGCCGGGGAGTAAAGATCCCCAGGAGGTTACACAATGAGAAGAAATGGGCGAAAAGGACACATCCTATCAGCAGCGCTTGCGATGATTGCTGCAGCTGCGCTCCTGCCGCAGGCCGCGCTGGCGGATACTGTGACAACGGTTACGGGGACATGTGCGAGCGGCACGGCAGCCAATATGGTTTATCTTTCCACTGACCAGGGCATGATGATCATCAAACTGGACAGCGGCACGAAGTTTACCGGCTGCAGCGGCATCTCCGTCGGCAAGTCCCTGACTGTTGACGTGTACCGCGGAAGTGATGCGTATATGCATGCATCCAAGGTGACGGATGCGGCGAAGAGCAGCACGTCTGATACTTCTGCATCTTCTTCCTCTTCGGACAGCACAAAGAGTACGACTAAAGTGTCAGGAAAAATCGGCGAATCGACAACGGAAGATATGCTCCATCTCGAGACCGCCCAGGGAGAAATGCTCATTAAGATCGACAGCAGCACAGATCTCTCCAAGTGCAAGCTCCTTCTCAAGGATCGGGCGGTCACCGTCGCTGTCTACAGAGGGGACGATGCGTATATGCATGCAGCCGGCATTGAGGCAGGAGAGACAAAGCCTGCCGTCACGATCGACAAGAGCAATGCTGTGTGGGTGAGCGGAACAGTGAAGAAGGCGAGCTCGACGGACATCCTGGTTCTGAAGACTTCCGCAGGCGATATGCAGATCAAGCTCGATGACACAACGGATTACTCTTCGGTTTCCTCTGTCATCGCCGGACAGGAGATCCAGGTGAAGGCGGCAAGAGGAGATGATGCATATATGCATGCACTCAGCATCAAGCCGGTCGAAAAAACGGTATCGTCGTCCGGCAGCACCTCATCCTCGAAGAAGAGCACCACAAAGGTGACAGGGACGCTTACTGATGCCTCGAATGAAGATACCATCTATATTGATACAGGATATGGTACAATGAAGGTCCGTATGGATGGCAATACAGATACTTCTTCACTGGGGACGATCCGCGCCGGCAAGAAGGTGGCGGCATACGTCTACAGGGCGGATGATGCATATATGCATGCGGTCAAGGTGGAGAGACAGTGAGGGTTATGATGAGAAACAAAAGAGCACAAAGTTTTATGGCAGGTGTAACCGCTGTGCTCCTGGCGGCAGGGACACTGATGGGATGCGGGAGCAAATCGGCGGAGGGAGATACATCAGCGTCCCTCGTCGAGAGTATACCTGCGGATGCGACGCCGGAGGCGCTTGGGATCAAGGGCAGCACAGAGGCGGCAGAAGCAGACACCGAGCCGGCAGTAACTATGCCGGAAGACAGTTACGCAAGCGAGCTGACCGGACTGCCGGTGAAAAAGGACATTCAGAACCAGCGGCCCGTGGCGTTTATGATCGACAATGATCCGAGAGCGCTGCCGCACTACGGTATCGCAGACGCCGATATTGTTTATGAGATGATGAACAGCACGGAGAATGACCGCGTGAGCCGTCTGATGTGCCTGTTCAAGGACTGGGAGAACATCACACAGGTCGGCAGCATCCGCTCTGTCCGCCCGACGAATATTATCCTCAACAGTGAGTACAACGCTGTTCTCTGTCACGATGGCGGACCTTATTACATTGATGAGTATTTGAATAAAGGATATACAGATCACTTCTCCGGCACATTCTCCCGCGTAGACAATGGTAAGGCGAGGGAGTTCACGGAGTACTGCCTGACAGGGGATCTGGACAAGAATTTCTCCAGTTCCGGCGTCTCTAAGGAATACAACAGCTACAAGCCGGACGGCGCAGACAGTCACTTCCAGTTCGCGGAGTACGGCGCAGATCCGGTGGATCTCTCGGGCGAGGACGGCGCACAGGAGTGCACGACGCTCTCTCTTCCGGTCTTCAAGGGACAGCCGGAGCTTCAGTACAACAAGGACACAGAGACGTATGACTATGTGGAGTACGGCTCAAAGGCGCAGGACGGCGGAGACTCCAGGCAGATCACGTTTAAGAACGTGATCGTCCAGGACTGCAGTTTTCATCAGTATGACGAAAACGGCTACATGATCTATAATGTCATCCAGAGCGGCCAGCCGGGCTATTACATCACGAACGGTTATGCGATTCCGATCACATGGACCAAGGAGAGTGAAAACGGTCTGACGAAGTATTATGATAAGAGCGGCAAAGAAATCACTGTAAATGACGGATCAACGTACATCACACTGGTGCCGTCAGACAGTTGGAGCAATGTCTCAATCAAGTAAAGGGGCTGTACCGCAAAGAATTGCGACATTTTTGGAGCAGTTCGGGATGAGGGGCTAAACAGATACGATATTATTCGAAAGGGGAGCGAGTGCCGGAAGGTACCTGCTCCCCCTTTGCTGTGCAGCAGCAGGAGCGGAGATCTCCGCGCCTTGGCTGCACCTCGAAAACTCTAAAATTTCGTCCGGTAAGTGAGCTTCCCATCTGAAATTTTGAGTTTCCGAGGGGTGCTGAACAATTACAAAGTCTCAAGGAATGGCAGCCATCATGCGGCCAAAGTTCCAGGATGTGGTACAATAGCGAAAGTATTGGCCACAGGAGGACAACGTGAACAGACAGGACAACAATAATCGGGATAACGGCGCATCCGCATTTCGTGACAGTGATCTGCAGGATATCCAAGGCGACGGCGTCGAATTCTATGATCCCGCTCAGGAACAAAAGAAAAGAGAGGAAAGGCGCCGCAAAAAGCAGGCACTTCTGAAGAAAAGAGATGAGGAGCTGCGTGATCTGCACAGAAAGCTGGCCGTCGCAGGCAGCATTGCAGCTGTTGCGGCCGTCATTGCAGCAGGAGCGGCGTTCGCTGTCACACACGGCAAAAACGGCCATGACAGCACAGAGGCGGCAGAGGCGGTGACAGAGACTGCTGCGGCAGAGACGGCTGCGCAGGCACAGGAGGCTGCAGCCACAGAGGCGTCGACGGAGGAGAGTGCACAGTCCGGCGCCATTGTTTTCAAGGAAACGTCGGATACTGCGCAGATTCCGACCGCGCCCGCCAATGAAGAGCGGCAGAAGCAGATGGCGCAGCAGGCCGCTTCCTCCGCATCCTCCGGCACATCGCAGACGCAGAGCACAGAAACTGAGCAGAGCGCTTCACAGGAAGAGAGTGCGGAGGCAGCCACAGAGGCGCCGGGCACAGGCACTTCAGATGACGGCAATAAGGTCGTCGGCGGCGATTATGTGGACAGTCTCTCTGCCATCATGGTCAATGCAGATGACGACACCATTGTTGCAGAGAGAAACCCCAAGGAAAAGATCGTGCCGGCCTCTATGACAAAGGTCATGACCATACTGACTGCCTGCGAGCACCTGACGAAGGACGACATGGACAAGACCTACACCATCACGCAGGATATCACAGACAAGGCCTATATTAATGATGCGAGCAACGTCGGCTACATGCCGGGAGATGCCGCAACTGTGCGGGATATGCTCTATGGAACAATCCTCGAGTCAGGTGCCGACGCCGCCATGGGGCTTGCGGAATATGTGGCGGGTTCGCAGGATGCTTTTGTGCAGATGATGAACGATAAGCTCGATGAGCTGGGGCTCTCAGACAGCGCCCATTTCACGAACTGCATCGGTCTTTACGACGAGAATCACTACTGCACTGTATATGATATGGCCGTCATCATGAAGGCGGCGATGGACAATGAGTGCGCGAGAGAGGTCCTTGGCACACATACGTGGACGACACAGCCGATGACGGAGTATCCGGAGGGAAGAACGATTTCCAACTGGTTTCTGCGCAGAATTGAGGACAGAGATACCAAAGGAACGGTGGTCGGTGCAAAGACAGGCTTTGTCACACAGTCCGGCAACTGCGCCGTAAGCTATGAAAAGGCGGACAACGGCACGAACTATATCGTCTGCACGGCGAATGCGCAGGGCAACTGGCGCTGCATCAGGGACCACGTGGCCCTGTATGAGCAATACGTCAGGTAACGGGTGAAGATACACAGTCGGGAAGCCCGGATCTGCTCCTCTTGAACTGATCCGGGACTGTGGCTGTGCAGAAGGAGAAAGTTTGAAAATGACGCCGAT
>DEKA01000035.1:11233-47020 GCA_002353635.1 Lachnospiraceae bacterium UBA2734
ATTTCGCCTCAGCGAGGAATAAACATCAGAAATCACATGAAGAAATTACTGACATCAGTGAGAGCCAGGATCATGCTGCTGACCTGCCTTGTCATCATCGGCGTGCAGGCTGCACACACGGGCTGGATGATCGCGGAATATCCGGAACTGGATCTGTCCACGGATGAGATCTGCGGCACCAATGATGAAAATATGACCGGGCTCTCCAGGGACGGCAATAAGCTCACGGCGCAGCAGAATGAGACGGAGATCATGATCAGTCTTCCAGAGGACTGGCATCACGCCGTCTATGAGGCAGATTTCAAGGTCGGCGAAGTCAGCCGCATGAACTGCTACGCCTACATGTACATGAATGTTGACGACTATTCCCGTCAGGGATCGGACATCATGGCAGCAGGGGACAATTACATCACTTTCAGCGGCGCCGATCCCTCCGACAGGCCGACAGAGATCCGGTATATCCCGATTCCTCTGCGGGGCGTGAGCTTTACGCTCGAGGGAATCACGCTGAATCCGCGCCTGCACTTTGTTGAGACGGGCGCAAGAACTGCAGCTTTTCTTCTTCTGGCCTGCCTTCTTCTGGAACTGATTCTTTTCTCGGTCCACAGGTATATCAAAACTGTCTGCCTGGGCGATCCGGCAAAGAAGCATTATCTTTGCGCTGTCCTGCTGACCATCGCCTGCGTGCTTCAGACGGCTTACAGCATCTTTTTTGCATTTTTGTACCTGACAAGCGACTGGTCATGGTATGCGATGGTCTATTATTTCGCCGGTTTTGCGGCGGAGAGCTTACTGGTGCTCGCTGTTTTCAGTGCGGGGAAGAGGGAAGTGAGTGTACTGCGCATCACGCTTCTCTCCATCTGGTGTTTCTGTGCGATGGAGCTGATGTACTCCGATATGTTCATTCTTGACCGGAAGTTCGCCATCCTGCAGAATCTCCTCGTTTATGCGCTGCCGTTTGCGGTTCTGTGGATACCGGGACGCATAAAGAGGCTGCGCAAGGCGGCATATGTGCTGCCCCTCGCCTTCTGGATGGTCTTCGCGCTCATCAATCACTACTATTTTGCATTCCGGGAGCAGGCCATTGAGCTCTCCGACTTCTCCATGGCGCAGACGGCGAAGAACGTCATCGGCCAGTATTCGCTCAGCATCACATCCGACGCTGCCTTTGTGCTCATCGGCGTCGCTGTCATGGTCATAGCTCTCTTGTGCGGACCTGCGGCGGAAGGAAGGACGCAGCAGGAGAAGACACAGCAGGCACAGAAGGAACAGCAGAAGAGGATACAGCAGGCACAGAAGGAACAGCGGGAGAGTACACATCAGGGACAACAGGCACAGAAGAAAAAGCTTCGTCTCCAGAGGTTTGCGCCGATTCTGCCGGCCGTCATTTTCTCGGCCTTCGTCCTTGCCTATATTCCGAATTCTCTTCCTTACGTGAATCTCTGGAACACGAATATCGGCACAAAGCACAACGGCTATATTCTCTCTTTCCTCTCATTCGCGCAGAAGACGCTCCAAAAGCCCGTGCCTGCCGGATATTCCAGACAGGAGACGGAGCAGAAGCTGGCCTCCTATGATACAGAAGACCAGAAGAAGGAAGGTGTGGGCAGCGCCCAGGCAGTCAATATCATCGTGATGATGAACGAGGCTTTCTCGGATCTTCCAACGACTTACGGGTTCGATACGGATGTGGATGACATGCCGTTTATTCACTCTCTCTCCGGCAGCAATGTCCGCAAGGGGAATCTTCTCGTGTCTGTCTTTGGCGGCACGACGGCGGATACGGAGTATGAGTTCCTCACGGGCAGCAGCATGGCCTTTCTGAACAGTGAATCCGTGCCCTATACGCAGTACATCGACACGAAGCTGGAGGCGATGCCCTGGCTTCTCAAATCCAGAGGATATGAGACGCTTGCTTTTCATCCTTTCCTGGAGTCCGGATACAAGCGCTATAAAGTCTATCCGCTCATGGGCTTTGATGATTTCATCAGCTCCGAAGATGCGATTCCCTATATGTCGAGGATGCGCTCCTACGTGAGTGATGCTTCGGATGTGAAGGACATCATTGACCTCTATGAAAACCGGAAAAAAGAGGGGGAGCCATTCTTCCTTTTCAACGTCACCATGCAGAACCACGGCGGCTACAATGAGGATGAGAGCGCGGTGGATGTGACTGTCAATCCCACGGACGAGGACCTCCAGCTCCCGCAGCTGCAGGAATATCTCTCTCTTGTCAAGGCGACGGACAGCGCATTCGAGCAGCTGGTCGAGTATTTTCAGAATGTGGACGAGAAGACGATTATTCTCATGTTCGGCGACCATCAGCCGGGTATGGACGAGAGCGTTTACAAGAAGCTGGATCCGGCCATGTACGAGGAGAACGCCTCACTCTCCGAGAAGGAGAAGAAGTATACAGTGCCCTATACTATGTGGGCCAACTACGACCTGACGAGCGAGGAGCTGCCTGTCACATCGCCGGGATTTCTGAAGGGATATCTTCTGGAGAATGCGGGCGTGGAAAAGAGTGCCTACGATGCACTCATCGCGGATGTGCGGAAGGACTATCCGGCCATGAATGTTTTCGGTTTTATGGACAGTGACGGCAATATGCACAGCCTTGGCGAACTGGACAGCGTGAAGGAGCTCTCCGATTATAAAAAAGCGGCGTATTATCTTTTGTTCGGGCATGAAAAGGTGAAGAGCCGGTATTTTGAGTGAGCACCGGCTGAAGTATTCGGCGAAACCGCATTCGCGGATTTCGCCTCAGCGAGGAATAAGGGTGGAAGAGGTCTGCATTTACCATATTGCTGAAATTTATCTGTATGAGTATTACAAGAGGCCGGAAGAATACCGCATTGCGCCGAAGGAGCGGATCGATGCGCTCATGGAGAAGGCTGCGCAGCAGGAGAAGACGGGCGGAATCATTGGTGCGCAGCAGAACTATGAGAAGGCGCTGCAGCTGAACCCTGTGAGCACGGAAATCTACTGGAAGCTCATCGATATTGACTTCCGCCTGAATAAGCTGGAAGATCTGCATACGCGTACGGAGGAGGTGTACCCGTATCTCTGCACGCGCGCGGAGATGGCGCACTACTACAGATGGCTCGGCTACTATTATCTGGAGACATATAAGCCGGAGCTCTCCGAGGCGCTGTACAGGTACAGCACGCTGTTCTCCAAAAACGAGCAGGCGGAGCACGAGATTACGTATCTTGAGGCCGCTCTCGGCAAAAAAATGCCGGCATATTCGCAGAAGGAGCTGCAGGATAAGCTCTCGGAGGCAAAGATTCCGGTCGGACCCAGCAGCATCACGCTGGCACTGCTCGTCAAGGCAGGCGAAGAAGCACAGCAGAAAAGCGGCGCCGCAGAGGACGAGACAACGGCAATAAATATGCGGCAGCAGGCGCTTGACTGCTACCGCATGGTCTTTGACCTCACACTTGATCCTGAGATCGGGGAGAGGATCCGGCGCCTTGGCAGCACGTGACGCAGGTATGCCACAGTGCGCTGCAAGCCTTCAGGGTGACAGATGCGCTGCACTGTGACTGCTAAGGACGCTTAAGATGCGGATGACGTACACTGCGCCATCAGCTGTTCATGATGGCGATGCCGCTCGATGTGCCGATCCGGTCGGCGCCGGCTTCGATCATCGCCTCTGCCTCCGTCTTTGTGTGGATGCCGCCGCTTGCCTTGACTTTGAGCCTGTCTCCGACGGTCTTTTTCATAAGAGCCACATCTTCCGTCTTTGCACCGCCCGTCGAAAAGCCTGTGGACGTCTTTACAAAATCCGCCCCGGCCTCCTCCGCGAGCTCACATGCCTTCACGATCTCTTCTTTTGTGAGCAGGCAGCACTCGATGATGACCTTCAATAGAGCCGGCCGTGCGGCATCTCTGACCGCACGGATATCCTCTCTGACCAGATCGTAGTTCTTATCCTTCATCGCACCGATATTCATGACCATATCGACCTCACCGGCGCCGTCCAGAACGGCTGCCCTCGCCTCATATGCCTTGGCGTTTGTCACCATGGCTCCAAGGGGAAATCCGACTACGCAGCAGGTGACGACATCCGTGCCGCGAAGATGCGTGCTCACGAGGGCTGCATGCGTGGAATTGACGCATACGCTGTGAAAATGATACTGCACTGCTTCATCACAGAGGCGGACAATATCCTCCGTCTTCGCATCCGCCTTCAGATTGGTGTGATCTATATAAGAGGCCAGTTCTCTTTTCTCCATTCTTTTCTTCCTTTCTGTGCTACTCTATAAACAATTGCATTCAATCTATCTTATCATAGAGGTGCAGAGAGGAGAGAAAATGAGCAGGACAAAGGTTTATATTGATGGGCAGAGCGGCACAACAGGTCTTCAGATCTACGACAGGATAGGGGCGAGAGATGATCTTGAGCTCCTTCGGATTGATGAAGACAAACGTCATGATCCTGATGAGCGCAGAAAATTCCTGAACAGCGCCGACATTGTCTTCCTGTGTCTGCCGGATGAGGGCGCAAGAGAGGCAGTCGCCATGATCGACAATCCGGATGTGCGCGTGATCGATGCATCGACGGCGCACAGGACGGCAGATGGATGGGTCTACGGATTTCCGGAGCTCTCCAAAGAGCAGAGAGAGGCAATACGCACCTCAAAGCGAGTGGCCAATCCGGGGTGTCATGCGACAGGCCTGATCAGCACGGCCGCGCCGCTCGTCAGAATGGGAATACTGCCTGCAGATTATCCGCTCACCTGCTATTCTCTGACCGGATATTCAGGCGGCGGCAAGAAGATGATCGCACAGTACGAGCAGGCGGAGCGTCCCGCGCAGCTGAGTGCCCCCGGGATCTACGGCCTATCCCTTCATCACAAGCACGTGCCGGAGATGCAGAAGATGACAGGTCTTCAGTATGCGCCGGTTTTCATGCCTGTCGTGGACGATTACTACAAGGGCATGGCGACAACGATCATGCTCTGCAGCAGGCTGCTAAAGGGGCACCCAAGTGCACAGGATGTCTGTGAGAGACTTCAGGCGTATTACGCGGGAGAGCATTTTGTGGAGGTGCTGCCGTTTGGCACAAACGAAAAGACGATTTATGCCAACCAGCTTGCGGGCACTAACCGTCTGCAGATCATTGTCTGCGGGCACGAGGAGCAGATCAGTGTGACGGCGCTCTTTGACAATCTCGGAAAGGGAGCATCGGGGGCTGCGGTGCAGAACATGAATATTATGCTGGGGCTCGAGGAGACCACGGGATTGGAATGAATCGCAAAGAGTACGCTTGACCAGGAAAGGAGTGCCCGAGCGCACTCCTTTCCCAGGCAAGCGTATTAAACGATATAAAATAAGCTATTGTGTGTTGCTGTGGTTTTCGGGCGGAACGGTGAAGTAGAAGATGCGTCTCTGCAGGTAGCCGATGAGGACGATAACCATACTGATGAGGACGGTCAGATAGAATGACATGCTGCGGGAGATGAGCTCGAGCTGCAGGGCAGCATCCTTCTGCATCAGAAGGCGGAGACCGTCATAGAGCAGGTAGTCGGAGATGCCCATGCCGCCGGGAACGGGCATGAACATGGAACCGATTGTGGAGAAGATCTGCGTCACAAAGACAGTGCCGGCACCGGAGGGTGTGCCGCCTGTAGCAAGATACATGATGGTGGAGATGACGGTCTGGCACATGCGCTGTCCGATATTGAGGAGATAGACCTGGAAGAGGACGCTCCCCTGCCCTTTCAGAAGTTCCCGGCAGGAGGCATAGTCGCCGAGGGTGTTCTTCAGGCGGTCCTTCCAGTGCTGCGTTCTCTTGATCCAGCCTTTCTTCGTCATTTTGTCGATCATGCGGCAGCCGATGACATAGATGCGTCGCTCCATCTTAAAGAGCATCAGGAAGAGAATCGCAAGCCCAAGCACCATGATGTAGCCGATGACAATGAGAAACTGAGAGAGGAGAGAGAGCTCTGTGAATACGCCGGGATCGGCGATCAGACTGATGACGGCAATAGTGAGCGTTGCGAAGGTGTGCATGATGAGATACATGGCAAGGATGGCAGTGATGTAGCCCATCGGGACGCCGTCCCTTTTCATGAACCAGGCACACACGGGCTGCCCGCCGGTCGCAGAAGGCGTGATGGCGGAGCAGTAGATGTCGGCAGATGCATAGACGACACTCTGCAGATGTGAGCGCGGATACCCCACAGTGCGCAAAAGACGCCACAGTGCATGTCCTTCAAAAAAGATGAAGCCGAACATACACAGTACCGCGAGGAACAGCCAGAAGCGGTTCGCCCGGGCAATGGTGTCAAAGAGGTCTTGAATTGAGAGTTCTCTGCTCTGGGAGAGCACCGCAAAGATGGACAGTAAAGCCAGAGCGAATGCGATGAGCGTCCAAAGCGCTTTGTTGTTCTTTTTTGTTTTCATAGCCATAGTATAGCAGGATAAAATGTGTGCGGGCAAATCCAAAATTATTACATAAATATGAACCGGCGTGGTAAAATTGTTTTGTATTTTTGCCTTTCAGGAAGGATGACAACAGGATGAGAAAAATGATTCAAGGCGCGGCGGT
This sequence comes from Lachnospiraceae bacterium UBA2734, assembly GCA_002353635.1. GTDB lineage: Bacteria > Bacillota > Clostridia > Lachnospirales > Lachnospiraceae > CAG-791. Next base: position 17,790 of record DEKA01000035.1, read on the forward strand.
TCTTCTGCTCCTTTTTGCGGCAGGCTGCGCATCAGGGCAAAAGGCTGAGCCTGTACAGCAGACCTCGTCTTCCCATGCTTCTGACACGAGTACAGAGGCAGTCACGCAGGCCGAGGAGGCGGTGACTCTGCAGCAGGAGAGCGAAGATGACACGGATGAGAAGGAGAGTGCTCCTGCATCGTCCAACGTGCAGATCAGCGGCCCTTCCGGCATCAAAAAGATGTACAAAGATCAGGTGGATCAGATCATAGCGACAAAAAACGGCAACACATACAGCCGTTTCTGGGTCGGCGATGTCAATGCGGACGGGACGGATGACCTCATCGTCAGTTATATGAACCGAAAATACACTTTTGCGCTGACGATCTATTCCTGCCGCGACACAGGGGTCTGCCTTCTGGCTGACAACCAGGCGCCGCCTGTCTCCATCCGCTACAGGTTCTTTAAAAAGGACGGCTCGGACCAGCTGTACTATTATTACTATGATGAGGACAATCCGAACGGTGTTGTGGGGACGGTTTCCATGGGCGATGACGGCAATATTGCCTACGGAGATCCGCAGCCGGGGCAGATGCCCGACGGATATGACGAGAATGACCCCATTGAGGGTATGATCGACAAGAAGCAGACCGACTACGGGCCGCTTCAGTAAAGAGAGGCGCAGGATGTTCTTTATTTTCAAAAAGAAGGTGAAACTTTTTGATACGTCCAGCAAAGACGTTGCCGAGAGGAGAGAGCAGATTCTCAAGAAGGCGGGCATCCGCTCCAATGTCTGGAGCACGGAGGCCTTTCCTGTGATCGGAGGGCCCCACATGAAGACGGCTGACTGGGCAGGCAGCAAGCCGGAATTCAAGGACGATCAGCGTGTTGTATGGCATCTTGAGGTCGCACAGGAGGATCAGTACCGCGCAATGAAGATCCTGATGGAACAGGAACCGGCGCAGTGATCCGGCCGCCTGTTCCAGGCGCAGAATGGGGAGAGCATTTTGGCAGATGCAGGGAAGAAGACATGCCCGTATGAGCGGGTGTTCTTCCCTGCTGAAGGCCTTTGAATGTAAGCGTATTCATGGAGGATTTGGGAAAATGAAAAATGCTATTGTCGGTCAGTCCGGCGGACCTACTGCTGTCATCAATTCCAGTCTTGCAGGCGTCTATGAGGCGGCAAGACAGCGGGGGGCGGAACATGTCTACGGCATGCTGCACGGCATTGAGGGCTTTCTTGATGACAGGTACATTGACCTGAACAACTACTTCAAGACATCTCTCGACATTGAGCTTCTCAAGAGGACGCCCTCGAGCTTCCTCGGCAGCTGCCGCTACAAGCTTCCTGAACTGGATGATCCGAAGGCAGCGCCTGTTTATGAGAAGATCATGAAGTCGCTCGAGGCACTGAACATCGGGTCCTTCTTCTACATCGGTGGCAATGATTCCATGGATACAATCAACAAGCTTGCTCTGTACGGGGAGAAGACGGGCTCCGAGATCCGCTTCATCGGCGTGCCGAAGACAATCGACAATGATCTGTGCGTGACGGACCATACCCCCGGCTACGGGAGCGCCGCCAAGTACATCGGCGTTGTCATGAAGGAGATCATCCGCGATGCAACTGTATACGGCACAAACTATGTGACTATAGTAGAGATCATGGGCCGCAATGCGGGGTGGCTCACGGCGGCAAGCGCACTGGCCAAGGGCGAGGACTGCGAGGGCGTCGATATGATCTGCCTGCCTGAGGTGCCTTTCAATGTGGAACGTTTTGTGGAGAAGGTAAGACGCCTGCAGGCGAAGAAGCCCTCTATTGTCATTGCGGTATCTGAAGGCGTTAAGCTTGAGGACGGCCGGTATGTCTGCGAGCTCTCGGACGACGTGCACGCCGTGGATGCATTCGGCCACAAGGCACTCACCGGAACAGCGAGATTTCTCGCCAATACCGTTGCGAGGGAGATCCGCACAAAGACGAGATCGATCGAGCTGAGTACCCTTCAGCGCTGTGCAGGGCATCTGGCATCCCGCACAGATATCACAGAGGCGTACCAGGTCGGCGGCGCAGCCGTCAAGGCCGCTTCCGAGGGACACACCGGGGAGATGGTTGCCCTGAAGAGGATTTCAAACGCGCCGTATCAGTGCACGACGGAGCTTCACCCGATTTCCGAGGTGGCCAATCTCGAGAAGAAGGTGCCGCTCTCATGGGTGAATGAGGATCACACCCAAATGCGCAAAGAGTTTATCGACTATGCGATGCCCCTCATTCAGGCTGAGCTGACGCCGATCTATGTATCCGGTCTGCCGCACCACATTTATCTGAACGAGCAGGATCTTAAATGTTCGATGCATAAAGAGGGATGATTATAAAAAAATTCTAAAGAAATTCTTTACGATTTATCAAGACTGTGCTATAACTCTTTCTAAACGTATATAGATACGGAAAACATATAAGAAACTATATGATTTTTGTATTATTCATATCGTTTATGTATACCAGGAGTTAAGGCAATGAAGTCTTGTGACCGCTACAATATCATCGTCAACCTATTCTGAGACTGCTGACCGCAGCCTGTACTGTTCTATGCGTACAGAACTGCGGCGGCAGTCTCAGTTTCTTTCTGAAGGAGATGAAGGCAAAAACGAAGAGGAGAATGGATGGCACAGCCTAAACCGTTGGGCGAAAGAACCCTGGATGCACAGGCGCTCCGTCAGGATCGCCGCGGTGCAGAAAAATTTGATCAGTGCGGATTGGGTGCACGGGCAATATATATGGGCAGTGCAGTGACACCGAGAAGGTTCTATGTGCCGTATGAATCTGTTACCAATGTCTTCCGCAGGGTGGCAGTAAGCCCGGGATCCGGCAAGGGATTCATGACCCCTATTCTCTACATCGTCGTCCGTTACGACGATGGAAAAGAGTATCAGTGCAGCTTCCGCTACATTCAGGACGCCGACAAAATGATGGAGAGACTTGGAAGGGAGCATCCTGAGATTTCGCTCCTGTCTCCGACGGCCGAGAAGGAAAAGAAAGAGAAGGAGGAAAGGGAAGAGGCAGTACAGTCACAGCCGCTTTCCGCCGACGCGGCGCATGCCGTGAGAGTCCTGGAGGATGCCGGCTGGGTTCTGGAAAAGAGGCCGGCCCTCACGACAGCCCTTGCGGGAACAGCGAGAGTCAAGAGAACACTGGACAATATAAAACCTGCCTATACAGCGATTGCCATTGGCGTCCTGATCGGGGGACTGGTCCTCATTCTGGCAGGCATAGCCGTGCGTTTGTCGGGAGGCAATGCTTCCATCGCCGTTGTGCTGGCGCTTGCCGGTGCGGCCATGATGTTCGTCATGGGCAATTCGAAGGTCCTGCCGACGCCGAAGCGCAACAGGAAAGCGCTGCAGAGAGATTACACCAACGCGGTGAACAATATGGCCGCTTATCTGAAAGGGGAGAAGAATTTTCCGCTCCCTGCGTGGTATGCACATCCTTATGTTGCACAGCGCATGATCAGGATTATCAGGGAACATCGGGCAGACAGCGTCGAAGGCGCCATGGCAGTTCTGAAGGAAGATCTTAAAAAGATGGACAACTCCGTGGCACTGACAGGAGACGATTACACACAGGTCGTCACGATAAAGCCTTTGTTTCTGGTGCGTGACTACGCCTGACAAGGCGTACCCCGAGGGTTTCGCAGATCGGCGCTCAGCGCGCCGCCGCTCCTGCAGGAAACGGGCATCGGGAATCTGTTTTATTTTTGCTGATAACGGTTGCATGGACAACTGTTGCAGATACATCAGCCGGAACTGATCATAACCGGCATCAGGTGAGGGAAAGGAGAAAACCAATGATCACATTTTTAATCGGCCTCGTCATCCTTCTTGGCGGCGGCTTCCTTTACGGCTCGTTCTGCGAGCATGTCTTCGGACCGGATGATCGCGAGACACCCGCGTACGCCAAGCAGGACGGCATTGACTACGTGCCCATGAAAACATGGCGCAACAGTCTCATTAACCTGCTGAATATCGCTGGTACCGGCCCTATCATGGGACCTATTCAGGGTATTCTGTTCGGACCCATTGCCTTCCTTGCGATCCCGATCGGTAACGTGATCGGCGGCTCCATGCACGATTACTTCTCCGGCATGATCTGCACAAGAGACGGCGGCACACAGATGCCTGATTTCATCAAGAACTACACGAACAAGTTCGTCTTCGTTCTGTACGATATCTTCATCTGCATCCTTCTCCTTCTGGTAGGTGCCGTGTTCATTTACACCCCCGGCGATATCGCAGCTACACAGCTGTTCGGCTTCTCCGGTGCGGCAACCGCTCCTTCCACATGGATCATTTACGGCGTCATCTTCGCATATTACCTGATTGCGACATGCCTGCCCATCGATAAGGTCATCGGCCGTATCTATCCTATTTTCGGTGTCATCCTCGTGTTGTCGGCTGTCGGCATCTTCATTGCCATCTTCACACATGGCTGGCATCTGACGAACATCTGGGATTCCTGGAATACGGTTGGTCTGTATGCAGCTGACGGCGGCTTTGATTTCGGTACCTACTTCGGAGGTTCTCCGTTTGCAGGACACCACTTCATCCCGATCTTCTTCGTAACAGTTGCCTGCGGCATTCTCTCCGGCTTCCATTCCACACAGACCGCTCTGGTTTCCAGAACGATTGAGTCCGAGAAGGCCGGCAAGATGACATTCTACAACATGATGATTGTAGAGGGCTTCATCGCTATGTGCTGGGCAGCCGGCACAATGGCAGTCATCAACATGGGCGCAGCAGCAGGCGGCGTGACAATGCAGTCTGCAGACAACGGCGTGACATGGCAGTTCTTCGCAAACGTAGGCGGTCAGCTGACAGCGGTTTCTGCAACATCCGTTGTAGGTGTCATCTGCAAGCAGGCACTTGGCTCTGTTGCCGGCAAGGTAGCTATCCTCGGCGTTATCATTCTGCCGATCACTTCCGGTGATACAGCCCTCAGAGGACTGCGCCTGACACTGGCAGATTCCCTGCACATCAGACAGGAGAACAACGCACAGCGCCTTGGCCTTGCAGCTCCTGTATTCGCACTCGTTGTTGTCATCCTTGCATGGGCGAAGTTCGATCCCAACGGATTCAACGTTCTGTGGAGATACTTCGCATGGTCCAACCAGATGATCTCGCTCTTCGCTCTGGCCTGCATCGCAATCTGGATGATGGTCAACAAGAAGGCACAGTATGTGTGGATGCCTCTCATTCCGGCAGCGTTCTACGCATTCGTAACCTGCTCCTTTATCATGCAGGCGAAGGTCGGCTTCAATCTTCCCTGGCCCGCAGCATACACAGTTGGTGCAGTCTTCACGATCGCTTACCTGATCCTTGTTGTCGTAGGCGGCAGGAAGAAGGCAGCAGGAAAGGCTGCAGCCTGAGCGCACGGCTTTGCCTGATGCGGAATTGTCAAACGGAATAGAATAGTAGTATGATGCGGCTGCCGGGACGTATGTGCCCGGCAGCCGCTGTTGCGTATAAATACGCTGCGCCTGCTCCTGGATGAGCGTCAAGCGATAATAGAGGAATAATGACATGAGCAGTTCAATATATGATTTCCTGCGGAAAGAGGGCGTGTCCGAGGCGATTATCTCGGATATCCTGCACTTCCGCGATTACTACAAGATCAGTGAAGATGTGAAGGACCGGATTCCGACGCCGCAGTACAGTTACTACGGAAAGGATGTCTGGGAGGAGGCGGCGAGCGCTCTGCTGGCCGGTGAGAATCTTCTTCTGACAGGACCTAAGGCGACGGGCAAGAACGTGCTCGCACAGGGGCTGTCCCTGGCGTTCGGGCGCCCCGAGTGGGACATCAGCATGTATATCAACACGGATGCCTCCTCGCTGATTGGCGCGGACACCTTCAAGAATGGAGAGGTGACGCTCAGGGAGGGACCAATTCTGCGGTGTGCAGAGGAGGGCGGCTTTGGCGTGCTCGATGAGATCAATATGGCAAAGAATGAGTCCCTGGCTGTTCTGCATGCCACACTGGACTTCCGAAGAGCGATTGATATTCCCGGCTACAAGAGGGTACCGCTCCACGAGGCAACGAGATTTATCGGTACGATGAACTACGGCTATGCGGGCACCAGGGAGATCAACGAGGCACTGGCTTCCAGGTTCATGATCATCAAGATGCCCGTGATCAGCGATGAAAATCTGGAGAAGCTGATCCTTGATCAGTATCCGGATATTCGGGAAGAGTACGCGAAGCAGTTCGCGACGCTCTTCGGGGATATCCGCCGCAAGTGCGAGGGCGGTGAGGTGTCGACGAAGGCACTCGACCTCAGAGGCCTGCTCGCGGCCATCGGCCTCATGAAGAGAGATCTCGGCGCAGTGCGGGCGCTCAATCTCGGTATTGTGAACAAGTGCTTCGATGATTATGAGCGCCAGCTCATCGAGGATATGATCACTGTACGCTTCCCGGGCGATCTGACGAGAGACAAGATCTTCAAGACAGTCTGAATAAGACACGGGACAAAGAACGAGACAACAGCTCTGCCCGGAACTGTTCAGGGTGAGGAGCTGAACGACTGCACAATACAATGGATATATCTGAATTTGAAAAAAAACGCGCCGCGAATCTGATCTGGAACGGTGCCATGGACTACAGCATTGAGCCTGGCTTCCGCGTCTATGATGAGGAAGGTCGGGCGGACGTCTACTGGAACAGCATTGTGGGCGCCGCTCACCGTCATTACGACTGGGACAAGCTGGAGAATTTTTACCGCACGTTCAATGAGACTGTCAACCAGACGGTCTACGAGAGTCTTTTCTGGCTGGCGGTAGAGAATGGGACGTATCTGCACGAAAAGGACGCGCGCCCTGTTTTCCCTTATCTTCGGAGGCAGTACGCTCTGCGGCAGATGGAAGCTCTGCACGGTGCATTCTCTCTGGAGGATTCCGCAGGCCAGAGACTTCTTGGCATCACGAGAGGACATTTCCGCCGGGCGATCGGCGAGGATGCAGGTCTTCCGGACCTTGTCGATGTACATCTTCTGGATGCCATCGAGATCGGCGCAGACCTGGATACGGATGCGTTTATAGAGCGCATGGCGAAGACACTTTCCACCTATTTTACATACCGGCTGCCGGGGCAGGAGAGCAGCAGGCCGGAGAAAAAGATCCCGTCTCTGCGCTCTCTTTTCGGGCTTGTCCGGACCAAAAAGCCGAAGGGCAGGCTTCAGCCAGTGCGCAAGCTCTCGTTTGGCTACGGCGAGCACGTGAAGGAGTACGGGAGCGAGATTCTCGACCAGAGTCATCTCTCTGTGGCCTTTGCCGCCTACACGGCGCAGACGGATGAGGGCCTTCGCGAGTACATCCGCAATTCCTTCGGCAAGCCTATTCTCACGCAGGCGCAGATCCAGCAGCTTCAGAAGGATTACTGCTGGGGCAATCACACAGATGTGCGTCTCTACTACACGGACGGTTCCTACACGCAGGAGATGCTGCAGCAGGGGTATGCCGGGAAAATGAAAAAGGAGGGCATTGCGCAGGCGAAGAAGAATGAGGAAGTTTATGAAAAGGACGGCGCAAGGCACAGACTCCAGATCGAGAAGCTGAGCGAGCGGATCCGCAACGTCCTGCAGACGCACAGAGAGGATGCGGATCTGCGGACCAGATCCGGAGAAATCGTGGGCAGAATTGTCTGGCGTGAGATTTATGTCCATGACCCGAGGGTCTTTCATAAGGTATTTCCGTCAGACACCGGAGATTTCACTGTCGATCTTCTGCTGGATGCGTCCACCTCGCAGCTGCACAGGCAGGAAATCGTCTCTGCGCAGGGGTACATGATCGCGGAGAGTCTCACGAGGTGCGGCATTCCGGTGCGCGTCTCCTCCTTCTGCTCCCTGAACGGCTACACCATCATCACGAGGTTCAGGGATTACGGAGAAGTGAATGCGGACAGGAATATTTTCAGGTATTTTACAAGCGGGGCGAACAGAGACGGGCTCGCGGTCCGGCTCGCGGCAGGTGCCATGAAGGACAACCACGCCCAGCACAGGCTCCTCATTCTCCTCTCCGATGCAAAGCCGAACGATGCGCTGAAAATGCGGACTTCTACGGGACAGTACGAGGATTATGCGGGTGATGCGGCAGTTGCAGATACGGCGGCTGAGGTGCACAAGGCCAAGATGCAGGGGATTACGGTGCTGTGCGTCTACACTGGTCCGGAGAAGGATACAGACAAGGCGAGAGCAATCTATGGAAGAGATTTCGTGCGCATCTCTTCGCTCGATCAGTTCGCCGACGCTGTTGGCGGCCTGATTCAGAAGCAGATCCAGACGTTCTGAAGAGCGCGGCAGATTGCGGCGCAATACTGTGCCGTACTATAATAAACAAGGGAGCGGGCAGGAAGCATCCATTCCGGCCCGCTTTTGGCAGTCATCAGCAACACATATAAGGAATAAGATATGTTTGACAAGACCACACAGCGCGTAGTGCGCATTATCGGACATAAGAACCCGGATACAGATTCTGTCTGCTCCGCCATCAGTTATGCTTATTTGAAGAACCAGATCAGCGACCTTCCGTATGAGCCGAGAAGGGCCGGTGAGATCAGCAGAGAGACGGAGTTCGTCCTGAATCACTTCGGCGTCGAGGCACCGAGACTCTCCGTGGATATGAGCCCCAATATCAGCTACATCGATATCCGCGAGGAGCCGGGCGTTGACGGGGAGATGAGCATGCAGGCCGCATGGCATCGCATGATGGAGCGCCATATTGATACGCTCTGCGTCACCGACGCCGGCAACCACCTGCTGGGATTAATCACCGTCAAGGACATCGCCAATGCCAACATGGATCTCTTTGACACGGGGGTTCTGGCATCTTCACACACGTCGTATAAGAATCTGATTGAGACACTGGACGGGAAGATGCTAGTAGGCGATCCGGACGGTGTGATTACGACGGGATGCATCCTGGTCGGGACGAGTCCTGAGGTCATGGAAGAGATGGTGCACAAGGGTGATCTTGTCATGGTCACGAACCGCTATGAGGCGCAGATGTGTGCCATCGACTGCGGCGCGAGCTGCCTTGTGGTCTGTGCGGATTCCACGGTTCCGCCGCTTCTGCTAAAGCGCGCAGAGGCAGCAGGATGCACAGTGATTCAGACACACTATGACACATACCCCTCGGCGAGACTGGTGAGCATGGCGGCGCCGATCCGTCATTTCATGAAGTCCAGGGATCTGGTGACCTTTAATCTGAACACACCGATTGAAGAGGCGAAGAAGGTCATGGCGAGCCTGCGGCACCGCTATTTTCCGATCCTGGATGCAGACGGCCTCTACACCGGCGTAGTCAGCAGACGAAACCTCCTGAATATGCACCGGAAAAAGGTGATTCTTGTCGACCACAACGAGAGATCACAGGCGGTAGATGGTCTCGAAGAGGCGGAGATTCTTGAGATCATCGATCATCACAGAATCGGAACGCTCGAGACAAGCGGGCCTGTCTATTTCAGAAACGAACCGGTAGGCTGTACGGCGACGATTATTTACTCGATGTTCCATGAGCACAGTGTGGAGATCCCACAGCAGATCGCCGGACTTCTTTTATCTGCCATTCTCTCCGACACACTGATGTTCCACTCGCCTACGTGCACAATGGTGGACAAGGCCGCGGCGGAGGATCTCGCAAAAATCGCCGGGGAGAACATTGAGGAGTACGGCCCCAAGATGTTTGAGGCAGGCGAGGATCTCACAGGCCGCACGGCGGAGGACGTCCTTTATACGGATTACAAGGAATTTGCGCTGGACGACTACACAATTTCCGTCGGACAGGGATTTTTCATGAGCAAAAAGGCATACAACCACGCGAAGAAGCTCGTGAAGGCTTATCTTCCCGAGGCAGTTGAACATTCGGGATCTGCCATGATTTTCTATATGCTGACGAGCATCCCTGATCAGAGCACAAGGCTTCTGTGCGCCGGAAACGGGGCACAGGAGGCCGTTGAACAGGCTTTCCATGTGCAGGGAAAGGACGGAGAGTTCGATCTGCCCGGCATCGTCAGCCGCAAGAAGCAGCTGATTCCGCCGCTTCGCGAGGTGCTGCGCGGGTGATCCGGACCGGCGGAGTACTGCAAAACCGATGCAGGCTGCTGACAGTATAGAGGAGTTAGAGACACAGAACATTGAGACGGACAAGGGAACAGGCTGGCGGAAAGGCCAAAGGCACAGCACGAAGGCGGGTGAAGAAGGCACTCTGCATTCTGGCTGTTCTGTTGCTTGCTGCCGGTCTTGGTTTTATTCTGACCGGGTACAGTATATGGGAATATGGCCAGAGGGATGAGAAGCGGAAGGCGGATGCTGCCGTAATTCTCGGGGCCGGGTCGTGGAAGGGAGAGGTCTCCCCTGTTTTCAGAGAGCGGTTAAACCACGGGATCTGGCTGTATCAGAACGGCTATGTCAGAAAACTGATTCTGACCGGCGGCTACGCGGAGGGAAACGATGAATCGGATGCCCACGCGGCGATGCTGTATGTCACGGCGCAGGGTGTGCCGCAGAGTGACATTCTCCTCGAGGAGAAGTCCAAGGTGACGAGGGAGAATCTGGAGTATGCCAAGAAGGTCATGGATGCAAACGGTTTAAAGGATGCCGTTCTTGTCAGCGATCCCCTTCATATGAAGAGGGCCATGCGCATGGCAAAGGATGTTGGCATGACGGCCTACAGCTCTCCCACGCCGACGACGCGCTATGTGTCCTTAAAGACACAGATCCCGTTTCTGGAAAAGGAGGATCTGTACTATATCAGCTATTGTGCGGCGTGTTCTCTGCGCATCCCCTGGAGCGGCCTGAACCGCGCATACGCAAAGCTGACCTCAATGAGCAGCATCTGCGCGCGGCTGGCCTCGAGATAGGACCTTCAGGAAGCCATACGAGTTGGTTATCCATTGCTGCAACAGAAAACAGCGGCGCTCACTGCATGGATGTGCAGGAGCGCCGCTGAAGTTGTCTATGGCCTGTGTGCACTACTGTGAACCGCTGCGGCTCACGGCGAAAAAGATGCGTAGTAGGCAGCTGAGGAGAGAACCTTGCCGCCTGTGAGCACATAAGAGCCGTAGCCGTTGCGGTCCCGTCCGTACTCGCCGATGACGGTGCGGTTCAGCTCGTCCGTGTAGGCGGGCCGGTAGGCGATGATCTCTGTGCCGTCAGCGGCGTACACAATCAGCGTGTCCGTGTCGAATTTCTTATCGTGCCCAAGCTTCACGGAGGTCTTTGTCTCTGTATCTGCAGAGGAGGCCCCGAGATCCGAGGCCTTCACTGTGACCTTGCTGACGGTGACCTTTCCGTCGGAAGAGACAGATGCGGTGTAATCTTTCCGGGTGGAGCCGCTTCCTGACGAAGTGCCGGAAGATGCCTTTTTCTTTGCTGCTTCGGAAGAGGCGGCATTACTCTGCGCGTCATTTTCTGCCGCCTTCTCCTTTTTGTCTATGAGGGAGAGAAAACGGCTGTCAGCCATGGCCTGTACAGCCCTGGCATAATCATTGTCCGCGAGGGCGCTCTGCAGCTCTTCGACCGGATTCTCCGACTGCGACTTTTTGTCTGTGCTGATGCCGGCACTCTCCATATTCTTTTTGGTCAGACTGTACTGTTCCTTGAGCAGGGAATCCTTTGTCTTTTTATAGCCGTCCTTCAGCGTTGTCAGTGCATCGCTGTAATCATTCAGAGAGACGTAAAGATTGGCGAGAGAGGCGTAGCCATCGACATAGGTGGGATTGTCGGCAAGAATGTCCTGCCAGAGAGAGACTGCCTCCATGCCCTCCGCCTTCTGCGCCTTTTGCACGGAGATCCGAAGACGCGCTGCCTTAATATCATCTGTATTGCTGATCTTCGCTGCCTTGTCGAGCGCATCCAGAGCCTTGTCATAGTCGCCGGCATCCGCATAGACATCCGCAATCTGCGACAGGATCGCTGTGTTGTCGGGGTAGCGGGAGAGGAGCTGCTCCAGTACCTGTGCGGCCTTGTCATAATCGCCGTCTGCCGTGTATAGAGACGCCAGCTCGTTATATGCCTTAATATTCGTGGGATCGTCCTTCAGCACCTTTTCCCACGCTGCAATCTGCTGGCTGCTGCCGGAGGACTCCGCCTGATTCAGGTCAATGTCTGTGATTTTGCCGGCCGCCTTCTTGCCGTAGCTGCTGCCGCTGCCTGTGACCGTGATGACATCATTATAAAGAGAGGCCGCCTTATCATATTCCTGACTGCTCAGCGCCGAATCCGCTGCTGCGTAGAGAAGTCCTGCGGCCTTCTCCGTCAGCTGCTGCGCGTCTTCTTTGGCAAATCCGGAAAACTGACCTTTTGCTTCTTTACAGATCCCATCATAATCCCCCGCGCCGTCCATGGCATCAAGCAGCCCTGACTCTGCCTCCCTCGATGACGGCTCGATGGCGAGCGCCTTTGAGTAGGCTGTCTCCGCCTTTGCATAGTCATTCGCAGAGAGAGCACTGCTGCCCTCAGAGACTGCATGTCTGTAGCGCACGGAGGGACTGTTCAGATAAAACGCTGTGAAAATAAGAGCAGCTGCCGCACAGACGGCTATCAGGATGCCGGTGATGAGTGGTGCCCTGCTCTTTTTCCGCGGTGTAAAATCAATCGTCTGCGTAGTGATTACCTCTTTCCTTTATTGCATAGATCCCTTTCTGTGCCGCACTTCCCTGAGGTGCTGCGCCCGCTGCACTGCCCTTGGGAGAAAGGTCCGAATGGGCGCTCTCCCGAATCAGGACATTGGGGCCTGCTGGAACCCGGGACAAAATCCGCGAAGGCGGTTTCGCCGAAAGGATCATGTATATCAGTTTAACACGAATGCGCGCGTTTTTCTCATCCGAAGGCCGAAAGGGCAGCGCAGAGAAAACGGGGCGGACAAGGCGGGAAAACCTCGGGACGGGCGCTGAATGGCTGCGCTTTTTATCATAGGATATTTGTATGAAAAGAGTGCACATACTTTCTGATTTTTTGTACATTCGCTTCCTTGTAAAACAGGCGGAGAATCCTTAAGATTATAGGCGGTGCCCTGGCGCCGGCAGACATTGATGGGATCTGTTCGGCACAGTCCGGCTTCGGCAGTTGTCAGCAGGGCGCTGAACATATATTTATGATATGAAAAACGTATGCAGTGCATATCATTACATACAGCACACCGGGACCTTCTGAATACAGATTTCCGGGAGAGAAGCCGCAACGCGCACAACACGCGCAGATGGCGCTTACAGCAGGATACGGAATGAACTTTTTGAGAGATTGGAAGAGGGCTGCTGCAGCCCTCCTTGCGGCAGGAATGCTGACAGCAGCACCTGTGCAGACATCGATGGCAAAGGAGAGTGCAAAGGCGGCTGCTTCGCTGATGACGGATGCGGCCGGAACCGCCAAGGTCGATGAGGTATATACGCTTCTTGTCAACGGAGGGGGCCCTGCCGTTGTCAACTATTCGGGCGCAGACTACAACGTGAACAGCATGGCAGGCGGCGTTGAGGTGCTCAGCTCTTTTGCGGTCTCCTATTCGACGGACGCCGCGGAAGGCACACTTGAGACGGTCAGGATTCCTCTGCGGCAGGTTCTCTCCGGAAGAACTCTCCGGGATGGAGAGAGACTTCAGGGAATTTTCGACGCGGGCGATCATGTCTATACCGCGGTAGACACGGAGGCGTCCGGAGACAGTCTTGAAATTGCTGTGCCGTACAGGAGCACAGCCGCCAATCCGACGGTGACCTTCTGCGTCGCAAAGAGCGGATGGAGTGCCGGAGACGGCTATGATTACCTTGCGCTCGGCAACAGCATAACGCTCCACCCAAAGAGGGCATTCTGGCCGAATGCGATGGGGATGGGTGCAACCTCCATTGATAAGGATTACTACCACCAGGTGCTGAAGGGACTCTCGCGCACAAGGAAGAATGTAAACGGCGCTGCCATGAACTACGCGATCTGGGAGATCTCTTACGGTGACAGAGCGAGGATTCTCCATCTGCTCGACGGTTATCTCAGCAGCAGTCTTGATCTGGTGAGCGTCCAGCTGGGTGACAATGTGACGAATACGGCCGGGTTTGACGGCGACTTCAGAACCCTCCTGCAATACATCCGTGCCAAGGCACCGAATGCACAGATCATCGTGACCGGCAACTATTGGAGAGATGATCAGCTCGACGAGACGAAGAAGAAAATTGCGGAGGAGATGGGGATATCCTATGTGAGTCTGTCTGCTCTGCAGGACAATCCTCATTATCAGTTCGGAATAGATACAGCTTACGATGCGGATGGGAAAGGGATGTATTCAGACAACAAGGGGACGGCAATTCATCCGAACAATCGCGCAATGGCTTCCATTGCGAAGGGGATCCTGAAGGCAGTTCGCTGAGGGAGAAAAACGGGAGGTTATGGATGGATTTCAGAACGCTGCAGTATTTTACAGTGGTTGCGCAGGAACTGAATTTTACAAGGGCCGCTGAAAAGCTGAATATGAGTCAGCCTCCGCTCTCCAACCAGATCAAGGGTCTGGAGGAGGATCTGGGCGTGCAGCTCTTCATCCGCGGAAAGAGACATCTCCAGCTCACTGAGGCGGGGAGCCTTCTTCTGCACAGATCGAACCAGATGCTGGCACTTGCGGATAAGACAAGGAGCGATCTCGCACATATGGAGAGCGGTCTCTCCGGCAGCATCTCACTAGGCATGGTGGAGGGCCGCGCACCGTATATTGCATCCCGATGGATCGCAGGATTCCGCGAGGAGTACCCGATGGTCACCTACCAGATGTGGAACGGCAGCTCTGATGACGTGCTGGAGCATCTTGCGCGGGGGCTCTCTGATCTGGCTGTCATTGCCTATCCCTTCGACAACGAACATCTGGACAGCATAGTTGTGGGAAGAGAGCCCTGGATCGCCATCATCCCTAAGAATCATCCGCTATCTGAAGCGCCCGGCGATACTGTCAAACTGGAGGAGCTCGCCCGCTATCCCCTTGTCATACCACGCAGAAATTCACGCATTGAGGCCATCCGCAAGTGGTTTGCGGGCATTGGCAAAGAGCCGAATGTCGTCTGCGAAATGTCGAATTATCTCGATGCTGTCGCGCTCACAGAGCAGAATGTGGGCATCAGCATTTTCCCCCAGACAACGTACACACCCAATCCTCTTGTGACGAGCAAGGTCATCACGGACCCTGCCAAGTATGTAGAATACGAATTGGTGTGGCCAAAGGATGCAAGACCGGGCGTCCTTGTGCAGGAATTCATTAATTTCGTGAGGGATTTCATGGAAGAGGATATGATGCACACCGGAAAATACGCGGTGAAAGAGCAGGAGTTCAGTATTCCTGAGGGGGCAGATATACTCTGAAAGAGTATCTGTTCAGCACCTCATCCCGACTTTCCGAGTGGTGCTGAACAATTACATAAAAGATTTGACACGCCAACGCGTCTGCGCTTTAATGTAATAAATTACCACTGCGGTTAAAGAACGCGGATCCGGCTATGAGCCGGAGCGCGACAGGAGGGCAGACTTATGAAAAAGAAAATGTTGGCAGTGACACTTGCAGGCATGATGGTGATGGGACTTGCGGCATGCGGATCCGGTCAGAGCGGCACGTCCGGGAGCTCTGCAGCAGCTTCCTCACAGGCACCGGCTGCAGAGACGGCGGCATCTGATGCTCAGAGCACTTCTGAGGCGGCGGCAACAGAGAGCGCCGCACAGACTTCAGGAAAGAAGTTCAAGGTCGGCGTCTGCCAGCTCGTGCAGCACGAGGCACTCGATGCGGCTACACAGGGCTTCGAGGATACTCTGAAGAAGGAATACGGCGACAATGTGGAGATCGATGTGCAGAACGCACAGGGCGATTCTGCAACATGCGCCACTATCGTCAACGGCTTTGTTTCCAATCAGTATGATCTGATCCTTGCCAATGCGACGCCTGCACTGCAGGCAGCACAGTCTGCAACGACGACAATCCCGATCCTTGGCACATCCATCACGGATTACGGCACTGCACTGGGCGTTTCGAATTTCAGCGGCACGACGGGCACGAATATCTCCGGAACCTCTGACCTTGCTCCTCTTGATCAGCAGGAGGACATGATCCTCGAGCTCGTTCCGGATGTAAAGAAGGTTGCCATTCTCTACTGCTCCTCCGAGGCCAACTCCAAGTTCCAGGCGGAGAAGATTGAGGGCTACCTCAAAGAGGACGGCGTCGACTATGAGGAGTTCACCTTCTCTGATTCCAACGACCTCTCCTCTGTCGTGAACAGCGCAGTTAACGGCGTCGATGCCATGTACATCCCGACAGACAACACGGCTGCCTCCAACATGCCGATCATCACGCAGGTGACAGGTGCAGCTAAGCTTCCCGTGATCTGCGGCGAGGAGAATATGTGTGCACAGGGCGGTCTTGCCACGCTCTCCATCAGCTACTATGATCTCGGCGCAGAGACCGGCAAGCAGGCAATCGATATTCTCAGCAATGGAGCAGATGTATCCACAATGCAGATTGAATACGCTTCTGCTACGACGAAGGAATATAATAAGAAGTATGCTGACACTATCGGCGTGACGGTTCCCGACGATTACAAAGTGATTGACGGAACAGACTGAAGAAAGGATTCTCATGGCAGCGTATTTTGCATCACTTAATCCCAACGCCCTGTGGAATGCGGCCCCCGGAGGGCTGGCACAGGGCCTCATCTGGGGCATCATGGCTCTGGGCGTATATCTGACCTTCCGCGTTTTGAATTTTGCAGATATGACCTGCGACGGGTCCTTTGCTCTGGGCGGGTGCACTGCTGTTATGCTGATTCTCGGCGGCTGGAGTCCGGAGGCGGTTCTTCTTGTTTCTTTTATTGCAGGAATTGCCGCAGGACTTGCAACGGGCATTCTTCACACAGTTCTGGGCATTCCGGACATCCTTGCCGGAATCCTGACGCAGATTTCGCTCTATTCCATCAACCTGAACATCATGGGCAAGGCCAATCAGGCCGTGCCGGTCAACGCCGTGAAGGTTCACTTCACATCCAACATCCAGTATCTGGGGCAGACCATTGCGCTTACGCTGATCGTCGATATCGTTATCATCGCCGTTTTTTACTGGTTCCTTGGCACTGAACTGGGCAGCTCCATCCGCGCGACGGGCATCAACCCGCATATGTCCAGGGCGCAGGGCATCAACACGAACCTGATGAAGGTCATCGCACTTGCTGTCAGCAACGGTCTGATCGCGCTCTCCGGAGGAATCCTCACGGAGTATCAGGGCTTTGCGGATGTCAAGATGGGACAGGGCTCCATCGTCATCGGCCTTGCTGCCGTCATCATCGGTGAGGTGCTCGCGGAGGCTATCGTCGGGAAGAGACTGAACTTCATCATGCGTCTGACCTTCACGGTTGTGGGCGGCGTCGTGTATTACTTTGTCTATGTCTTCGTTCTCTGGCTCAAGTTCCCTGCAGACGATATGAAGCTTCTGACTGCCATTGTGGTAGCCGCTTTCCTGGCTGTTCCGTATCTGCAGTCCCTGCGCCGCAATTCGTTCCGGGGCCTAGCGCGCCGAAACGCCAGACTGGCCGCGCAGCAGACTTCGCCGGATAAAGACGGAAAAGATAAGGAGGCGCGCTGATGTTGGAGGTCCGGAATATTTCGAGGACATTTAACCCTGGTACCATCAACGAGAAAAAGGCATTGATTGATGTGAGCCTGACGCTTGCGGACGGGGATTTCTGTACGGTAATCGGCGGCAACGGCGCCGGAAAGTCCACCATCATGAACGCGATCGCAGGCGCATGGCCGGTCGATGAGGGACAGATTCTGATCGACGGGCAGGATGTATCCGGCCTTTCCGAATACAAAAGGGCACAGTTTCTCGGCCGTGTTTTCCAGGATCCTATGACCGGAACTGCCGGCGATATGCAGATCGATGAAAATATGGCGCTGGCCGCAAGAAGAGGCCAGAAGAGGACACTTCGCTGGGGCGTCACGTCAAAGGAGAGGGAGCTCTACAGAGAGGAGCTGAAGAAGCTTGATCTCGGCCTTGAGGACCGGATGACTGCAAAGGTAGGTCTTCTCTCCGGCGGACAGAGACAGGCACTCACGCTTCTGATGGCGACCATGAAAAAGCCAAAGGTTCTTCTTCTGGATGAGCACACGGCAGCCCTTGATCCGAAGACGGCCGCAAAGGTGCTGCAGGCAACGGACAGAATCGTTCGCGAGGGTCACCTTACGACACTCATGGTGACACATAATATGCGCGATGCCATTGCGCACGGAAACCGTCTCATCATGATGAGCGGCGGAAAAATCATTTATGATGTTGAGGGCGAAGAGAAAAGGAACCTGAAGGTGGAGGACCTTCTGCACCGCTTCGAGCAGGCGGGCGGCGAGGTGAGTGACCGGATGGCACTCTCCTGACAGGGGACCAGCGGAGCTGTGTTGCAAATGTTACGCCGAACCATTTGAATATTGTGTATAATGACTGCAGCACGGAAAGAACTTCCATGCTGCAGTTATTTTCTCTGATTGTAACAGTTCTCAGTCGGGATATTCTCCCGGAAAGGGGATTATATATGGACTATGATGTGATTATTATCGGGGCCGGAACAGCAGGCCTCTCAGCAGCTATTTATACACAGCGGGCAGGCAAGAAGGCCCTTGTTCTTGAGGAAAATGCCTATGGCGGGCAGATCATCAACACGCTGGATGTAGAGAATTATCCGGGCATTGCCCATATCTCCGGCTTTGATTTTGCGACCGGGCTTCTTGAGCAGGCACAGAACCTCGGCGCAAAGGTGGAGTATGAGGAGGTTCTGCGTGTTGAGAACCAGGAGGACCGGAAGGTTGTACACACGCAGCAGCATACGTACAGCGCAAAGGCTGTCATTCTGGCCACTGGTGTGACGAGAAGAAAGCTGAATATTCCCGGAGAAGCGGAGCTGACAGGAAAGGGCGTCTCCTACTGCGCAACCTGCGACGGCGCCTTTTACAGAAAGAAGGATGTCGCCGTCAACGGAGGCGGCAATACAGCCCTGGAGGATGCGGCTTTTCTCGCCAATATCTGCAGGAAAGTCTATATTATTCACAGAAGAGATCAGTTCCGCGCTGATGAGGCTGAGGTTGCCGGCATCCGCGGCAGGGACAATGTGGAGCTCGTTCTGAACAGTACCATCAGTGCCCTGCAGAGCGAGGAGGGCAAACTCAGCGCTGTCGTCACAAAGGATAAGGTGACGGGGGCGGAGAGAACAATTTCTGTTTCCGGACTCTTTGTTGCGATCGGTCAGGTGCCGTCCAATGCAGCATTTAAAGATGTGGCAGAGCAGGATCCGGCAGGCTATATCATCGCCGGAGAGGACTGCCGCACCAGTACACCCGGCATCTTCGCGGCAGGAGACTGCAGGACGAAGAAGGTAAGACAGCTGACGACAGCGGCGGCCGACGGAGCCGTAGCGGCACTGGCGGCGTGCAGCTATGTCGATGAAGCATAAAAAAGGCAACATGGGAATCGGGCAGGGGCGGCAGCGCCTTCTGCCCGATTTGCGATGTCAGGAGGAAACTTATGCAGCCTGAAGTGACTACGCTGTGCTATCTGGAACGTGACGGGCAGTATCTTATGCTGCATCGTGTGAAGAAAGAACACGATGTCAATAAGGGCAAGTGGATCGGTGTGGGAGGACACGCAGAGGAAGGGGAGAGCCCGGAGGACTGCGTCATCCGCGAGGTCAGGGAGGAGACGGGGCTGACACTGACTTCATACAGACTGCGCGGCGTCGTCACCTTTTTATCCGGGAAGGGCGATTATGAATACATGTTTCTCTTCACTGCTTCGGGCTGGAGCGGAGAGGAGACTGCCTGCGACGAGGGAGACCTCGAGTGGGTGGATAAAGATAAAGTCTGGGGTCTCAACATCTGGGAGGGGGATAAGATTTTCTTCAGGCTTCTCGATGAGGATGCATCCTTCTTTTCCTTAAAGCTCGTATATGACGGAACCGACAGGCTTGGGCGCGCCGTCCTGAACGGCACACCGATGGAACTGTTCGACATCATTGAACCTGACGGCACAAAAACCGGTGTCCGCGCGGAGAGAGGAGTTGTGCACAGAGACGGAAGACTTCATGGAACAGCGCATATCTGGATTGTGCGGCCGAACAGACATGGGAGTCTTGATTACCTCCTTCAGAAGAGAAGTATGCATAAGGATTCCTATCCCGGATGCTACGACATTTCTTCGGCGGGACACGTACAGGCAGGCGAGAGTGCAGAGCAGACGGCACTTCGCGAAGTGCGGGAGGAGCTGGGAATTGATGCTGCACCGGAGGATCTGCATTTCGTCGGCATATATAAGATCACGGACGACGCATATTTTTATGGAAGAGAATTCCGGGACCGGGAGAGAAGCAGTGATTACGTGATGGTCCGGGATATTCCGGACGAAGACTTTCATCTGCAGGCGGACGAGGTGGACGGCGTGCGTTGGATGGACTATGACGAGCTGCGCGAAGCTGTAGCGGCAGATGCAATCCCCAACTGCATTCATCTCGATGAGATCCGGATGGTGAAGGAGTATGTGGAGGACCGTCATTTGGTATAGACGTCAGGTGCCGGGCGTTCTCACCGCCTGAATTTTTGACAGATGCAGCAGTACGCGGCATATGTACAGAAATACAGCGTCTTCATAAAAATTTCACAATTGATTTATCCATAGTGACGGGTGGTTTATTGACATCGGAGGGACAGATTGTTATCATTTATTTAATAATTTCGTAATAATTTGACCCGGCAGTTCACTCTTCTGCCCGTCGGAGGAACAATGAAGTTTAATAAGACTCTTGCTTTTACCTATCTTGCAGCCGGCGCGATCGCGCTGGGTACTCTCACGATTCCAAAAGATGTATCAGCCGCAAACGGGTGGATGAGTACGCTCTCTCTTCCCAGTGCAGGTGTTGCATATGCTCTTTCTGCAAAGAAGGTATCCGTCCGCGATGTCAAGAAAAAGGTAGCGGCAAAGGAAGCCTACCAGAGTGCACAGACTTCCCAGCAGGCGAAGCAGGTGACGACTGCAGGCGTTGCTAATGTCATCGAAAAGGCGGCTCCGCTTACAATGACCGCTGTGGTGACGACGGCCTCCAATGGAGATGTTGCAATCAGCAGCGCAGATGCATCATCTGCAGACGCTTCTTCTGCGTCTTCAGATTCCTCTGAGGCGGATACAGAGGCTCCTGCAGAGAAGTCTTCCGCTGATGACAGCACGGAGGAGACGGCAAAGGCAATCCGCGAGGCTGTGGAGTCTGCAGACAAGGATGACAGCATCGTAGATACAACGCTCACTTCCTCCCAGCAGAAGGAGAAGGAAGTCGTTGACAGCGCCAGCGGGAAGAACGGCGTCTCCTCACAGGAGGTATCGGAGAAGGATGCCGTTGTTGCAGCTGTGAATACCACAAAAGAGGACAGCTCCTCTGAAGGCAGCAGCGATGATTCGTCAGAGGACGCATCATCGGAGGGAACATCTGAGAGCGCTGATTCCGCAGATGCTTCGTCTGAGAGTACAGACAGTTCTGATGCGCAGAGTGATGCAGCGGATTCTGCTTCCTCTGCGGATACATCTTCCCAGCAAAGCGACGAGGAGCTCGTGGCTTCTGTCGCCAATGATTTTGTCTATGTGAGGGAACAGCCTTCAGCCGATGCTAAGATTGTGGGCAAGCTCTATGCCAACTCGATCGGCAAGGTTGTTGAAGAGGCAGATGAGAACGGCTGGATCAAGATCACTTCCGGCGATGTGACAGGATACGTCAAGCAAGATTATGTTGCACAGGGCTCCCAGGCACAGCAGATTGCGGACAGCCACAGCACCAAGCAGGCAAAGGTGACAACACAGACATTGAAGGTGCGTGCGGCAGCATCCACCGATTCCGATGTCATCTCCCTGATCGGCGGTGGCCAGCAGCTCGATATCATCAGTGAGTCTGACGGCTGGTATAAGGTCAATACAGAAGACGGCGAGGGCTACATCTCCGCAGACTTTGCGGATGTAGAGGTGCAGTATCCGGAGGCCGTTTCCATAGAGGAAGAAGAAAAAGAAGCCGAGGAAGCCAAGAAGAAGGAAGAGGAGAAAGAGGCCGCGAGCAAGTCTTCGTCATCCTCCTCATCATCTTCGACCGGCCGGTCTTCCGGCAGCACAGCGAAGCAGTCGGCGAGCGGCGCATCGAAGGGACAGCAGGTTGTCAACTATGCCATGCAGTTCCTCGGCAATCCTTATGTATGGGGCGGCTCGAGCCTGACGAACGGCACAGACTGCTCCGGCTTTACGATGTCTGTCTATGCACACTTCGGCGTGAGCCTTCCGCACTATGACGCCGCGCAGAGAAGCTGCGGCACGTCAGTCGGCTCTCTCTCCGCTGCACAGCCGGGCGACCTTGTCTGCTACGACGGCCACGTTGGCATCTATATCGGCGGCGGCCAGATCGTGAACGCATCGAACCCGAGAACGGGCATCACAGTCACCAACGCCACATACAGGCAGATCCTTGCGATCAGAAGAATCTTCAACTGATACGCAGCTCAACACAACTGAAAATAAGACAGCTCTCCGGTATGTAACACCGCCGGGGAGCTGTTTCTGTATAAGAATACGCTTGGGCGGGACAGGAGTGCCCTCGGCCCAGGAAAATTTGTTATCAATAGGTTCACTCATGAAGGAGCAGGGTTCCCTTCTGCACGCTTCCGCTCTTGCTTAGCTCATCGCGTTACTAAGCTCGGAAAGACCTCGCTAAGTAACGGCGGTACGCAAAGGCGCTCAGGGAATCCCTGCTCCTGCATTTCGCTTATATTTCTTCAACCGGAAGGAGCGAAGCTCAAAGAAACTCCTGCCACAGACAAGCGTAATGAATATGATTACTTCGATTCCTCATCCTGCTTCTCTGCCGAGACGGGAAAGAGTCTGGTCAGGATTACCATGGCGATGATCAGAACAACAGTCACACTGAAGATCCCGATGAGGCCAATCCCCATCACTTTCAGCGAAAAGAGAAAAGTATTCATTATTTTCAAATCCTCCAAAAAATAGATGTTACCTCGCAATCAGTGACAGGATCATACCGCCCGCCAGAACAGATGCGATCTGACCGGAGACGTTGGCGCCGACGGCCTGCATGAGGATGATGTTCGTGGGATCCTCATCCATGGCCATCTGGTTGATGACCCGCGCGGACATGGGAAAGGCCGAGATGCCGGCCGCGCCGATCATGGGATTGACCTTATTGTGCGGGGTGAAGAGATTCATGAGTTTGGCGAAGAGAATCCCGCCCACAGTATCGAAAATAAACGCGACAAGGCCGAGACCTATGATCATCAGTGTCTGCAGGGAGAGAAAGTCTTCCGCACGCATCTGCGATGCCACAGTGAGACCGAGAAGAAGCGTCACCAGGTTGGAGAGAACATTCTGCGCAGTATCGGAGAGGGAGTCCAGCACGCCGCACTCGCGGACCAGGTTGCCGAACATGAGAAAGCCGATGAGCGATACCGATTTGGGAGCGATGATGCCGGCGATTACAGTGACGATGATTGGGAAGATTATTTTCGCGCGGCGGCTGACACGGCTTGCACAGTACGGCATGCGGATCATGCGCTCCTTCTTTGTCGTGATGAGACGGATGACCGGCGGCTGGATGATCGGCACGAGGGCCATGTAGGAGTAGGCAGCAACGATGATTGCACCGATGTATCGCGTGCCGTAGTAGTTGCCGACGAAAATGGAAGTCGGGCCGTCGGCGGCGCCGATAATACCTATACATGCCGCATCCTGGATAGAGAATCTAAGAAGAGAGGCCAGGCTGATGGTGAAGAAGATGCCGAACTGTGCAGCAGCACCGAACAGCATCATTTTCGGATTGGCCAGGAGCGGCGTGAAGTCACACATGGCACCGATGCCAATGAAAAGAAGAAGGAGAAAGAGCTCGTTGGAAATGCCGCTCTGGAACAGGAGATCCAGGGCACCGACTTCGGTCCCCTGCGTGACTGCGCCGGAGAGGGGAAGGTTCACAAGAATCGCACCAAAGCCCATAGGTACAAGGAGCGTGGGCTCCATCTTTTTGACGATGCCAAGCCAGATCAACACAGCGCCGATGACCCACATGATGACCATCTGCCAGGTGATATTGCCGATGTTGGCATACAGACCGAGTATTTCCTGCATTTACAGATACCTCCGTTTCCCACAAAAAAAGACAGGTCTTCTATTGTGGGCATCATAAAAACCACAATAAAAGTCTTGCCTTCTGAAAACTGTATCCAGTCCGGGCATTTCTGCCGTCCTGACGGACTGGACGCACACGGAATCGATCTGTGTGAGGCTACTCCCTTTTATCAGCAGAACCTTGTACCGATGTCTTCAGCACAGCTGCATGTGCAGTACATGAAAAGCATCAATTTTCCGGTCCAGTTACGTCAAATAGCATAACTGCCGGTGCGGGAGTTTGTCAACGCTGTGCGTTAAATTCATGTTATACTGATATTACACGGAGGATGTAACATAAATCCGTGATAACCGGTAAGGAGGACACTCTATGAAGATTATCATCGTTGGCAAGAATATGGATGTCACACCGGCTCTCGAATCCGCAATAAGAGAGAAGCTGGGCAAGCTGGAGCGGTTCTTTGCATCCGATATCGAGGTCCGTGTAACGCTGCAGGTACAGAAGGACCGGCAGACAATTGAGGTCACGATTCCGGTGAGGGATGATATCATCCGCTCGGAGCAGACGAGCAACGATATGTATGTATCACTGGATCTGGCCGAGGAGGTCATCGAGCGTCAGCTGAAGAGATACAAGAACCGCATCATTGACAGGCATCACGCAGGCGGCGCCTTCAAGGATGAGTATCTGCAGAAGGATTATGCTGATGACGAGGACATTAAGATCGTGAGGAAGAAGGTTTTCGATATGAAGCCGATGTATCCCGAAGATGCATGTGTAGAGATGGAACTTCTCGGACATAATTTCTATGTCTTCTGCAATGCGGAGACGGAGAAGATCAATGTGGTGTACAAGAGAAAGGGCGGAACCTACGGGCTGATTGAGCCTGAGGCATGAGCATTCTGATCCTGTCTCTGTGCGCAGATAAGGTTTGGTTTTATCGCACAGCAATTGCGGCGGCGGCACGAAAGATGTGCCGCCGTCTTTTCTATTTAGTATTTTTGTTGAAAATGTCAAGAAAGTACGACATTTAATTGCTTTTTTAGTAAGTCTGCATTGAAAAAATATAAGGGCTATGGTATAATGCTCTAGTGTGATAAAAAATTAACAAACTCATTTGGAAACCGGCCATGCACAGGCCGGAATGAGGCGTAAACAGGCTGTGTTCACCGCGATACGAACATAGCAGTGACCGCAGTTTCAGAAAAGAAGAGGATATATTAAAGGAGGTTAACATGGCAGAGAGAATTGTAATCGCAAGTGCATGCCGCACAGCGGTAGGCAAGATGGGTGGAGCTCTTTCCACAACACCGGCTGCAAAGCTCGGCTCCATCGTAATCAAGGAGGCTGTTAAGCGCGCCGGCATCAAGCCCGAGGATGTGGATCAGGTCTTCATGGGCTGCGTTATTCAGGCAGCACAGGGACAGAACGTGGCAAGACAGGCTTCCATTAATGCAGGTCTTCCTGTAACAACACCTGCCGTTACGCTCAATGTTGTATGCGGCTCCGGTCTGTATGCTGTAAACCTTGCAGCTGACATCATCAAGGCCGGCGAGGCTGAGGTAGTAGTTGCAGGCGGCATGGAGAATATGTCCATGGCTCCGTTCGCACTGCCGAAGGCACGTTTTGGCTACAGAATGAACAACGGTGTTCTGGTTGATACGATGGTCAACGATGCACTGTGGGATGCCTTCAATAACTACCACATGATCCAGACAGCAGATAATGTTGCCAAGAAGTGGAACCTCACAAGAGAGGAGCTCGATGAGTTCGCGGCATGGTCCCAGACCAAGTGCGCCAAGGCCCGCGAGGAAGGCAAGTTCAAGGACGAGATCGTTCCTGTAGAGGTTAAGCAGAAGAAGCAGACCGTTATTGTTGATACCGATGAGGGCCCTCGCGGTCCACAGACAGCAGCAGACATTGCCAAGCTTCGTCCCATCAATCCTGACGGCGTAACAACCGCTGCCAACGCATCCGGCATCAACGACGGCGCTTCCGCTCTTGTTGTCATGACAGAGTCCAAGGCAAAAGAGCTCGGTGTAAAGCCTATGGCTGTATGGGTTGCAGGTGCACTCGGCGGCGTTGATCCCGCCATCATGGGTGTCGGCCCTGTTGTAGCTACAAAGAGAGTCCTCGCAAAGACCGGTCTTACGATCGATGACTTTGATCTGTACGAGGCAAACGAGGCATTTGCAGCTCAGTCCGTTGCAGTAGGCAAGGAGCTCCACTTCGATATGGACAAGCTCAATGTCAACGGCGGCGCTATTGCACTCGGCCATCCGGTTGGCGCATCGGGCGCACGTATTCTCACAACACTGCTGTATGAGATGCAGAAGAGAAACTCCAAGAGAGGTCTCGCAACACTGTGCATCGGCGGCGGCATGGGCTGCGCAACAGTTGTTGAGCGTTACGAATAATACATTTTGATGAAAACAATAATTCAGCCTGGGGCTTTTGCTCCAAGCTGAATTATTGCGGAATAGGGCCGCATATCAGAAGGCGCGGTCCGCTGGGACAATCCGGCAGCATTCCTGCCGTGATGCAAGGAGGGATTACTTATGGGTTTTGTAGATTATGAAGTGGAAGGCGCGGTCGGTCTTGTGACCATCAACCGCCCGAAGGCTCTGAATGCGCTCAACTCAGCTGTCCTCGATGATCTGAAGGCAGTGATCGAGGGCGTCGACACAAAGACAGTGAGATGCCTCATCATCACAGGCGCAGGGGACAAATCCTTTGTCGCAGGAGCTGATATTGGAGAGATGTCTACACTCACAAAGGCAGAGGGCGAGGCATTCGGCAAGAAGGGCAACGATCTCTTCCTGGAGATCGAGTCATTCCCGATCCCTGTCATTGCTGCAGTCAACGGTTTTGCACTGGGCGGCGGCAACGAGCTCGCTATGAGCTGCGATTTCCGCCTTGCTTCCGAGAACGCCGTTTTTGGCCAGCCCGAGGCGGGCCTTGGCATTACACCTGGCTTTGGCGGCACACAGAGACTGGCTCGTCTCATCGGACCCGGTATGGCAAAGCAGATCATTTATACCGCGCGCAACATCAAGGCAGATGAGGCGAAGAGAATCGGCCTTGTCAATGAGGTTTATCCGCAGGCGGAGCTGATCCCCGCTGCCAAGAAGCTCGCTTCCATCATCGCAGGGAATGCGCCAATCGCTGTCCGCAACTGCAAGAAGGCCATCAACGAGGGACTTGCCAAGAACACAACAGCTGAGGCTGTGCAGGTTGAGGAGAAGCTCTTTGGCGACTGCTTCGAGAGCTATGGCCAGAAAGAGGGCATGGCGAACTTCCTGAGAAAGAAGGACGACCCGAAGAAGGTTAAGCACGTTGCTTTTATCGATGAGTAATCAGCATAACTAATAAACCGCAGATTATGCGGATAAGGAGGATAATATGAAGGTAGCAGTTATCGGTGCCGGCACAATGGGATCTGGCATTGCTCAGGCTTTTGCCCAGAACGATGCAGTAGAAAAGGTTTATCTCTGTGATATCAAGCAGGAGTTTGCTGACGGCGGCAAGGGCAAGATCAAGAAGCAGCTCGACAGACAGGTTTCCAAGGGAAAGATCGACCAGGCCAAAGAGGATGCAATCCTTGCAAAGGTTCAGACTGGTCTGAACACACAGGCCGTTGATCCTGATCTTGTTGTTGAGGCAGTTCTTGAGAAGATGGATCTGAAGAAGAGCACATTCAAGGCTCTGCAGGATGAGATCGTTAAGAACCCCAACTGCATCTTCGCTTCCAACACTTCTTCTCTGTCCATCACAGAGATCGGCGCAGGCCTCACAAAGCCCATCGTCGGCATGCACTTCTTCAATCCCGCTCCTGTTATGAAGCTCGTTGAGGTTATTGCCGGTGCCAACACACCTGCCGAGACAGTTGAGGCTGTCAAGAAGATCGCTGAGCAGATCGGCAAGGTTCCCGTACAGGTTAACGAGGCAGCAGGCTTCGTAGTCAACAGAATCCTTGTTCCCATGATCAACGAGGGCATCAACGTTTACTACACAGGCACATCCGATATCGAGGGCATCGATACAGCCATGAAACTCGGATGCAACCATCCTATGGGACCGCTTGAACTGGGCGACTACATCGGCCTCGATGTTGTACTGGCGATCATGGACGTTATTTTCAACGATACGCACGACAACAAGTACGCAGCAAGCCCGCTCCTTCGCAAGATGGTTCGCGCAGGACATCTTGGCGTAAAGACCGGCCGCGGCTTCTATGTTTACAATGCTGACCGCACAAAGACCCCTGTAGACAGGCTCTGATGCAGGGCAGAAGCGGAGATACGACAGACAGGAAATGTGCTGTATAATCCCGTAAGCTGAATATCTGACCGGTGCAAGGCTGCCGCACAGTGCGGTCCACCGGTCAGAATTCTTCATATGATAAGGAGAGAAGAACATGGACTTTCAGTTAAGCAAAGAACATGAAATGGCAAGATCACTGTTCAAGGATTTTGCAGAGAAGGAAGTTAAGCCGCTCGCCATCGAAGTCGATGAGACTGAGAAGTTTCCCAGAGAGACCGTTGAGAAGATGGCAAAGAACGGTTTTATGGGCATCCCGATTCCCAAGGAATACGGCGGACAGGGCTGCGATATCCTGACATACGTTATGTGCGTTGAGGAGCTCGCAAAGTGCTGCGGCACAACAGCTGTTATTCTTTCTGCACACACATCTCTGTGCATGGATCCCATTCTCACATTCGGCACAGAAGAGCAGAAGAAGAAGTACCTTCCTGACCTTGCTTCCGGAAAGAAGCTTGGTGCTTTTGGTCTGACTGAGCCCGGCGCCGGCACAGATGCACAGGGCGTTCAGACAAGAGCGGTTCTCTCCGAGGACGGCACATATTGGACACTGAACGGCTCCAAGTGCTTCATCACAAACGGCAAGGAAGCTGATGTCTATATCATCATCGCTTACACCGACATTGTTCTCGACAAGAAGGGCAGAAAGCAGAAGAAGTTCACAGCATTCATCGTTGATAAGGACACTCCCGGCTTCACATTCGGAACCAAAGAGAACAAGATGGGTATCCGCGGATCC